>JAFEFF010000201.1 GCA_018240745.1 Pseudomonadota bacterium
AGCGGAGCGGAGTGGAGAGACCTTTTTTCGACCGGCACACGGCAAATCGAGGAAAAGAGGTCCCTCGACTTCGCTTCGCTCCGCTCGGGACGACGGCAATGTCATGCCGTCATCTTGTCGAAGCGGTCCATCAGCTTCGGCAGGCGCTCGGCGAGTCGGCGATGGATCTCCTCACGGTCGACCGTGAGCAGCTCGCGGTCCTTCATCACCACGTTGCCGTCGATCACCACCGTGCGGACGTCGCGGCCGACGACGATATTGGCCGCGACGAAATAGATGTCGTGGAGCGGCGACTGGTCGAGCTCGGCGCGGTCGACCAGCAGGATATCGGCCTTCTTGCCGACCTCGAGGCTGCCGATCTCCTTCTCGATCCCCAGCGCCCGCGCGCCGCCATTGGTGGCGACCTTGAGGATCTCCTCGCTCGGCATGACGTTGCGGTAGGCAAATGGCGTGCCGTTGACGGCCTGCTGGCCCACACGCGCCATGTGCGCCACCTGGAAGATGTCGAGCGTGCCCCACGAGGCGGCGCCGTCGGTGCCGAGGCCGATATCGATGCCGCGCCGCCACATCTCGAGCAATCGGTGCGGGCCGATCGCATAGTTGCCGAAGGCGCAGTGGCAGGCCGACGGCCTGTGCTTCACGTAGAGGTCCATCTCGTTCTCCGACAGGAGAACCGAATGGGCGCAGTGCATGTGGCGGTCGAGCGCGCCCAGGCTCTGCAGGTATTCGGCCGGCCGCTTGCCGAACTTGGCGAGCGAATAGTCGATCTCGTAGACGCCCTCGCACAGATGCGTGTGGATCTTCACGTCGAGCGCGCGTGCCGCCTCGGCCATCGCCTCGATCAGAACCGGCGTGCAGGTCATGATCTGGCGCAGCGACAGCCAGGCCTGCACGCGATCGGTGCCGCCCCTGATCCCCTTCCACCGCTTGACCAGCCCGACATTGCCGTCGAGCGCCTTCTTGGTCGTGGTGATCATGGTCTTGGGCCAGTGCTCGCCCTGGTCGATCGTGTTGAGCGACACGAAGCCCCGGATGCCGGTGTCGATCGCCGCGCGCGCCATGGCATCCGGATGCGGCCCGCCCGCCTCGGCAAAGCAGGTCGTGCCGACCGAGATCATGTTGGCGTAGCACAGCAGGCCTGACAGATAGACGTCCTCGTCCGTCAGCATGCTCTCGAACGGCACATAGTAGTTCCACCACACCGGGATCTTCACCGGCCGGCGCTTGTCGACCTCGGCGATCTTGCCGCGCAGCAGGGTTTGCGCGGTATGCACGTGGGCGTCGATCAGGCCCGGCATGGCGATCTGGCCCGAGCCGTCGATGGTCGACTTCGCCGCCACCTCGCGCCTGGCGGCCGAGGCGCGGCCGATCCAGACGATCTTGTTGCCGCGGATGGCGATCGCGCCGTTGGCGATGACCCGGTTCCTCCCGTCCACGGTGACGACGTCGCACCCGCTCAGCAGCAAGTCGGCCTTCAGAGGAGCGGCCCCCAGATTCCTTGCCATTGTCAGTTCTTCTTCAGCGAGGCGTGCACCTCTTCCATCAGCGAGAAGTCGCAGAGCTTGTCGATCGGCGGCAGATTCTCCCGGCCCGACGCCTTGGCCGCTGCATACATCGGCCCTGCGAGGGTATCCTTGTCGAGCATCAGCAGCGGCAGGTTGGGCTTGTCGGGGTTCTTCAGCATGCCGATCTGCAGCTCGTTCTGGCGGGTCTGCTGCTTGAGATCGAGGCCGAGATCGGCGCCGTACTTGTCGACCACCAGCTTGGCCGCGACCGCCGGGTCCTTGGCGTTCTCCATCCACCCGCGCGTCAGGCCCTTGAGGTAGCCCAGCACGATCGGCCGGTTGGCGGCGAGGTAGTCGCGCTTCACGAACACCAGGTTGGTGTAGTAGCGGTAGCCCATCGAGTCGAACGAGGTGAAGAAAAAGTCCTTGCCGCGGACCATGTGCATCTTCACCTCGAGCGTGACCGCCTGGTTGGTGCCGAAGGCGGTGTAGCCGTCACCGGCCTTGGCGAGCAGCGGCTCGGGCGAGAAGCCAGCCGGCACGAACTCCCACTGCTTGGGCAGCTTGTTCAGCGCCAAGGTCGCGTCGATCGCGGTGCGCTCGTTGGGACCTTGCGCCAGGATCTTCTTGCCGACGATGTCGGCCGCCTTGAGGATCGGCTTGCCCGGCAGCGACAGGATGCCGAGCGGAGATACCGGGAAGGTGCCGGCGACCAGCACGAAGTCGTTGCCCCGGTTCAGAGCATCCAGATACGGCAGCCAGTTGCCGTAGCCGATCTCGGCCTTCCCCGAGGCCACCGTGACCGGCGGCGGCGGTGCGTTGGGGCCTCCCGGCAGCGTCGTGACGTCGAGGCCTTCGGCCTTGAAGTAGCCCTTCTCCAGCCCCATCCAGACACCGGCATATTCGACGTTGTTGATCCAGCCGATCGCCACCCGCACCGGCTTGGCCTGCGCGTGCACGGCGGGTGCCGCAAGCGCCCCGGCCGCGGCCACGGTGCCCTGCAAGAAATGTCGGCGCTGCATCCCTCTTCCTCCCGATTTCCGGCTTACTCTATAGCGGCGTGCAAGGCGTGGGCCAGCGGGGGTAAGCTCGGCATATGACCGGATTCCTCGAGGACGCCTCGTTCAACCAGTCGCCCGCGTTCGGCGACGTCGATCTGTTCAGCGCCGACAAGCCGCTGGTCGAAGCGGCGGCGCGCTGCGGGCTCGACACCCGGGCGCTGGCCGCCTGCGGAACGGACTACGGCTCGGCCGAGACGCTCGACCTGGGTCGCGTAGCGAACGAGAACCCGCCCAGGCTCAGGACGATGGACGGCAAGGGCAACCGCATCGACTTCGTCGAGTTCCATCCCGCCTATCACGCGCTGATGGCCAAGAGCATCGGCTGGGGCATCCACGGCGGCGCCCACGACGGCAGCGAGCCCAAGGCGCCGCTGACCAGCCGTGCCGTGCGGCTCTACCTGGCGACGCAGGCCGAGGCCGGCCATCTCTGCCCGATCACCATGACGCATGCCTGCATCGCCGCGCTGAAGTCGGAGCCGGAGCTCCTGAGGAAATGGCAGGCGAAGATCGTCTCGCGCGAGTACGACCCGCGCCCGCTGCCGTGGTGGGAGAAGAAAGGCGTGACGCTCGGCATGGGCATGACCGAAAGGCAGGGCGGCACCGACGTGCGCGCCAACATCACCGAGGCGACGCCGGTGTCTTCCGGGAAGGGAGATCATGTCGAGATCAGCGGCCACAAGTGGTTCATGTCGGCGCCGATGTGCGACGCCTTCCTCGTGCTCGCCCAGGCGAGGAATGGCGACAGGGAGGGAGGCCTCACCTGCTATCTGATGCCGCGGTATCGGCCCGACGGCGGCCAGAACGCCATCCGCTTCGAGCGGCTGAAGGACAAGCTCGGCAACAAGTCCAACGCCTCGTCCGAGGTCGAGTTCCACGGCGCCTGGGCCGAGCGCGTCGGCGCCGAGGGTGCCGGCGTGCGCACCATCCTGGAGATGGTGAGCCTCACCCGGCTCGACTGCGCCATCGCCTCGGCCGGCCAGATGCGCTTCGGCCTCAGCCAGGCGCTGAGCCACATCCGCAACCGCTCGGTCTTCCAGAAGCGGTTGGCCGACCAGCCGTCGATGCGCGCCGTGGTGGCCGACATCGCCCTCGAGCTCGAGGCGCAGGTGGCGCTGGTGTTCCGCCTCGCCTACGCCGTCGACAAGGGCGAGACGGCCTACACGCGGCTGCTGACGCCGGCGGCGAAGTTCCTGGTGTGCAAGAGCACGCCGCAGGCCGTGTACGAATCGCTCGAATGCCTGGGCGGCAACGGCTACACCGAGGACCTGCCGATGGCCCGCCTCTACCGCGAGGCGCCGCTCAACGCGATCTGGGAGGGCTCGGGCAACGTCATGGCGCTCGACGTGCTGCGCGCTGCCGGCCGCGCGCCGGATGCGACGATGGAGACCGTCGGCTCGCTGGTGCGCACGGCCTTGCAGGCGTTCGACGTGCGGCCGCTCGCGGCGGCGCTGGAGAAAACCCTGAAGTCGCCCGATGCCGAGCGTCGCGCCCGCTTCCTGTGCGAGGGCCTCGCGCGGCTCGCGGCGCTGGCGGCGCTCGCCGAGGCCAACTCGCCGTTCGCCACGCTCTACGGCGACGCCCGCCTCACCGGCTTCCAGTTCTCGCAGTATGGCGCCGCCGATCTCGGCAGCGCCGAGACCGCTCTGATGGACCGGGCGCTGGCCGCATGAGGACGTGATCTTCACCCTGCCGCGGTCGTGACCATGCCGACTCGGCGCCAGACCCTCGCCGGTCTTGCCGCAACAGCCTGCGCCGGCAAGGCCTACGCCCAATCGGGACCGCGAGCCGATCTCTACGGCGCGCACGACGGCTATCCGGTGCCGCCCCGTCCGATGGCGCAACTCTGGGGCAATCCCTGGCCACCGAAGTATCGCGTCGGCGCCTTCACCCATCTCGACCAGATTTACGGGACGCACACGATAAGCCGCGCCGGCGAGCCGTGGGCGTTCAAGCGGGCGGCCTTCGACGGGCACGCCCTCATCGCCGACTATCTCGCGCGCCATCCCGTCACCGGGCTGCTGATCGCCCGCGACGACCAAATTCTGGTCGAGCAGTACCAGTACAGCCGCACCGACAAGGACCTCTTCGTCTCGCAGTCGATGGTGAAGTCGATCACCGGCCTTCTGGTCGGCCTCGCCCTTGCCGACGGCGCGATCAAGTCGGTCGACGACCTGGCAGAGCGGTACGTGCCGGGCCTCGAGGGCAGCGAATACGGCCGCACGCCGATCCGCGCCCTGCTGCACATGTCCTCGGGCGTCGAGTTCGGCGAAGACCGCGACAACGGCCGCGACCTCGACCGCCTGTGGGCTGGCGCCATCGCCGGGCGCGGTCCGGGCCACGGCACGATCGACGCGATCCTGCAGTTCAACCATCGCATCGCGCCGCCCGGCACGCGCTACTCCTATGCCAGCGTCGAGCCCGACGTGCTGGGCATGGTGCTGAAGCACACGATCGACAAGACGGCCTCGGCGTACTTACAGGAGAAGATCTGGCAGCAGATCGGCACGGAATCGGATGCCACGTGGCTGGTCGATGCCGAGGGTTACGAGCTCGGCCATTTCGGCTTTTCCGCGGTGCTGCGCGACTACGCGCGGCTCGGCCGCCTGCTGGCGCATGACGGCGCCTGGAACGGTCGACAGATCATTCCCTCACGATGGATGATCGAGGCCACGACCGTGCGCTCCGAAGACGCCTATCTTCAGCCCGGTAAGGCGATGAGAGACTTCGGCTACGGCTGTCTGCTTTGGCTGTTGCCCGGCAACCGCCGCCAGTTCGCACTGGTCGGCGCTTTCGGCCAGCGGATCATCGTCGATCCGCGCTCGAAGCTGGTCATGGTGCAGACCGCGCTCGACGAAACCGACGCAGGTTCGTGGAAACTCTGGAGGACGCTCGCCGCACGACTCGGCTAAAGTCCGGCGCATGAGCAAGAAGATCTTCACCGCCTGTCTCGGCACCGAGACCAACACGTTCGCGTCCATCCCCACCGGTCATCAGCTTTTCCAGGAGACGTGCCTCTACCGCAAGGGCAGCTACGGCAAGGACGTGCCGATGTTCGGCGCGCCGCTCGCCGTCTGGCGCCAGCGCAGCGAGGCCAAGGGCTGGACGGTCGTCGAGAGCCTGTGCGCCTTCGCCCAGCCGGCCGGCAAGACGGTGAAGAAGGTCTACGAGGCGTTCCGCGACGAGATCATCGCCGACCTCGAGGCGGCGATGCCGGTCGATGCCGTGTTCCTGTCGTGCCACGGCGCGATGGTCGCCGAAGGCTACGACGACTGCGAAAGCGACCTGCTCGCCCATGTCCGCCGGGTGGTCGGCCGGGACGTGCCGGTCGGCGTCGAGTTCGACCTCCATTGCAACATCGGCGAAGGCACGATGCGCGACGCCACCGCGCTGGTGCTGTTCAAGGAGTACCCGCATGTCGACGTGTCGGACCGCGCCGACGACCTGTTCAACGTCATGGAAGGCGCGATCGAGGGCCGCACCAGGCCGGTCATGGCGACGTTCGATTGCCGCATGATCGGCGTGTTCCATACCACCCGCCAGCCGATGCGCGGCTTCGTCGACAAGCTGCAGTCGATGGAAGGCAAGGACGGCGTGCTGTCGCTCTCGGTCGCGCACGGCTTCCCATGGTCGGACATCCGGGAGATGAGCAGCCGCATCATCGCCATCACGGACAACGACAAGGCCAAGGCCGAGAAGCTCGCCAGGGAGCTGGGCCTGGAGTTCTTCGCCATGCGCGACAAGACCCAGCCGCCCTACGTCACGCTCGACGCGGCGATGGCGCGGGTGAGCTCGCATAACCTGCCCAAGCCGATGATATTGGCCGACGTCTCGGACAATGCCGGCGGCGGGGCCGCCTCCGATTCGACCTTCATCCTGCAGGCCCTTCTGGACCGCAAGGTGAAGGACGCGGCGATCGCCATGTTCTGGGATCCGGGCGCCGTGAAGCTCGCCTTCGAGGTCGGCGAAGGCGCCGAGCTCGACATTCGCCTGGGCGGCAAGCTCGGGCCGCAATCCGGCCCGCCGGTCGACGCCCGCGCCAAGGTGCTGGCGCTCGGGCGCGAGATCACCATCCGGTTCGGCGGCAACCGCAAGGGCGTCAACACGATCGGCGACGCCGCGGCGCTGCAGATCGAGGGCGTGACGGTGATCGTCAACACCAAGCGCAGCCAGTGCCACAGCCTCGACTGCTTCACCAAGCTCGGCATCGATCCCTCGACCAAGAAGGTCGTGGTGGTGAAGTCGATGCAGCACTTCCATGCGGCCTATGCGCCGATCGCCTCGGAGGTCGTCTATGTCGCGGCGCCCGGCGCGCTGGTGCCCGACTGGTCGCTGCTGCCCTACAAGAAGGCCGACAAGACGCAGTGGCCGTTCGTCGCCAACCCGCACGGCTGAGGCGCTACTCCGGCGGCGCGCCGAGCGGGCTGCCGCCGCGCGGCTTGCGGTGCTGGAAGGTGAGGCTGACGAAGGCGCCGATCCAGGAGCCCGCGCCGGCGAAGACCACGTAGACCCAGTTCTCGGTGTAGCTGATCACCGCGTAGGACGAGAGCAGGTACCAAAGGGCGCTCCAGTTCGCCGCCGACAGCCGCCTGCGGTTCACCACCGCGCCGGTGAACATCACATAGACGGCATCGGTCGCGGCGGTCGCAACCAGCACGCCGGCGGCGGTCAGGGGGTCCACGGCGGTCATCGGCATCACCTCGCAGTTCGTCAGCCGATGATCTTCCGCGAGCCGTGAGGACGCTCGCAACCTCGAGCGAGATGGCCCCGCCTTCACCGCATCATGATGGTCTCGGACGCCGCCGCGGTGAGCCCGTCCGCGAGCGGGAAAGCCGCGATATTTCAGCCGGTTTACAGTCCCGGGGCCGGCTGATATGTTCCGCGCGCATTGCGGCCGGGGGTGGCCGTTTCTCGTTTGAGATCAACGGCTTAGCCATGAAAATCCTGACTGGCAACAGCAACAAACCGCTGGCGGAAGCCATTTCCGCCAAGCTGGCGCTGCCGTTGGTCCGGGCCAATATCCGGCGCTTCTCGGACAACGAGATTTTCGTCGAAATCCTGGAGAACGTCCGCGGCGAGGATGTGTTCGTCATCCAGTCGACCAGCTACCCGGCCAACGACCATCTGATGGAGCTGCTGATCACCATCGATGCGCTGCGCCGCAGCTCGGCGCGCCGCATCACCGCGGTGATGCCCTACTACGGATATGCCCGGCAGGATCGCAAGACCGGCTCGCGCACGCCGATCTCGGCCAAGCTGGTGGCCAATCTGATCACCCATGCCGGCGCCAACCGCGTGCTCACGCTCGACCTGCACGCCGCGCAGATCCAGGGCTTCTTCGACATCCCGGTCGACAACCTCTACGCCGGCCCGGTCTTCTCGCACGACATCAAGGAGACCCTGGGCAACCGCAGCCTGACGGTGGTGTCGCCGGACGTCGGCGGCGTGGTGCGCGCCCGCGCCATCGCCAAGCGCATCGACGCCGACCTCGCCATCATCGACAAGCGCCGCGAGGCGGCGGGTGTCAGCGAGGTCATGAACGTGATTGGCGACGTCACGGGCCGCGACTGCATCCTGATCGACGACATCGTCGATTCGGCGGGCACGCTGTGCAACGCCGCGGTCGCGCTGATGGATCAGGGCGCCAAGTCCGTCTCAGCCTACGTCACCCACGGCGTGCTGTCGGGCGGCGCGGTCGCCCGTGTCGCCGCCTCGCCGATCGAGAAGATGGTGATCACCGATTCGATCATGGCAACCGAGGCGGTGCGCATCTCGCCCAACGTCCGGCCCCTGTCGGTCGCGCCGCTGATGGCCGAGGCGATGAAGCGCATCTCCGAGGAGACCTCGGTATCGAGCTTGTTCGACTAGAAGGACTTTAAGAGATCCCGGCGATCGGCACCCCTGGAGGCCACGCCGCGATGAAGAGAGTGAAACCTCAACCTTTAGGAGAAGTTGAAATGGCAGAGACGACCAAGGTCGTCGCGAAGAAGCGGGACCGGGCCGGCAAAGGGGGCGCCCGTTCCAGCCGTCGCGAAGGACTGATTCCCGCCGTGATCTACGGCGACAAGCAAGCCCCTGTGATGATCGCCGTCGAGCCGAAGTCGGTCGAGAAGGTCATCCATCGCGAGGGCTTCTTCAATCACCGCCTCCAGATCGACGTCGAGGGCACGACCATCGACGCCCTGCCGCGCGACGTGCAGGTCGATCCGGTGACGGACAAGCCTCTGCATCTCGACTTCCTGCGCATCGGGCCGGATTCGATCATCACCGTGCAGGTGCCCGTGCACTTCCGCAACGAAGCGGCGGCGCCCGGCATCAAGCGCGGCGGCGTGCTGAACGTGGTGCTGCACGAGATCACCGTGCGCACCAAGCCGGCCACCATCCCCGAGTACTTCGAGGTCGACCTGACGGGTCTCGAGATCGGCCACTCCATCCACCTCTCGGCGCTCAACGTGCCCGAGGGCGTGCGCGTGGTGACGCGCGACAAGAACCCGACGGTGGCGTCGATCGCCGCCCCGACCGTGGTGCGCGACGAGGCGGCAGCCAAGGCGGCCGAAGCGGCGGCTCCGGCGGCGGCTCCGGTCGAGGGCGCGGCGGCTCCGGCGGCGGGCGCTGCCCCGGCGGCGGGTGCGGCTCCGGCAGCGGGTGCGGCTCCGGCCGCGGGCGCAGCTCCGGCCCCGGCGAAGAAGTAACCCGAGGCGCTCGTGCTCCTGCTGGTCGGGCTCGGCAATCCCGGGCCACGCTACGCGGGGCATCGGCACAATGTGGGATTCATGGCGGTGGACGAGATCGTCCGCCGCCGTGTCTTCTCGCCCTGGCGGCAGCGCTTCCACGGCGAGGTGGCCGAAGGCCATCTCGGCGGCGAGCGCACGCTGGTGCTGAAGCCGATGACCTTCATGAACGAGTCGAGCAAGGCGGTCGGCGAGGCGGTGCGCTTCCTCAAGGTGCCGCTCGACCGGGTCGTGGTGTTCCACGACGAGCTCGACATCGCGCCCGGCCGGGTGCGCATGAAGAAGGGCGGCGGCGCCGGCGGCCACAACGGGCTGCGCGACATCGACGCCCACGTCGGCAACGGCTATCGCCGGGTCCGCATCGGCATCGGCCATCCCGGCCACAAGGACCTGGTGCTGCACTGGGTGCTGCGCAACTTCGAGCCGGATGAGATGGACCCGAAGGACGGCTGGGTCCCGAGGGTGCTGCACGCGCTGGCCGAGGAAGCGGCGCTGTTGGTCGAGGGCGGTGCCAAGGCCGACGAGAAATACATGAGCCGGGTGGCGCATCTCGCGCCGCCTCCCGATCTTCCGGCGAGACTGAACCTCAAGGATTAGGCGTCAAGAGCAAGCCATGGGCTTCAATTGCGGCATCGTCGGCCTGCCCAATGTCGGCAAGTCGACCCTGTTCAACGCCCTGACCGCCACCCAGGCGGCGCAGGCGGCGAACTACCCCTTCTGCACCATCGAACCGAATGTCGGCCGCGTCGCCGTGCCCGATCCGCGCCTCGACAAGCTCGCGGCGATCGCTTCCTCGGCGAAGATCGTTGCGACCCAGCTCGAGTTCGTCGACATCGCCGGCCTGGTGAAGGGCGCCTCCAGGGGCGAGGGCCTGGGCAACCAGTTCCTCGGCAATATCCGCGAGGTCGATGCGATCGCCCACGTGCTGCGCTGCTTCGAGGACGGCGACGTCACGCACGTCTCGGGCAGCATCGATCCGGTGCGCGACGCCGAGATCGTCGAGACCGAGCTGATGCTGGCCGACCTCGACAGCCTCGAGAAGCGCCTGCCCAACCTCGAGAAGCGCGCAAAGGGCGGCGACAAGGAAGCGGCGGCCGAAGTGCCGGTGGTCAGGAAGGCACTCGACGTCCTGCGCAACGGCAAGCCCGCGCGCGACGCCGACATCACCGCCGAGGAGCGGCCGGTATTCGCCCGCCTGCAGCTAATCACCGCCAAGCCGATGATGTACGTGCTGAACGTCGACGAGGCGTCGGCCGCGACCGGCAATGCCTACAGCGAGAAGGCGACCGAATATGCCAGGCAACGCCGCATCCCCTGCGTCGTGATCTCTGCCGCGATCGAGGCCGAGGTGGCGCAGCTGCCGCCCGAGGACCAGGGAGAGTACCTCGCCTCGCTCGGGCTGAAGGAGACGGGCCTCGCCCGCGTCGTGCGGGCCGGTTACGCCCTGCTCGATCTCGTGACCTTCTTCACGGTCGGCCCGAAGGAGGCGCGCGCCTGGACGGTCAGGCGCGACGCCCGGGCGCCGGAAGCGGCCGGCGTGATCCATACCGATTTCGAGAAGGGCTTCATCCGCGCCGAGACCATCGCCTACGACGACTACGTCGCGCTGAACGGCGAGGCGGGCGCCCGCGATGCCGGCAAGCTCCGGCTCGAGGGCAAGGACTACGCCGTCAAGGACGGCGACGTCTTCCACTTCCGCTTCAACGTCTGAGGCCCGAGCGCGGCTCTGGAGAGCCGCGCTCCGGCTTCACACGATGCGACTCGTCTTGTTGCCCCAGTAGCGGTCGCGCAGCAGGCGCTTGTAGAGCTTGCCGGTCGGCAGCCGCGGCAACTCGGGCTCGAAGTCGACCGAGCGCGGCACCTTCTGGCGGGCGAGATGCTGGCCGCAGAAGGCGATCAGCTCCTCCGCAACGGCCGGCGAGGGATGCACGTCGGGCATCAGCTGCACCACCGCCTTCACCTCCTCGCCGAGATCGACGTTGGGCACGCCGAACACCGCGGCATCGGCCACCTTGGGATGGGTGATCAGCAGGTTCTCGCACTCCTGCGGGTAGATGTTCACGCCGCCCGAGATGATCATGAACGTCGCGCGGTCGGTCAGGTAGAGATAGCCGTCGCCGTCGACATAGCCAACGTCGCCGACCGTGCTCATCGTACCGTCGGCGGAGCGCGCCTCTGCCGTCTTCTCCGGATCGTCGAAGTATTCGAACGGCGTCGCCGTCTCGAACCACAGGGTGCCGGACGTGCCGAGCGGCAGCTCCTTCATCTCGTCGTCCAGCACATGCAGCTTGCCCGCCAGCACGCGGCCGACCGTGCCGCGATGGGCCAGCCATTCCTGCGAGTTGCAGGCGGTGAAGCCCAGTCCCTCGGTCGCGCCGTAGTATTCATGGATGATCGGGCCCCACCATTCGATCATCTGTTCCTTGACCTGCACCGGGCAGGGCGCGGCGGCATGGATCGCGATTTCCAGCGAGGACAGGTCGTACTTGCGCCGCGTCGCCTCGGGCAGCTTCAGCATGCGCGAGAACATGGTCGGCACGAGCTGGGTGTGGCTGATGCGGTGCTTCTCGACCAGCGCGAGATACTGCTCCGGGTCGAAGCGCTCCATGATCACCGCGGTGCCGCCGCTGCGGATGGTGAGTCCGACCGCCGCCTGTGGTGCGGAGTGATAGAGCGGCGCCGGCGACAGGTAGATCATCTCGTCGCGGTACTGCCAGAGCTTCAGCAGGAAATCGAAGATCGGCAGATGATGGACCGGCGGTTCGGCCGGCAGCGGCCGCAGGATGCCCTTGGGCCGGCCGGTCGTGCCCGACGAATAGAGCATCGGCGTGCCGAGGAATTCGTCGGCGATCGGCGTCGACGGCAGGCCGGCGGTCGCCTGCTCGAGGTTCAGCACCTTGTCGCCTTCGCCGGGCCCATCGACCACCAGGCACAGCTCGACCCTGGGGCAGAGCGGCAGCGCGCCCAGCGCCACCTCGCGCTTGGCCTGCGAGGTGATCAGCACCTTCGACCGGCTGTTGTTCAGGATGTAGGCCAGCTCCTCGACCGTGAGGAAGGAGTTCACGCAAGTGTAGTAGTGGCCCGCGCGCTCGCCCGCCGCGCAGCATTCGACGTAGCGGGCATGGTTCTCCATGTAGATCGAGTAGTGGTCGAGGCGGCCGAGGCCGCGTTTGCGCAACAGGTGCGCCAGGCGATTGCTGCGCGCCTCCAGCTCGCCATAGGTCAGGGTCTCGCCGCTGCCGGCCATGACGACCGCCAGACGGCTGGGATGCAGGGCTGCCTGCTTGCCGGGATACATGGCGGCGAGCTTAGACTCGGGCTCCGACAACGCAAAGGAGCGCCGCCATGACGGTCAAGCTTTTTACCCCGCCCACCCTGCCGGCACGCGGCTACAGCCAGGTGTGCGAGGTCACCGGGGGCAGGCTGATCCTGTTCGCCGGTCAGGTGCCGCACGACGTCAACGACAAGCTGGTCGGCGCCGGCGACTTCGATGCCCAGGTCGAGCAGGTGTTCCAGAATCTCGGCCGGGCGCTGCAGGCCGTGGGAGGCAGCTTCAAGAACCTCGTGAAGATCAACAACTACTGCGTCGAGACGGTGTCGTACGAGATCCGCGCCAACTATCGCGTCATCCGCGACCGCTACATCGACACCGCCAATCCGCCGGTCAGCACCTTCATCTACGTGCCGCGGCTCGCCCAGCCCACCTGGCTGTTCGAGATGGACGCGATGGCGGTGATCGACGGCTGACGCCCTGTCGCTGCACTATGAAGGCAGCACCCGCTTCATCCACGCGGCGGTCGCCCGTGCGTCCTGGCTGTCGCTCGCCTCCAGTTTGGCGATCACGCGGTGGCGATCCTCGAGGTCGCGATTCTGGCTGAGCTTCAGCTTGGTCTCGACGCGCTCGAGCGGCATGCGGAAAGCGACGATGCTCTTGCTCTGCTCGGCCGCGTTGCCCGGCGGCAGGCGGCCGAGGCCCCATGCCTCCGCGCCACTGCCCTCGTATTGCGCGGCAAGCCTGGTCAGGACCATCAGCACGGCGGGTGTCGCCTCGATGATCTGCGGCCGGCCGTAGGCGTGCACGGTGACGTAGTTCCAGGTCGGCACTTTCGGGCCCGGCGTGTACCAGGTCGGCGAGACATACGCGTGCGGCCCCCAGAAGATCGCGAGCGATTGAGCGGGTCGGGCGAACAACTTCCAATGGTCGTTGTTGCGCGCCATGTGGCCGATCAGGCTGCCATGCGGGCTGCCGTCATCCTCCCATTGCAGCACCAGATGGGTGCAGAACGGCACACCCGCTTCGTCGGCCGTGGTCAGCAGCGCCCAGCCATGCGCCTGCATGATCTCGCGGCCCTGCGCTTCTGCGCCCTCGAAATGCTTGGGAATGTACATCGCACCCTGCTTGGCGCTCGCTCTGCGAGCCTGACGGTTGAACGCGCCCCGATTACCATGTCAGATGCGCCCCGCAACCGGGAGGTTTTTCATGGGTGAAGATATCCGCCTTAAGTCTGCCGCCGGCGAAATCGGCGCCTATCTCGCCACGCCGAAGGGCTCTCCCAAGGGCGGGGTCGTGGTCATCCAGGAGATCTTCGGGGTCAACCATCACGTCCGGGCAGTGACCGACAAGTTCGCCGCCGACGGCTACATCGCGCTGGCGCCCCGCTTCTTCGACCACATCAAGCCCGGCATCGAGCTCGGCTATACGCCCGACACCATCGCCGAGGGCCGCGGCTATGTCATGAGCCCGGGCTTCACCGACAAGGCGGTGCAGGACACGGAAGCGGCGATCCAGGAGCTGAAGAAGCGCGGCGCCAAGAAGGTCGCGGTGACCGGCTACTGCTGGGGCGGCACGATCGCCTGGCTTGCGGCCACGCGGCTCAAGCCCGACGCGGTGTCGGCCTATTACGGCGGCGGCATCCACGGCCTGAAAAACGAGAAGACCAGCATCCCGACGCAGATGCATTTCGGCGACAAGGACATGCACATCCCGATGGCTCACGTGAACGAGCTGCGGCAGCTCCATCCCAACGTCGAGATCTTCGACTACCCGGCCGACCACGGCTTCCACTGCGACGAGCGCGGCAGCTACGACGCGGCGGCGTCGAAGAAGGCGATGGAGCGGACGCTGGCGCTGTTCGCCAAGCACGTTGGCTAGGCTGGGGGCGCGCCACTCCAGTGGCGCGATCATGATCATGAGAAGACGCGCCACTGGAGTGGCGCGCCCCCAGCCATGAAGAAACCCGCAAAGAAGAACTTCACGCCCGACGCGCGCGGGCCCCTCAACGGGGTCCGCGTCGTCGATCTGTCGCGCCTGGTCGCCGGCAACATCCTGACGCTGCAGCTCGCCGACTTCGGCGCCGAGGTGATCAAGGTCGAGCCCCCCGAGGGCGACACCCTGCGCGGCTGGAAGGTGAAGGGCGTCGACACGGCGTGGAAGGTCTATAGCCGCAACAAGAAGAGCGTCGCGCTCGACCTGCGCTCCGACGCCGGCCGCGCCATCGTGCGCGAGCTCGCCAAGTCGGCTGCGATTCTGGTCGAGAGCTTCCGGCCGGGCGTGCTGGAGGACATGCAGCTCGCCCCGGCCGACCTGCACAAGATCAATCCCAGGCTGATCATCGTGCGCATCTCGGGCTGGGGCCAGGAAGGGCGTTACCGCCACAAGCCGGGCTTCGGCACCCTGATCGAGGGCTATTCCGGCTTCGCCTCGATGAACGGCTTTGCCGACCGCGAGCCGGTGCTGCCGCCGATGTACCTCGCCGACTGCATGGCGGCGCTCAACGGCTACGGCGCCGTCATGGTCGCGCTGCGCGAGGTCGAGATGAACGGCGGCCAGGGCCAGGTGATGGACCTGCCCCTGTTCGACCCGCTCTATTCGATGCTCGGCCCGCAGGCAGCCAACTACAAGCTGACCGGCGAGGTGAAGGTGCGCACCGGCAGCCGCTCGACCAACGCCGCGCCGCGCAACGTCTACCAGACCAGGGATGGCCACTGGGTCTGCCTGTCGGCCTCGACCCAGGGCATGGCCGAGCGCGTGCTGGTCAAGATCGGCAAGCCCGAGCTGGTGAAGGACCCGCGCTTCGCGACCAACATCGAGCGGGTGAAGAACGGGTTGGAGCTCGACCGCATGATCGGCGAATTCGTCGGCGCCCGCGATCTCGCCGAGAACCTCGAGTACTTCGACGAGGCCGGCGTCACGATCGGCCCGGTCTACGACATCGGTCAGATCACCCGGGACGACTACGTGCTGGAGCGCGAGGCGCTGATCGAGATCCCCGACACCGAGATGGGCGAGTTGCCGACGCATCCGGTGGTGCCGCGCATGTCCGGCGCGCCCGGTGCCCTCAGGTGGCAGGCGCCGAAGGTCGGCGAGCACAACGAGGCGCTACTGAAGCCCCTGCTGGGCGAGGCCGAGTACGCCAAGCTGAAGCAGGCCGGAGTGATCAAGTGATGCGGCCACCCCCGCCCGTCTGGCGCTCGATCCTGTACGTGCCGGGCAATGTGCCGAAGTTCATCGACAAGGCACACGAGCGCGGCGCCGATTGCGTGCTGGTCGATCTCGAGGACAGCGTGCAGCCGGCGCAGAAACCCGAGGCGCGGGCGATGCTGCCGGAGACCATGGAGAAGGTCGTTCGCGGCGGCGCCGACGTCGCGGTGCGCATCAACCGGCCGATGCGGCTCGCCGTCCGGGACATCGAGGCGGCGGTGCGGCCGGGCCTGTCGGCGCTGTTCATCACCAAGACCGAGAGCGTGCAGCACCTGCGGCTGCTCGACGAGGTCGTGACCGAGCTCGAGAAGGAACGCGGCCTGCCGGTCGGCGGCATCGGCTTCGGCGCCATGATCGAGCATCCGCGGGCGCTCGCCCACATCCACGACATCGCCGAGCACGGCCCGCGCCTGATCTCGATGATGCTGGGCGGCGAGGATTTCGCGCTCGAGACCGGCTCGGTGCCGGGTGACGAGACGCTGGAATTGCCCAAGCAGCTGGTGGCGTTCGCCGCCCAGGCGCACGGCGTCAACATGTTCGGCATCCTCGGCACCGTCGCCGACTACTCCGATCCCGACGCCTACAAGAAGAGCGCCGAGCGAGCGCGGCGGTTCGGCTTCAGCGGCGGCACCTGCATCCATCCCGGGCTGGTGACGGCGCTGAACGAGGCCTTCACGCCCAAGGCCGACGAAGTGGCCTTTGCGAAGAAGTTGATCGAGGCCGACAAGAAGGCGCAGGCCGAGGGCCGCGGCTCCTTCTCGGTCGACGGCAAGATGATCGACATCCCGGTGATCGACCGCGCCCGCAAGCTGCTCGCGCGTCACGAAGCGATCGAGAAGCGGCTGCGCTCATTGGACCGCGGGCGCCTGGCCTGACTGGAGCCGAAGGGTCCGGCCCGCTCATGATTGAGCGCATTCATATGCGCGCATGAGCGCGCAGGATGCGCGCGGTCCAACGATCAAGGTCCGCCCTTGCCGCCGACGGCGGCGAAGACCTGGAACGGACGGGTACCGGACGGGGCTGCAACATTGTCCGCAAGCGCCCGTTATCGAGGCATGGCTCGCTCCCGCAAATCGACGCCCACCCTGATCGACCTCCCGGTGCGGGACCGTGAAACCGGCGACATCACGGTGGTCGTGGAAACGACCAAGGGCAGTCACAACAAGTACAAGTACGATCCCGCGTGCCGTGCACTTCGGCTGAGCGCCGTGCTCGGCGAGGGCCTGGCCTTTCCGTACGACTTCGGATTCTTCCCCTCGACCGTCGGTGAGGACGGCGATCCGCTCGACGTGCTGCTGTTCCTCGACCATGGCGTGCCGCCCTGCACCGTGGTGACGGCGCGGCTGATCGGCGTGCTGGAAATCCGCCAGCGCAGCGAGAAGGAGAAGCGGTGGAAGCGAAACGACCGCTTCTTCGCGGTCGCGACGCATGCCCACGATCACGGCCATCTCGAGACCCTGGACGACCTGCGGCCGCACATGCTCGAGGAGATCGAATCCTTTTTCGGCCACTATGCCGGCCTGAACGGCAAGCAGCTCGAGGTGCTGGCGCGCAAGGGCCCGCGCCGCGCGCACAAGCTGCTCGAGGCGGGGGCCAAGAAGTTCGGGCGCGGCCGCTGACATGACCGCGCTTCGCCTGCAAGCGGCGGCTCATGTCGCCGTCGACATGCAGCGCCTGTTCGGCGAGCCGGGAAGCCCGTGGTGCCTGCCATGGTTCGCCCGCGTGCTGCCGCGGGTTACGGCGCTGGCGCGCCGCCATCCCGAGCGCACGGTGTTCACCCGCTTCATCCCACCCAACCAGCCGGAGGAAATGCCGGGCGCATGGCAGGACTACTTCAGGCGCTGGCGGGCGATGACGCAGCGGAACCTCGACGAGCGGCTCCTCGAGCTGGCCGCGCCCCTGCAGGCGCTCGCGCCGCCGGCTCATCTCTGCGACAAGGCGGTCTATTCGGCGTTCGGCAACGCGAGACTCGCGCCGTGGCTGAAGTCGCGCGGCATCGACACGCTCGTTGTGAGCGGCGGCGAGACGGATGTCTGTGTGCTGGCGACGGTGATGTCGGCGCTCGATCTCGGTTATCGCATCGTCATCGCAACCGACGCCCTGTGCAGCGCCAGCGACCGTACGCACGACGCGCTGATGACGCTCTATCGGGAGCGATTCTCACAGCAGCTCACCATGGCTACGACCGTACAGATCCTGGAAGCCTGGAACTGACCGCAATCGAATGCGTTCGCGGAAGACCAGGAGGAAGAACATGGCCAGATATTCCCGGAGCGCCGGCAAGGACGTCAAACGCGCCATGCATCGCCGCAAGAAGGGTTCGCTCAAGCGCGGCAAAGGCGGCAAGGGCGGCACGGTGAAGAGCCGCAAGCAAGCAATCGCCATCGGCCTCTCGGAGGCGCGGAAGAAAGGCAAGAAGGTTCCCAAGCGCAAATCGGCCAAGCGCAAATCGGCCAAGCGCAAGTCCCGTCGGTAGCGGCTGGGCCCCGCCCGCAACCATCGTTGGCGAGGCAACGTTAGGGCGTGACGAAGGTAACAAGGAGGCTCTCATGGGTATGGGGCGCGGTATCCTGCTTTGGTTGCTCGGCATCCCCTTGCCGATCATCATCCTGCTGGCGCTGTTCTGGAGATGAAATCGCGACTGGTCTGGGAGCAGGCCGGCGAACGAACGTTCGTGGTCGTGCTGGATGCGGGCGACGAGGCGTTCGGCGCCATCACGGACTTCGCCAACAAGAACCACCTGGGCGGCGCGTCGCTGAGCGCCATCGGGGCGTTCGAGCGCGCGACCGTCGGTTGGTTCGATCTGCGCAGCAAGACCTATAAGCCGATCGAGATCGACGAGCAGTGCGAAGGCCTTACGTTGCTTGGCGATATCGCCGTGGGCGACGACGGCAAGGCGAGCCTGCACATGCATGCCGTGCTGGGCCTGAGCGACGGGACCACCCGCGGCGGCCATTTCCTCGAGGGCATCGTTCGGCCGACGCTCGAGGTGACGATCATCGAGACGCCGGCGCATCTGCGGCGGCGCAAGCAGGCGGCCCTGGGCATCGCGCTGATCCAGCCCTGAACCGGGGCGGCGCGCAACCTTCCGGCAGACCAAGAAATTGATCGAGGCGCCAGCGAGGGCGGTCGTCCGCGGACCCGTCCTGAGGCAACTACCGAAACAACCGACACCGTAGAAACGAGGAGAATCCCCATGGCGAGCCAGAAGAAGATGGACGCGATTGCGCTCCTGAAGGAAGACCATCGCAAGGTCGAGGACCTGTTCGAGCAGTTCGAGAAGGCCCGCGAGTCGGACCGCAAGCAGAAGCTCGCCAAGCAGATCTGCACCGAGCTGATGATCCATGCGATGATCGAGGAAGAGATCTTCTACCCCGCTTGCGCCGGCCAGATCGAGGACGAGAACCTGCTGGACGAATCCTATGTCGAGCATGACGGCGCCAAGGTGCTGATCGCCGAGATCGACAGGAGCGGCCCGGACGAGGAATTCTTCGCCGCCAAGGTCGCGGTGCTGTCGGAGATGATCAAGCACCACGTCAAGGAGGAGGAGAAGCGGTCCGAGGGGTTGATGGCTCAGGCCAGGGAGGCGGGCCTCGACATGGAGGCGCTCGGCGAGCGGCTGATGCAGCGCAAGCAGGAGTTGAAGGAGGAGTTCGGCGAAGGCGACAACCTGCCGGCGCCGAAGACTCGCAGCTTCACCGGACATGAACTGCAACAAGGCAAGCCGGTCGAAGCCAGCCACGCGGCAGACTGATCCAAACGGTCTTTGAATGAAGCTCGCGCGCCCATTTTTCGGTGCGTGAGGATCACTCAATTTGAGTGACCTCCGGGCACGACTACGGCCAAGCACGCCGCGCAACGAGCCCGGCGTCGTCCCCGTCAATCGTCACATCGAGAGGTGATCAGCAAAAAAGCCGCGGGAGACCGCGGCTTTTTCGTTTCTGGCGATGGCGCCGATCAGTGCTGATCGGCCCAGACCTGCCGCTTCACGCCGTAGATCAGGCCGGCGAAGGCCAGCAGGAACAGGATCACGCGGATACCGGTGCGGTTGCGGTCCTCGAGGTGCGGTTCGGATGCCCAGGCGAGGAATTCGACGACGTCGCGGACCTGCTGGTCGAGCGTGTTCTTGGTGCCGTCGACATAGTTGACCTTGCCGTCGGCCAGCGGTGGCGGCATCGCGATGCGATGGCCCGGAAAGTAGAGATTGAAGTTGTCGTCCTTCTGGACGTTGAACTCCTTGATCTGCTCGGGCTTCAGCTGCTCGTACGGCACGTAGCCGGTCAGCAGGGAGTAGACGTAGTCCGGCCCGCCCGAGCGCGCCTTGATGATGACGCTGAGATCGGGCGGCGCCTTGCCGCCGTTGGCGGCCGCCGCGGCAAGCTCGTTGGGGAAAGGAGCCTTGAAGCGGTCCGACGGCCGCGCCGGCCGCTCGATCGCCGAGCCGTCGTCGCCGATGTCGGCCACCTGGAACTCCGCCGCGATGCCCTTCACCTGGGCCTCGTTGAGCCCGAGCTGCTCGAGGTTGCGGTAGGAGAGCAGCGACAGCGAATGACAGGCCGAGCAGACCTCCTTGTAGACCTGGAAGCCGCGCTGGGCGGCGGCCCGGTCGTAGGTGCCGAACGGCCCCTTGAAATGCCAGTGCTGTTCCTTCAGCTCGGGCTCGTCGGCGGCAATCGCCGCCGTCCCCAGGCCGAGGGCCGCGAGGGCGAGAACGCCCGAAACGATAGTCCTGCGCATGGGGTTAGACCGCCTTCTTCTTGAGCACCGCATCGGCAATGCTGGGCGGCAAGGGCAGCGGCCGTTCGATCTTGCCCAGGATCGGCAGCAGCACGAGGAAGTGGAAGAAGTAGTAGATCGTGGCGAGGCGCGAGGCGATCACGAAGCCGCCCTCCGGCGGATGGGCGCCGCAGTAGCCCAGCACCAGCACGTCGATCACCAGCACGAACACGAACCACTTGTAGATCGGGCGGAAGGTGCAGGAGCGCACCCGGCTGGTGTCGAGCCACGGCAGCACGAACAGGATGGCGATCGAACCGAACATGGCGATCACGCCGCCCAGCTTGTCCGGGATCGAGCGCAGGATCGCGTAGAACGGCAGCAGGTACCATTCGGGCACGATCTCGTTCGGCGTCACCAGCGGGTTGGCCTGCACGTAGTTGACCGGCTCGCCCAGCCAGTTCGGCGCGAAGAACACGAAGCCCGCATAGATGATCAGGAAGATCGTCAAGCCGAAGCCGTCCTTCATCGTGTAGTACGGGTGGAACGGCACGGTATCCTGCGGGCCCTTCGGATCGATGCCCAGCGGGTTGTTCGAGCCGTGCACGTGCAGCGCCACGACGTGCAGCGCCACCACCGCGACGATGATGAACGGCAGCAGGTAGTGCAGCGCGAAGAAGCGGTTGAGCGTCGGGTTGTCGACGGCGAAGCCGCCCCACAGCCAGGTGACGACCGAATCGCCGACCACCGGGATCGCCGAGAACAGGTTGGTGATCACGGTCGCGCCCCAGAAGCTCATCTGGCCCCACGGCAGCACGTAGCCCAGGAACGCGGTCGCCATCATCAGCAGCAGGATGACCACGCCCAGGATCCACAGCAGCTCGCGCGGCGCCTTGTAGGAACCGTAGTAGAGGCCGCGGAAGATGTGGATGTAGACGGCGGCGAAGAAGAACGACGCGCCGGTCATGTGCATGTAGCGCATCAGCCAGCCCGACGGCACGTCGCGCATGATCCGCTCGACCGAGGCGAAGGCGAGCTCGGAGTTGGGCTGGTAGTTCATCGCCAGCACGATGCCGGTGACGATCATCAGCACCAGCATCACCGTGGCGATCGCGCCGAAGTTCCAGAAATAGTTGAAATTCTTCGGCGTCGGGAAGGTGTGATACTCCTTCTCGATATAGCTGAAGATCGGCAGGCGGTGATCGATCCAGGCGACCACCCTGTTGTTGAAGACCGGCGGAGCGCCGTGCTGCGAAGCCATATCGTAACTCCCCGGGACTTCAGCCGATTTTCACGAGCGAATCGGACGAAAAGAGATAGTCCGGCACCGCCAGGTTCTTGGGCGCCGGGCCTTTGCGGATGCGGCCGGACGTGTCGTACTGCGAGCCGTGGCACGGGCAGAACCAGCCGCCGTACTCGCCGCGCGGATCGCCCGGCTTGGTGCCGAGCGGCACGCAGCCGAGATGGGTGCAGACACCGACCACGATCAGCCACTCCGGGCGCACCTTCTTGGCGGTGTCGGTCACGCGGGCATTGTCGGTCTCGGGATCGGGCAGCTCCGAGAGCTTGACGTCCTCGGCCTCCTTGATTTCTTCCGGCGTGCGATGGCGGATGAACACCGGCTTGCCGCGCCACTTCACGGTGATTGCCTGGCCGACGGCGATCGGCTTCACGTTCACCTCGACCGACGACAGTGCCAGCGTATCGGCGGCGGGATTGAGATTGTTGATGAAAGGCCAAGCCGTCGCGATCGCACCGACAGCCGCCATGGCGCCCGAGGCGACGAAGAGGAAGTCGCGACGGGTCGGATCGCCGTGGGCGCCGGCCGAAATGCTGCCTGAAGAAGCCATTGCTTGTTACATCCCCCGAGGAGTTAAGGCTTATACCCGAAAAAGCGCCTTGAGTTTCAAGGCTCTGATTGGTCGCACTCGGTTCGAAAAACGGCTGTGACAGCCTGTCGCAGAAATTGCTTTCGCGACGCGGACATCTACGGAAGGAAAACCATGCGCCTTGCGCTGTACCAGCCGGATATACCCCAGAATCTCGGGGCTTTCATTCGTTTGGCCGCCTGTGCCGCCACGCCGCTGGACATCATCGAACCCTGCGGCTTCCCGGTCGACGACCGGCGCATCCGGCGTGCCGCGATGGACTATGTCGATCTGGCGCAAATCCGGCGCCACGCCTCCTGGGACGCCTTCCGGCGAGACCGGATGCCCGGCCGCCTGGTCCTGCTCACCACCGCCGGCGCCACCCGCCTGCCGGAGGTCTGTTTTCGGTCCGATGACATCCTGTTGCTGGGCCGCGAAAGCGCCGGCGTGCCGGCCGAGGTCCACGAGACGGCCGACCTCAAGGTCCGCGTGCCGATGCAGAAGGGTTTGCGCTCCCTCAATGTTGCCCTGGCCGCGGCGATGGTATTGAGCGAGGCGCTGCGCCAGACCGACGGATACCAAGCCCTCGCATGACCGACCTCGATCAACGCAAGACCGATACCCGCGCCTGGTTCGAAGGCCTGCGCGACCGCATCTGCGCCGAGTTCGAGAAGATCGAGACCGAGCTGACCGGCACGCACAGCGACCTGCCGGCCGGCAAGTTCGTGCGCAAGGCCTGGCAGCGCGAGCGCGGCGAGAACGGCGAGGACCGCGGCGGCGGCATGATGTCGATCATGCGCGGCCGCGTGTTCGAAAAGGTCGGCGTCAACGTGTCGACCGTGTACGGCGAATTCAGCCCGGAATTCCGCAAGCAGATTCCCGGCGCCGATCAGGATCCCCGCTTCCACGCGTCGGGCATCTCGTTGGTGGCGCACATGCGCTCGCCCAAGGTGCCGGCGGCGCACATGAACACCCGCTTCATCGTCACCACCAGGTCGTGGTTCGGCGGCGGCGCCGACCTGACGCCGATGGCACCGCGCGAGGAGGACACGCACGCCTTCCATGCCGCCCTGCAAGCCGCTTGCGCCACGCACGACAACGACAGCTATGCCCGCTTCAAGAAATGGTGCGACGAGTACTTCTACCTGCCGCATCGCGGTGAAGCGCGCGGCGTCGGTGGCATCTTCTACGACTATCTGGAGAACGACTACGCCAGGGACTTCGCCTTCACCCGGGCAGTCGGCGAGGCCTTCCTCGACGTCTACCCGAAGATCGTGCGCCGCCACATGAACGAGCCGTGGACCGCGGCCGAGCGCGAGCACCAGCTCGTTCGCCGCGGCCGTTATGTCGAGTTCAACTTGCTGCACGACCGCGGCACCAAGTTCGGCCTGATGACCGGCGGAAACGTCGAGGCGATCCTCATGTCCCTCCCACCCGAGGTGCGTTGGCCCTGAGCAGCCATCCCACGGCCAGGGGCGCCACGAACAGCGCGGCGACCAGCAGCGGATAGGGCGCGCCCCACCAGAAGGCGAACCGGTCGAGGAATTCCACCGGTTCCATGCCGAAGGTGAAGCGGCCGTAGAGGAAGTCGATCAGCACGGTGGTCGGCGGCCAGAGCAGAGCCGCCAGCAACGCCGCCTCGAGCCACTTCGGACCGGCGCAGCGACGCCCATGGATCACCGCCATCATCAGCACGTAGGGCAGCGGCACCAGCACCTTGTACCATTCGACCTCGAGCACGGTCAGGCGATCGGCCATCGCGGTGTCGCCGATCATGTTGTTGACCAGCACCAGCGCGGCGATGGCGAGCCACAGCAGGAAGGTGAGGGCGGGACGGATCATGCCCCGTTCATGCCACGGGTCAGCCGCTCGAGCTCGGCGAGGCACGCCGCACGGTCGGCCGCGAAGTCGCCGTCGATCCACCAGCGCTCCACCGCGGCGATCAGCGCGCCGACCTTCGGCCCCGGCTCGAGCCCGAGCTTCAGCGCATCGCCGCCGCTCACCGGCAGCTCGGGCGGCGTCCAGCGGCGCGCCAATGCCAGCGCCGCCCGCCAGTCGCCCGGCGCATCGATCGCCAGCAGCAGGCGATCGGCATAAAGGCCGTTCCCCAGGCGATAGATGCCGGCGCGCCACGCCCGCTCGCCGCCGGCGATATCCATGGCCGGCTCGCGCGCCAGCATCACTTCGAGGCGCAGCGCTTCCTGGGTCGAAAGCCTCAGCCGCTTGCCGATGGCGACCGGGTCGGCGTCGGCCCGCAGGATCGCCGCCAGCCGGCGCAGTCCGTCGGGCTGGTCTTCGCGCCCGGCCAGCGCGCGCAGGCGGGACGAACCCTCATACTCGGGCAGCCAGCGATCGAGCACGCCGGCCTCGCGCATGGCGTCGAGCGCATCGGCCGCGCCCGGCGCCTCGAGCGTGCGCAGCAACTCCTTGCGCACCCGCTCGCCCGACAGGCTACCGAGCGTCCCGGCATTGCGGGCGCAGGCCTGGTAGCTCGCGCCATGGATCGGCGGTCTGCCGTACCAGGCGTGGAAGCGGAAGAAGCGCAACACGCGCAGGCGGTCCTCGGCGATGCGCGTGTCGGGGTCGCCGATGAAGCGTACACGGCCCGCCGCGAGGTCGGCCCGGCCCTCGAACGGATCGTAGAGCGTGCCGTCGGGATCGGCGTAGAGCGCATTGAAGGTGAAGTCGCGTCGGCTCGCATCCTCGAGCCAGTCGTCGGTGAAGGCGACGACGGCACGGCGGCCGTCGGTCTCGACGTCGCGCCGCAGGGTCGTGAGCTCGAACACGACCGAATTGGCGATCGCCGTCACCGTGCCGTGCTTGAGACCGGTCGGCACCACCTTGATCCCCGCCGCCTCGAGTGCGCGCATCACGTCCTGCGGCGGCTTGTCGACGGCGACGTCGAGATCGTCGATCGCGCTCCTCAGCACGGCATTGCGCACGCAGCCGCCGACGAAGCGGGCGGTGATGCCCGCCCCGGCCAGCGCCGCGAACAGGCGCCGGCTCGGCGCGCCGGTCATTTGCGCCGGTGGGTCGATTCTGCCGTTGGCTTTCATGGCGCGAACAGCCCGCCGTAGCCCTGGTTCTGGGTGAAGAACATGACGATGAAGCCGATGATCGTGAATACCAGCCCGGCGATCGCGAGCCAGGTCAGCGGCATGTCCTGCCATTCCGGCAGGGTGCCGGCGAGCTTGCGCTCCTGCTTGATCTTGACGCCCCACGCCCAGAGGAAGAAGGCCGCGGTCGGCGCCAGCACCAGCACGATGACCAGCAGGACGATGCGCATGGATGTCCCCGCTTTCCGCCAAGCCGCTACGCCGCGGCCGTCTCGTTCGCGGTCAGGATGAAATACAGATTCTTCAACATGCCGGCGGTGGCGCCCCAGATGTACCGGTCGCCGTAGGGCATGGCGTAGTAGCGGCGCTGGCGGCCCTGGTACTCGCGGCTGCCGATCTGGTGATTGACCTCGTCGAGGAAGTGGTCGAGCGGCACCTCGAACACGTCGGCCACTTCGCGCGCTTGCGCACGAATGGTGAAGCCGGGTGTCACGATGCCGACGACCGGCGTGATCTCGAAGCCGGTTCCGGTACGATAGAGATCAATCGTGCCCGCGACCTCGACGAAGCGGCGGGGGATGCCGACCTCCTCCTCGGTCTCGCGCAACGCCGCAGCGACGGCATCCTCGCCCACTTCGCGCCGCCCGCCCGGAAAGGCGATCTGGCCGGCGTGGCTCGGCATGTCGGCCGTACGCTGGGTCAGCAGCACCGTCACGCCCTCGGCGCGATCGACCAAAGGCACCAGCACCGACGCGGGCTTCCAGGCGTCGGGGACCGGAACCACGCCGCTCAGCGAGAAGTCGCTGCCGATCGGCGGCGCCGAAACGGGCAAACCGGATGCCAACCGGGTACTTCTGTCACGCACCCGGCGCACAATTTCTTCAACGCGCATGCCCTTGTTCCGGCCTCAATTCTGGGCTTCCCTCAAACATAATTCCCATCGACAGCCAGGAGCGCCAGGTGGCCCCCGACACTTCGACCGCGAGCGATGCCGACGCCCTTGCCGCCCTGGCCGACATCGAGCGGCTGGGCGGCCAGTTGCGGACGGCGCGCACCGCCATCGGCAAGGTCATTTATGGCCAGCAGCCGGTCATCGATCAAACGCTGGTTGCGCTCCTGTCCGGGGGACATCTGCTGCTGATCGGGGTCCCCGGCCTCGCCAAGACCAAGCTGGTCGAGACCCTGGGCATCGTGCTGGGCCTGGAAAGCAAGCGGATCCAGTTCACGCCCGACCTGATGCCGGCCGACATCCTGGGCTCCGAGGTGCTGGAAGAGAGCGACATGGGCAACCGCTCGTTCCGCTTCATCCAGGGACCGGTGTTCGCCCAGCTGCTGATGGCCGACGAGATCAACCGCGCCAGCCCGCGCACCCAGTCGGCGCTGCTGCAGTCGATGCAGGAGAAGCACGTCACGGTCGCCGGCAAGCGCTACGACCTGCCGGCGCCGTTCCACGTGCTCGCCACGCAGAACCCGCTGGAGCAGGAAGGCACCTATCCCCTGCCCGAGGCGCAGCTCGACCGCTTCCTGCTGCAAGTCGATGTCGGCTACCCCGACGAGGCGGCCGAGCGGGAGATCATGATCCAGACCACCAGCGCCAACGTGCCGGTGGCGGTGCAGGCGCTGACGCCGACCGACCTGATGGCCGCGCAGGCGCTGGTCCGCCGCCTGCCGATCGGCCAGAGCGTGGTCGATGCCATCCTGAAGCTGGTGCGCGCCGGTCGGCCGGAGACCTCCGACCTCGAGGTGGTGCGCCAGCGCGTGGCGTGGGGGCCGGGCCCGCGCGCCAGCCAGGCCTTCATGCTGGCCGCCCGCGCCCGTGCCATCATCCAGGGCCGTCTGGCGCCCTCGGTCGACGACGTCGTTGCGCTCGCCGGGCCGATCCTGCGCCATCGCATGGCCGTGAACTTCTCGGCCCGCGCCGAGGGCATCACGGTCGAGAGCGTGATCGCCCAGATGTGCGCCCGCATCGCGTAGCCTGGACTCATCGTTTCAGCGCCGGAGCCGATGGCCCAGCCGTCAACCCTTCATCGTTCACTCGAACTGGCCGGTACCCTGCCCGCGCTGATGGTCGCGGCGGACCGCGTGGCGGCGACAGTGATCCAGGGCGTGCACGGCCGGCGCCGTGTCGGCCAGGGCGACGCCTTCTGGCAATACCGGCCCTATCGCGACGGCGACAGTGCCAGCCAGATCGACTGGCGGCAAAGTGCCCGCAGCCGCCACCTGTTCGTGCGTGAAACCGAATGGGAGGCCGCGGCGTCTGTATGGCTATGGCGCGACGCCTCGCCGTCCATGCAGTACGCCTCGCTCAGGAACATCGACACCAAGGCGGTGCGCGCCGAGCTGATCACGCTCGCGCTGGCGAGCCTGCTGACCGATGCCGGCGAGCGGATCGCGGTCCTGGGCAGCGGCATGCGGCCGATCTCGGGCCGCGTCGCAGTGCGTCGTGTTGCCGAGACGATGTTCGACGAGATCCGCGGTTCGACCCGCGCGCTGCCGAGCCAGCCGCCGCTGGTGCCGCTGCCGGCGCATGGCACGGTCGTGCTGGTGTCCGACTGGCTCGATCCGCTCGATACGATCGAGGCGATGATTCGTCACTACGCGAGCGTCGGGGTGCGCGGTCACCTGGTGCAGGTGCTCGATCCGGCGGAAGAGGATCTGCCGTTCAACGGTCACATCAAGTTCGAGGGGCTGGAAGCGGAAGGCCAGCACACCATCCGCCGGGTCGAAACGGTACGCACAGCCTACGGCGCGAGGCTGGCGGCGCAGAAGGAGGGCCTGCAGCGCCTGACGCGCTCGGCCGACTGGACCGTGCATCTTCACCGCACCGACCGGCCGCCGCAGACCGTGCTGCTGTCGCTCTATCTCGCCATGGCCGACCTGCGTCGGCTGAACGCGGCGTGACGATGAGTATCGCCCTTATTGGACCGCGCGCATCCTGCGCGCTCATGGGCGGGCTGGAGCCTTCGGCTCCGCTCAGGCCAGGCGCCCGCGGTCCGCAGACATGCTGAGTCTCGGCACGCTCGCATTCGCGGCCCCCGGCATGCTGGCGCTGCTGCTGGTGCTGCCGGTGATCTACTGGCTGCTGCGTCTGATCCCGCCGCTGCCGCGACTGGTGCGCTTTCCCGCCATCCGCCTGCTGATCGGGCTGGAGCCCAGCGAGCAGACGCCGATGAAGATGCCATGGTGGCTGCTGCTGCTGCGGCTACTGCTCGCGACCTTCCTGATCCTCGCCGTCGCGCGGCCGCTGCTGAACCCGCAGGCCGAGCTGCCCGGCAAGGGCCCGCTGCTGATCGTGATGGACGACGGCTGGGCGTCGGCGCCGGGCTGGACGACGCGCGTCGCCCATGCCGAGCGGCTGATCCAGAGCGCCGAGCGCGCCGGCCGGCTGGTCGCCCTGATCGGCACCGCGCCGCTGCCGCTCGACGCGCCGACCGCGCGCAAGGGCGCGCTGCGGCCCGACGAGACCCGCACCATCCTGCGCGCCTTCCGGCCCAAGCCATGGCCGACCGACAGGGCCAACGCGGTCAACGAGATCGACCAGCTCAAGCTCGACCCCAGCGCCTATGTCGTCTGGCTGAGCGACGGACTCGAAGGGCCCGGTGCCGACAAGCTGGTCGACCGGCTGCGCAAGTTCGACGGCCTCCGGGTCGTGCTGCCCGATGCGGCGGCGACGCCGCTGCTCCTGCTGCCGACCAACCCCGAAGGCCGCGACCTCAAGGTCGCTGCGTTGCGCCCGGTGGCCGACGGACCGCGCAAGACGGCCGTCGAGGCGGCAGACGAGCAGGGTCGTGTGGTCGCGCGTATCGAGCTCGACTTCCCTGCCGCCTCGACCAGGGGTGAGGGCATCTTGCGGGCGCCGCCGGAGCTGCGTAACCGCATGATCCGCCTCGACCTCGAGGCTCAGGGCGGCGCCGGCAGCACCGTGCTGCTCGACGAGCGCAATCGCCGCCGGCCGGTCTCGATCCTCGGCGAACAGGCCGCCGCCAACGGCCAGCCGCTCCTGCAGGAGGTCTACTTCCTCGAGAAGGCGCTGGATCCCTATGTCAGCCTCTCGGTCGGCGATCGCGAGACGGTGCTGAACCGCAACACTGCAGTCCTCTTGATCCCCGACGGCGCGACACCGTCGGCAACCGATCGCGACGAGATCGCCAAGTGGATCGAGCGCGGCGGCGTGGCGGTCCGCTTCGCCGGCCCCAACCTTGCAGCGGGCGGTGCCGACAAGCTGGTGCCGGTGCCGCTGCGGCTGGGCGACCGCGCGCTGGGCGGTGTGATGAGCTGGGGCCACCCGGCGGCTCTCGCCGAGTTCCCGCCCAACAGCCCGTTCGTCGGCATTCCGATCCCGAAGGACGTGCGCATTTCCCAGCAGGTGCTGGCCGAGCCGACGCCCGATCTCGCCGACAAGACCTGGGCGCGCCTGACCGACGGCACGCCGCTGGTCACCGGTGAGAAGCGCGGGCAGGGTTACCTGGTCCTGATCCATACCACCGCCAACACCAGCTGGAGCAATCTCGCCCTGTCGGGCCTGTTCGTCGACATGCTGCAGCGGCTGGTGACCCTGTCGCGCGGCGTGGCGGGCGACGGCGTCAACAAGTCGCTCAAGCCGTGGCGCGTACTCGACGGCTTCGGCAAGCTCGGCGCCCCGCCATCGGGGGCGCAGATGCTGCCGCCCGACGCCGATCGCACCTTCACGCCCAAACCGACCACGCCGCCCGGCTTCTATGGCGACGAGAACGCGCAGGTCGCTTTCAACATTGGCGGCCATGTCGCGCCACCCCAGCCGCTGGCGCTGCCGGCGGGCGTTGCCACCGACCGACTGTCCGAAGGCGGCGAAACCGACCTGTCGCGCTGGTGCCTGCTCGCCGCCGCGATCCTGCTGCTGATCGACCTGCTGCTCTCGCTCTGGCTGCGCGGGCTGCTGCCGCGTGCGGTGCGGATCGGCCGCGCCGCACCCGTCGCATTGCTGCTCGGCCTCGCCGCAATCGCCATTCCGCGCATCACGCAGGCGCAAACCCAAATCCAGGCGCAGATCCAGGCACAGGTCCAGCCACAGACCGTCGCCGCGCCTGCGCCGGACAAGCCCGGACCGCCGCCCCTCACCGACGAGCAGGCGCTCAAGGGCTCGCTCGACACGCGGCTCGCCTACATCGTCACCGGAGACAAGGAAGTCGACGACCTCAGCAAGGCCGGGCTCGAGGGCCTGAGCGAGGTGCTGCGCAACCGCACCTCCGTCGAGCCGGCCGATCCCGTCGGCCTCGACCTCGACAAGGACGAGCCGCGGCTCTACCCGCTGATCTACTGGCCGATCACCTCGACCCAGCCCAATCTCTCGCCGCGCGCCTCGGCCTCCCTCGACCGCTACCTGCGCACCGGCGGCATCCTGTTCGTCGACACGCGCGACCAGCAGATGTCGTTCGACCGCAGCGCCAACGGCAACCCGGACCTCAAGCGGCTGCTGTCGGCCATCGAGGTACCGCCGCTCATCGCGATGCCGCCCGATCACGTGCTGACCAAGTCGTTCTACCTGCTCTCCGAGATGCCGGGCCGCTGGGCCGGCGGCAAGCTCTGGATCGAGTCCGGCAACGGCCGCGTCAATGACGGCGTCACCACCATCATCATCGGCTCCAACGACTATGCCGGCGCCTGGGCGGTCGACCAGCGCGGCCGCGGCATCAACCCGGTGATGCCGGGGGGCGAGACGCAGCGCGAGATGGCGTTCCGCGTCGGCGTGAACCTCGTAATGCATGCGCTGACGGGCAACTACAAGGACGATGCGGTCCACCTCCAGGACATCATGCAGAGGCTGCGGCGATGATTCCGTCGTCCCGAGCGAAGCGCAGCGAAGCCGAGGGACCTCTTTTGTCGGCGCATCGCAAAAAGAGATCCCTCGGCTTCGCTCGGGATGACGGCGGGAGCGTCGTGCGATGAACCCCACGTCAGCCGTCTCCGTCGCCTTCGACCCGCTGCTGCCGTGGTCGGTGATGATCGGCCTCGCCGCGGCGGGGCTGATCCTGGTGCTGCTGGGCATCCGGGGGCGCGCCCGCGGCATGCTGTGGCGCTCGCTCGCCGTGATCGTCGTGCTGGCGGCTCTCGCCAATCCCGCCCTGATCGAGGAGCAGCGCAAGCCGATCGCCGACGTGGCAATGATCGTCACCGACGACAGCGATTCGATGGCGATCGGCGACCGCCGCGCCCAGGTGGCGGCCGCCAGGGAAGCGCTGAAGAAGAAGCTCACCCAACAGCAGGGGCTCGAGGTCAAGGAAGCGACGCTGCCGCCCTCGCACATCCAGCTCGGCAGCGAGCGGCCGGGCGGCACGCGGCTGATCGAGGCCATGCGCTCGGCCCTGGTCGAGGTGCCACCGGAACGGCTGGCCGGCGTGATCCTGCTGACCGACGGCCAGGTGCACGACGTGCCGGCCGGCCTGCCGCCGGAACTGGGCGGTGCGCCGGTCCATGCCCTGATCGCGGGCAAGAAGGGCGAGCGCGACCGGCTGATCGTGGTCGAACAGTCGCCGCGCTTCGGCGTGGTCGGCAAGCAGGTCACCGCCAAGTTCCGGGTCGAGGATCCCTCGGGCGGCCGTGCACCGGTGACGATCTCGGTCGGCGGCGAGGTGGTGAAGCACATGGACGTGCCGGTCGGCCGCTCGGTCGAGCTGCCGATCGATGTCGCCAATCCCGGCGCCAACATCGTCGAGCTCGAGGTCGCGCCCGGCCCGAACGAGCTCACGCTCGACAACAACAGCGCGATCTTCACCATCAACGGCGTGCGCGACCGGCTGCGCGTGCTGCTGGTCTCGGGCGAACCCTACCAGGGCGAACGGGCGTGGCGGAACCTCTTGAAGAGCGACCCGGCGGTCGACCTGGTGCACTTCACCATCCTGCGCACGCCGCAGAAGGACGACTTCACGCCGGTGCGCGAGCTGTCGCTGATCGTCTTCCCGATGCGCGAGCTGTTCGAGCAGAAGCTGAAGGAATTCGACCTCATCATCTTCGACCGCTACGAGTCGCAGAACCTGATCACGCGCGACTACTTCCGCAACATCGCCGAGTATGTGAAGAACGGCGGCGCGCTCCTGGTCTCGGTCGGCCCGGTATTCGCGACCCAGCGCTCGCTCTACCGCACGCCGCTCGGCACCATCCTGCCGACCGCACCGTTGGGCGACGTGCTGGAGCAGGGTTTCAAGCCCAAGGTCACCGAGATCGGCCAGCGCCATCCGGTGACGGCGAACCTGCCGCAGGAAGGCCAGCCCGGCCAGGAGCCGCAATGGGGCCGCTGGTTCCGGCTGGTCACCGGCCGTGCCGACCACGGCAACACCATCCTGTCCGGCGCGGACGACAAGCCGCTGGTCACCCTCGACCGCGTGGGCCAGGGCCGTGTGGCGCAGCTGATGTCGGATCACCTGTGGCTGTGGAATCGCGGCATCGACGGCGGCGGTCCCCAGCCCGAGCTGGTGCGCCGCATTGCCCACTGGCTGATGAAGGAGCCCGACCTCGAGGAGGAGGCGCTGCGCGCCACCGCGGTCGGCGGCCGCATCGAGGTCACGCGCCGAACCCTGTCGGCCACCTTCCCGCAGGTCACCATGACCGCACCGGGCACGCCGACGCCTGGCCAGCCGAACGCCGGCGCCACCCGCGCGCTCCAGCTACGCCAGATCGCGCCCGGGCTCGGCCAGGCGATCGTCGACGTCGACAAACCCGGCATTTACCGCTTCGACGACGGCACGCTGCGCACCGTGGCAGCGGTCGGCAGCCCCGACCCGCTCGAATTCTCCGACGTGCGCGCGACCGACCAGAAGCTGAAACCGCTGGTCGAAGCGTCGGGGGGCACCGCCCTGTGGCTCGCCGACAATCCCGATCCCGACATCCGCTCGGTGCGGCCGGGCCGCGCCGCCGGCGGCTCCGACTGGGTAGGCCTGCGCCGCAACGAGGGGTACACCGTCGCCGGCATCAACCAGACGCCGCTCTTGCCCGGCATCCTGGTCGCGCTCGCCTTCCTGGTCGCGCTGGGCAGCGCCTGGTGGCGCGAAGGGCGGTAAGCCAGGGACGGCGCGCTCCCAGCAAAGGCACTGTCACCGACCCGGTCACGCGCGTGACTGGCCTTGGGTGCACGCTGGATGAAGGCGCACACCGCCGCCAGATCGGTCGGCGCGGCGAGCGTCGACCCGAACCGGCCGGGCTCGGTAAGCGCGCCGTGAGGGCGGTAGTAGCCGCTCACGGCGGATTCTTCGGATGGCGCGGGATCGTCTCGGGAAACGGCAGCCAGCCGTGCATGGCCTCGGTCCAGACCGTGCGCACCGGCGGCGGGAAAGCCGGATCGGCGAAGGCGCCGACGGCAACCGTCAGCACATCGGGCGCATGCTCCCGTTCCCAGAAAACGGTCGAGCCGCAGGTCGGGCAGAAATGGAAGGTCAGGACCTGGCCGCTCTCGCCGGCGCGCTGCCAGGTGCGGTGCTCGCCGTCGATCCCAACGACCTGGTCGCGCCTGAAGAAGGCGTTCGAGGCGAACAGCGTGCCGGTCCGGCGCTGGCAGGCGAGACAGTGGCAGGACGAGACGAGGTCGGGCTCGCCCTCGAAGCGGACCCGGAGCTGGCCGCAGTGGCAGGCGGCTTGGCGTTGGACGGTCATGGTGCCGAGTCTCTACCATGGCGGCCCCGTACGTGAGGTATCGCCATGGCCGAGATTCTTGCCCTTGGGTTGACCCACTACCCGCCGCTCTGGGGTCCCGACGAACGCATGTCGTGGATCTTCCGGCGCATGCTCACCAACCCGAAGCTGCCGGAGAAACTGAAGCAGCCCGACGGCTGGCCCGAGCAGGCGCGCGCCCAGTGGAGCGACGACCAGGGCACCGCCGAGGCCGGGCGTCATCGCGCAGCGCTGGTCGACTGGTTCAGGAAGACGCGCGCGGCGCTCGACACCTTCAAGCCGGACTTCGTGCTGATGTGGGGCGACGACCAGTACGAGAACTTCAAGGAGGACGTCGTTCCGCCCTACTGCCTGTTCGCCTACGAGCGATTCAGGTTCGCGACGCCGCCCGGCAACGTGTGGGGCGAGGAGAAGAGCTGGGATCTCGCCGGCCATTCGGCGGCGGCGAAGATGCTGGCGTCGCGGCTGATCGAGGAAGGCTTCGACACGGCCTACTCGTACAAGCCGTTGCACCATCCGCTCGGCCACGCCTTCACCAACGCGGTGATGTATCTCGACTACGAGCGCAAGGGCTTCGACTATCCGTTCGTGCCGTTCGCCATCAACTGCTATGGCCGCAAGGTGCTGGCGCAGCGCGGCGGCCTGCCCGTGTTCGACCGCGAGATCGGCGAGGCGGACTGGGATCCGCCGGCGCCTTCGCCGAAGCGCCTGTTCGATCTCGGGGCGGCGACGGCGCGCATCCTCGCCGCCTCGCCGTACCGCGTGGCGCTGATCGCCTCGTCGGGCTGGAGCCACGCCTTCCTGACGGCGAAGAACAACTTCCTGTGGCCCGACACCGCCGCCGACCTGCGCATGTTCGAAGCGCTGAAGCGCGCCGACTGGGCGGCGTGGCGCGACCTGCCGGCCGCTTCGGTCGAGGACAGCGGCCAGCAGGAGATACTGAACTGGTCGTGCCTCGCCGGCGCGATGAGCGAGCTCGGACGTCAGCCGAAGGAAACGGCCTTCCTCGACACATGGATCTTCAATTCGACCAAGACCTTCATGATCGCGCCGCCCGTCTAGGGCGTAGAGCCCCGCGAGTCGGCGGTCAGGGATGGTAGGCTCCGGCGAATTGCCACAAAATGATCAGGGGTCTTTGACGTCAAATGCGCCAACCTTTTGCAGGCGACCTGCGGAGCTTGCGGCCATGACGTGCGGGAACGAAAGCCTGGAAGGCGGAAATACTACCGCAATCGAGATAATTGCACGTCATGCGATGGAACGGCCGGACGCACCGGCCATCGTGTGTCCGGATCTGGAATTTCTTTCCTATGCGGACCTTGCCCGCCACATCGAGCTCATCGGCAACCAGCTGCGCACCGCGGGCATCGCCAGCAATTCCCGGATCGGCATTGCCCTTCCGCGGGGACCGGCTGCGGCCCTGCTCAGCGTCGCAGCTTGCTGCAACGGGATCCTGGTGCCGCTCAATCCCGGTCTGCCGACCAAGGACCTGGAAGGGGAGCTGACGCAGCTACGTCTCGACGCCTTGATCGCGTCAGACAGTCTTGATCTTCATGAGTGGAGCAGCCTGGTCGGCGAGGGGTGTGGTCTCTTCACCGTTGCGCGGTCCATTCCCTCCCGCTTTGCGGACATTGCGCTCGAACAGAGTCGACCAATTGGCCGGCGCAAACAGGCTCCGCCACCGAGCGCTGATTCCTGGGCTTGCATCTTCCGGACATCGGGCACGACGGGCACCTTCAAGCGCGTGCCGGTGACCCACAGGAACCTGCTGGCGATGGCGGAGAAAATGCAGCGCTGGCTGCAGCTGACACATGCCGACCGCTCCGCCTGCATCATGCCGATCTATTACAATGCGGGCTTCAAAGCGACGTTGTTGGCGCCGCTGTTGATCGGATGCAGCGTCGCCCTGCCCGCGTCGACCCAACCACACGATTGCGAGCAATGGCTGAGCGAGCTGCAGCCCACTTGGTTGACGGCGGCTCCCCCATTCCTGCAGGCGGTTCTCGAGATACTTCGTGCGCAGGTACCCCAAAGGCCCGTCTCGTCTTTCGCCCCTTCGTTGCGATTCGTGCTTTCGACGGCCTCCTACCTGCCGCCATCGACCGGCGCGGAGCTCCGTGATCGGCTGGGCCTGCCCGTCGCAGAGTTTTATGGCCTCTGCGAAGCCGGGATGATGACAGCGCCAATCCTTCCGCCGCAGACCGCGAGGCCCGGATCGGTGGGCCGCGTTCCCAAAGGTGAGTTGGCCATTCAAAACGACGAAGGAGCCTTCCTGGGGTCGGATGAAGCCGGCGAGATCATGGTGCGCGGACCGAGCGTCACGCCTGGTTATCTTGTCGGCGATATCGACGGGACTCCGACCGGTCTCCAGAACGGTTGGCTGTCGACAGGAGACATCGGAATCGTTGATGCGGATGGACTCCTTACGATCACCGGTCGGCGCAAGGAAATGATCAATCGTGGTGGCGAGAAGATCTCGCCATACGATGTCGAAAAGGCACTGCTCACGCATCCGGCCGTCCACGAAGCAGCGGCATTCGCGTTGCCCCACCCAAGGCTTGGAGAAACCGTGGGTGCAGCGGTCGTTCTTCGCGGCGGGGCCTCGTTGACATCCACGGAGCTCATCGCTTTCGCCGGTGATCGCCTGGCCCCTTTCCAGTTGCCTCGGCATATCGAGATCCTGGACAGCCTGCCCGTCGGCGCGACGGGCAAGATTTCCCGAACTCAACTTTCAAGATCGTTCACCAGTGTTCAGCGGCCGACCGAGCCGCCAGGCGTTCCGTTGGAAATGCTGATCGCAAACATCTGGCAGCGGCGTCTGAACCGCAGCGATATCGGTATCGGGGACGACTTTTTCGAGATCGGGGGCGATTCGCTGCTGGCGACGGAAATGCTCCTCGAGCTCGAGGAGACCGTCCACCATCGCGTTCCCCCTTCTGCCATCCGGATTCCCCTCACTATCCGCCACCTGGCTGAAATCCTGGCCAGCGCGGAAGCGGCAAAGCACGAGGTGATGACCCGTGTCAGATCCGGTGCGGGCACGCCTCTGTTTCTATTCCACGGAGACTATCTGCATTGGGGCTTGTACGGATATCGCCTCAGCGAGCTGCTGAAAGCCGACACGCCGGTGTATTTGCTGCACTCTGTGTTGGACAGCGCCGCGAAAATCGAAACGATCGAAGACATGGTGCAGCAGCACCTGCCGCACATCGAAGCCATGGAGCCAAATGGTCCAATACGACTGGCAGGCTTCTGCCACGGCGGGCATGCGGCCCTGGAACTGGCCAGCCAGCTCGAACGCCGTGGCCGTGCCGTCGACTCTGTTGTCCTGATCGACACCGTCTCGATGAACGCCCGGCCTGTCATGCGTTTCATCGTGGCTCTCATATCCGGTGCCGGCCGCATGGTTCCGGGTGCATTCGGCTCAAAGCTTCGTCGCGAGGCAACCGCTTCGCTGTGGATATTGATCCAGCTCTTAAACGGAGATCGGAAGGTCAGCCGCGTCGCCGGAATGCTGCGATCGGGGGCCGCGGCGTCGTGGAACAGGTCGCTACACGCGATGTACTATCGCGCCATGTCGCAATATCTACCCCCGAAAGTCCGCGCAGAAGTCGTTTGCCTGGTTTGCGAAGAATATTCGGGGAAATGGGGGTACCAGGCACAACCGTGGAAGCCCTTGTGCGCCAACGTGCGCCACGCTCGGATACCTGGCGGACATCATACCTGCGTCGTCGATCACATGGGCGAGCTTGCCACTTGCCTCAATGGGACGCTTCAGCCCGGATGACGTATCGATATTCGATGCGTTCGCCGCCATTCGAATGGTTGCCAATCGGCGTCTCGTGATACCTGACGGCCGGAGGCCGTTACCAATCCGAAACTTGATCGCTTGGTGTCAGGGACCATCTTGCGGGCCAGAGGTAACAGACCATGATCGAACTCAGGCCCTTCGAGAAGCTCGGCAAGTCGGACCACGGCTGGCTCAAGGCCAACTTCCATTTCAGCTTCGCCGATTACCGCAACAATGACCGCGTGCACTGGGGCGCGCTGCGCGTCTGGAACAACGACCGGATCGCGCCGCAGACCGGCTTCCCGCCGCATCCCCATCGCGACATGGAGATCGTGACCTACGTCATCAAGGGCGCGATCACCCATCAGGATCACCTGGGCAACAAGGGCCGCACCGAGGCGGGCCAGATCCAGGTGATGAGCGCGGGCCAGGGCATCCAGCACGCCGAATACAACATGGAGAAGGACGAGACGGAACTGTTTCAGATCTGGATCCTGCCCAACAAGGAAGGCGTGCCGGCGCGCTGGGAGACCGTGCAGTTCCCCGAGAACGCGCGCGACGGCAGGCTGGTGCCGCTCGCCTCCGGCCGCGGCCATGATGGCGCAATCCCGCTCTACGCCGATGGCGCGCTGTTCGCCGGCCGGCTGAAGGCGGGCGAGTCGATCCGCCAGAAGCTCGACGGCAAGCCTGCCTATCTCGTGCCTGCCAAGGGCGCGATCGAGGTGACCGGCACGGGCGGCAAGCCGGTCAAGGCCAGCGCCCGCGACGGCGTCGCCGTGGTCGACCAGGCCGAGATAGAGATCAGGGCAGTCGAGGATGCAGAGATCGTGCTGGTCGAGACCGATCAGTTGAACTGACCTCGACGCCCGCCCTCTTGTTCGTTCTCCTCTCGCCCGCTAGGGGGGAGAGGAACATGAGGGAGGACGGTATTCATGGCCTACAAGGGCTTCGATCTCACCGGCAAGGTTGCGCTGGTGACCGGCGGCAATGGCGGCATCGGCTTCGGCATGGCCGATGCGATGACCGAGGCGGGCGCCGATGTCTGCATCTGGGGCACGCGCAAGGAGAAGACCGACGCGGCGGCCGAGAAGCTCAGGCGTCACGGCCGCAAGGTCCATTCGCAGATCGTCGATGTCGGTGACGAGAAGCAGGTGATCGACGCCTTCGCGGAAACGGTGAAGGTGCTGGGCCATGTCGACAACTGCGTCGCCAATGCCGGCGTCTCGGGCCGCGGCAAGGGCTCGATCCTCGAGATGGACTACGAGGAATGGCGCCGCGTCACGCGGATCAACCTCGACGGCGTGTTCTTCACCTTCCGCGCGGCCGCCAAGCACATGGTCGAGCGCGGCAAGGGGGGCTCCCTGGTGGCGATGGCCAGCACGGCGGCGATCGAAGGCGCGGCGCGCTCCAGCCACTACGGCGCCAGCAAGGGCGGCGTGTGCGCCATGGTCCGCGCGCTGGCGGTCGAGCTCGCGCGCTACAACATCACGGTGAACTCGATCCTGCCGGGCTGGATCGAGACCGAGATGACGGCCAATGCGTTCGGCAACCCGAAGTTCGCAGGCAACGTGATGCCGCGCATCCCGGAACGGCGCTGGGGCGTCGGCGCCGATTTCGGCCCGCTCGCCGTCTACCTCGCAAGCGACGCCACCAAGTACACGACGGGGCGCGACTTCGTCATCGATGGCGGCTATACCCTGTTCTAGCGTTCAAGACTTCGGAGAGAAGGATGATCAAGATCTATGCCGTCGCGGCAGCCGCCCTGCTGCTCGCGGTCCCCGCCATGGCGCAGACGAAGCCCGCCGCGCCGGCGGCCAAGCCCGCCGCGGCCGCCACCGAGGACAAGTATGTCGGCTACTACTATCCGAAGCCGAACTCGACCGAGGTCTATGAATCGGCGATGCAGACCATCGCCGGCGTCGACCGGGCGCAGCGCGTGCAGTTCGTCACGGTGGTGTCGCAGGGCACCATCCAGTCGTCCTACCGCGTGCCCTACGCCGTGTTCGTCAAGGGCGAGAAGGCCGACAAGCTGATCATCGTCGGCCTGGCGCCCAACGAATTCGGCACGATCTACCGCATGCGGGCGCTGCTCGCGAACATGACCACCATGTCGCGCATGTCGCCCTTCTTCCAGGAGCGCACCGTCGCCGAGGATGCGACCTTCTTCGACCTCCTGAAGCTGCTCGGCTTCGCCTCGGTGACCATCACCGACGGCGACAAGCTCACGCATCAGGTGACGATAAAGTAAGAGGCGCGAAGCGGCTCTTAGTTTAGGCGGGCGGCAGCGCTTGTAATCAAGCGCGAGAGCCCGCACGGCGCAGAAAAGACAAGAACTCAGAGGTGGGCCTCGCGGCCCGCCTGCTCGTTTCGACACCTTGATTCATTCTGCCCCGCGCGGCGCCCGCGCTTCGGTCGCTACGCTCCCTGCAGCGCTACGCGCCGCCGACGATTGCTACGCAATCGCCTTATCGATTTCGGCGTGGTACCAGCCCAGCGCCTTCTCGAACTTGCCGAACGTCTGCTGCCGGTTGGCGCCGGTGTGGCAGTTGCGCTGGATCGTCTCGCCGATCCCCAAATCCTCGACCAGCGCCGCGGCGAACAGGTTGCGGTTGGCTTCCCAGTAGCTGTCGGGCTTCTTCGCCTTCTCCTCCGGGCTGACCAGCACCGAGAAGTGCAGCACCGATTCCTCGGGCGCGATCGGGAAGCTGGTGAAGATGCCGCAATGGTCCTGGGTGTAGGTGAGCACCGTGTTGGGGAACATCGCGTAGAGCACGATCGCGTGGTCGGTGATGCGCCAGCTCTCCTGCGGCGAGCCCTCGAGCTCGGTCAGCGTGCGCTTGGCCGCGGCGATTCGGATGTGCTGGCCCATCTGCTCGTAGGTCGCGATGTTGTCGAGGAACAGCGGGAACACCGACTCGGGGTGCAGGTAGCGGAAGTGGTAGAGCTCGAGGAAGGTATCGATCACCAGCTTCCAGTTCATCTGCCGGCGGATCGGCTCGAAGCTGTGGCGCACCCAGCCGGCCATCGTCCAACCCTCGAGGTCGGGCTGCAGCCGGCCGAGATAGGCGTCGATGTCGAGCGTCGCGTCCTCATGGTCCTCGAGCGCGGTCGGCACCACCCAGATCAGCCCGTACTTCTCGGCTATCTTCAGCCGGCGCAAACCATATCTGCTCTTGTCGACGTCGCCGAACGCCGTGCCGTCGGTGATGCCGAGCAGCCGGCCGGTCAGGTCATACGCCCAGCCGTGATAGGCGCAGACGAAGGCGCGCTTGTTCGAGCCGCAGGCCGCCGGCTCGACGCAGGCGCTGCGATGGCGGCAGACGTTCAGGAACGCGCGCAGCACGCCGTCGGTGCCCCGCGCGATCAGGATCGGCTGGCCGGTGGCGTCATGGGTGACGAAGTCGCCCGGTTTGCGCACCTGCTCCGAATGGCCGACCACGATCGGGTGCCGGCGGAACAGCACGTCGACCTCGCGCCGATACTGCACGGGATCGAAGTAGCCCTCGACCGGCGTGTGGCTGAGGCCCGGGCCGTCGTCCCGCGTGTTGGTACGCACCATACGCAACATACGCTCGAGATACGCGACCTGGTCCGCATGCCGCATGGCCGGCCCCTCCGGTTCAATTGACAACTAAATGGCGTTCATCCCTCCGTCGATCACAAGCTCGGTGCCGGTGACGAAACGTGACTCATCGGAAATCAGGTACAGGATGCCATAGGCGATGTCCTCGGGCGCGCCGAATTCGCCGATCGGGATGGATTTGAGCGCCCGGTCGCGGGCCTTGTCGTTGGGCAGGATGCCCTGGCCCATCGGCGTCATGATGATGCCGGGATGCACCGAATTGCAGCGGATCCTGTAGCCCTTGCGGGCGCAATCCATCGCCACCGTCTTGGTGAACTGCCGCACCGCGCCCTTGCTGGCGCCATAGGCCGACAGCGCCGGCGTGCCGAGGAAGGCCGCCAGCGACGACGTATTCACGATCGAGCCGCCGCCCGACTGCTTCATCGCCGGCACGCCGTGCTTGCAGCCGAGGAACACGCCCTGGACGTTGATCGACAGCATGCGCTGCCATTGCTCGACCGTCTCGGTCTCGAAGGTCGAGGGAAAGGGCCCGGCGATGCCGGCGTTGTTGACCAGCCCGTCGAGCTTGCCCTCGCGCGCCATCAGGTCGTCGATGATGCGCTTCCAGTCCGCTTCCCTGGCGGTGTCGTGCTCCTCGAAGCGGGCCCCTCCTCCCGAGTTGGCCTCGCCGATCTGCTGCACGGTCTCGAGGCCGCCCGGCTTGTTGATGTCCGTCACCACCACCGTGGCGCCCTCGGCCGCCAGCAGCTTCGCCGTGGCGCGGCCGATGCCCGAGCCCGCCCCCGTCACCAGCACGACCTTGCCTGCAACCCTGCTCATGGCGTCCTTCCCTGAACTTTCTTGAGCCGAGGCTAGAAGCGGCGCAGCTTGGGCTCAAGCACGGAGGATCCGTCATGGCCCGCACCCTGGAATTCTACTTCGACTATGGCAGCCCCTACTCCTATCTGGCCGACACCCAGGTCGAGGCGATCGCCAAGCGGTCCGGCACGGCGCTGGAGCGCAAGCCGATGCTGCTGGGCGGCGTGTTCAAGGCGACTGGCAACCATTCGCCGGCCGAGCTGCCCGCCAAGTCCAGGTGGACCGCCTTCGACATGCCGATGTGGGCGAAGCACTACGGCGTGCCGTTCAACCGCAACCCGCACTTCCCGGTGAACACGCTCGTCCTGATGCGTGGCGCGGCAGCCGCACAGATCGACGGCGTGTTCGAGAAATATCACCCGGCGATGTTCAAGGCGATGTGGGTCGACGGCCGCAACCTCAACGACATCAAGGAGGTGGCCGCCGTTCTGACGGCCGCTGGCCTCGATGCCCGCAAGTTCGGGCAACGCATCCAGGACCTGGACGTCAAGGACCGCCTCAAGGCCACCAGCGACGAGGCCGTAGCGCGCGGCGTGTTCGGCGCGCCGACCATGTTCGTGGATGGCATGATGTTCTTCGGCAACGATCGCCTGCCGTTCGTCGAGTTGGCCCTGAAGGGAGAGCTGAAATGATCCGTGTCGGTTTGCTTGCGGCCGCTGGCCTGCTGCTCGCTGCCCCTGCCTTCGCGCAGACCGTCGGGCCATGCCCGGGCAATGTCGGCTCGGCCGCAGTCTCGAAACCGAGCTGGGTGCTGTTCGACCTCGGCAGCGCCGTGGTGAAGCCGGAGTACAAGGCGACCATCGCCGAGGCGGCCAGGACAGCGAAGGACCGCCAGGCGACCAAGGTCTGCATCGTCGGCCAGACCGACAAGCTGGGCGACAAGAACTACAACGCCAGGCTGGCGCAGCAGCGCTCGCAGGCGGTCGCCAACGAGCTGATCAAGGCGGGCTATCCGGCGAAGAACGTGATCATCGCCTCCAATCCCGAGGCGTTCGGCAACATGAGCTTCGGCGGCAGCGACGCGTCGGAGAAGGACCGCCGGGTGACGATCCTCCCGCGCTAAGACCTCCTCCCTGCGCGAAGCGTGGGGAGGAACGTGACTAGATCATCTCGATCACCGCCTTGCCGACGACCTGACGGTCGATCAGCGCGCGGAAGGCGTCGGCCACGCCCTCCATCGGGAAGCGGTGCGAGATATGCGGGCGCATCACGCCCTGCGCCGCGAGCCTGGGCAGCACCTTGACATAGTCGAGGCCGAGCTCGGGGGCGATCCGGGCAATGGTTTCGCCGGCGCGCACGCCGAGGATGGTGAGGCCCTTGATCAGCACGTGGTTCGACATGATCTTGCTCGGTCCGCCGGAGGTGAAGCCGACGATCAAGAGCCGTGCGCCATAGGCTGCCGCGCGCACCGACTTCTCCAGCACCTCGCCGCCCACCGGATCGTAGATCACGTCGGCGCCCTTGCCGCCGGTCAGCTCCTTCACCGCGGCGACGAAATCGGTGGTGCGATAATTCACGAGGTCGTCGGCGCCGGCATGCCTCTTCACGATGTCGAGACGCGTATCGTCGCCGCCGGTCGCGATTACCCGCGCGCCGAGATGCTTGGCGAGTTGCACCGCCGACAGCCCGACGCCTCCCGAAGCGCCATGCACCAGCACGACGTCGCCCTTCCTGGTGCCGGCACGATGGACCAATGAGTGATACGCAGTGCGCGCGGCGACGCGGTAACCCGCACCCTCGATCTCCGACCAGCCCTCGGGCAGCCGCATCATGGCGTCGGGCCTGGTCACCCTGGCGTACTCGGCGAAGGCGCCCGGCCGCACGCCGAAGATCACCTTGTCGCCGGGTTTCCAGCCGCGCACATCATTGCCGACGGCGTGTATCGTGCCGGCACCTTCGATGCCGGGAATGAACGGCACCTCCTGCTTGTGCTGGTAGGTACCGGCGACCGAAAGAATGTCGGGAAAATTGACGCCTGCCGCACCGACCCGGACGACGACATCGCCCGGCCCCGGCTCGGGGGTCGGGACCTCTTTGACCTGGAGGACGGAGGGATCGCCGAGACGATCGGCTACAACAGCGCGCATGGCGCCAGTGTAGTCGAGAGCCTAGTCGAGCTCGAAGGCGTTCTTGTAGTCGAGCTTGAGCGCCGGGTCCTGGTCTTCCTTCTTCAGGAAGCAGTTGCCGATCACCAGCACCTCGATCTCGCTGCCCATGAAGCAGCGGAAGGCGTCCTCGGGCGTGCAGACGATCGGCTCGCCGCGCACGTTGAACGAGGTGTTCACGACCACCGAGCTGCCGGTCTGCTGCTTGAAGGCCGAGATCAGGTCGTGGAACGGCTTGTTGGTTTCCTCGTGCACCGTCTGGATGCGGCCGGAATAGTCGATGTGCGTAACGGCCGGGATGTCGGAGCGCGGCACGTTCAGCTTGTCGATGCCGAACAGCTTCTCCTCCTCCGCGGTCATGGCGCGGCGGCGCTCTTCCTTCACCGGCGCCACCATCAGCATGTACGGGCTGTCGGTATGGATGTCGAAATACTTGGTCACGTCCTCGCGCAACACCGCCGGCGCGAACGGCCGGAACGATTCGCGGTACTTGACCTTGAGGTTCAGGGTCTTCTGCATCGACGGCGAGCGCGCGTCGCCGAGGATCGAGCGGGCGCCCAGCGAGCGCGGCCCGAACTCCATGCGGCCCTGCATCCAGCCAACCGCCTTCTCGTTGGCGAGCGCCTCGGCGGTATGGAAGATCATCTTCTCGTAGGGCAGGCGGACGAACCTGGCGCCGGCCTTGGTCAGGCGCTCGGCAACCTCGTCGTCCTCGTACTTCGGCCCGAGGTACGAGCCCTCCATGCCGTCCATGTGACCGTTGAGCTTGCGCGCCTGGCCGAGATAGCCGTGGTACGCAGCGAACGCCGCGCCGACCGCGCCGCCGGCATCGCCGGCCGCGGGCTGCACCCAGATGCCGTCGAAGATGTTCTCGCGCAGCAGCTTGCCGTTGGCGACGCAATTCAGCGCCACGCCGCCGGCGAGGCAGATGTTCCGGGCGCCCGTCTCCTTCTTCACCGAGCGGGCGAGACGCAGCACGATCTCCTCGGTCACCGCCTGGATCGAGGCGGCGAGGTCCATGTGCTTCTGCGTCAGCAGTTCCTTGTCGGGCTTGCGCGCCGGTCCGCCGAACAGTTCGGCGAACTTGTCGTTGGTCATGCGCAGGCCGGTGCAATAGTCGAAGTAGCTCTGGTCGAGCCGGAAGGTGCCGTCTTCCTTGAGGTCGATGACGTTGTTCAGGATCGTGTCCTTGAACCTCGGCTCGCCGTACGGCGCCAGCCCCATCACCTTGTATTCGCCGGAGTTGACCTTGAAGCCGGTATAGTAGGTGAAGGCCGAATAGAGGAGGCCCAACGAATGCGGGAAGTGGATCTCCTTCAGCATCTCGAGCTTGTTGCCCTGGCCCCAGCCGAGCGACGTCGTCGCCCATTCGCCGACGCCGTCCATGCAGAGGATCGCGGCCTCCTCGTAGGGCGACGGGAAGAAGGCCGAGGCGGCGTGGCTCTGGTGATGCTCGCCGAACAGCAGGCGCTTTTGCCAATCGAAGTCCGGCTGCCACTTCTTCATCTCGTCGCGCAGCAGCGTCTTCTGGAACAGCTTCTCCTTCAGCCACAACGGCATGGCCATGCGGAAGGAATTGAAGCCGCGCGGCGCGAAGGCGAGGTACGTCTCGAGCAGTCGCTCGAACTTCAGGAACGGCTTGTCGTAGAAGGCGACGTAGTCGATGTCGGCCAGCTTGATGCCGGCCTCACCGAGGCAGTAGTCGACCGCTTTCTCGGGGAAGGCCGAGTCGTGCTTCTTGCGGGTGAAGCGCTCTTCCTGCGCGGCAGCGACCAGCTTGCCATCCTCGATCAGCGCGGCCGCGCTGTCGTGATAGAAGGCGGAGATCCCGAGGACCCGCATGCAACGCTCCCGCGGTTCGCTAGAACAGCGTGTAGATGAACGGCGCGATGGCCGAGCCCTTGGTCAGCACGATCAGGCCGCCGAAGATCACCATCATGATCATGATCGGCAGCAGCCAGAACTTCTTGCGCTCGCGCATGAACGCCCAAAGCTCGACGATGATCCCACCCATTCTATCCCTCTTCGCTCAGAACTGGTTCTTCATCGATTGCGGCGGCGGCCCCGGCGGCGTCCGCTCGATCCAGTAGCTCTTGGCGCCGCGGTCGAGCCGCAGGCGCAGGAAATCCTTGCCGCAGGCCCGCGCCAGCAGGCCGATCGGCGTGATGGTGACGAAGAACAGCAGGCCCAGCACGACCGGCGTCACCACCTTGTGCAGCAGCAGGCCGAACTTCATCCAGAGCAGGTTCAGCGGCGCCAGCACCCTGGGGTAGGTGTAGGAGATCACCAGGAACACCGCCGCGACCGGCAGCGCCCAATGCCAGGCCGTGTGATCGCGCCACCAGGAGAGCGCGCTCATCAAGGCAAAGAAGCCCGCGAAAACGAGCCCGAAACCGCGGTCGGAGCCCGCTTTTACGTGGTCTGTGCGAGAAAAATCTTCGTGAAGCTGGGTGGTCGCCATGTAGGGTGCGGCCGGGTTCCTTTTCGGGCCCTTAAGTCCCTGATCGCAAAGGCGAAGTCAATTGGCGACCAGGGACCTTTTGTGAGCCGTTTTGGCTCAGGCCTTTTGGCCGACAGCCTTGGCCAGCAGGGCGCTGAGGGTAAGACGCCACACGGCCACCGCACGCTCCAGGCTGAGGCCGTCGCGGCGACGCAGCACGATCCATGCGTCGAGCGACAGCGCCGCGCCGATCGCATCGGCCAGCTCCTCGCGAGCCTGCTCGGACAGCGTGGCGAACTCGGGCGCGAACACCTCGAAGGTAGCCGCACGCAACTCGTTGCGGGCCTGCTGACTGCGTTCGACCAGCGCCGGATGATCGACGAACTGGCCGGCCGCGACACGCAGCGGGACGACCTTGTCGAACAGCTCGGCGAACGCCTTGACGACGTCGTCGATGCGGGCCTCCAGGGGACGGCTCGCCTCGGGCAGCTCCGGCGTGACCAGGTCGGCCCGGATGCTGTCCATCACGGTTACGAAAAGTGACTCGACGTCATGAAAGTGCTGGAAAACCGAGCGCACCGACACATCGGCCCGCTTGGCGACGCCGACCACCGTCGGAGCGACGCTGGTCTCGGCAATCATCGCCTTGGCCGCCGCGATGATCTTGCGCCGCGTTTCGGCCGCGCGCCGATTGCGCCCGTCAGTCCGCACCATGGTATTTCCTGCCTCTGCCGCCACGGCGTCGCCGCGCGGCACAACCGCTACATCCGTCATCTCGCCTTCCTGATCGGAGTGAAGGCAACCGGTAGTCAAAGACCACGTCTGTCGCCTATTGGAAGGCGGTCAGATAAGCGCCGACTGCGGCAGGAACAAGGTAAAGACCGTCGCACCATGCTGAATACGAGCCATGCACTTTCTCCCCAGGCGATCCTTTGGGACTTCGGCGGGGTGATCCTGACCAGCCCGTTCGAGGCATTCCGAACCTACGAGCGCGAGGCCGGCCTTCCCGAAGATTTCATACGCATGCTGAATGCGCGCAATCCGGATACGAATGCCTGGGCCAAAATGGAACGAAGCGAAGTGAGCCTCGCGGAGTTCGTCGCCCTGTTCGAAGCCGAGGCCACGGCGCATGGTCACAAGCTCGACGGCTGGCGGGTGCTGAAGGCGATAAGTGGCGACATTCGGCCGCAGATGGTGGAAGCGCTGCGCCGCTGCAAGGCGTCGTTCAGAGTGGCTTGCATCACCAACAACATGAAGCACGGCGAAGGCCCTGGCATGGCGCGCAGTCCTGAGAAAGCTGCAGCCGTCGCCGAGGTGATGGCGCTGTTCGAGCACGTGGTCGAATCGAGCAAGCTCGGCTTCCGCAAGCCCGATCCGCGCATCTACCGGCATGCCTGCGAGCTGATCGGCGTGCCGCCCGAACGCTGCGTCTATCTCGACGATCTCGGGATCAACCTGAAGCCGGCCAAGGCGCTCGGCATGCGGACGATCAAGGTCGGCGATCCCGACGTGGCCATCGCCGAGCTCGAGGCGATCGTCGGGATTCCATTGAAGGACTGATTGTCATCCCGAGCGCCAGCGAGGGATCCTTCGGAAACGGAAGGATCCCTCGCTGGCGCTCGGGATGACAGGGAAGGACGTTCGATGAGCTGGGAGAAAGAGGTCGAGGAGCTGCGCCAGCGCGAGGCGATGGCGCGGCGCATGGGCGGGCCGGACAAGGTCAAGCGCCAGCACGACGGCGGCAAGCTCACTGTGCGCGAGCGCATCGAGCGGCTGCTCGACGAGGACTCCTTCCACGAGATCGGCGCGATCGCCGGCAAGGCCGAGTACGATGCCGACGGAAACTTCGTCGACTTCATGGCCTCCAATTTCGTGATGGGCCGCGGCCGCATCGACGGCCGGCCGGTCGTGGTCGGCGCCGACGACTTCACGGTGCGCGGCGGCGCGGCCGACGCCTCGATCCACGAGAAGCAGGTCGTCTCGGAGCAGATGGCGGGCGAGCTCGGCATTCCGGTGGTGCGGCTGGTCGATGGCACCGGCGGCGGCGGCTCGGTGAAGAGCTACGAGATGACCGGCTACACCTACGTGCCGCGCAATCCGGGCTGGGAGCATGTCGTCGACAATCTCGCCAGGGTGCCGGTGGTGGCGCTCGGCCTTGGCTCGGTCGCCGGGCTCGGCTCGGCGCGCCTCGTCACCTCGCATTATTCGCTGATGGTGACCGGCATCTCGCAGATGTTCGTCGCCGGGCCGCCGGTCGTGGCACGGCTGGGCGAGAAGGTCACCAAGGAGGAACTCGGCGGCACCGAGATCCACGCCCGCAACGGCGCGGTCGACGACGAGGTCGAGACCGAGGACGAGGCGTTCGCGCGTACGCGGCGGTTCCTCGGCTACCTGCCTTCCTCGGTCGACGGCCTGGCCGACCGGCAGCCCGGCAACGACGATCCCAACCGCCGCGAGGCATCGCTGATCGAGGCGATCCCGCGCGACCGCCGCAAGGTGTATCGCATCCGGCCGATCGTCGACGCCTGCGTCGATCGCGGCAGCTTCTTCGAGATCGGCAAGATGTGGGGCCGCTCGGTCGTCACCGGCCTGGCGCGGCTCGATGGCTGGCCGGTCGCGGTGCTGGCGAGCGATCCCTTCTTCTACGGCGGCGGCTGGACCACCGATGCCAGCCACAAGGTCACGCGTTTCGTCGATTTCTGCGAGACCTTCCACCTCCCGGTCGTGCACTTCGTCGACATCCCGGGATTCGTGATCGGCGTGGCCGGCGAGAAGGCCGCCACCATCCGGCACGGCGCCCGGGCACTCGCCGCGGTCTACCAGAGCAAGGCGCCGTGGTGCTCGATCCTGCTGCGCAAGTCGTTCGGGGTGGCGGGTGCGGCGCACCAGAACTGGCAGAAGTACAATTTCCGCTACGCCTGGCCGTCGGGCGACTGGGGCTCGCTGCCGCTCGAAGGCGGCATCGAGGCCGCCTACAAGGCCGAGCTCGCCGCCGCGGCCGATCCCGCGGCGCATCTCGCGGCGATCGAGACGCGGCTCAACATGGTGCGCTCGCCGTTCCGCACCGCCGAGCGCTTCGGCATCGAGGAAATCGTCGACCCGCGCGACACCCGGCGGCTGCTCTGCGAGTTCGCCAATCTCGCCGCGCCGATGCGCAAGCCCGGCCCGCGCAGCTTCGGCTACAGGCCTTAGTGATCATGTCATCGTCGTCCGGACCGCGAGCCTCCGGCTCGCTCACGAGCTCGAGCGAGCCGGAAGCTCGCGGTCCGGAAGACCATGAACGTCCCTTGCGTGGCGCGGTCTGATGAGGAAACCGGCGCGGCCGATCACTGCGAAATATCTCGAGAACGCCGCCACGTTCTATCTCGAGCGCTATCCCAGCACGGCCGAAGGCTTGCGCCGCGTGCTGAACCGCCGCGTGCGAAAGGCGGAGCTGGCCGGCGCAGCCATCATCGACAACGCGAAACAGGTGATCGAGGCAATCGTCGCGAAGTTCGTCGCCGCCGGCATGATCGACGACCAGGCCTTTGCCCAGACCAAGGCGCGGGCCCTGCACCGCCGCGGCACCTCGAGCCGGCTGACGCGGCAGCGGCTGAAGCTCGCCGGTGTCGACTACGACACGCTCGAAAAGGCGATGATCGGCCTCGACCAGGAGCTCGACACCGACCCGCGCCAGCGCGAATGGCAGGCGGCAGTGGCGCTGGCGCGACGCCGCCGGCTCGGGCCGTTCCGGGACAAGGAGCGCAAGGAGCATCGCAATCGCGACCTCGCCGCCATGGCGCGCGGCGGCTTCGACTACGCTCTTGCCAAAAAGGTGATCGACGCGACCGACCCCGACTCTCTGGACGAGATGTGCTGACGCGGGCCATCCTCCGCGCATGACGGTCACGATCTGGCACAATCCGCGCTGCAGCAAGTCGCGGCAGACCCTCGAGCTCCTGAACAGGAAGGGGATCGAGCCCATCATCCGGGAATATCTGAAGGAGCCGCCAAGTAAGGCTGAAGTGGAGAGACTGATCGACATGCTGGGCGACCCCGGCGAACTCGTCCGCGACAGCGAGGCCGAGTTCAAGACGCTCGGCAAGGAGAAGGCCGAGATGAGCAAGGCAGACATCGCCAGGGCCATCGCGGCCCATCCGATCCTGTTGCAACGCCCGATCGTGGTGGCGGGCAAGAAGGCTGCGATCGGGCGGCCACCGGAAGCGGTGCTGCCGCTCCTGAAGTAGGTACCGGGGCGAGACGTGGTCGGACGCCTGCGCCTGTGGTCGGCCTACGTCCTTCTCGCCTACGTCACCACGCATCTGCTCAATCATTCGCTCGGCCTGATCTCGCTGCGCATCCTCGAAGCGGGCCGAAGCTGGTTCGTCTTCGTCTGGGCCAGCTATCTAGGGCAGGTCGCGCTCTACGGCGCGCTGACGGTGCATTTCTCGCTGGCGCTCTACGCCATCGTGCGGCGGCGCACCCTGCATCTGTCACCCTGGGAATGGACCCAGCTCGTGCTCGGCATGTCGATCGTGCCGCTCGCGGCGCTGCACGTCACCGGCACGCGGCTGGCCAAGAACCTGTACGACGTGCATGTCGGCTATCCCTGGGTGCTGGCCTCGCTGGTCGCGGGCACCTGGATCGGCGTGGTACGCCAGTTCGGCTTGATCCTTGTGGTGTGGATCCACGCCTGCATCGGCATCCACTTCGCCTGGCGCCTGCGGCCCTGGTATCGCACGTGGCTGCCGGCGCTCTATGCCGTGGCGCTGTTGCTGCCGGCCGCGGCTCTCGGCGGCGCCGCGATCGCGCTGCGCGACTTCGCCGAGCTGGCGCAGCAGCAGGGCGTCCTGCGCGACCTGTTCGCGCAGCTCAACGCGCCCAACGGCCACGACGCGTCGATGCTCTACATGATCGCCGACAGCCTGCTCGCTGCCTCGCTGCTGCTGCTGGGCGGCGCCTTCGCCGCACGCCCCGTCCGCGATCTCTGGGAGCGCCGCGCGGGCGTGGTGCATCTGGTCTACAGCGACCGCCAGCGCGTCGACCAGCCGGCGGGGCTCAGCATCCTGGAGATGAGCCGCATCGCCGGTATCCCGCACGCCTCGGTGTGCGGCGGCCGCGGTCGCTGCTCGACCTGCCGCGTGCGGATCGGCGGACCCGATCGCGCCAAGCTGCCGCCGCCATCGGAGGACGAGCGCAAGGTGCTGGCGCGGGTTGGTGTGCCGGAGAACGTTCGGCTCGCCTGCCAGCTCCGCCCACCGCCCGGCCGCTACCGCGTCACACCGCTGCTGCCCGCCACCTCGGGACCGGTCGAGGCCTATCGCCGACAACCGCAGGCCCATGGCGGTGAGCGCTATGTCGCCATCCTGTTCGCGGACATAAGGGGCTTCACCTCGATCTCCGAGGGCCGCCTGCCCTACGACGTGGTGTTCCTGCTCAACCGCTATTTCCGCGCCACCGGCCAGGCGGTGCAGGCGGCGGGCGGCCGGGTCGACAAGTTCATCGGTGACGGCGTGATGGCGATCTTCGGCCTCGACCGCGAACCGGAGACCGCTTGCCGCCAGGCCCTCGACGCGGCGCGGCGCATGGGCGTGGCGCTCGACGATCTCAACGAGGCTCTGTCGGGCGATCTCGACCAGCCACTGCGCATCGGTATCGGCCTTCATGCCGGGCACGCGATCGTCGGCGAGATGGGCTACGACCGTGCCGCGACCCTGACCGCGATCGGCGATACGGTGAACACGGCGAGCCGGCTCGAGACCCTGACCAAGGACTTCAAGGTCGAGTTGGTCGTCTCGCAGGAGCTGCTCGATCGCGCCGGCATCGATCTCGCCGCCGCCGCGCATCACGAAGTCGACATCCGAGGCCGGCAGGGCAAGCTGGCCGTACGCGCCGTCCTGCACGCTCGCGACCTCACGAGGTTGTCATCCTGATTTCGTTGCGCCGGCCGGTATGGCAGAAAGAATTGGGCCAGAAGGAGCCTCGATGCGCACCCCACTCACTCTCATCGCCCTGGCGGCGATCGCTCTGTCCGGTCCGACCTTTGCCATGGGCGGCAGCAGCGATCAGCCCGAGGCGACCAAGGCCGGCCCGCCGACCGACTATTCGCGCGCCAAGGCGATGATCGAGGCGAAGAACTTCAAGGAGGCGATCCCGCTGCTGCAGCAGGTTGTCGCCAAGGAGCCGAAGAACGCCGAGGCCTACAACCTCCTGGGCTACGCCACCCGCAAGTCGGGAGATCCCAACGGCTCGCTGCAGTACTACACCACCGCCCTGCAGATCGATCCCAAGCATCTCGGCGCCAACGAGTATCTCGGCGAGGCCTACCTGATGCTCGGCAAGCTGCCGCAGGCCGAGCAGCAGCTCGCCCGCCTCGACCAGCTCTGCATGTTCGGCTGCGTCGAATATCGCACGCTGAAAGCGGCGATCGCCGACTACAAGGCGGGCAAGAAGCCGACGAACTAGCGACAGCTGCTTCGTCGCCGCCCCGAGCGCAGCCGAGCGGCCTTTCTCGCTGCGCCAAGCGGGACGACGGGGTGCGCGGCCGCGATCAGCACGCTATGCTCGCATCATAAACGACCGTTTATGAAGCGCCCCGGGAGGGCCCATGAGCAGCACCCCGCTTCCCCTCGTCTTCGGCGACTACGCGCTCGAGGATCGCTACCGGCTGGACAAGGGCCGGGTCTACCTGACCGGTATCCAGGCGCTGGTGCGCCTGCCGATGATGCAGCGTCAGCGCGACCTGAAAGCGGGCCTCAATACAGGTGGCTTCATCTCGGGATACCGCGGATCGCCGCTCGGCATGTACGACAATGCTCTGTGGGGCGCGAAGCGGTACCTGAAAGAGAACAATATCCACTTCCAGCCTGGCCTCAACGAAGACCTCGCCGCCACCGCAGTATGGGGCAGCCAGCAGACTACCCTCTTCCCGACCGCCACCGTCGATGGCGTGTTCGGCATCTGGTACGGCAAGGGCCCCGGCGTCGACCGCTCGATGGACGTGCTGAAGCACGGCAATGCCGCCGGCACGGCCCAGTACGGCGGCGTGATCGCGCTGGCCGGCGACGACCATGGCTGCCAGTCCTCGACCCTGCCGCACCAGAGCGAGCAGGTGTTCAGCGCCGCCATGATCCCGGTCGTGAACCCGGCGACGGTCCAGGAGTATCTCGACTTCGGCGTTCTGGGCTTCGCCCTGTCGCGCTACTCCGGCTGCTGGATCGGCTTCAAGGCGATCTCGGAAACCGTGGAGAGCGGGGCCTCGGTGTGGGTCGATCCCGAGCGCATCCAGATTGCCCTGCCGACCGACTTCCAGCTTCCGCCGGGTGGGCTCGGCATCCGCAATCCCGATCCGCCACTCGAGCAGGAGCGCCGCCTGCATGGCCCGAAGATGGCCGCGGTGCGCGCCTTCGTCCGCGCCAACGGCTTCGACCGCACGGTGATCGATCCGGCCCAGTCCGGCCACAAGGCGCGCATCGGCATCATGACCACCGGCAAGGCCTACCTCGACACGCGCCAGGCGCTGGAGGATCTCGGCCTCAGCGACGAGCGCTGCAAGGCGCTCGGTATCCGCCTCTACAAGGTCGGCGTCACCTGGCCGCTCGAGCCGGAAGGCGCGCGGCGCTTCGCCGAGGGCCTGCGGGAGGTGATCGTCATCGAGGAGAAGCGGTCGAACCTCGAAGACCAGCTCGTCCGCATCCTCTACAACGCGCCGGCCGACCGCCGGCCTCGCGTGATCGGCAAGACCGACGCCGACGGCGCCATCCTCCTCCCGAGCGAAGGCGAGCTGTCGCCGACCGGCGTCGCACTGGTGATCGCCAACCGCCTGATGCAGCACGGCGGCGATTCGCCCGAGCTCAAGCAGCGGCTGGCCCGCCTCGAAGCCAAGGAGAAGCTGCTCAACGCGCCGCCGCCCAAGGTCGCGCGCACGCCGTATTTCTGCTCGGGCTGCCCGCACAACACCTCGACGCGCGTGCCCGACGGCAGCCGCGCCATGGCCGGCATCGGCTGTCACGGCATGGCGGTGTGGATGCCCGAGCGCCGCACCTCGCTGATCAGCCACATGGGCGGCGAAGGCGTGACCTGGGTCGGTCAGGCGCAGTTCACCAACGAGAAGCACGTCTTCCAGAACCTGGGCGACGGCACCTACTACCACTCCGGCCTGATGGCGATCCGCCAGTCGGCGGCGGCCGGCGTCAACATCACCTACAAGATTCTCTACAACGATGCGGTCGCGATGACCGGCGGCCAGCCGCACGACGGGCCGCTGTCGGTTCCCGAGATCACCCGCCAGGTCGAGGCCGAGGGCGCCAAGAAGATCGTCGTCGTCACCGACGAACCCGACAAGTACCCGATCAATGCCGGCTTCGCGCACGGCGTCACCATCCGTCATCGCGACGAATTGGACGCGGTGCAGAAGGAGCTGCGCGAGATCCCGGGTCTCACGGTGCTGGTCTACGACCAGACCTGCGCCGCCGAGAAGCGCCGCCGCCGCAAGCGCGGCACCTTCCCGGATCCGGCCAAGCGCGTGTTCATCAACGACGCGGTGTGCGAGGGCTGCGGCGATTGCTCCGACAAGAGCAACTGCGTCTCGGTGAAGCCGCTCGAGACCGAGCTCGGCCGCAAGCGTCAGATCGACCAGAGCAATTGCAACAAGGACTTCTCCTGCCTCAACGGCTTCTGTCCGAGCTTCGTCACGGTGCACGGCGGCGCACCCGCCAGGGCCAGGCGGCCCGGGCTGAAGCTGGTGCAGGACGATCCGTTCGACTCTCTTCCCATGCCGACGATGCGGCCGCTGAGCGAGGCCTACGGCATCCTGGTGACCGGCATCGGCGGCACCGGTGTGATCACGGTCGGCGCGCTGATCGGCATGGCGGCACACCTCGAAGGCAGGGGCTGCACGGTGCTCGACTTCACCGGCCTCGCCCAGAAGAACGGCGCCGTGATGAGCCACGTCCGGCTCGCACCCAGGCCTGAGGACCTCCATGCCGTGCGTATCGCCGCCGGCGGCGCCAACCTGGTGCTGGGCTGCGATATGGTGGTGGCCGCCTCGCCGGCGGCGCTGTCGCGCATCGAGCCCGGCGTCACCCGGGCGGTGATCAACGGCTACATGACGCCGGTCGCGGCCTTCGTGACGAACGGCGACATGGACCTCGGTACCGAGGCGATGATGAAGTCGATCCGCGACGCGGCCGGCAACGAGGCGGTGAGCTTCGTCGACGGCACCGGCCTCGCCACGGCGATCCTCGGCGACTCCATCGCCACCAACCTCTTCATGCTGGGCTATGCCTGGCAGAAGGGCCTGGTGCCGCTGTCGCTCGATGCGCTGATGCGGGCGATCGAGCTGAACGGCGTCGCCGTCGACACCAGCAAGCGCACCTTCACCTGGGGCCGCCTGGCCGCGCACAACCTGACCGCGGTGCAGGCCGCGGCCAAGCCGACGCTGCGGGTCGAAAAGCCGGCGGCACGGACGCTGAGCGAGATCGTTGCCAAGCGCCTCGAGCTGCTGACCGTATACCAGGACAAGGCCTATGCCGAGCGGTATCGCGTCTTCGTCGAGCGCGTGGCCGCGGTCGAGAAGGAGCGCGCCCGCGGCCGCTCGGGGCTCGCCGAGGCGGTCGCCAAGTCGCTCTACAAGCTGATGGCGTACAAGGACGAATACGAGGTCGCGAGGCTCTACACCGACGGCGAGTTCCTGAAGAAACTCGGCGCGCAGTTCGAGGGCAGCTACACGCTGTCCTTCCATCTCGCGCCGCCGCTGTTCGCCGACCGCGATCCCGGGACCGGGCAGCTCAAGAAGCGCGAGTACGGTCCGTGGATCCTGAGCGCGTTCCGCGTGCTGGCGTCGCTCAAGCGCCTGCGCGGCACCATGTTCGACGTCTTCGGCTACACCCAGGAGCGCAGGATGGAGCGCCGCCTGATCGCCGAGTACGAGGCGACGGTCGACTCCCTGCTCGCCACGCTCGATCAGAACAACCACGGGCTGGCGGTGCAGATCGCCTCGGTGCCTGAGACGATGCGGGGCTTCGGCCACATCAAGGAGAAGAACGTGGTGGCCGCCAAGGCGCGCGAGGCCTCCCTGCTGGCCGCATACACCGCGCCGGCCTCGGAGAAGGTGGCGGCCGAGTAATTCACTCATCTTCTTCCCCTTCTCGGACTCCACGAGGGAGAAGTGTCGGCGTCATACGCCGACGATAGGGTCATGAGTCACGGACTGGGGCTTCTGACCCCTCCGTCAGCGTAAGACGCTGACACCTCCCATCCCGGATGGGGAGGAAAAATTCGCTCATTGCGCGCGCTAGGCGCGTCCGACCTGGTGCGAATAGGAGGCCGGGTCGAACTTGCTGCCGCGTTCGGTCTTGCCGCCCAGCGTATCGAGCGCGCGCTGCCACTTCGCATCGAGGTCGGGGTCGAACACCAGAGCCGGATCGCCATCGACCACCAGCCAGGCGTTGTCCTGCAGCTCGCGATCGAGCTGGCCGGGGGACCAGCCGGAATGGCCAAGCGCCAGCCAGGCCCGCTGCGGGCCGCTGCCGTTGGCCATGTCGCGCAGGATCTCGAGCGAGGCGGTCAGCGCCATGCCACCCTCGATCATCAGCGTCTCGTCGCGCTTGTAATCCGAGGAGTGCAACACCAGCCCGCGGGCGGTCTCGACCGGGCCGCCGAACAGGACCGGCTGCAAATTGGCCATCTTCGGTCCGTCGATGCCGAGCTGCTTGTAAACCTGGCCGAGGGCCAGATCCTCGACCTTGTTATTCACGATGATTCCCAGCGCGCCGTCGTCGTCGTGCTTGCAGATGAAAACCACACTTTTCTGGAAGCGCCCGTCAGGCATGGACGGCGCTGCGACCAGGAAGCGGCCAACCAGGGTGGCGGCAGGAGTGCTGGACCCGGGCATGTTCAAAGTGTCCCCCAAATCCATGGGGATTGTCCGGGCAAAGATCAAGGGCACCAGACCTCCTATACACGCCCCATGGCCGTTTTCGGTCAATGGAAGCGCGAGTGCTTCCATCCGGCTGAAAACCGCTCTAGGGTCCGCCGGTCTAACTGCCACGAGCGAGGACAGAGAAGATGGCCAAAGTTGGCGACAAGGTCCCCAGCGCGACGCTGAGGATGCTGGGCCCGGAGGGGCCCAAACCGATAACGACGGAGGAGCTGTTCGCTCCCGGAAAGAAGGTGGTGGCCTTCGCTTTGCCGGGCGCCTTCACCCCCACTTGAAGCGCCAAGCATGTGCCAGGTTTTCTGGCCAACATTGATGCGATCAAAAGCAAGGGCGTCGACACGGTGGCCTGCATCTCCGTGAATGACGCATTCGTGATGGGTGCCTGGGCCAAGGACCAGAAGACGGATGGAAAGATCCTGATGCTGGGCGACGGTTCAGGAGAGTTCAGCCAGGCGATGGGCCTGACGATGGACCTGACCAAGAACGGTCTCGGCGTGCGGAGTCAGCGCTACGCCATGATCGTCCAGGACGGGGTCATCAAGGACCTGTTCGTTGAGAAGCCGGGCGCTTTCGAAGCGTCGACGGCCGAGAACGTCCTGAAGCACCTCTAGTCGGAGGTGCCGCGGAGCCCAAGCCGACCTTGCCCGGAGTTCTCAACCGCGACTGACGACAAGGAGCAAGAGATATGGTCAAGGTCGGCGACAAGGTTCCCCATGCGACACTGCGCATGATCGGTCCCGAGGGGCCCAAAGCCGTGACAACCGAAGAACTGTTCGCCCCCGGCAAGAAGGTCGTCGCCTTCGCCCTGCCGGGCGCCTTCACGCCGACCTGCTCGGCCAAGCACGTGCCGGGCTTCGTCACGTCGTTCGACAAGATCAAGGCCAAGGGCGTCGACACCATCGCCTGCATCTCGGTCAACGACGCCTTCGTGATGGGCGCCTGGGGCAAGGACCAGAATGCCGGCGACAAGGTGATGATGCTGGGCGACGGCGGCGCCGAGTTCACCAACGCCATGGGCCTCAGCATGGACCTCACCAAGAACGGCATGGGCGTGCGTAGCCAGCGCTACGCCATGATCGTCGAGGACGGCGTGATCAAGGACCTGTTCGTCGAGAAGCCGGGCGCGTTCGAGGTGTCGGCCGCCGAAAACGTGCTGAAGCACCTCTGAGGGCTGAAGGAGGCGCATGGCGTCACCCGAGCCACCCGTCTTCACCGGACTGTTCTCGATCAACGGGGCCACGCGCCTCTACGGCACCATCGGCGATCCGATCCGCCAGCTTCGGCTGACCGCGCTCATGCCGCAGGTTTTCGCCGCGGTCGGCGCCAATGCGGTGTGGCTGCCCTTCGAGGGCGGTCCGCCGCTGCTGCAGCTGATGCTCGATGCTCTGCGCGGCAGGATGCGCAACCTCGGCGGCTTTACCGTGACCATCCCGCACAAGACCGCAATCCTGCCGATGCTCGACCGCGTCTCGCCGCGCGCGCAGGCCTCCGGCAGCGTCAACATGGTGAAGCGTGACGCAAGCGGTGCGCTGGTCGGCGACATCGGCGATGGCCTGGGCTTCGTGCGCGGGCTGGAGGCGATGGGGCATCGCGTGCGCGGCGCCAGTGTCTGGCTGGTCGGGCTGGGCGGGGTAGGCGGTGCGATCGCCGCGGCGCTGTGCGAGGCCGGCGTCGGCCGTCTGCTGGTCAGCGAACTCGATGACGCGCGTGCCGATGCCGCGCTGGCGCGCCTGTCGAGGTTCTACCCCGACGTGCCGGTGGCGAGCACCGACACGCCGCCCAACGGCATCCACTACGCCATAAACGCCACGCCGCTGGGCCTCAGACCTGACGACCCGCTGCCGTTCGATCCGATGATCCTGACGCCCGACGTGCTGGTCACCGAGGTGATCATGAGCCCGGCCGAGACGCCACTGCTGCAACGCGCCCGCACGCACGGCCGGCGCGTCCATCATGGCCGCCACACGCTCGACCACCAGGTGCCAATCCTGCTCGACTGGTTTGGCATCGACGCCAACGGCATCGACATCGTGCGGCTGGTGAGGTCCATCCCATGAAGACAGCCCTCGTTACCGGCGCGACCGACGGCGTGGGCCGGGTGGTCGCCAGACGGCTCGCCAAGGACGGCTGGCGCGTGCTTGGCCATGGCCGGAGCGCCGAGCGTGGCCAATCGCTGGTGAAGGAGATCGAGGGTGCAGGCGGCAAGGCGACGTTCCTCAGGGCCGATCTCGGCTCGCTCTTCGAGGTGCGCCGGCTGGCGGACATGGTGAAGAATGAAACCAGCGAGCTTCAGCTCCTTATCAACAACGCCGGGATCGGTTCGGCCGGCGACAAACCGGGCCGCCAGCAGAGCACCGACGGCCACGAGCTGCGCTTCGCGGTGAACTACCTTGCGGGCTTCCTGCTCACCCATCTGCTGCTGCCTCTCCTGAAGGCGGGCGCGCCGGCGCGGATCGTCAATGTCTCGTCGGCCGGCCAGGAGGCGATCGATTTCGGCGACGTGATGCTGACCAGGGGCTACAGCGGCGGCCGGGCGTATCGCCAGAGCAAGCTGGCGCAGATCCTGTTCACGATCGATCTGGCGGACGAGCTCAAGAGCGCCGGAATCGTCGCCAACTGCCTGCATCCCTCGACCTACATGAACACCACCATGGTGAAGCAGTCGGGCACCACGCCGGTCAGCAGCGTCGAGACCGGCGCCGACGCCATCATGCAGCTCGCCGTTTCGCCCGAGCTCGAGGGCAAGAGCGGGCTGTATTTCAACGTCATGAACGAAAGCCGCGCCAACCCGCAGGCCTACGACGCCGCGGCCCGCGCGGCGCTGCGCAAGCTGAGCCTGGAACTGACGGGCCTCTGACCGGAGCGATTTCCGGAAGACTCAGAGGGTCAGCCCGCCGTTGACATGGATGGTCTGGCCGGTGACGTAGCTCGCTGCCGGCGAGCACAGGAACGCGATGACCGCCGCGACTTCGGACGGCTTGCCGTAGCGGCGCATCGGGATCGATTCGCTCACCTTGGCCATGCGCTCGCGCGGGACGGCGGCGTGGCCGTCGGCATCCTTCTCGATGAAGCCGGGGGCGACGCAGTTCACCGTGGCGCCGGACGGAGCGAGATCGGCCGCCAGCGCCTTGGCCAGCGCCTCGATCCCGGCCTTGGCTGCGGCCGAGGCTGGAAAGGTCATGATCCCCCGCGCGAAGGCATGCGCGACGAAGGACGAGACGCCGATCAGCCGGCCCTGTGGCCCCGCCTTCACCAGCCACGGCTTGGCTGCGGTCGCAAGCTCGAAGAACGCCGAGGTCATGGCGGCGAGCGACGCGTCCCAGGCGGCGCGATCGACCTCGCCCACCGGTCGGCGGTCGGCGAAGCCCGCGTTGCTGACCACGGCGTCGATCTTGCCGAAGCGCGCCACCGTCTCTTCGACCAGCCGAGTACCCGCACCGGCCTGGCCGAGATCGCCCTCGAGGATCACGGCCTCAGCCCCGACCGCTCCGACTTGCTGCGCCACGCGCGCCGCGCCGCTGCGGTTCCTGCGGGCGTGGATCGCGATCGCTGTCTCGGGGGCGGCCAGCGCCCGGGCCGCGGCAGCGCCGATCCCGGAGGATGCGCCGGTGATGAGAAAAACTCGCATCGCCCTTTAATGCCCAACCCAGCCATCGCCTGCAACCGGGCTCGCGGCGCGTCACGAGCGGAAACGAATTCACCGGTCTGTGACAACACGGCCACACCATCTCGCCCGGCAACTCCGCAGGTCACCGTCTCGTTACGGGAACACTCAACCAACAGGAGGCAACATGGTTCTGAGACATGCATTGCTCGCCGCCGTGATCGGCAGCCTCGCCGCCGCAGGAGCCGTCCAGGCGCAGACGCCGTCGACCGCGCCCGGGCAGTCGACTGTCCGTATCGCTGACAGGGACATGGCGGCGGCTCCGCTCGCAGCGGACGCCAAGAAGCTGATCGGCCGCAGCGTGAAGAACAACGACGACGACACGATCGGCAAGATCGAATCTGTCTATCTCGATGCCAACGGCAAGGTCGACAGCGTGATCGTCGGCGTCGGCGGCTTCCTGGGCGTCGGCGAGCGCTATGCCCGGCTGCACTGGAAGGACCTGAAAATCAGCAACAACGGCGAGAAGGTCGTGGTCGACATGACCAAGGACCAGCTCAAGGCAATCGCCCCCTACAAGTACAAGGACCAGGCCGAGCGCGGCCAGGTGTTCAACGACCACGGCGTCTGGAAGGACAGCCGCGCCGCCGCCGATGCCCGCGCCGCCGGCGCCGGCACGGCTGCCGCCGACAACCACGACCGCGCGACGGCCGACAAGCGGGCCGACAATGCGAGCTCGACATCGACCGGCGACTTCAATGCCCAGGGTGACGTCTCGGCCAACGCCATCATCGGCACCAAGGTCAAGAACGCCAACAAGGATACTGTCGGCTCGGTCGAGGATCTCTATGTCGACGGTTCGGGCAACATCAAGACGGTGGTGCTGTCGGTCGGGGGCTTCCTCGGCGTCGGCTCCAAGGACGTCGCGGTGAAGTGGAGCGATCTCAAGCAGACCCGTGACGGCAGGTCGGTCGTGCTGACCACGAACATGAGCAAGGACGAACTCAAGGGCCTGCCGGACTACAAGTACGAACGCCGGCAGCCGCGTGACCAGGCGGCCGCGCCGAACGACCATCGGCGGACGATGACCAAGTAGTCCTGCCATCCGACGAAGGAAAGGCCCCTCCACGCGAAGGGGCCTTCCTCTTGTGCACCGCCTCTAGCGGGTGACCTTGTCGATCGTCACCAGCGTGAGCAGGATCGCAAGCCAGGCGATCGCGCCGACCGCGAATACCCGGATCAGGCCCTTCTCGGTCCGCAGCTGCATGAAGAACCAGAAGATCAGCGCCACCTTGGCCGCCGCCACGCCGAAGCTCACGACGGCGCTGGCGGCTCCGGTGACGGTGAAGCTGCCGGCCACGGTCAGGGCGAGCAGCGCCAGCAGGGCCAGCCAAACCGTCGCCAATCGTTTGCGTGCCTGTTCCATGGGCTACCGCGCGAGATAGAGGACGGGATAGAGGAACACCCAGATCGCATCGACGAGATGCCAGAAGAGACCGGTGTTCTCGACGAGAGTCGCCCGCTGGGGCGCGAAAGCCGCCACCGCCGCGAGCAGGCCCGCGCCGACCGTGACGTGGAGGGCGTGCAGGCCGGTCGAGACGAGGTAGAGGTCCATGAACAGCCGCTGCACGCCCACGGGCGGGAGCAACAGGCCTTCTCTGTATTCGGTGGCGTACTCGAAGGCCTTGATGCCGAGAAAGACCACGCCCAGCACGGCGGCGATGACGAACAGCACCGAGGTAGCGCGGAACTGGCGGGCACGCACGGCGTGGACCGCGAGCGCCACGGCAGCGCTGGAGGTGAGCAGCACCGCCGTGTTGATGGCGCCGATCCAGACATGCAGCTGCATCGAGGAGTCGACGAACTCGCGTGGATGGGTGAGCCGCAGGCCGAGCGCCACCGCAAACATGCCCCCGAACAGCATGATCTCGGTGCCGAGGAAGACGAACATGCCCATGGTCGCCGCCTCGCGCTGCTGCAGCACGGTGCTGTAGGGCTGGTCAACCACGCGCGCCCTCCTCCATCTCCATCGGATAGTTGTAGGCGGGATAGTCGACGACCGGCGTCTCGACGAAATTCTCCTTGGGCGGCGGCGACGGCACGGTCCACTCGAGGCCGGCGGCGCCCCACGGATTGGCCGACGCAGGCGGGCCGTAGCGCAGCGACCACAGCAGATAGACGAACGGCAGGAGGTAGGCGATGCCCAGGATGCTGGCGCCGGTCGACGACAGGACGTTCCACACCTGCCATTCCGGCGGATAGACGTGATAGCGCCGCGGCATGCCGAGATAGCCGAGGATGAACTGCGGAAAGAAGGTGAGGTTGAAGCCGAGATAGATCAGCAGCGCCATAATGCGCCCCCAGACCATCGGATAGGTCCGGCCGAACATCTTGGGCCACCAGAAGTGGAGCGCGCCGAAATACGCCGAGACCGTGCCGCCGACCATGATGTAGTGGAAGTGGGCGATCACGAAGTAGGTGTCGTGCACGTGCATGTCGACCGCCAGCATCGCCAGCACCAGCCCGGTCAGCCCGCCGAACACGAACAGCCCGATGAACGACGCGGCGAACAGGAACGGCGGATCGATCGCGATCTGGCCTTTGTAGAGCGTCGCCGTCCAGTTGTAGACCTTCACCGCCGACGGCACGGCCACCACCAGGCTCAGGAACGAGAAGACGGCGCTGGCATACATCGACTGGCCGGCGACGAACATGTGGTGGCCCCACACCAGGAAGCCGACCGCTGCGATCGCCAGCGAGGAGCCGGCGACGAACCAGTAGCCGAACACGCGCTTGCGCGCTGCGGCGGTGACCAGCTCGCTCACCACGCCGAGCCCGGGCAGGACCATGATGTAGACGGCGGGATGGCTGTAGAACCAGAAGAGGTGCTGGTAGAGCAGCGGATCGCCGCCCAGCTTTGGATCGAACACGCCCACACCGAACAGCCGTTCGGCAGCGATCAGCGCCAGTGTGATCGACAGCACAGGCGTCGCCAGCACCAGGATCAGCGAGGTCGCGTAGTGCGACCAGACGAACAGCGGCAGGCGGCCCCAGGTCATGCCGGGGCAGCGCAGCTTGTGGATCGTGACGATGAAGTTCAGGCCGGTCAGGATCGACGAGAAGCCGACGATGAACACCGCGGTGGCCGCCATCACCACCTGTCCGTGCGCGAACATCGAGGAGAGCGGCGTGTAGAAGGTCCAGCCGGTATCGACGCCGCCCGCCACCAGCACGAACAGCGTGCACAGCCCGCCGATCACATAGATGTACCAGCTCAACAGGTTGAGGCGCGGGAAGGCAAGGTCCTTCGCACCGATCATCAGCGGGATCAGGAAGTTGCCGAAGGTGTTGGGGATCGACGGGATGAGGAAGAACCAGACCATGATCACGCCGTGCAGCGTGAAGGCGCGGTTGTAGCCCTCATTGCTCAGCAGATCGCCCTCGGGCGTCAGCAGGTCGATGCGGATCAGCGCGGCGGCGATGCCGCCCACGAAGAAGAAGAACGTGACCGACACGAGGTAGAGCAGCGCGATGCGCTTGTGGTCGGTGGTGAGAAACCACGAGCGTAGCGTGTGGCCCGCGCGCAGGTAGCTCGCGCGCTCCTCGGGGGTCTCGCTGAGGCCGCGGTCGCGGATGTCGTTCGGATCGGCGCGCTTGTTGATGGGGACGTCGGTCATGGCTTGGACCTCGGTTCGGCGGCCAGTGACTTGATGTAGGCGACGAGCTTCAGCACGTCGTCTTCAGCCAGCACGTTCTGGAAGGTCGGCATGATGTCGGGGTATCCGGCCGCCACCTGCGCATGCGGCATCAGGATGCTGTCGCGAATGTACTGCGCGTCGGCGGTCACCACGCTGCCGTCGGAGAGCGGCACCTCGTGGCCGAACAGCCCCTCGAGCTTGGGCGCCTTGACCGTGGCGGCGGCGCCGTGACAGCCGCTGCAGCCGCGGGTGCGGAACAGCGCCGCGCCCTGGCTGGCGAGCGACATGTCGGTGCCGGCCTGCTCGAGCCAGCGCGCATAGTCGGAGGGCGACAGCAGATGAACGTAGCCGCCCATCACCGCGTGGTCGGCGCCGCAGAACTGAGAGCATTGCAGGCGATAGACTCCGACGGTGTCGGCGTCGAACCACAGGCTGGTGTAGCGGCCCGGCACGACGTCCTGCTTCAGCCGCAGCGCCGGCACGTAGAGGTCATGGATCACGTCTTGAGAGGCGAGCGTCAGCAGGATCGGCCGGCCAATCGGCACGTGCAGCTCGTTGATCTCGCGCTGGCCGCCGGGATGCTGGAACTTCCACATCCACTGCTTGGCTACGACCTGGATCTCGAGGGCATTGCCCGGCGGATGGTGCTGCTGGAAATAGAGCCGGGTCGACCAGACATAGAACACCAGCATCGCGGCGAATGGGATGACCGCCCAGGAGATCTCGAAGCCGATCCGGCTGTTCACCGGATGGCGGCGGTCGGCGGTCCGGCCGCGGCGATACTTCACCGCGAAGATGATCATCAGGACGAAGACCGGCGCCGACAGCAGCACGATCAGCACTGTGAAAGCGAGCGCCAGATGGTCGATCTCGGCGCTGTAGGCCGATGCCTCGTGCGGCCAGAAGGGCAGTGCGCTCATCGCGCCGCCTGCCGCCGCCGCTCGCGCCGCAGTGCCAATCCGATCCAGGCGAGGCCGAACAGCGCCGTTCCACCGCCCGCCACGCGCAGCAGCGTCCAGATCAGCGGACCGTAGCGGCCGGTCTGCGGGTCGTAGTGGTAGCAGAGCAGCAGGAGCTGGTCGGCCCAGCTCCCCACCCTGCCCTCGCCGGCTTCGGTGAGGGCGAGCCGGACATCCGTCGGATCCGGCGTGATGCCATAGAGCCAGCGCGACAACCGGCCGTCGGGCGTCAGCACCGCGACGGCGGCGATATGGGCATACTGGTTGAGATCGTCGTCCCAGGCATAGCGATAGCCGAGCGGCTTCATCACCGCCGCGATCGACGCGGCATCGCCGGTCAGGCCGTGCACGCCGGCCTGCAGCGCGGGAAAGTTCTGGCGCAGGCCGGCGATCGATTGCGCTGCCTCGGCTGGCCCCTCGCGCGGATCGATGCCGAAGGCGATCAGGGTGAAGTCGCGCCCCGACACGAACTTCTGCAGTTGCACCGCCTCGCCGATGCCCGCGAGCGTGAGCCCGCAGATATTGGGACAGCGGTGCACCACCGGCACCAGCAGGATCGGCCGGCCCTCGCCCGCCGCGCGGAGGGTGAGCGTGCGGCCGGTCTCGTCGCGGAACGCCGTATCGAGCGGCACGGCGGCATCCGGCCGGCGATCGATGCCGGCCTTGGCGAAGGGATCGAAGGCGAGCGCGGAAGCCCCACCCACCACGATGAGCAGCAGGGCGAGCAGCAGCTTCATCGCGGCCAGCCCTGCTGCACCAGCAGCTCCATTGCCCGCTCGATCGGGATATGCGCCTTTCCCGCCGCGCGATCGGTCCAGCCATAGCCCCTGAGCTTCGCCCGCGCCGCCGCATCGATCGCCGGCCGGTCCTGGCCTTCCTGGCTCTCGAGCCGCGGCGCCGGAACGTCCGGCTTGGCTGGCGCCGGCGGCGCGGCGGGCCAGATCTGGAACAGGACCGCGACGACGATCACGGCCAAAGCAATGAGACCGAACAGCCCGCCCACGCTGTACACCGCGGCACGCGCCGGAATATCGCGCGGTTCGTACCGCGGGTGTCGTTCGGTGGTGCTCATGATGCGGCGGCCCGGCGCATCGGCAGCCGCTGCAGGGCGACCAGCATCAGGGCGACGAGCCCGATCATGGCCAGCACCATGCTGGCAACGCCTGTACTCGCATTGGCCGTCGTCGGCAGCACCAGCCAGGCGAGCTCGATCACCTTGCCGAACATCACCACGAGGGAGAGCGCGATCAGGGAGAGCCGGCCCGTGCGCAGTGGCGGGAAGAACAGGAGGAACAGCGGCCCGAGCGCGCAGATCGTGATCACGTACTCGAGGACCGCCCAGGCGCCGCTGCCGCGCTTGCCGAACCACGCGACGCCCTGCGGCAGGTTACCCGACCAGATGATCAGGTACTGCATGAAGGCGAGATAGGTCCATGTCAGCAGGACCATGATCAGCAGCGCGCCCAGCACGTTGGTGTGCTCGGCCGGACCAGCCGTCAACCGGATCACGATCAGGGCGCTGACGGCGATCGCGTACTGGATCGACATGCCGTAGAGCCCGAAGCCGGAGGAATGGAAGCCGGGGTCGAGCGTCATCAGCCAGTCGATGACGACGGTGGTGTCGTACAGCGTAAGAGCCACGATGCCGCCCGCCGCCAGCGCTTCACCCGAGGACCGCGGCAACAGCACGGCAACGCCGATCGCGGCGGCGAAGAACACGACCGTGCGCAGCTCGAACGCCCAGACCGAGAGATAGACCGCGCGATAGCCGTGCAACGGCAGGTCGACCCAGGGATAGAGGCGCCCGACGCCGACCAGCACCGGCACCATCGCCAGCGCCGCCACCGGCATCAGGAACATCAGCCGCTGCGTCGGCGGGCCGAGCTCGTCGCGCCACGGCCCGGGGATCATGCGCATCATCATGAGCAGGCCGAGTGCGCCGATCGGGATGCTGCCGATCCATACTGCCGCAACCAGCCAGCCGCCGAGCGCCGCCCGCGTGTCGACGAGCACCAGCGCGAGCGCGAGCGTGCAGGCGACCACGCCGACGATCAGCGGCCGGTTCACGCGTCCGCTCACTTGCCGCCGCCGTCGAGCTTGGCGCGCTCGTCGTCGGTCAGCGAAGCGGCCGGCGCGTCCTGGCTGAGCTGTAGCGCGCGGATGTAGGCCGCGATCGCCCAGCGGTCGGCCGGCGACACGCGGTCGGCGTAGGAATACATCGCGCCGTGGCCGTGGGTGATGACGTCGACAAGATAGGACGACGGCGCATTGCGCAGGCGATCGATGTGATAGCTGGGCGGATGCGGGAAGCCGCGGCTCGGCACGATGCCCTGTCCGTAGCCTGCGAGGTCGTGACAGACCGCGCAGTAGATGCCGAAGCGCTCGCGTCCGCGCGCCAGCAGCGCCGCGGTCATCGGCGGACGGTCGGTGAGCGCCGCCTGCCAGGTGGGATCGTCGCGCGCGATCGTGCCGTCGGGCGGCGCCTGCAGCGACGTCCCGTCGGCGAACAGCTTGCTCGGCTCGGCATAGTCGTAGCGCGGCTGGTGGCGCATCTGGTCGCACGTCGAGACGGCCAGCGTCAGCAGGGTGGCGATGACGAGGCCCGCGTTCATTCCGGCTCCTCCGTCTGGCCGATCTGGTCGACGCGCACCGGATCGAGGCTGTGCAGGAAGGCGCGGGTCTGCCGGAGGTCGAACCTGGGGTCGTTGCTCAGCACCACCAGGAAGAACTTGTCGGTGCTGGCGAGCCGGAAGCTGTCGACATCGAACAGCGGATGGTTGAGGCGCGGCAGGTGGTTGAAGCCCAGCATCGATACGATCGAGAACAGCACGGCACCCAGCACCAGCAGCTCGAAGGTGATCAGCATGAAGGCCGGCGGCGCCACCAGCGGACGGTTGCCGATGTCGATCGGGAAGGCGTGGTTGGTGTAGACCTGCATCCAGTAGCCGAGCCCCGCCCCGACGATGCCGCCCAGCAGGGTGAACCAGGGCACGCGCTGGTCATGGAAGCCGAGCTCCTCCGCCAGGCCTTCGATCGGGAACGGCGAATGCGCATCGACGCGCTCGAAGCCGGCCTGGCGCGTGCGCCGCACCGCCTCGATCAGCCGCTCGGGCCGGTTGAATTCGGCCATCAGGCCGAATACGCGCTGGGCAGCGGTCGGTTCACGCACGGCCTGTCTCCTTCCGCTCCTGCTTCTCCTCGAACATCGCCTCCTTGATCTCGAACGCCGAGATCACCGGCAGGAAGCGGACGAACAGCAGGAACAGGGTGAAGAACACGCCGAGCATGCCGGCGAACAATGACCAGTCCCAGATGGACGGGTGATAGCGCTGCCACGACGACACCAGCCAGTCGCGATAGAGCGTGGTGACCAGCAGCATGTAGCGCTCCATCCACATGCCGATCACGCACGACAGGCCGATCAGGAACAGCAGCGCGGGGTTGACGCGCACACGGTGCCACCACAGGAGCTGCAGCGGCACGAAATTGAGGAACACCGCGCCCCAGTAGCTCCACGCATAGACGCCGACCAACCGGTCGCGCATCGTCTCGAGCTCCTGCGGGTCGTTGCCGTAGAGCGTGTCGAACGTCTCGGCCCAGTAGCCGTAGGCGGTCATCATGCCGCACAGCAGCGTCAGCTTGGCCAGCAGGTCGAGATGGCGCGAGGTCACGAGATTGCGCAGGCCGAGCGCGTGGCGCAGCACGACGGCGATCATCGAGACCACGGCGAAGCCCGAGAAGGCCGCGCCGGCCACGAAGTACGGCGGGAAGACCGTCGAATTCCAGCCGGCGATCGGCCCGGCCGCGAGCAGCATCGAGATCTCCGAATGCACCGACACGACCAGCGGCACCGCGATCGCTGCGGTCAGCCGGTAGGACTGGCGCCAGCGCGCCCAGTGTCGCGCCGAGCCGCGCCAGCCGAGCGCGAACAGGCCGAAGAACACCTGGTAGCGCCGCCGCGTCGCGCGGTCGCGCGCCGAGGCCAGGTCGGGAACGATGCCGATATACCAGAACAGGATCGACACGATGAGGTAGGTGAGGACGGCGAAGAAGTCCCAGGTCAGCGGGCTCTTGAACTGCGGCCACACCGTCATGGTGTTGGGGTACGGCGCCATCCAGTAGAACAGCCACGGCCGGCCGAGATGCACGAGCGGATAGAGGGCGCCGCAGATCACCGCGAACAGCGTCATCGCCTCGGCGAAGCGGTTGAGCGAGTTGCGCCAATGCTGGACGAGCAGCAGCAACAGCGCCGAGATCAGGGTGCCGGCATGGCCGATGCCGAGGAAGAAGATGTAGTTGGAGATCGCCAGGGCCCAGCCCATCGGGATGTTGTTGCCCCACACGCCGACGCCGTACCAGAACAGCACCGTCACCGAGACGAGGAAGCTGAGCAGCAGCAGCAGCGCCGGGATGAAGCACATCCACCAGGCGCGCCGGTCGGGATAGTCGAGCGAAATGTCGACGATCTCGTCCGTCACCGTACGGAAGTCGCGGGCGCTGGGGGCGATGTCGCTCACTTGCGCACCCGCGCGAGGTACGTGGTGCGCGGCCGGGTGTTGGCCTCCTCGATCAGGCTGTAGTTGCGCGGGCTGGCCTTGCGCTCGCTGACCGCGCTGTCGGGATCGGTAATGTCGCCGAACACGATCGCTTCGGTCGGACAGGCCTGCTGGCAGGCGGTGACGACCTCGCCGTCGTGGATCGGCCGACCGGCGATCTTGGCGGCGATCCGCGCGCCGGAGATGCGCTGGATGCAGTAGGTGCACTTCTCCATCACGCCGCGACTGCGCACGGTGACATCGGGGTTGCGCATGGCGCGGATCGAATCGGGGTCGTGGCCGGTGTACTCGAACCAGTTGAAACGCCGCACCTTGTAGGGGCAGTAGGCCGAGCAGGTACGCGTGCCGATGCAGCGATTGTAGACCTGCAGGTTCAGGCCGTCGGGGCTATGCACCGCCGCGTTGACCGGACAGCCCATCTCGCAAGGCGCCTGCTCGCAATGCATGCAGGGCACCGGCTGGAAATGATGCCGCGGCGCGTCCGTCTCGCCCTCGGTATAGTGATCGATCCGCAGCCAGTGCATCTGCCGGCCGTGCGCCACCAGCTCGGCGCCCACCACCGGAACGTTGTTCTCGGCCATGCAGGCGACCGAGCAGGCGTTGCAGCCGATGCAGCGATCGAGGTCGATCGACATGCCCCACGACGGGCTGTCCCATTTGCGCTGCGGGTAGAAGCTCACGTCATCCTTGCGCCTGGTCGCGGCTTCTTCACCCGATTCGACGGTGCGCACATAGTCGAACTCGGCCATGTCCTGGATCGGCTGCGTCGAGGCGATGAGCCTGCTCTTTCCGGTCTTCTCCAGCCGCACGCCGGCCTGTCGCCAGGAATCGAGGAACGCGAAGGCATCGGGCAGGCCGATCGTCAGGGTGTGCGGCTCCTGCCCCGGCATGATCCAGGCCGCGCCCAGCAGCTCGCGATTGCCGAAGCGCAAGCTGAGCTCGTCGCCGTTCTCGATGCCGCGCGCCCTGGCGAGCGCCGGGCTGACCAGGATGACGTTGCCCCAGGTCGCCTGGATCAGCGGCTTGGGCGTCTCCTGCAGCCAGCTATTGTGGGCGTAACGGCCGTCCCACAGAGTCGCGTCCGGGCGCACTTCGACGACCAGCCCGTCCGACGATGGCGCCTCGGGCAACGACACCGTTCGGTTGGCAACCGCCGGCGTTACGGCAGCCGGTGCACTGTCGGCGACGAATCCGGCCAGCAGCGCCTCCGTCCAGCCGGTGCGCCAGCTCGCCTGCACCAGATCGTGGTCCGACGCGTTGCCGTCCATCCAGCGGTCGAGCACGACATGCGGCGAGCGCACGTTCAGGAACGGGCGGATCAGCGGCTGCACGATCGCCGCCGTGCCGTCGGGCGCACGGCCGTCGCTCCAGCTCTCGAGCTCGTGCTGCACCGGCACATGCCAGTGACAGGCATTGGCTGTCGCGTCGGCGTAGAGTCCGCCGTGAACGCTGAAGGCGACCTTGTCCAGCGCCGACCGGAAATCCAGCGCTGCCGGCGTTGCCTGCAGCGGCTCGGCCTCGAGGATCAACAACGTCGTCACGCGGCCGGCCTTCATGTCGTCGACCAGCACCGCGAGCGAGTCCGCGCCGTCGGGCGGCGCGGCGAGGATCGGATCGGTGAAGCGCAGCGCCGTGCCGAACGCGCCGAGACGCTCGTTGATGAGGAGGACGAGGGCGTGCAGCGCCCAATGGTAGTGAGCGCCAACGGTGACAAGGCCGTTGCCGGCGCCGAGCGCACCGAGCGAAGCGTCGACCCATTTCTTTTCGAGCGGCGAAAGGTCGGGCGCATCCACCTCGCCCACGCCGACGCCCCGGGCAATCGCCTGGGCGAGCATCTGAAGGCGCGCGGACGGGACGACCAGGCGCTCGCCGGCCCGCGTGCCGGTCGCCGACGGCGTCGGCTCGGCCACGAAGAGGCGCGGCTGGCGCTTCGACCAGGCGCGCGCCTGCATCGCCTGGCGCGGCCCGGGCCCGAGGAAGTCGTCGTCCAGGCTGACGACGGCAGCCGGGGCCGAAAAATCCGGCAACATCTGCAGCGGCCGGCCGAACACGCGACGCGTCGCCTCGAGCCGCTCGTGCTCGTTGATCGGCTCCGCCACATGCCAGCGCATGCGCGCCCAGCGCTTCTGCAGGTCGGCGATCTGGCGCAGCAAGGTCGGCGAGCTCACCGCGCCGGTGAGCAGGCGAAAGCCCTGCCCCTGCGCCCGATCGATCTCGCTGGTGCGCCGGAAGACATCGGTGTCGAACGCCGCCCAGGTCGCGGGTTGGCCGAGGTGCAACGGCACCTGCGAGCGCTCCGGGTCGTAGAGGCCGAGCAGCGCCGCCTGCATGAAGAGGTCGGTCGCGCCGCCGGTCGCCGGATGGCGGTCGTTGCCTTCGAGCTTGACCGGCCGGCCGGCGACGCTCTTGCCCAGAACCGGCTGCAGGTAGCCGGCGAACCGCACCGAGGTCGCGTACCATTTCGGCTTGCCCGGCACGACGTACTCCGGCGCGTTGACGTACGGCAGCGCGCGCTCGTCGGCTTCGGCCCTCCGGCCGTTCGCGCCCGCCAGTGCGAGCGAGGCCGCCATCGCCTGCAGAAGCGACCGGCGATTGAACGAAGGCGGCCTGGCTTGTTCGCGCTCCATCCCCTCACCTGTGACAGATGTAGCAGTTGGTGAGCTTGTCCGGCTGGATGCCGAAGGCCTGTAGCTGCTTGCGGGCGAACTGCGGGTCTTCATGCCAGCCCGACCAATCCATGCGCGTCACCTGATCGCGCGGCCGCAGATGGGGGCCGGGATCGCGATGGCAGTCGAGGCAAAACTCCATGGTGAAGGGCTTGGCGCGCGCCAGCAGCGGCATCCGGTCGACCCGGCCATGGCACTCCACGCACGGTACGCCGCGCGAGATGTGGATCGAGTGGTTGAAGTAGACATAGTCCGGCAGCCGCGCGACGCGCTGCCAGTGCAGCGGCTTGTTGTCGGCGAGGCTCGCGCGCACCGGCGCCAGAACCGGCGCACCCGTCCAGATCTGGGAATGGCAGGTCATGCAGACATGCGTCGCCGGCAGGCTCGCCTGCGCGCTCACCTCGACCGAGGCGTGGCAGTAGCGGCAGTCGAGACCCAACCCACCGACGTGATGCTCATGGCTGAACGGAACAGGCTGCGTGACGACCCAGCCGACGCTCGTGAGATAGGTCGAGTTCATGAAGCCCGCGGTGAAGAGCAGGGAAACGACAAAGACGGCCACCAGCAACAGCGCGGCAGTGCGCAGCCGGGTATCCGCCGACGCGGTGAAGATCTGCGGCATGGCCCGACGACCGCCTCCGTCCGCAAGCGGAACGGGAGCAGCGGCCATGGGGTTGCCACGATTGGCCAGCCCTGCGGCGCGATGCAGCGGCTCGGAGGCGCGCCGTCAGGTCACACGTACGTTTCTGTACGCCCCAGATGAACGCTGCCGGGATGTCGAGGGAAGTGGCGCCCGAAATCCGGACGCCAACACAACCCGTTGTCGCCTACTCCCACGTCGAAGAGACCATGGGCAGGCGCGCGCTGCAGTCCATGCCGGCCCCTGCCCGGGCGTTGCCAGACGTCCGCACACATTCAGAATCTGACGCGGAGCCCGGCATAAACCGCCAATGGAGACGCGGGGCTGTAGCTGCGGGTGTCACTCGCTCCCGGCGCCTGGGCGATCGGGACCGCCGTCGTCGGCGAGAACGTGCCGTACGTGTAGTACGACGCGTTCGTGACATTACGCGCCCAGGCGAAGAGCTGGACCTTGGGCGTCAGGTCGTAGCGGGTCTCGAGATCGAGCCTGACATAGCCGGGCAACGGCGGCGTCAGGTTGGCCTCGTCGCCGAACAGGTACTGGCTGCTGGCGCCAATGGCGGTGGCGCCCACCGTCCATTTGTCGGTGACCTTGTAGCTCGCCCCGAGCTTCACCTGGTGCGCCGGAATGCCGGGGAGATGGTTGCCCGGATTGACGGTGATGTTGCCGTTTGCGTCCGCCGCGGGATTGTTGCCGGCGGCCTCGACGAAGCCGGTCTGGTAGGTCGCATCGATGAAGGCGTAGGCCACGAACGCCGACCAGCGCGCCGCCTCGACCCCGACCTCGGCATCGATGCCCTGACGCCGCGTGCGCCCGATATTGGCGAAGTAGGCGCGTCCCTGGGCGATGCTGTTGATGAAGGCGATGTCGTCGTCGAGGTCGCTGCGGTAAAGGCTGAGATTGTATTTCAGCATCACTTCGGGGGCGGCTTTCACGATGCCGCGCAGGCCGGCCTCGAACGTCTGCGAAACGACCTGCTTGAGGTCCGGATCGCCGACGAAGAAATTCGCCAGGCTGCACGAGTTCTGCGGACCGGCGCAGGAGAGCTCGGCCGGCGTCGGCACGCGGTTGGCGACGGCGTAGCTGCCGTAGAGCGTGAGCCAGGGCGTCGCCTTGTAGGTCAGGCCAGCCGACGGATTGAAATGCGCGTACGCATGCGAACCGTCGAGGTCGCCGCCATTCAGATCGTGCAGGCTGATCAGGGCAACGTTCAGGCGCCCCGCCACCGTCAGCGCCAGTTGTGACGACAGCTGCCAGAGGTTGGAGACATACAAACCGAAGCTGTTGTTCGCGACGGCGAGATTCACCGGCGAATTGGTTCCCCGCTCGTCGACAAGCACGCCGGGGCCGACGAAGACGCGATCGAGCGCCGTGAGGCCGCCAATGTAAGTCGCCGCCTGGAAGCGCGTGGAAGCACCGTCATAGGCAGCGCCCGCGATCAGTTGGCTCTTGCGGCCCAGCAACTCGAACGCCGTGGTGACCTGGCCGGCCATTCCATAGGCATGGGTGAGCGTGTTCTGGGTATCGAGCTGGCTGTACGGGCCACCGTTGAGAAAGTCGCCGATGGCGCCGCCGCCGACCGTCGTGCTGACCCCGCCGCCGAAGCACAGCAGCCCCGACCCATCGTTGCATGGCGTGTCGTTCGGCGCGTTGCCGTTGATCACGGCCTGCCGGAAGTAGCGATAGTAAGCCAGCGTCTGGATCGAGGTGTCGGCGCCGACATCGATGTTGCCCGAAAAGTTGACGCTGCCGTAGCTGTTCTCGATCGCATTGGGCGCCGTGAACTGCGCCTTCGGCGCCGCGGCCAACAGTTCGACCGGCGACGTGCCCGGGCCGTTGAGGAAGGAGTGCGCCGCCGAGACATTGACGTGAACCTCGCGGCCTGATCCTTGCCAGCCGAGATCGGCGTATACGGTCTGCAGGTCGGAGGATTGCAAGTCGCGCCAGCCGTCTTCGTGCTGGACCGAGCCGGCAATATAGGCGGCGAGGCCGCCGAAGCGCTGGCCGTATTGGAACTCGCCCTGCAGCCGGCTGAACGAGCCGGCCGCGGCCGCAGCCTCGAAGCCCTGATAGCGAAAACCATCTTTCAGCCGGATGTTGATCGCGCCGCCGAGAGCGTTCAGGCCGAACAGCGGGTTGGACCCGACGAGATCCAGCCGATCGATCGCGATGTCCGGCAGCAGGTCCCAGTAGACGGTGTCGCCGAACGGCTGGTTGAAGCGCATGCCGTTGAGGTAGACCGCCAAGCCCTGCGGCGTGCCCTGCAGCGGCGATGCGGCATAGCCGTGATAGAACAGCGTCGGCTGGAAGGGATTGCCGCTCGCCGAGCCCAGCGTGACGCCGGGGAGCCGCCGCTCCAGCGTGCCGGTGAGGTCGGGCATGCCCTGACTGCGCAGCGCCCTGTCGCCCAACGTGTGCGTCTGCGCCGGCACCAGATCGCGGTCGATGCCGGTGCCGAGGAGCGGCGAGGCGGCGATCACCTCCACGGGGGGCAGTTGCGCCACTTGGGCATGCGCCGTGGTCGCGAGCAGCACGAGCCCGAGGCCTTCCGCCGCCAGCGGCCGCCGGCTCATCCAACGCACGACGGGCCGCGCCAAGCCACCTGCGCTAGGCCCTTATGCCGCCGAGCGAGAACCCGGCAGCCGTCCAGCGACGCAGCGCAAGGAAGATCGCGACCGGCGGCAGCGCATAGACGATGGCCGCAGCCATCATATGGTTCCACGGTGCCTCGTCGGCATCGAAGAATTGCGCAATCGCCACCGCAACCGTCATGTTGCGATCGGAGGTGAGCAGCAGGTATTGGTAGAGGTACTCGTTCCAGGCGAACAGAAGGGCGAACGTGCCGACCGCGACCAGCGCGGGAGCCATCAGCGGCAGGTAGATGCTGCGATACACCACGAGCGGCGAGGCGCCGTCGATCTGCGCGGCCTCGTCGAGCTCGAAGGGCACCAGCCGGGCATATTGCTGCAGGATCAGGATGGCGTAGGGCGTGGCGAAGGTCACGTCGGCGGCGACGACGGCCCACAGGCTGTCCGACAATCCGTACTCGCGCATGACCCGGTAGAACGGGATCACCAGGAAGGACGCCGGCACCGCATAGGTGACGACCGGAAAGTTGCCGAGCAGCCAGCCGCGCGCGAGGCGCATCCGCCCCAGCGCGAAGCTCGCCAGCGAGCCGATCAGCACGGTGAGCACCATGGTGGCGAGCGCGATCAACAGGCTGTTGGCGAACTTGTGCCAGAAATGCTCGAGGTACCAATAGTCGCCGGCCATCACGACGCGGAAGCTGTCGAGCGTCGGATCGGCGGGCCAGACGATGCCGGAATATTCCGTGTCGCCCTCGGCATCGAGGGCGATCAGCAGCATGTTGTAGGTCGGCAGAAGCGACCAGATCAGCAGCACGACGCCCACCGCGAGCGCCAGCACCGTGCCGAGCCGGCGCCGCAGCCGGTGAGGCCGCGCCAGCAACGGCCAAACCGTCCCGGCGGGCCGCAGCAGGCGCGGGCTGGCGAGGCTCATAGCTGCACTGCGCCCGCCTGCAGGCGTCTCATCAGGACCAGCGCGACCGGCACCACGAGCGGCAGGGCGGACATTGCCGCGGCGATGCCAAGGGCGGGCTGCGCAGCGTCGAAGGCGTAGTGGAAGCCCAGCGTCGCCAGCACCTCGCTGGAGCGGGCAGGCGCGCCGATCGACACCAGGTAGACCGTGTTGAAGTCGCCGACCGTCCACAATGTCGCGAGCAGGGTGCAGACGAGGTAGAGGTTCGCCAGCAGCGGGAACACGACATGGAGAAAACGGCGCACCCCGGTGGCGCCGTCGACTGCCGCCGCCTCGTAGATCTCCTGCGGAATCGCCATTCGCCCGGCAACGAAGACCACGGTCCAGAACGGCATCCACTTCCAGATGTAGGCCACGATGTTGCAGCCGAGCGCCAGCCAGCCGTCGTTGAACCAGATCGGTCCCTCGATGCCGAACAGCTCGCGCAGCAGGCCGTTGATCAGCCCCTGCTCGCCGATCAGCATCCAGTGGAAGGAGACGAAAGCGGGGACCGCGGGCAACGCCCAGCACAGCAGGTAGACCGCGAGCAGGGCCCGCACCCACCACTCGCGCCGCACGAAGAGGCCGGACAGCAGCACGGCCGCGAACATCATCAGGTTGACGCCGAGGCCGACGAACAGGACGGTGTTGACCACGGTCCTGAGGTAGCGCTGGTCGGCGAACAGCTCGGCATAGAGCGCGGGGTCGCGGGCGAGCCACAGCCCATGGCCGACCGGATAGACGACGAAGGCCGCGAAGACGGCGAGATAGGGCGCGAGGAAGGCGAGCGCCCAGGCGACTTCCGGTCGCTGCAGGCGGCGCCCGGGCGGATGCTCGCCGGCCTTGAAGTCGAGGGCGCGCGTCTCGGTTACGCTGCTCACGCCCGCCCCGCCGTCTTGTTCAGCCCTTGACCCCGCCCATGGTGAGGCCGGCCGCCATGCGGCGGCGGAAGGTGTAGTAGATTGCGACAGGTGGGATCGAATAGACGATCGCGGTGGCCATCATGTAGTTCCACGGCGCCTCGTCGCTGTTGAAGAACTGCGCCAGTGCGACCGGCACGCTCATGCTCTCCTTCGAGCTGAGCAGCAGGAACTGATAGAGGTATTCGTTCCACGCCAGCAGCAGCGCGTAGGTGCCGACCGCGACCAGCGCCGGCGCCATCAGCGGCAGGTAGATCTTCCAGTACACCTGGCCGGGCGACGCCCCGTCGATGCGCGCCGCCTCGTCGAGCTCGATCGGGATGCTGACGCCGTACTGATGGAAGATGAAGATCGCGTAGGGCGTCGCGAACGTCACCTCGGCCGCGATCACCGACCACAGATTGTCGGTCAGGCCGTAGATCTGCATGATCCGGTAGAACGGGATCGCCAGGAACGAGGCGGGGATCACGTAGGTCAGCAGCGCGGCATTGCTGAGCAGCCAGCCGTAGCGTATCCGCATCCGGCCGATCGCGAAGCTCGCCAGCGAGCCGATCGCCAGGGTGAAGAAGACGGTGCCGACGCCGATATAGAGGCTGTTGCCGAACTGCTCCCAGAAATGCTCGAGGTACCAGTAGCCCTGGGTGATGACGATCCAGAAGCTGTCGAGCGACGGCGCGTCGGGCCAGATCGTGTTGGTGAACACGTCGCCCTTGGACTCGAGCGCCACCATGACGATGTTGTAGATCGGCACCAGCGTCCAGATCAGCAGCAGCACGGCGATGCCCGCCGCGCCCACGGACTTCCAGCGGCGAACGCGCCGCGCCTGCCGCCCGCGCTCCGCCGAGGCCGGCGAGACCGTGGCGATGCGCGCGTCGGCGACCGCGACGCTCACAGCGTCACCTCGGTGGTGCGCAGCTTGCGCATCAGGATCAGCACCAGCGGGATCATCAGCGGCAGCGACGAGAGCACGGCCGCCACGCCGAGGTCGGGCCGCGCCACCTCGAAGGCGTCGCGGATGCCGAGGGTGGCGAGCACATGCGTCGACAGCGCCGGCCCGCCGCCCGAGACGAAATACACCGAGTTGAAGTCGCCCAGGGTGAAGATCGTCGAGAGCAGCGTGCAGACCAGGTAGAGGTTGGCGAGCAGCGGGAAGGTGACGTGGGTGAACCGGGTGAGGCCGGTCGCGCCGTCGACCTCGGCCGCCTCGTAGAGGTCCTGGGGGATCGCCATCCGGCCGGCCAGCAGGATCACGGTCCAGAACGGCATCCACTTCCAGATGTGCGACAGGATCACCCAGCCGAGCGCCAGCCAGCGCGAGGTATCGAGCCAGCCCGGCCCGTCGAAGCCGAAGACGTTCCACAGGAAGTTGTTCAGCAGGCCCCACTGGCCGTTGAGCATCCAGTGGATCGAGATGAACGCGGGCAGCGCCGGCATCGCCCATGGCAGCACGAAGACCAGCAGCAGGGCCTTGACCCACCAGCCGGGCCGCATGAAGAAGCCCGACAGCAGCAGCGCGCCGAACATCTTCAGGTTCACCGCGATCCCGACATAGAGGATCGTGTTCACGATCGTGCGCTGGTAGATCGGGTCCTCGGCGAGCTCGGCATAGAGGCTCGGTTCGTGCCCGAGCCACGCGCCGAAGGCCACCGGATAGGCGACGAAGGCGAGGAACAGGCCGATGTAGGGAAGCGTGAAGGCGATCGCCCACGCATACTCCGACCCTTGCAGGCCGCCGCGCCACGTGAGACGCAGCGGCCGGCGCCGAACGAGGGGCTGGCCGGCGTCGAGGGTCTGGGTGGTCATGGCGGGGCCTCAGGCCTTTGCAACCGGGTACTTCGCCAGGACCGTGCCGATGCGCTTGAGCGCCTTGTCGGCTGCCGCCTGCGCCGTCATCCCCTCCTTGACGATGTCGGCCACGGCGATGCCCCAGACCTGCTGGGCGTTGACCTCGGCATAGCCCGGGTTGAAGCATGGATAGTTCGGCACGGTCGGATCGATCAGGGCTTCGGTGGTGTAGGCCGTGCGGTGCGGATCCTCCTTGAGCCAGAACGGATCCTTCTTGACCACCTCCGGCATCGGCGGCAGCCAGCGGCCCAGCCCGGTCTTCAGGTAGGTGTTAACCACCTCGGGCTGGATCGCGTACTTGAGGAAGTCCTTGGCGACCGGGACGTTCTTCGCGGTCTTGGCGATGAAGGCGCCGGCGATGCCGAGCTCCGCCTTCATCGGCTGGCCGGCATTGTCGTTCGGCAACTTCATCGTGACGACGTCGTTGTACTTCTCCTTCTCATGGTACATCGCGACCTCGGTCGAGATGGTGCCGTCGAGATCCATCACGATCTGCTTGGCGTGGAAGGCGTTGTTGTCGTCGGCGTCGCTCCAGCTCAGCGCGCCCGGCGGGACGTAGCCTTCCTTGTAGGACGTGCTGATGTAGGTCAGCGCCTTGATCACCGCCTCCTTGACTTGGGGATCGTCGAGATGCGGCTGGCCGTCCGGCGTCACGATGCCGTTGCCGCCGTTGGCGATCAGGAAGTGGTGGAAGGTGTTGTTGCCGTCGGCCGGCCCGTTGGTGGTGGGCTGCAGGCCGTGCACGTAGACGCCGCGCTGCTTCTCGCGCAGCTTCTTCTGCATCGGCTTGAAGAAGTCCCAGAACGCGTCCCAGTTCTTGGGCGCGTCACTGAGCTTGAAGCCGGCTTTCTCGACCATCGAGCCCCAGACGTGGATCGGCAGCACCGCCGCCTTGAGCGGCACGTAGGTGTAGCCGCGCTGCTTGGTGACGTTGTTGTAATACTTGGAGGCCAGCAGGGCCGTCGGATGGAAGTGGTCCTTCTGCGTCTCGACGACGTCGCTCACGTCGATCAGCTTGTCGTTCCAGGTGTTCTGCGGCACGACCGCCTGGTCGGCGATGTCGTGGAACATGACGTCGGGCGTGTCGCCGCTGGTCAGGCCCGCGACGATCTTCTGCATCGCCGGCCCGAACGGGATGATGCTGGCCTGGATCTTGTTGCCGCTTGCCTTCTCGTAGGCGGCGACGAGGTTCTTGAAGGCCTCGTCTTCTTCCTTCACGAAGCCCTGCACCCACAACACGGTCGCCGTCTTGGCCTGTGCATGGGCGATGAAGGGGCTGGCGATCGTTCCGGCCGCCGCCCATCCGACAGCGCCGCGCAGCACCGAACGCCTGTTCAGTTCGATCATCGTTTGCCTCCGAAGTCGTCGCCTTGTCGATACGCTTGGACGCAGAACGCACTACGGCCCTGAACCTTGACGAATGCCGGCGATCCCAGCACCGCGGGCCAACGCTTCGACCGCTGCTCCCAGGGTCAGCGGCAGATCATTTCCACGATACGGGAAGGGCGTTGGCCCGTCATGTCAAATAGCGGCCTGACTTGGTCAGGAGCATTGACCTATCGAGCAGAACGCTTGTTGCAACGGTGTTTCGACTTCGCCAACGACTTCGGTGGCCAGGGGCGAGATTGGTGTCGCGATCGCCTGGGACCGCAGGCCGGTCCGACGGCAGAGGCCTGAATGCGATCCGACCGACGGTACCCTACTCGGGTTGCCCCGGCGCCGTTTGGTCGAGGCGACCATCCCGCAAGTGAAAGATGCGGTCGAAGCGATCGAAGATTTTCTCGTCGTGCGTGACGGCGATGATGGCGGCGTCCTGCTCGACAGCGAGCTTGCGCAACAGGTCCATGACGATACCGGCACGCTTCGAATCGAGCGCCGCAGTCGGCTCGTCGGCCAAGATGATGCGCGGCCGATTGGCGAGCGCCCGCGCGATGGCGACGCGCTGCGCTTCGCCGCCGGAGAGCTTTGCGGGAAAAGCGCTCTTGCGATGGCCAACCTCGAGATAGTCGAGCAGTTCGACGGCCCGCCGGCGGGCCGCCGCGGCGCTGGCGCCGGCGAGGCTCGGTACGACGGCCACGTTGTCGGTGGCATCGAGAAACGGCAGGAGGTTGTGGAACTGAAAGATGAAACCGATCTTGTCGAGCCTCAGCCGTCGCAAATCCGACCGGAGCCACCTGCCTTCGTAGACGACATCGCCGTCGAGTTGCATCCAGCCGCTCGACGGTTCGAGAATGCAGCCGATGGCATTGAGCAGAGTTGTCTTGCCCGAACCTGACGGTCCGAGCAGGGCCACCACTTCTCGCGGGAAGACCTCCAGCGAGACTTCCTTGAGCGCGTCGACGCGCGTCTCACCGTCGCCGAAATGCTTCGAGACGTTGCGCAGCCTGACCAACGGCTCATGCGGCTCGGGCTTGGCCATGATCAGCCCCCGAGCGCGGTGGCGGGATCGGCACGCAATGCCGCGCGCACGCCCAGCCCGCTCGAAAGGAGGCAGACCAGGAAAACGATGGCCGCCAGCACGAGTACGTTGTCGGGTTCGAGCACGACGCGCCGGGGAAAGTAATCCTTGACGTTCAGGATCAGCGTTGCGCCGATCGTGAAGCCGATCAGGCCGAGCGCCAGTGCCTGCTGCACGATCATTCCGATGATCGTGCGATCCGGCGCGCCGATGAGCTTCAAGGTGGCGATCTGCTTGAGCTTTTCCATGGTCATCGTATAGATGATCAGCGCGATGATGACGGCCGAGACGACAAGCAGCAGTGAAGTGAAAAGGCCGATCTGACGCCGCGCCCGGTCGACGAGAGACTGGGTCAAGATGCTCTCCTGTCCCTCCTGCGTGATCGCGGCAAGATGCTTCCAGCGCCGTACCGCCTCCGCAACGTCGTCGGGAGTCGCGTTCGGCAGCAGCCGCGCCACCACTGCGTTGACGGTGTCCAGGCTGGTCCGCGCCGTGCCTCGCGCGAGCTGCTGTCGTGCGGCGGGCGGCGCCATATCGAACTGCAGCTTTTGCGCATCCAGCAGCGAGATGTAAACGGCGGGATCGCCGCCCGAATTGACCTGCTGCTCGGTCAGGCCGATGACCGTAAATACCTCGCGTCCGAGCTGAACCCGGTCGCCGAGCACCAGTCCCGCGCTGCGGTCGGCCACGAGCTCGTAATGGCTGCGCGCAAGGCCGCGCCCGGCGACGAGACGCGGCGGCCCGCCGAGCCTGCCAGGCTCGTAGCCGATCACATACAGGCGCAGTTTCCTGGCCATGTGCTCGGTTTCGACGGTCTGGTAGGTAACGCTGCCGGTTTGAGCGACGCCGCCCACCCGGGCGATCGCTTCGCGCGTATCGCCCGGGATGCGGGACGCTTCGGCGAACGGCCCCCGGGTGCCGGCTTCGACGACCCACAGGTCGACCGCCGGGGCGCGCGCGATGGTGAGCGCCTCGATGACCAGGCCGCGGTAGATGCCGATCATCGCCAGCACCACGCCGAGCAGCAGGCCGAGGCCCGCGCAGGTCAGCAGGAAGCGCCCGAGACTGTGGCGGACGTCGCGGTAGGCGAGGTTCATTTGCCAGTCTCGGCGACGACGCGGGCCGCGCGGCCTTCGCGAAAGCCGGTGCCAGGCGCGGCGACGATCTGGGCCCCGTCGGGCAGGCCGCCCACGACCTCCAGTCGCGCATCCTCGGTGCGATATCGGAAGGTGAGCACCCGACGCTCCAGCCGCCCGCTTTCAACCGTCCAGACCATGCCCGTCGTCCCGTCGAAGCCTTGGACGGCGGCCTCCGGCGCAAGCAGCGCCTGGTCGAGATGGGCCACGGTGATCAGCACCTCGGCTTGCTCGCCGAGATGGAACTGCGGCGGGCATTGTTCGCATTTGACATAGACGCGCCGCTCCTCGTTGACGCGGTCGCTTTCAATGCCGATGCGGACCACTTTTGCCTCGAAACGCTGCTGCGGCAGCGAGCGCAGGCGAACCATTGCCGGCTGGCCGTCCGCGATGGGGCCGGCGCGCGATTCATCGATATACGCGAGCCCCCACACTGTCTCGGGGGCGACCAGGGTGAAGATGGAATCGCCTGCCTTGATGACGGTGCCGAGCTCCTTGTGCCGCTCCACGACCATGGCGTCGAAGGGAGCGGTCAACTCGTATTGCGCGAGAAGGGCCTCCTCTACCTGAAGCTGAGCGCGGGCGTCCGCCAGGAAGGCTTTGGCGACCTCGGCCTCCGCCAGCGCCACCGTGAGGTCCGCCTTGGCAACACCCTCGTCGCGTTGCGTCTCTTCGGCCGTTTGCTCCGAGGCGACCTTGCGATCGGCGAGCTGCTGCACCCGTCGATTCGTGGCCTGCTTCTGGGCATAGACGGCACGCGCCTTGGCAATGTTGGCTTCCACCTTCGTGAGGCCTGCCTCGGCGCTGAGGACGACGGCCTTTGCTCGGACGAGCTTGGCCTCCTGTGCCGCGGCGTGAAGCCGCGCGAGGACGTCGCCCTTCTTCACGACGTCGCCATGGTCGGCCCGCAATTCAACGATCGCCGCGCCAATCTCGAAGCCAATCCTTGAAACGATGCGCGCTTCGACCGTGCCGAGACCAAAGACGCGCACGGGCACGTTCCGCTCGGGGACGACGACGGTCACGAAGACAGGACGCATCTGGAGAAACAGGGCAACGGCAGCCCCGACGCCCGACAGGGCAATAGCCGCAAGAAGATAGGATAGCAGGCGCTTGTTCACCCGGGCCTCCTGTTTTGCGTCCTGGTCGCCGTCACGCGGGTGAACCCGCGGATCTGGAGGTCCAGGAGGCGGCGCCCTTCCTCGACCAGGCCGAAGGCACGGCCGCTCAGGGACCATCGCAGCGCCAGCCCCTGGATCAGGCCGATCACCAGGAAGGCGCCATCGTCGGGATCGAGATCGTCGCGAAACACGGTCGCGTCACGGGCTTCGGCGATGGCTCGAGCGACCAGGCCGTGAAAGCGCCGCATGAGCCCGAACAGGGCCTTCCGGAGCGCCGCGTTTCTCGAATGCAGCTCCCGCGAAAACAGGATGGCGGGGATCGCCGGCGTGGACTGGATCAGGCGCAATTGCGTGGCCACGAGAGAGCGCAGCCGATGCTCCGCCGCGCCGCGCCGCCCGGTCGCTTCGGCCCAGCCCGCTTCCATTGTCTTGCCGATGTAGTCGGCGACGGAGTCCCACAGGTCCTGCTTCGTGGCGAAATGCCGAAAGACGGCGGGCTGCGTGAGACCGACGTCGCGGGCAACCGTCTCGGTCGTGAGGCGGTCAGGGCCCACCTCGCCGGCCAGGCGAAGGGTGGCCTGTAGGATTTCCAGCCGTCGAGCCTCCGCGGATTTCCTGATGCGCATGGGCATCCACTAGTTAGTTATTGATCACTAACTAGGTACGCGCCAAGCGCGAGTCAAGGATTGGAACGCGCTTCCCGGATCAGGCTGACGCTCCGGTTAGCGCCCGCACGCGCATCCGTACCTTCAGGCCGTGCTCGATCAGGTGGAGGTCAGCGGCACCAAGATCAGGTTCTTGGCGGACAAGGCGGCCCCCGCGGCTGCCGCTATGGGCTACAGCGAGGCTCCACGAAAGGTCGTGGTTTGAATGCAAATGGCGCGCCCGAAGAGATTCGAACTCCTAACCTTCTGATCCGTAGTCAGATGCTCTATCCAGTTGAGCTACGGGCGCGTGAAGGGGGCGAACCTAGTGAAATTGCCCCGACGATGCAAGGGCAAGGGGTGGGCCTGTTTTCCGTTCTCGAAGAGTGCGAACAGGGGCTAAGCTTGCCCATGGTCGCGCGATTCCTTGCGCTTTTGCTGCTGATTCTGGCTGCCGCCCCCGCCACCGCCCAGGAGCGCGCCCTGAGCGACGGCGACCGTGCGGCGATCCGCGACGTGATCAGCCGGCAGGTCGAGGCGTTCCGCCGCGACGACGGCGATGCCGCCTTCGGCCTCGCCTCGCCCGACGTCCAGCGCCTGTTCGGCACGGCCCAGACTTTCATGGACATGGTGCGGCGGGGCTACCAGCCGGTCTATCGCCCGCGTGTATTCGACTTCGGCAACATCGTCGAGCTGAACGGCCAGCCGACGCAGAGGGTCCATGTCGTCGGGCCCGACGGCCGGCGGGTCAACGCCCTGTATCCGATGACGCGCCTGCCCGACGGCAGCTGGCGCATCGACGGCTGCTTCCTTCAGCCACCGGAAGAACACCAGGTCTGAGCCTCCGTGCAACGCGTTCCGCTCAAGGTGCTGGCGCTGCTGGCGGCGCTGACGCTCGTCTGGGGCACCAACTGGCCGTTGTTCAGCATTGCGCTCAGCGAGCTGCCGGTGGCGACCTTCCGCACCGGCGTGCTGTCGAGCGCGATCGTGTCGCTCGGTCTGCTGATGCGCCTGCGCGGCGATTCCTTCGCCGTGCCGAAGGGCCGCTGGCCGCACCTGCTGCTGGCATCGATGATGAACATCACGATCTGGAACATCGCCACGTCGCTCGCCGTTCTGCACATTCCGTCGGGCCACGCCTCGGTGCTGGCCTACACCATGCCGCTGTGGGTGGCGCTGCTGGGCTTCGTGGTGTTCCGCCAGCCGCTCACCGGCCGGCTGCTGGCCGCGCTGGCGATCGGCGCGGCCGCCGTGGCGGCGCTGATGATCCCGAACTTCCGCAGCTACGCCAGCGCGCCGCTCGGCCTGTTCTGGGGCCTCAGCGCCGGCTTGTGCTGGGCGATCGGCACCTTCGTCGTCAAGCGCACGGCGTGGCCCGGCATGGGCCTCTCGCTCACCTTCTGGCAGATCGTGCTCGCCTGGCTGCCGATCGCGGCCGGCATGGCGGTGGTCGACGGCTGGCCCAGAACGATGCCCTCGACGGCCGTGCTGGTCGCGACGCTCTATACCGGCGCCGTGCCGATGGCGCTCGGCACCGCGGCCTGGTTCGCCCTGGTCAAGCTGCTGCCGACCCAGGTCGCCGCACTCTCCTCGATCGCCATCCCGATCGTTGCGGTGATCAGCGGCGTGCTCCTGCTTCACGAACCTTTGTCCGCCCTGCAGGCCGTCGCGATCGGTTCGACGGTGATCTCGCTGTGGCTCGCACTGGTGCCCCGCCGGAGCGTTGGATAGAATCGGGACAACGCTCCCGGGAGGACCGCCGTGATCCAACGCAGAACTGTCATCAAGGCATCGGGCGCGCTCGCGCTCGGTGCGAGCCCGCTGCAGGCGCTGGCCCAGACCGTCACCCTGCCGTTCGACAACGGCGAGCGGCCGATCGCGAAGTATCCGCAGAAGCGGCCGATGATCCGCCTGACCAGCCGGCCGCCGCAGCTCGAGACGCCGTTCGCGGTGTTCAACGAGAACGTGATCACGCCCAACGATGCCTTCTTCGTGCGCTATCACCTGGCCAACATCCCGTTCGACGACATCGACCCCGACACCTGGACGGTCGAGATCAAGGGCAAGGTCGACAAGCCCGTGAAGCTCAAGCTGGCCGACCTCAAGCGCATGCCGTCCGTCGAGTTCGTTGCCGTCAACCAGTGCTCGGGCAACAGCCGCGCCTTCTCCAACCCGCGCGTCGCCGGCGGCCAGTCCGGCAACGGCGCGATGGGCAACGCGCGCTGGAAGGGCGTCCCGCTCAAGGCGGTGCTCGACCGGGCGGGCGTGCAGGCCGGCGCCAGGCAGATCGCCTACTCCGGCTTCGACGGGCCGGTGATCGACAAGACGCCGAAGTTCGTCAAGGCGCTCGACATCGACCATGCGCGCGACGGCGAGGTGATGATCGCCTACCAGATGAACGGCGCCGACCTGCCGGTGCTGAACGGGTTCCCGGTCCGCATGATCGTGCCCGGCTGGTACGGCACCTACTGGATGAAGCACCTCAACGAGATCACCGTGCTCGACAAGGACTATGACGGCTTCTGGATGAAGAGCGCCTACCGCATCCCCGATACCGAGAACGGCTCGATCGAGCCGGGCACCGCGCCCAAGGCCACCGTGCCGATCAACCGCTTCAACGTCCGCTCCTTCATCACCAGCGTCGCCGACGGCGCCAAGGTGAAGGCGGGCGCCACGACCCTGAAGGGCATCGCCTTCAATGGCGGCAGCGGCATCAAGTCGGTCGCCGTGTCGACCGACGGCGGCAAGAGCTGGACCGACGCCAAGCTCGGCCAGGACCTCGGCAAGTATTCGTTCCGCGAATGGACGCTGCCGGTCAACCTCGCCGCGGGCGAGCACGTGCTGCAGGTGCGCGCCACCGGCAACGACGGCAAGACGCAGCCGGACAAGGCGGGCTGGAACCCCGCCGGCTACATGCGCAACGTGATCGAATCGACCCGCGTGACGGCGGCGTAAGGAGCAGAACGATGAAGCGTTTCGCCTTTCTTCTGCTGCTCACCGCGGCAACCGTGCCGGCCTTCGCCAAGCCGATCACCTTCGAACTGCCGGCCGATACCACGCAGTTCAAGCCCGGCCCCCATCTCGACGTCGTGCAGGGCAATTGCGGCTCGTGCCATTCGGCCGACTACATCCAGACGCAACCGACCGGGCCAAAGTTCAAGAAGGACTTCTGGCAGGCCGAGGTCACCAAGATGATCAAGGTCTACGGCGCGCCGATCGACGAGAAGGACGTGCCGGCGATCGTCGACTACCTGTCGACGACCTATTAGCCGTCCCAGGATCCCTTGGCGTCCCGTCCCACATCCCACGCCGGTGGGACGCCTAAAACGCTGTCCCGCGTGCGTTTTGGCCGATTCGTCCCGCTGTCGCGCCATCACCTCACCCCATTTTTATCCGGGTAAAAGTGGCCGGGCCGCCAGACGGCTAGCCGAGCTCGAAGCTCGTCACGCCGAACAGCCCCGTGCGATCGAACGCGGGGTCGGGGCCGGTGTACATCCGCGCCGTCTCGAAGGCGGGCTTCAGCCCGAGCTGCTCGGCGAGTTGCTTGGCCGGCTTGTGGAAGTCCGGCACGTCGATTGCGATCTGGCCCGGTATCGCCGCGGCGAGCTTGCCGATGAGACCGGCGGCGATCTCCGGTGACGCTGCGTAGAGCGGGCCGATGCGCGCACCGGTGACGGCGGCACGGATCACGCCGAAGCCCGCGATCTCCCCGTCCTTCAGCGCCACCAGCGCCGTGCGCTCGGGCGCGGTGATCCACGGCGCCAGGAAGCTGTCGCGTGCCTCGGGGAAGAAGCGCCGGTCGTAACCCGCCAGCCTGTCGAACGGGATGCGCCGCGCGTCGGTGAAACTGACACCCGCCGGCACCGCTGGCGTCGCGCTCAGCACACCCTCGTGGCGCGCGTTGTTCCAGGCGAGGCGATAGCCCGACTTCCTGTAGTTGGCCTGTTGCGCCGGCACGCCGTCGAGCCCGACGTTGCGCCCTTCGAGCCGCTTCATGCCGGCGTTCCAGATCTGGATGCCGTAGCCCTTGCCGCGCACCACCGGCCGCGCGATGTAGCAGCCGAGGAAGCCCAGGCCCGGGCCGTAGCGCGTCACCGAGATGCTGACCACCGGCTCGCCATCGAGGCGGCCGATCAGGAAGGCGCCGGGGTCGACTGCATGGAAGGCCATCCAGTCGGTGTTGGCCGGATTCCAGCCCTCGTCCCTCGCCCAACCCATGATGCGCAGGACATCGTCCGCGCTCGCCGTCGCAATCACGAAAGCCATGCTGCCCTCCCGGAAGGCAACATAGCACCCCTCTGTCGTGTTGCTCGGGGCGACAGGTGTCACTCCGCCGCCTTCGCCGTCGCCGCGAAGAACCGGTTCTCCGGGCGCGGCAGGCCAAGGTTCTCGCGCAGGGTCCTGCCCTCGTACTCGGTGCGGAAGATGCCGCGGCGCTGCAGCTCGGGCACGACCTTGTCGACGAAGTCGTCGAGCCCACCGGGCAGGTAGGGGAACATCACGTTGAAGCCGTCGGACGCTTCGGTCTCCAGCCACTCCTGCATCTGGTCGGCGATCATCTGCGGCGTGCCGACCATGCCGAGCCCGCCATAGCCGCCCAAACGTCCGGCGATCTGGCGCACCGTCAGCCCCTCGCGCCGGGCGAGCGCCATCACCCGCTCGCGGCCGCTCTTGCTCTGGTTGGTCTCGGGCAGCTCGGGCAATGGGCCGTCGGGATCGAACTTGCGCGCATCCACGCCGGCGGCGATCGACAGCGCGGCGATGCCGCTGTCGTAGCTCACCAGGCTGTCGAGCAGCGCCCGCTTGTCCTTCGCCTCCTGCTCCGACTCGCCGATCGCGACGAACGCGCCGGGCAGGATCTTGATGTGGTCCGGGTTGCGGCCGCAGCGCACCGTGCGCGTCTTCACGTCCTTGTAGAACTCGCGCGCGCCGGCGATCGGCCCGCCGGCGGCGAACACCATCTCGGCGGTCTCGGCCGCGAGCTGGCGGCCGGCATCGGAGGCGCCGGCCTGCACGATCACCGGCCAGCCCTGGACAGGGCGCGCGATGTTGAGCGGCCCTTTCACTTTCAGATACTTGCCGACGTGGTTCAGCACATGGAGCTTGGACGGATCGAAGTAGATGCCGCTCCCGACGTCGCGGATGAAGGCATCGTCGGCCCACGAATCCCACAGGCCGGTGACGACATCGTAGAACTCGCGCGCCCGGGCATAGCGCTCGTCGTGCGCCATCTGGTCGTCCATGCCGAAATTCTGCGCGGCATCGGGATTGGAGGTCGTGACGATGTTCCAGCCGGCGCGGCCGTTGGAGATATGGTCGAGCGAGGCGAAGCGGCGGGCGATGGTGTAGGCCGGCTCGAAGGTGGTCGAGGCGGTGGCGATCAGTCCAAGATGCTCGGTGTGCTGCGCCAGCGCCGGCAGGAGCGTCAGCGGATCGAACGAGGTGACCGTGGCCGAGCGCTTCAGCGCCTCCATCGGCATGTTCAGGACGGCCAGGTGATCGGCCATGAAGAAGGCATCGAACTTGCCGCGCTCCAGCGTCCGGGCGTACTGGACCAGCGCCTTGAAATTGAAATTGGCGTCCGGCGTGCCGCCGGGGTAGCGCCAGGCGGCGGTATGGATGCTCACCGGCCGCATGAAGGCGCCGAGGCGGAGTTGCTTCTTGCTCATGGCCGAAATCTCGCCCCGCCCCCGGCAGCCTTCAAGGGGCACCGGACGAGAAGAGCTAATTCCACCGATAATCCAGTCATCGGCAATCGGCCCGTTCAGGACCTCCTGGCCGATCAGCCGGGAATTCGCTCCGTCCCCGGCAGACAATGTATGATTTGCGACCCTTTTCTACGGTCTTCACAGGTTTATCCACGGACCCTCGAGGACCCCGTGTTGCGTCTCTTTGATTCTCGCCCCCGCAGGGTCGCCACGGCGGTCCGCCTCGCCCCGGTCATTCCGGCGCGTGCTTCGATACGAAGGGCCGCGCCTGCTTGGCTGACTATTTCAGCACATCGAGCATCGCGTGGCGGAGGCGCAGAAATCCGGCCCGCTGCGCCCGATTCTGCAGCTCGCTCAACTCGGCGCGCCCATCCGCCGAAAGGATGCCGTCGGCTGCATCGGCAAGCAGCACGCCACGGCGAACGACCAGGTCTGTCAATGGCATCGGCTCGCGCGCCGAATATTCGGCCAGTGCGTTTGCATGACGTCTCGCTTCGCCGGCACGACCTGCGGCTATCGACACCTCGATCGCATTGCGGCGAAAGAAGAAGTGGTTGTGTCCCACGGTCGGCTTCTGGAGGAGGGCCTCGCCCTCGACCAGCCAGGCGTCCCGCTCCGCGGGATCGTCGTTCAGGGTCGCGCCGATGCCGAGCGCCATCGGCCCCAGATATGACAAGGCATGCTGCCGGCAGAGCGCGACCGCTTCGCGGGCCATCTCCGCAGCCAGCTCGTGTCGACCGCTAGCCGCTTCGAGCTGCGCACCGAAAATCACGTTCTCGCCTTCGAAGCGCCAGGCCCCAAGCTCGGCGACGATCTGACGGGCGCGGACAACATGCGGCAGCCCCTCCTGTGGCCGGTCCGCTTCGATCGCGACCATCATCAGGACATGCAGGGCGATCAGCTCGGCTCGCCGGTTCTGCGCCTGCCGTGCCATCGTGCGCGCGGTTTCACCCAACTCGGCCATCGCATCGAGGCGCAACATGAAGCATTGGGCAATGCCGGCCATCGGCCGGTTCGCGATCTCGATGGCTCCGGCGCCGGCCTGGCGCGCCGCCTCGATGCAGCGCTGCAATGTGTCGAGGGCCGAGCGCATGCGTCCTTGTGCATAGAAGGCATCTGCCAGGCCGCCGAGCGCTCGCGCGACCAGCTCGAGAGACTGGGCGCGCTCGGCAAACGCCAGAGCGGCGCCGTGCTCCTTCATGCACTCCTCGACGCGCCCGGCCGGGAACAGAAGGTTGCCGCGCAGGTGGTGGCAGCGCGATTGCAGCTCGACAAGGCTCAGGGCCTCCGCCGCCGCCTGAGCGCGGTCCAGGGCGGTCGCGGCGCCAGCCATGTCGTCGACGATGCGAAGGGCTGCCGCGATGCCGAACTCGGCTTCAGCACAGGCATTGGCGTTGGCTCCCTGCGCCGGTACCGAGCGGAACTGGGCCTCGGCTTCGCGCGCGGCACCCAGCTCCAGCTTCAGATGGCCGATGAGAAGCCGGAGCGTCACCATCTCGTCGTCGCGCGCGAGCTGCAGACCGCGTTCCGCTCGTTCGAGCGCGAGGGAGAGATTGCCGCCCCGCCGCAGGTGTTCGGCGGCGATTCGGTAGGCCCACGCCGCCGCCGGGTCCCCCGCCCGATCGAGGTGGCTCGCCCGGAGATCCGGCTCCGCATCGCCGAGCCATTCGGCGGCGCGGCGATGCAGCCCACGCGCCGTCTCGCCGATCAGCGATGCGTAGGTCGCCTCCTGGATCAGCGCGTGAACGAACATCACCATGTCGCCGTCGAACGCGAGCAAGCCGGCATCCACCAGCGGCTTGGCGTCGAATTGCGGTTGCCTCAGCATCGAGCGCAAGGCAGGAAGGGCGAAGCGCTGACCGAGAACGCTCGCCGCTTGCAGCGCGCCGCGATCTGCCTGTGCCAGACGGTCCAACCTGGCCTGCACGAGGGCTCGGATGGTTCCCGGAAGCGGCTTGGCCTCGGCGTCGCCGGTGTTCAGGACCAGTTGTTCGAGGAACAGCGGGTTGCCCCCGGAGCGATCGACCAGCCGTGCAGCATAGGCTTCGTCGATGGCGCTCGTGGCGGCGCGGGCAAGGCGCTGCATGGCGTCGGCGCGCAAGGGGCCGAGCTCGACGACCGCCAGCGCCGCTCCTCCCAGGTCCCGCCGGAACGCGGCGTCCACGGGATCGCCCTCGATTCGCGACGTCGTGACGAGCAGAATGGGATATTCCACGGTTCGACGCGCGAGCGCACGCGTGAGGCTGCGGATGGTATCGTCGGACCAATGCAGGTCCTCGATCGCGACGGCAAGCGGCACGCTCCTGGCGGCGGCGGCGGCGAGCTCTGCGAGCGCCTGCACGCGCAAGACGGCTCGCCGAGCGTCTTCCATTGCGAAGTAGGGAGCCGCAAGCGCGGAGGGAACTGGCTGCTCGAGGACGTCGAGGAGTGCTGCACGCTGCGATGGACCGACCGCCTCATCGTCGCGCCAGTGCGGGAAGCGCCGGTTGAGTTGCTCTGCCAGCGCTCGCAACGGCGACTGGCGCCGGTCCGCCCCGAAATCGACGATGCGGACCAGGACAGGCGCGAATCCTCGCCGCTCGGCCTCAGCGAGAGTTTCGGACAACAGGCGGGACTTTCCGATACCGGCCTCGCCACGGAGATGGAGGACGGCGCCCGGAGCGGCAGCAGTCAGGACGGCGATCGCCTGGGCGAGCTCCAGTTCCCGACCGATGAACGGAAGCCTGCCGGCCGAAATCGTTTCACGAGGTCCCTCGAGGCGCCACAGGCGCTGCGGCCGCGCGATGCCCTTCAGGCGCCGCTCGCCGAGATCGGCGGCGGCCATCCGGTTTGCGACGGCCTGCCAGACCGGATCGCTCAGCACGGTCTCTCCCGGTCCGGCTTCGCCGACCAGGCGAGCGGCAAGGTTCACGGTATCGCCCAGGACGGTGTAATCACGCCGAACAGCACTACCGATGTCACCGGCGACGACATCGCCCATGGCGATGCCGACGTGCGTGGCGACCGATCGGCCGATCTCTTCGGAGAGGGAAGGCATCGCCTGTTGCAAGGCAACCGCGGCCGAGACGGCGCGCAGGGCATCGTCGCCGTGCGCGAGCGGAGCGCCGAAAAGCGCCATGGTGGCATCGCCGACGTGCTTGTCGACGGCGCCCCCGTGCTCGGCGACGATGGCATCCGCGCAGCTCAGAAACGCCTCGACGATGCGATGCGCCTCTTCCGCACCGACGGCAGCCGAAAGCTCGGTGAAACCACAAATGTCGGCAAACAGGACAACGACCTGCCGCCTCTCATGCCGGTCGACCGGCGGATGAACGTCCGGCAACGGTGGCGCAGGCTTGGCGATATGGCCGATGGCATCGAGTATCCGCTTCCGATGGCCCAGCGAAGCGACACCCAATTCGCGGAGATCCTCGGCGGTGAGGCTGGACAGGATACCGTCGTCGATATGATTGGCCGCAAAGGCTTCGGCGTATCGGCCGAGCCCCAGTTGCTCCAGCCAGGCTCGAACGTCCACCCCGGGCCTCGACAGTGAGTAGCGGTGCCCGGGAGTTTAGCCCTGCGGCGCCGGCATGAAAATGCGCAACCACCGTTGGCACCCCTTGGAACACGACCTTTTCGGAACCCAGAGCCACATGCGCCGGCTTGGCGAGCCTGCGCACAGGTGGACAGTTACTCCTGGACAGTTACTCCGGGACAGTTACTCCGGGACAGTTACTCCGGCCTCTCCAGACGCATGCCGTGGGCACCCTTGTAGGCCGGCGATTCCGGTGACTTCCAGCCTTCGAGCAAGATCGGATCGAGGGCGTAGACCTCGACGCCCAACGGCCGGCAGACATCGATCGGGTCGCGTGCGTCGGGGCCCCACAGCGGCACCGACAGGTCGCCGCCGGGGCAGGTCGAGAGGGCACAGAGGAGATCGATCTCGGCGAAGAACTCGAGATGGTCGCCCGTCTTTGCCGGGCTGGCGCGCATGAAGTACTTGTCGGCCTGGTTCAGTCCGGTGCACTGGAAGACGTTCAGCACGTCGTGCACGTCGAACTCGGTCAGGCCGTAGGGCGCCACCGCGCGCACCAGGTTGGAATGGCAGTGGAAGTCGAAATCCCCGCCGGTCAGCATGCGATTGACGTAGGGGTCGCAGCGCGTGCCGAGCAGGTCGTGGATGCGGCCGCCGAACTCGTCGATGCCGTAGTCCTTGAGGCTGTCCGAGGTGATGGTCGCGATCGGCCGCAGGTACGGCAAGGTCGACCACAGGCGGTCGAACACGGAGACGTGCGCCGCCTGAAGCTGGCGGGTGCGCGAGGCCCACAGCCGCTCGCGCGGATTGTGCCGGTTCCAGAGGTTGAGGTCGCCGACCTGCGGCCCTTCCGGCGTGGTGATGCGGAACACGTGGCCCGCCGGCACCGTCCAGGCACGGCCGCTGCGGATCGGCAGGGTGAAGGACTCGACCGGCACGCGCCCCGGGCTCTCGGCGATGCGCCGGTAGAACGCCTTGTCGACCGAAAGCGCCGGGGTCGTCGCCTGGTAGGCGGGCGGATGGTCTTTCATCTGTGTGTCATCCCGAGCGCAGCGAGGGATCTTTCCTGTAGCCTTAAGGATCCCTCGCTTTCGCTCGGGATGACACGAGCGTGCCAGCGCGCTCGTGTCAAATCGGCGGGTGCTTCTGGTCCATGCCCGACGCCTGCTCCCAGGCGCGGGCGACGCGATAGACCATCGCCTCGTCGAAGAAGCGGCCGACGAACTGGACCGAGAGCGGCAGACCGCCCGACGACAACCCCGCCATCATCGCGATCGCCGGATGGCCGGTGACGTTGAACGCCGTGCGCGCCTGGCGCGGGTAGGTGCGCTCGACCTCGGCCGGCCGGTCGATACGGCACGGCGGATCCATCGAGCTGGCGCACAAGAGCACGTCGACCTCGGCCAGCGCTGCGTTGACCGCGGCGATCATCTCGGCCCGCCGCTTGTTGGCGATCACGTAGTCGCCGGCGCCGAGGAAGGCGCCTGGCATCAGCCGCCGCCGTGCCAGCTTGCCGTAGTCGCCCGGCCGCTTCTGCAGCCAGTCGCGATGGATCGACCAGGCTTCGCTCTGCAGGATCACCCGGTTGACCGCCGAGAACTCCACCAGCGACGGCAGGCGCACGTCGCGCACGTCGGCGCCCAGCATCTGCAGGGCGCGCATCACGTGCTCGAGCGCCGCCGTCATCTCCGGCTCGGCCGGCATGTCGACCTCGTGGAAGTGGCGCACGAAGCCGATGCGCAGGCCCTTGGCGCCGCGATCGAGCGCGGCGCGATAGTGGCCGTTCGGCGCCGCGACGCTGCCGGGATCGAGCGGATCGTGGCCGGCGATCGTCTCCAGCATCAGCGCGTTGTCCTCGACCGTGCGGGTCATCGGCCCGACATGGTCGAGGGTGAAGGACAGCGGGAACACGCCGCGCCGCGAGACCAGGCCGTAGCTTGCCTTCATGCCGACGATGCCGCAGCAGCTCGCCGGATTGCGCACGCTGCCGCCGGTGTCGGTGCCGAGCGCCATCGGGAACAGGCCGGCGGCGACGCCCGAGCCCGAGCCGGACGACGAGCCGCCGGGATGGTGGTCGGGGTTCCACGGGTTGCGCGCCGGCGGCCAGGGCAGGTCGAAGCTCGGCCCGCCGATCGCGAACTCGTGCGTCGAGAGCTTGCCGAGCACGATCGCGCCGGCCGCGCGCAGCTTGCTGACGACGACCGCGTCGGCCGTCGCGACGCTGTCCTGAAGGATCTTCGAATGGCAGGTGGTCGGCAGGCCCGCGACATCGATGATGTCCTTGATGCCCACGGGGATACCGTGCAATGCCCCGCGCAGCCGGCCGGCCATCGCCTCGGCCTCCGCCGCGCGCGCCGCCTCGAGCGCGCGCTCGGCGTCGAGGCGGATGAAGGCGTTGAGCGTCGGGTCGAGCTTCTCGATGCGCGCGAGATGCGCCTTCATCAGCTCGACCGGCGAGAGTTCCCTGCGGGCGATCGCATGCGCGGCCGCCGTCACGGTCATGAAATGCAGGCCGCGGCCTGTCTCGGCCTTGGCCTCGACGCCGGCGTTCATAGCCCGTCTCCCGGTTTCATCGCGGGCCATGGTTCGGCGCGCGGATCGGCCGGCACCTTGATCCGGGCCGTCACGGTGGCGGCCGAATCGGCGGCAGCGGCGACGTCGTCGGGGAATTCCGCCAGCGCCTTGTCGAGACCGGCCCGGCGGGCCAGCGCCTGCATCAATTCCTTGTCCATCGGTCCTTCCTCTCGTGTGGGCCTCTCGTGTGGGCCTCTCGCGTGCTCTGCCAACGTCAGCACGAATCGCGCGGCGCCGTCCACGTTCACGGCGGTGCGGGCGATCGCCGTGCGGCAATCCTGCGCGTGAAGAAGACGTAGAGCAGCCAGAGATCGACCACGATCGTCGCCAGCATGAAGCCGTACGCCTCCGGACCCGGCACCAGGTCGAGCTCCATCAGCACGCGCGAGAGCCCGAAGCCGACCACCCAGGCGTCGAAGCTCATGCAGAGGCGGCGGAAGGTCTCGGCATCCAGGCGCCGGATCGCCCAGGCGCCGACCGGGATGCCGATCAGCATGGCGACCGCGAACGGCGGGGTCAGCGCGAGACTCCGGGACGTGAACAGGCCGAGGTGCCAGTAGACCATCGCGGTCAGGCTGGACTCGGCGGCGCGGACCAGGGCGAGGCCGGCGCGAAACTCGTTCTTCACCAGCCCCTGGTTGTTGAACAGCACGGCGAGCGGCGGGCCGGAGATCGTGGTCAGCGAATAGAGGACGCCAAGGGCCCCGCCGAACGGCAGCCCGACCGCCCAGGTCGACTGGATGGGCCGGCGCCAGCCGGCGGCCTGCACCAGGATGAGCGGCAGGAAGATGGCGTAGGTAACCAGCTTGACCCAGGCGGGATGGAGCCAATGGAGGAGCAGCGCGCCCAGGCCGATCCCGGGCAGCAGGCCCATCAGGATGGGAAAGACCCGCCGCCAGACCGATGGAACGCCCCCGCGGTTGATCGCCAGGACATAGAAGTTGATCAGCACCTCGATCAACACGACCGCCGGGTTGAGCACCCGGTTCGTGTAGAAGACCAGCGCCAGCGGCACGGTGAGGGAGGAAAAGCCGTAGCCGATCGCGCCGTTCACAATGGCTGCGAACAAGGCGACGGCAGTCACCACGACCAGGGCTGCGTCAAGTGGAGGCATGGGCGACCCCATCAGACGGTGCGCTCAGCGGGTTGCAAGAATCCTCGCATCCCTTCTAACGTTTGGCCGTTACTGCAAGGTCAGCACAGCACGCGACGGACCGTCCATGATTTTTGGGTCACGTCGTGCGGGCCGGTGCCCGCAGTTGGGGGGATCAGTTGGGCGACCATACGCTGGCGATTTTCGCCGCCGAGCTGATCCTGCTGCTGCTGGTCGGCCGGCTGCTGGGCGAAGGCATGAACCGGATCGGCCAGCCCGCGCTGTTCGGCCAGCTGCTGGCCGGCGTCCTGCTCGGGCCGTCGGTCTTCGGCATGCTGGCGCCGCACTGGCGGGCCGTCGTCTTTCCCGACGACAAGACGCTCAAGACCATGATCGATGCGGTGTCGCAGATCGGCATCCTGTTGCTGCTGCTGCTGACCGGCATGGAGACCAACCTCGCCCTGGTGCGGCGGCGCACGCGCGCCGTGATCTCCTCGTCGCTTTCGGGCATCGCCGTGCCGTTCGCCTGCGGCGTGGCGCTCGCTTATGCGCTGCCGAAGGACGTCATCCCGTCGCACGACAACCCCCTGGTGACGGCGCTGTTCCTCGGCACGGCGCTCGCCATCTCGTCGGTCAAGATCGTCGCCATGACGTTGATGGATATCGGCGTCATCCGCCGCGACATCGGCCAGATGATCCTGTCCACGGCGATCCTCGACGACACCATCGCCTGGATCATCATCGCCGTGATCTCGGGCATTGCCACCCACGGCACGGTCGACCTCCAGAACGTCGGCGCGAGCATCGGCGGCACGGCGCTGTTCCTCGCCTTCTGCCTGACCATCGGCCATCGCCTGGTCGGACGGCTGATCGTCTGGGTGAACGACCACATGACGATCGACGTGCCGGTGATCACCGCGATCCTGGTCGTGATGCTGGCGCTCGCGCTCACCACCGAGCTGCTCGGCGTGCACACCGCGCTCGGCGCCTTCGTCGCCGGCATCATGATCGGCCAGTCGCCGATCCTGACCGAGCATATCGAGAACGAGCTGCGCGGCTTCATCTTCGCCTTCTTCGCGCCGGTGTTCTTCGCCGTCGCCGGCCTCGGCATGGACCTGCGCACCCTGATGAATCCGACGCTGCTGCTGTTCACCGTGGCGGTGATCGCGGTGGCGAGCGTCGGCAAGTTCGCCGGCGCCCTGGCCGGCGGGCGGCTGGGCGGCCTCAGCACCCTGGAATCGCTGGCGCTGGCGACCGGCCTCAACGCGCGCGGCTCGACCGAGGTGATCATCGCCAGCATCGGCCTGGCCATGGGCGCCCTGAGCACCGAGCTCTACACCATGATCGTCGCCATGGCGGTGGTCACCACCATGGCGATGCCGCCGATGCTGCGCTGGGTCATGGCGCGGGTGCCGCTGGGCGAGGAGGAGGCCAAACGTCTCGAAAAGGAAGAGGCCGAGCTGGCGCAGGCCGTCCCGAAGATGGAGCGCGCGCTGGTCTATGTAGACGACAGTCCGAACGGCCGTCTGGCGGCCCAGCTCGCCGGCCTGTTCGCCGCGCGCCACCAGTTGCTGACCACGGTGCTCGACGTGCCGGGCGAAAAGTCGCCGGAGCAGACGACGAGCCGCGAGAAGGTCACCGAAGCCGCCCGTGCCACGGGCGAGGAGCCGGGCAACGCCCAGTCGCTGGTGATGGCGCGCCCGGCGACCCGCGACGACGCCCTGCAGCGCGAGCTCGGCCGCGGTTACGACATCGTCTTCGCCGGCCTCGACCAGCCGGTCCAGCCGCACTCCCGCCACTTCGACGCGCGGTTGCAGGTGCTGGTCAGTTCCTTCAAGGGACCGGTGGCGATTGCCGTGCACGGCGCCGGCGCCGCCGGACCCTCCGACGTGCCGCTCGACATCCTGCTGCCGACCAGCGGCACTGCCGATTCACGGCTGGCCACCGAGATCGCCCTGGCGTTCGCCGGGGCCAGCAAGGGCAATGTCACCGCCCTCCACGTCTTCGAGCCGCGGGAGGATACCGCCTTGCTGCGCGGCCGCGGCCGACGGCCAGGGATCTCGCTGCTGGTCGACGTCCATCGCCTGGGCAAGCGCGGCGGCGTGCCGGTCAAGGGCCTGACCGCAACGAGCAGCCAGCCGGACAGGGAGATCCAGCGCCAGCTCAAGGGCGGCCGCTTCGACCTGGTGGTGCTCGGCACCTCGCTGCGCCAGGGCGAGACCAAGTTCCTGGGATCGCGCATGGCGTCGCTGCTGCGCCGCATCCGCACGCCGGCGCTGGTCATTGCGCGGTGACGCCAAAGCCGGTGACAATGCCCGGCTTCCGCAAGGAGTGAGCGGGCGATGAGGAACAGTCGGATCGAGGTACGGCCGATCTCGGGCGCCGGCGGGGCGGAGATTTCCGGTGTCGACGTGAGCCGCGAGCTCGACGACGGCACGATCGGCGAGATCCGCGACGCGCTGAACGAGCATTGCGTGGTGTTCTTCCGCGACCAGGAGATCGACACCGCGCAGCACAAGGCCTTCGCCCGCCGCTTCGGCCCGATCTTCCTCCATCCCAACTTCGCCACCGTCATGGAAGATCCGGAGGTGGTGATGGTCCGCCGCGAGCCGGGCGACGTTTCCCATGTCGGCGAGGACTGGCACACCGACACGACCATGGTCGCCGAGCCGCCGATGGGGGCGATCCTCTACGGCATCGACGTCCCGCCCTACGGCGGCGACACCCTGTTCGCCAACCAGTACCAGGCCTACGAGGCGCTTTCGCCGACCATGAAGCGGATGATCGAGGGCCTGCGCGCCGTGCACAGCGACATCGGCATCGCCGGCCCCAATGCCAGCCGCAACAAGCTGCGCTCGACCAGGAACCGCGACGATGCAGGCTGGCGCGAGACCCGCAGCCTTCATCCGATCGTCCGCAGCCATCCCGAAACCGGGCGCAAGTGCCTGTTCGTCAACGCCTCCTACACGATCGGCATCGAGGGCATGACGCCGGCCGAGGGCAAGGCGCTGCTCGACTTCCTGCTGGAGCACGGCCACCGGCCGGAATTCACCTTCCGCTTCCGCTGGCAGAAGGGCTCGATCGCCTTCTGGGACAATCGCAGCACCAAGCACATCGCGCTGGGCGACACCGGCCCGTTCCGCCGCCTGATGCGCCGCATCCAGATCGGCGGCGCCGGCGTACCGGTCTAGGTCAGCCGCTCGAGCCTGGTGACTTCCTGCGGCGGCAACTCGCTGAGGTAGAGGTTGCCGTCGGCATCGCCCGACAGGCCGTGCGCGCCGTTGATGGCGCCGCGGCAGCGGCCGATCAGCTCGCCATCGGGCGTGAGCAGGCTGATCCGCGGGATCTGGTCGGTCACGAACACCAGGCCGCGGTCGTCGATCCAGATCTGCATCGGGTGATAGAAGTCCCCCCATTCGGCGGCGAAGGTGCCGTCGCGGTGGAACACCTGCACCCGGTTGTTCTCGCGGTCCGCCACCAGCACGCGGCCGCGCCGGTCGACGGCGATCGCGTGCGGCGTCGTGAAGGCGCCCGGCCCATGACCCGGCTGGCCCCATGTCGCGAGCAGCCGGCCGTCCGGCGCGAAGCGATGGACGTTGGAATTGCCGTAGCCGTCCGACACGTAGATCTCGCCGTCGGCCGATTCGGCGGCCGCGGTCGGATGGTTGAACGGCGCATCGAGCTCGGGCCAATGGCGGCGGCCCAGCGCCTGCAGGAGCTTGCCGTCCCGGTCGAAGCGCAACACCTGATGCGCATCGCGGTCGGCGACCAGGATCGCGCCGCCGTTGCCGGCATTGATGTAGTGCGGCTCGGCCAGGACACCCTCGCCCCAACTGCCGATCTCGCGGCCGTTGCGGTCGAACACCACGACCGGCCGGTCGGTGCCGCGTTGCGCCACGTGCACCCGGCCCTCGCCGTCGACCATCAGGTCGGACAGGAAGCCGAATGGCTTCGCCGGTCTGGCCCACTTGCGATCGATGCCATAGCGGCGATCGCCGAGGATCACGGTGTAGCGTTCGTCGGACATGGGGCAAGATACTAGCATGACCGATGCCAAGCGCTCCGATAGCCGACTCGTGCTGCACGGCAGCTTCACCTCCAGCTCGAGCTACAAGCCGATGCTGTTCCTGGTCCTGAGCGGCCTGCCGTTTTCGTTCCGGACCGTGAACCTGAAGAAGGGCGTGCAAAGGGAAGCCCCGCACCTCGCGATCAACCGCTACGGCCAGGTGCCGGTGCTGCAGCACCGCGGGCTGACCCTGGTCATGTCCAACGTGATCCTCGACTATCTTGCGCGCACCACCGGCAAGTTCGAGGCCGACGACGAGCAGGACCGCATTCATGCCCGCGAGTGGCTGTCCTGGGAGAACGACGCCATCACCAACGTCGCGCGGGTCCGCCACTTCGCCCGCTTCCGCCCCGACGTGCCGCAGCAGATCGTCGACTACTTCCGGCCCGCTGCCGAGGCGGCGCTCGACTTCATCGACAAGGCGCTCGAGGGGCGGCAGTGGCTGGTCGGCAACCGTTGCACCATCGCCGATCTCGGCTGCTTCGGCCGCATGGTGTTCATGGCCGAGGGCGGCATGAACCTCGACAGGAGGCCGCATGCGGCGGCGTGGCGCGAGCGCATCATGGCGATGCCGGGCTTCGCCCTGCCCTACGACCTGATCCCCAAGAAGGACACCGAGTTCGAGTCTAGGAGCGCGTGAAAAGCCAATAGCTGGTCGGATTGTCCGGGCACTCGACCGGCCCGCACAGGACAAAGGCCGCGACCGCATTGGCGAGCGTCACCAGGATCAGGAGCCAGGCCGCGAAGGACGACAGGCTGCCCATCGGCAGCGCATGGCGACCCTCGCGCCGCTCCGGCTCGCGCGGCGACAGCAGCAGCAGGAAAGCGACGCCCAGCACGGCCGCCGTGAAGAAGACGAACGTCCAGGTGTAGAGATGCAGGCCGAGCAGCGGCGGCCCGTAACCCTGGTCGCCCGGCACGATGTGCAGCAGGACCTGGCGGCCCGATGTGGCGAGGCCGAACAGCGCTGCCAGCAGGGTGATGCCGTAGTGCAACGGCTGCGAGCCGAAGCGCAGGTTCATCAGGAAGCCGAAGCCGCACATCACGAACGCGATGCGCTGCAGCATGCACAGCGGACACGGCAGCGCGTTGTGGGCGAACTGCAGCACGAAGGCGACCCCCAGCGCGCCCACGACGGCCATCGCGCCCAGCCAGTTGCCGAAGCGGACCAGCGCCGTCATGGCTAGAACGACAACGGCAGCGCGTCGGTCATGTGATGGACGAGCCACACCACCGACAGGATGAGACCGAGGCCGAACACGCTGCCGGCAAGGAGGCGCCGCCCGCGGAGCGCGGTCAGCATCGCGATGGCGACCAGGAGGAAGATCAGGGCAGTCACGAGGGCGAGCGTAGCGCCAATGAACTCAATAGTCCCATTCCATCTTCACGCCGACCTTGCCGTTGGAATCGGCGCCGATGTCGCCCTCGACCTTGGTGTGCTTGAAGACCTCCCATTCGACCACGGCGCGACTGGAATCGGCCGAGGCCCCCTGGCGCGCGCCGACATACACGCCGGGCGCCACGTAGCGGCCCCCCTCGACCGAGGTGGTGCCGGCGTTGCTTGCCCCGCCGCCGGAATTGATCGAAAGCTGGTCGAGACCCAGGCTCCCGCGCAGCCTGCCGAGCGCGCCGCCGCCCCCCTTGCCGGTCAGCTCCGCCAGCGCCTGCGCCGCGCTCAATACTTCCATCGGGCTCAGGCTCGACGACGGCTTGCCAAAAAGCAGCATCGCCATCACCTCGTCCTGCGGCAGCGAAGGCGACGAGGTGAGCTCGATCTTGGGCGCGCGCGAGGAGCCCGTGATGTCGACCTCGATGGTGGTCGACTGCACGGTGGTCGTGGCGGCGAAGTCGAGCAACGGGTCGATGGTCGTCGCCGTCATCAGCGAGACGTTGCCGCGCGTGAAGGTCAGCCGATGGCCCATCAGGTTGAAATCGCCGCGCCGCAGCGTGAGGTTGCCCAGCACCGCCGGCGCCGACGGATCGCCCGTCACGGTGAACTGGCCGCCGACCTCGGCGTCGAGCCCGCGGCCGCGCACGAATACCGCCTGAGGCGCCTGCACGTTGAGCGCCAGGCGCACGCCATTGTTCGCCGGCTCCCTGGGACCGACCGGCGTCGGCGGTGGGGATGGCGGCGCGGTTGCGGCATCGGGTTTGGTGGTGCCGTTGATCTCCGTCACCGGGACGGTGGGGTAGCTCGCCGTCTGCGACGCGGCGATCGACAGCTCGGCGCGATCGATGGTGACCGGCCCGGTGACGTCGAAGCCGTTGAGCGTCGAACCGTTGATCTTGATGTTGCTCGAGATGCTGGCGACCAGGTCGGGCCGGCTGACGAGCAGGGCGCGCTGGGCGTTGACGGCAAGATCGACCGGGAAACCCTGGGCCGGGTCGAGTCGCGCCGAACCCGTCACGTCGATCGTGCCGTTGCGCGCGGTCTGGAAGCGCAGGCGCTGGATCTGCAGCGTGTCGCCTTGCAGCGAGATCAGCCCTTCGCCGCCGCTGAGCTGCATGCCACTCGCCGGCAGCGAGAGCGTGGCGCCGGTGAGCGAGACGGTTCCTGAGCCGGTGATCGTCTGGCCGTCGATGTTGACGGTGAGGTCGGGCCGCACCGTGCCGCGGACGTTGCGCACGCTGAGGCCGAGCGCCGGCGAGAACGGGGCGATGTCGATCGAGCCGCCGAGCGTGACCTGCGCCTGGCCCGAGGGCGAACCCTTGCCCCTGATCGTGAGGTTGGTGCCGGCGCCGGCCGACAAACGCGCATCGACCGAGGCCTGGCGGTCGGCCATCGATGCGGTGCCTTGCAGCGCCAGCGCCGGCAGCAGCGCCGTCTCCGGCCGCTTCACCCGCACGCCGCTCAGCGAATAGCTCGCCTGCACCCGCGGGTTCGCCAACGCGCCGTTGACCTGCGCCTTGGCCTGCAGGCTACCCTCGAGGTTGGTGCCTGGCGCGAATCGATCGGCCAGGCTGAGCGGCAGGCCGGAGACGTCGACGGTGAGGTTGCTGTCGGCTGGATCGACCACACCGCTCAGCCGCACCGTACCACCGCCCAGCCGCAGCCCCGTCGGGTCGATCGTCACTCGCGCGCCCATCACGCGCGCCTGGGTCGGACTGGCGAGCGCGATCGGAATGCCCTGGTAGCGGCCGTCGAACTTCTGGAGGGCGACCTTGATCTCGTCGGGCGAGGGCTCGATGCGCGCGGCGAGGTTGGCGTCGGTCACGGCGCCGGCGACGGCCACGGTGGCGTCGAACGCCTTCGTGTCGCCCTTCACCGTCACCGTGGCGCGCCGCAAATCGGAGATGCCGCTCAGCCCGTCGGCCTTGAGGCTCGCATCGGCGGCGGCGACGCCCATCGGATCAGCGACCGTGGCGTCGAGCTGCAGCGACTGGACGCCGGTGGCGCCGCTGCGCAGATTGTCGCCGCGCAGCGTGACCTTCACCTTGCCCGCATTGTCCGGCTCGGTCGCGATGTCGAGATCGATTGCGCCGGCCAGCGCCGTGCCGACCAAGGGCGCCAGGTCCTCCAACTTCGCGAAGGTCAGGTGGCCATGGCCGGTCGCGCCGCTGGGCGTGACCGCGAGATTGGCGAAATCGACGTTGGCGCTGGCCCAGCTTCCCTTGAGGTTCGGCACCTGGATGCCGCCATCGGCATTGCGCGCGAACTGGCCTTCGAGCGCCACCGGCTGGTTGGCGAGATCGCCCTCGGCCTTCAGCCGGCCGTGCACCGCGTCACCCTCGAGGGCGGTATCCAACATCAGCGCGAGCTTCTTCGAGGCGATGCCGCCGCGACTGAGATCGGTGGTGTTGACCGTGAGTTGCAGGTCGCCGCCGGTCGGCGTCATCATCAGCTTTCCTGCGGCCTCCGCCGAGCCGCCTACATCCGGCTGCAGCACGCCGAGCTTCGGCAGCTTCAAGGTCATGTCGATCGAGCCGGTGCGGTCGCGGCCGGTGCCCGACATCTCGAAGGCGAAGCCGGGGCTCGCCATCGCGACCTTGTCGAGCCGCCAGGCGCGATCGGGCCGCAGCGCCGCCGCCCCACTCAGCTTGAGCGATTCCTGCAGCAGGCCGGGCGGCACACCGTCGAGCGTCAGTTCGTCGAGCGAGCCTTGCCAGCCGGCCTTCTGCCCATCCTTGTCGTGAGAGGCGGTGAGCTCGATGTGGCCGCGGCCGCCGAGCGGCAGATTAGCGAGCTTGGAAAAGGCGGCGAGCTCAGGGACCTCGAGCGTGATCCTGCCGTCGGCCGCCTCGGTCGATGGCAGGTAGCTGCCGCCGCCCTTCAGGTTGGCCAACGCCGTCGTCGCATCGAGCCCGTCGATGGTGAGCTTGCCGTTGCGGTCCATGCCGAGCTTGGCCGAGATCGCGACCGGTCCGGGCGGCGGCGCCTTGTCGCCCAGCATCGGCAGGGCGACGTCCTGCGCACTGCCCTTGAGCGTCGCGGTGACCTGCGGCTTGTCCGCCAGGCCCGATCCGGTCGCCTGCACATCGAGCTGAAGCGCGCTCCACTGCGCACCGCCGGCGAGATCGCTCAGCGGCCCCGATTCGGCCGTGCGGAGGTTGGCGACGGCATCGAGCTTGTCGGCCTTCGTGTCGTACTTGCCCGTGGCGTCGAGTTGAGCGGGGCCGATCTTCAGCCTGCCCTGTTTCACGACAACGAGCCCGGCATCGTCGACCGTTGCCTCGCCATTCAAAGTCGCGGGCGACCGCAACAGCCGCGCAATCGGACTGTCCGGCAGGCCGGGTCCGACGACGCTGAGCGCGGTCGTGATCGCGATGGCGGCATCCTGGCGTTGCCAGTGGACGTTGCCGGTCGAGTTGACCGCGTCGCCCGCCGCGGCGACCAATTCGGCCGCGCCAGCGCTGCGATCGCCCTTGGCGGTGAGCTTGAGCGACATGCGCTCGAGATCGGGCCGGCCGATCAGCGCCGCCACCACGCCGCCCCTGGTCGATTCCTCCGCCGTGATCTGCCCGTCGACCGAGAAGCGATCGAGGCTGAAGCCGAGATCGGCGGCAAGGCGCGCGGTCGGACCGTCGGTGCGGTCCATCTCGAGCTTGAGATGGCTCGCCGAGCCGTCGGCCGTCAGCAGGCCCGAGCCTGCGAGCTTCCAGCGCGAATCGACGCCGCCCAGTGCCGCGCCGACATGCAGGTCGTCGACCGACAGGGCGCGGAGATCGACGCCGACCGGAATGCCGAAGCTGCCGGACGACGATGACGAGGCTTTCTCCTCCGACGGCAGCGGCGGCCGCACCACGTCGATCTTCGCCGCCCGCAGCTCCTCGACCCACACGCGGCCGCTGAACAGCGAGGCAAACGACCAGCGTACGCGGGCGCCGTCGAGCGAGAGCCAGACGCCCTGCTTGTCGCGCAGCTCGATGCGCTCGACCTGCACGTCCGTCGGGATGAAGCCACCGAGGCCCGAAACCGACAGATCGCTCGAAGACGCCAGATGCGCCACGGTGCGCAGGCCGGCCGGCGTCTGCAGCAGCACGAACAGCGTCACCAGCGCGAGAACGAACCCGCCTACCGTCCAGCCGAGGATCCGCAGCCAGCGCATCAGAAGGCCTGCCCGATGCTGACATAGATTCCGAACGGAGCATCGCCGTCGCGCTTGTTGAGCGGGAAGCCGACATCGAGCCGCGCCGGACCGAAGCCGGTATAGTAGCGCACACCGACGCCCGCGCCGAGTCGCGGCGCGAATTGCGAGAAGTTCGGCACCGTGTCGGTATAGGCGCTGCCGGCATCGACGAACGCTACCGCACCGAACGACTTGCCGATGCGCTGGCGGAACTCGAGGCTCGCCTCGACCAGGCTCGCGCCGCCCAGCGGATTGTTGAAGGCGTCGCGCGGGCCTGCGCTCTGATAGGCGAAGCCGCGCACCGAGCCGCCGCCGCCGGCATAGAACAGCTTGTCGAAGGGGATGTTGGCGTTGGTCCCGCCGGGAATCGTGCCGAATGCTGCGCGGCCGGCCAGTACCGAGCGACCGTCGCCGCCGATATCCGCATAGGCCGTGCCGACCAGCTTCAGGATGGCGAACAGATTGCCACTATGGGTGAGGTCGGCGTAGGGCGTGGCGTTCAGGGTAAAGCGGTAGCCCCGCGTCGGGTCGACGTCGCTGTTGGCCTCGTTGAGGATCACCTGCGCGGGCAGGCCGACCAGCTGATAGTAGTTCCAGATGCCGTAACGCTGGATCTGGGAAGCCTCGCCGTACACGCCGGCTTTCACCCGCCAGTGCGGATCGAGGATGCGATCGAGGCCGAACGCCAACGTCACCGCCTTGCGGTGGTAGGCATCATAGATCTCGTTCACCGCCGCGGCATTGATCGTCGCGTCCTGCTGCTTCAGCCACCAGTCGGGCTTGCGGAAGTCGGCCTTGATGCCATAGCCGAAATCCTGTGCGAACGTTCCCTCGCCGATGTGGTTGACCTCGGCCGACAGCCGCAGGCTCTCGGCCTCGCCAAACAGGTTGCGATGCAGCCAGTAGCCGTTCACCGCGAAGCCGCGCTGCGTTTCGTAGCTGGCGCCGAAGCCGATCGTGCGCGCCGGCCGGTCGGTCAGGCTGACGTCGATCGGCAGCTCGCCGTTGGGGTCGAGCGCCGTCGCCTCCTTGATGCGCACCGCGTTGAACACGCCGAGCGAGGTCAGCCGATCGCGCAGCGCATTGACGTTGGCCGGCTTGTACGGGTCGCCCTGCTCGAACGGCACGCGGCGCTGCAGGTAGACGATGTCGACTTTCTCGGTCCCCGAGAATCGCACGGGGCCCATGCGCGCCAGCGGCCCCTGTTCCACGGTGTAGGTGACATGCGCCTCGCGCGTGGCGTGGTCGATCAGCACCTCCTTGCGCGCGACAGCGGCCAGCGCAAAGCCGCGGTCCCGGATCTGGCCCAGGATCTCGTCCTGGGTCGCCAGGATCGCCGCCGCATCGGCGGGCTTGCCGGGCGCCAGGGTGAGCTTGCTGCGGTCGAGCCCGGGATAGCCGACGATGTCCGGCGGACCCTGGATCTCGATGTCGACCACCTTGTAGATCGGGCCGGTCGCCACATCGATCTTGAAGGCGGTCTTCTCGGACTCCGGCTGGCGCTCGATGGCGTCCAGCGCATTCGCATCCTCGACCGGCTGGCCGTTCACCGTCGCCGTCACTCGCGCGTCGTAGTAGCCGCGCGAGCGCAGCGCCGTGGCGACCCGGGCGCGGCGGGCCTGGGCGCCCTGCAGCAAGGCAAGACTGTCGCCGGTCAGCGGCTGGTCCTTGTCGAGGTCCTCCATGAGCGTCTTCAGCTCGTCCGACATCTCCTGGTCCCCGACCACCGTGAGATTGACCTCGGCCGTGCGCGCAAACGCGCTGCTTGCGGCGAAGCAGGCCACCGCCGTGCAGACGACCAGCAGACGGCGCAGCTGGTTACTCAAGGGCCCGCCAAGCATCGGATCAGTATGGAAGAAACGCCAGAAAGTGCGAGAAGATGCTTATCCAACACGCAGCAATCTCAGTCGGGGGTCGAGCAAATCTCGCAGGCCGTCGCCCAGCATGTTCAGGCCCAGGACGGCCAATGCCACGGCCAGTCCGGGCCAGAGCGCCAGCTCGGGGTCCTGGAAAATGTAGGTTTGCGCATCGCGCAGCATACGGCCCCAGGACGGGACCGGCGGTTGCGCCCCCAAACCGAGGTAGGACAGGCCCGCCTCGGCCAGGATCGCGACGGCGAACTGAATGGTTGCCTGCACAATGAGCACGCTCATGACGTTGGGCAGGACGTGCCGCATGGTGATACCGAAGGGTCCGCGGCCCATGGCCGCCGCAGCCCTGACGAAATCGCGACTCCAGAGTGCCAGGGCGGCACCGCGAGTGACCCGGGCGAATACAGGCACATTGAAGATGGCGATGGCGAGGATGGCGTTGCGCGCGCTCGCCCCCAGCACCGAGGTGATCAGGATCGCGATCAGCACCGCCGGGAAGGCGAAGATCAGGTCCGAGGTGCGCGACAGCGCCTCGTCCACCCAGCCGCCGCGCGCCGCCGCCCAGGCGCCGAGCGCCACGCCCGCCGACATGCCGAGCGCAACGGCGATCAGCCCGACCGTGATCGAGACCTGCGCACCGACCATGATGCGCGAGAGCACGTCGCGGCCGAGATGGTCGGTGCCGAGCCAGTGCTGCGCCGACGATGGCTGCAGCTTGAGGCGCATGGCGAGATCGTCGGGGGGCCAGGGAGTCCAGCAGACCGACACCAGCGCGGTGCCGGCGAACAGCAGCAGCAGCACGGCACCGGTCTGGAAGCCGACGTGGCGGCGCGCGCGGGCCAGGAAGCCGCTCACGACGCGGCCCTCATGCCGCGATCCGGGGGCGCGGATCGAGCAGCACGTAGGCGAGATCGACCAGCAGGTTCACGAGCAGCACCAGGATGGTGAACAGGATCACCACGTTCTTGATGACGATCAGGTCGCGGTTGTTGATCGAGTCGTACACGAGCTGGCCGATGCCGGGCAGGCGGAAGACGCTTTCGATGATCACCGCGCCGGCGATCAGGAAGCCCGCGATCAAGCCGGCCACCGTCGTCACCGGAATGAGCGCGTTGCGGAGCGCGTGCCGGAACAGCACCCTGCTCTCCGGCGCGCCCTTGGCGCGGGCGGTACGGACGTAATCCTCGCGCAGCGTATCGAGCATCGCCGAGCGGGTGACGCGCGTGAGGATCGCGATCTCACCGAGCGACAGCGCGAGCCCGGGCAGGATCAGCGCGTCGACCGAGCCCAGCGGGTCCTGCCGCCAGCCGGGAAAGCCGCCGGCCGGGAAGATCTGCCAGGTCACGGCGAAAGCCAGCACCAGCAGGATGCCGAACCAGAAGTTCGGGATCGAGATGCCGATCTGGGTGAACCCCATCACGCCCCAATCGCCGACCGTGCCGTGCTTCCATGCGGCGAACACGCCGAGCGGAACAGCGGCCAGCATCGCCCACACCAGCGCCAGCGCGCCGAGCGGCAGGGTGACCGCCAGGCGATCGCCGATCAGCTTGGCGACCGACGTGCCATAGGCGTGGCTGCTGCCGAGATCGAGGCTCAGCAGCCCGCCGATCCAGTGCAGGTAGCGGATCATCAGCGGCTGGTCGAAGCCGTACTGCGCGCGCATCGCCGCCAGCGTGTCCGGCCGCGCATCCGTGCCCAGCATCACCAGCGCCGGATCGCCGGGCAGGACCTCGACGATCGCAAAGACGACGACCGTCGCCAGCGCGAGGGTGACCAGCGCGGCGGCGAGACGGCGGGTGATGAAGTCGAGCATCAGTCTCGCCCTCCCCCGTCTTCGGGGGAGGTGGCGCGGTAATCCGCGACGGAGGGGGGCGTGCGCCTCATGACCCCCTCCGTCAGCGTATGACGCTGACACCTCCCCCGAAGGCGGGGGAGGGCAAGCGGCATTACTTCCAAGAAACACCCGTGAGATCGGTCGCAGGCGTGGGCGAGTTCTCCCACATGCCTTGCAGCTCCTTGCGCCAGACACCGATCTTGGCGAGCTGGTAGAGGTAGCCGTTCACCGCATCCCTGGCGATGATGCGCTGGCAATCCTTCAGGAGCTCGTCGCGCTTGGCGAAGTCGGTCGCGGCGAGGACCTCGCGCCACTTGGCCTTGAACTCGGCCGAGTTGTAGTTCCAGTAGTAGCCGTCGCGCGCATAGCGATCGATGTCGTTGGCCTCGGTGTGCGCCACGATCGACAGGTCGTAGTTGCGCTCCTTGAACACCTCGGAGAGCCACTGCGGCCACTGGAGCTGCACGATCGACACCTTGATGCCGATCTTGCCGAGCTGGCTCACGATCACCTCGCCGGCGCGCTGGGCGTAGCCGACCGGCGGCAGCTTCAACACGGCCTCGAAGCCGTTCGGATGGCCGGCCTCGGCGAGCAGCGCCTTGCCCTTGGCGATGTCGAACGGATAGGTCTTGGTCAGGTCGATATAGGCCTTGTTGTGCGGGGCGAAGTGGCTGCCGATCGGCGTGCCGTAGCCCGACTCCGCATCGATCAGCTCCGAGCGGTTGATGGCGTGGGCCATCGCCTGGCGCACCTTGAGATTGTCGAACGGCTTCTTGCCGTTGTTGGTGGCGAGGATGACCTCGCCCTCGGTCGTGCCGACCACGACGGCGAAGCGGCTGTCCTTCTTCAGCCGCTCCACCAGCTCGGGCGCCTGGAAGCCCGGGAAGGTGTCGACGTCGCCGGCGAGCAGCGCGCTCACCTGTGCCGAGGGATCCTTCACCACCTTGAAGATCGCCGTGTTGAGCTTGATCGAGGCGGCGTCGCGGAACGTCGATGCCTTCACCAGCGTGATCGAATCGCCTTCCTTGCGCTCCTTGAACATGAAGGCGCCGGTGCCGACGGGATGCTTGTCGTTGGTCGCGGCCGACTTGGGATGCTGGATCGCCGCGTCGCACAGCGCGATGTTGTAGAGCAGGTAGGAGTTCGGCGACTTGAGCGTGATCTTCACAGTGCCCGGATCGACCGCCTCGACCGTCGAGATGTCGGTGTAGAGCGACTTCGCCGGCACCGTCGAGTCGGCGGCGAACAGCCGGTCGATCGCGAACTTCACCACCGAGGCGTCGAGCGCCTCGCCGTCGTGGAACTTCACGCCGGAACGGAGCTTGAACGTGTAGACCAGGCCATCCGGCGAGATGGTCCAGCTCTCGGCCAGGCCCGGGATGATCGCGCCGGTCCGGTCGATGCGGGCCAGACTCTCGAAAATATTCTGGTAGGTGATCTCGCGGATCGCGGCGGCCGCATTCTTGTTGGGATCGAGCACCGGCGGCTCGAGCGAGATGCCGATCACCACCTTGTCCTTCGCCTGCGCCCAGGCCTCGGGGCCGAACGCCGGGAACACCGCGAACGCGCCCGCAGCGCCCATCAGATGGCGGCGTGAAATGCTCAAGAATCCCTCCATGGTCTCCGAACGGGAGCTTATCAGCGGCCGAACACGTCCCGCCAGCCGCGTGCCGCCCCCAGGCTGGCCGCGTGATAGACCCCGCGCGCCACGGCGCGCGCCAGGCAATCCGCAGCCAGCGTGCCGAGTTCGCCCAGGCTCAAGGCATCGATCGACAGATCGTGCGTGCCGGTGGCAATGGCGAACACCGTGTCGCCGTCGTGCGGCGTGTGCACCGGCCGGATCGAGCGGGCGAGGCCGTCCTGCGCCATCATCGCCAGCCGCTGCGCCGATCCCTTGTCGAGCCGTGCATTGGTAGCGACCACGGCGATGGTCGTATTGGCGCGCGGATCGCTGCGGGCGGCGTCGGCCGGGTCGTGGGTGAGGTCGGCTCGATCGTGCGAGACTTCGAGCGTGACCTTGTGCGGCGGCGGCGGCAGGCCACCGAATTCGTCGCCCTGCTCGAGGGCCCACGCCCAGAACTGAGGCACACCGGCCATGGTCGTGTAGCCGCGCGCATTGACGGCAACCAGCGCGCCGACCTGGAGGCCCGTCCGCGGATCGACGGCCGATGCCGAACCCAGGCCACCCTTGAGATTTCCCGCCTTCGCCCCCAGTCCGGCGCCGGCATTGCCCAGCGCGAAGTCGGGCGCCGCGTCGCCGGTCGCCGCGTACGCGAGCTCGCGATAGGGCGGCCAGTCCCAGTCCTTGTCGCCGCCGTTCAGCAGGTCGAACAGGATCGCCGTCGGCACGATCGGCACGACCGTGCCGCCGACGCCGAGGCCGCGGCCGCGCTCACGCAGCCAGCGCATGATGCCGTCGCTGGCGCCGAGGCCATAGGCCGAGCCGCCGCTCAAGCAGATCGCATCGACACGGTCGACCGTGCAGGACGGATCGAGCAGATCCGTCTCGCGGCTGCCCGGCGCGCCGCCGCGCACATCGACCGAGGCCACGAACGGCCGCTCGCCCAGCACGACCGTGACGCCCGAGCGCAGGCGCGCGTCTTCGGCGTTGCCGACCAGCAGGCCGTCGACGTCGGTGATCAGGTTGCGCGGTCCCGGCTTCATGGTCAGTCGAGTTGCAGGGTCAGCGCCTTGAGGTAGGCGGTTTCCGGCAGGTTGGGATGCACCGGATGATCGAGCGCGGCGCCCGAGCTCTTCAGGATGCGACCGCTCCGCTCGGCATCGCGCAGGCCGCGCTTCACCTGGTCGGCGAAGGCCGGCGGATCCATCAGGTGCGAGCACGAGGCGACGAAGAAGAAGCCACCGCGGGCGACCAGCGGCGCCGCCAGCCGCACCAGCTTGCGATAGCCCTGCGCGCCCGTCTTGAGGTCCTTGCGGCTCTTCACGAAGGCCGGCGGATCGCAGATCACCACGTCGTACTTGCGGGCGTGCTGACCGCCCAGCTTCTCCAGCGCCTCGAAGGCCTCGGCCTTGTCGAACGATACGACCTTGTCGACGCCGTTCAGCCTGGCCGCCTGCCGTGCCGCGTCGAGCGCCGCCGCCGAGCGGTCGATGCAGGTGACGGTCTTGGCCCCCTGCTTCGCCGCCAGCACACCGAAGCCGCCGGAGTAGCTGTAGACGTCGAGGACGTTCGCATCCCTGGCGAGCCAGGCCATGAAGCGGCGGTTGTCGCGCTGGTCGTAGAACCAGCCGGTCTTCTGGCCTTCCGACAGGTCGGCGACGAACCTGGCATCGTTCTCGACCAGCTCGATCGGCCCGCCATTGCCCTTGGCGACGGCGACCTCGCGCTTCAGGCCCTCGAGCTCCCGCACCGGTGAATCGTTCTTGAGCACGATCGTCTTCGGCGACAGCTCGGCCTCGAGCGCCTCGAGCAGCACCGGCGTCAACGCCTCCATGCCGGCACTGTTGAGCTGCACCACGAGCGCATCGCCGAAGCGGTCGACGATCAGGCCCGGCAGGCCGTCGGCCTCGGCATGGATCAGCCGGTAGTACGGCACGCCGATCAACCTGTCGCGCAGCGCCGCGGCATTGGCGATGCGCCGGCCGAGGAACAGCGCGTCGACCGTCGCCTCGGGATTGGAAGTCAGCAGTCGCGCGGCGATCAGCGAGTGCGGGTTGAAGGTGACGAGGCCGAGCGCCTCTCCGCCCGGGGCGCGCAGGATCGCCAGCGAGCCCGGCGGGATCGCCTTGCTCTCGGCGTCCATCAGGATCTCGTTCGAGAAGGCCCATGGATGCCCGGCCCGCACCCGGCGGTCCTCGCCCGCGCGCAACAGGACGCTCGGCAGCTTCTTGGCCACGGCTACTTTACCTTTCTCCGACGATGAGCTTGTCGTTGTTCTGTCTCACGCCATTCTCTCCAGTTCCGTCGCCCTGCCAACGACTGCCAAATGGGTTGGCAGTGCTTCGATGTAAGCGGGCCAACGATTTCGGCCTTTCCTGCCACTCTGCCCGCACCCCCCGGCCCCCGTGGCGAAAACCCCTCCACGCGCTCCGTGAGGCCTCGTCGAAAAGCGCAAGGCGGGCATCATGGGCGCCACCCTGCACCATCCGCCTGCCCAACACCTAATATGGGCAATGGCCGCGGAAATTTGCTCGGTAACTCAAGCGCCGGCAGTCAGTCCATTGCCCAAGACGCGGTTGCGCCGCGAGCCGTTATCCACAGGCTTTAGTCTCCTTTGGCGGCACCGTCGCGCCGCGGATCGGCGCCGCCTTCCCAACCATCGCCTTTGCGGCGGATGGCGGTCAGCCCGCCTTCATGACGGCGGACTTGTACTTGATGGCCGAGCTTGCGCAAGGCATCCGCCTGCTCCGGCAGGTCGCCCTTGTCCTCGAGCTCGGTCGGGCCGTTCATGTTGATGACCCGCGGCAGGTCGAGCGCGTCCTGCGGCGACAGGTTCCAGTCCAGCATCCCGATCAGCGCCTGGAGGGTGTCGCCGATGATGCGCGCGCCGCCGGCCGAGCCGACCGTCAGCACCAGCCGGCGGTCGCGATCGAGCACGAAGGTCGGCGACATCGACGAGCGCGGCCGCTTGCCCGGTTCGACCCGGTTGGCCACCGGCAGGCCGTCGCGCTCGGCCACCGTCGAGAAGTCGGTCAGCTCGTTGTTGAGGATGAAGCCGGCCACCATCATCTCCGCGCCGAACGGCGCCTCGATGGTGGTGGTGAAGGCGACCGCGTTGCCGTCGCGATCGACGATGCTGATGTGCGTGGTGCCGTGCTCGGGATAGCCCGGCGGCACACGGCCCTGCTCGCCCATGCTGCGGTCCTCGGAGATCAGCTTGCGGCGCTGGGCGATGTAGGCCGGCGAGACGAGCGCCTTGGTCGGCACCGGCACGAACGCCGGATCGTCGACATAGCGCGCGCGATCGGCGAAGGCGAGCCGGCCCGCCTCGGCGATCAGATGCACCGCGCGCAGGTCGTTGGGCTTGTCCTTCGAAAGATCGAACGGCTCGAGGAGGCCCAGCATCTGCAGGATGGCGATGCCGCCCGACGACGGCGGCGGCATGCCGCAAACGACCCAGACCTTGTACGGGCCACACAGGGGCTCGCGCTTGACCGGCTTGTAGGCCGCGAGATCGGTCAGCGCCAGGGTGCCCGGCCGTACATTGCCGCGCACGCGCGCCACCATCGCCTCGGCAACCGGCCCGTCGCGCAGCACCCGCGATCCCTCCGAAGCGATGCGCTCCATCGTGTCGGCGAGCGCCGCGTTGGTGACCTGGTCACCGATCTTTCTCGGGCTGCCGTCGTCCCGGTAGTAGATCGCGCGGGCCTCGGGGTCGTCCGCGAAGTGCTTGATCGTCGCCAGCCACGCGGCCAGTCGCGGCGAGACCGCAAAACCCTGGCGCGCGGTCTTGATCGACGACGTGAACAGGTCGGCCCACGGCAGCTTGCCGTGCTCCCGGTGCGCCATCTCCAGCAGCGCCACCGCGCCCGGCACGCCGACCGAGAGGCCCGAGGCGACGGCGTCGAAGAAGGGCAGCGGCTTGCCGTCGCGCTGAAACATGGTCGGCGTCGCGCCGGCCGGTGCCGTCTCGCGGCCGTCATAGACGCCGATGCCCCCGGCCTTCGCGTCGTAGTAGAGCAGGAAGCCGCCGCCGCCGATGCCCGAGGATTGCGGCTCGACCACGCCCAGCATCATCTGCACTGCGACCGCGGCATCGATCGCCGAGCCGCCGCGGCGCAGCACGTCGAGGCCGGCATCGACCGCCAGCGGATGGGCCGCCGCGACCATCTCGTGAGGTTCCGCTCGTGCCGCCGCCGGTAACAGCAGGGCGACGAGTACGAGCAGACGCCTCATGCGCGGCGGGCCACGATGAACAGGCGGCGGAACGGGAAGAGCGTGATGCCGTCGGCCCGCATGGGATAGGCCTTGGCGGTCAGCGCCGCATAGGCTTCATAGAACGGCGTGCGCTCGGACTCGTCGAGCGCCTCCATGAAGGGGCGCAGGCCGGTGCTGGCGGTGTACTGCGCGACCGGATCCCTGCCGGTCAGCACCTGCTGGTAGATCGTCTCCCATACTTCGAGGTCGGACGACAAAGGCTTCAGCACGTCGAAATAGCGCGACGGCTCCTCGACCCGCGCGATGCCGCCGACGCCCCTGAGCTTGTCCTTCCACGGCCCCGCCTCGGCCGCCGCCCGCATCAGCGCATGGCTCGGCGCCTCGTGATTGCGCGGCATCTGGATCGCGAGCTGACCGCCCGGGGGCAAGAGCTTCATCAGGCCCGGGAACATGTCGATATGGCCGGGCAGCCACTGGTAGGCGGCGTTGCTGTAGAGGATCGACGGCGGCGCGTCGGGCTCGAACCGCGCGAGGTCGCCTTTGGCGAAGCTCACCCGCTCGTCGACCGTCTGGCTGCGCGCCTTCTCGAGCATCTGTTCGGAGGAATCGATCCCGACCACCGGCGCGCCCGGAAAGCGCTCGGCGAGGATGCGGCTGATGTTGCCGGCGCCGCAGCCGAGATCGTAGATCGCGTGCCCCGGCCGCGCGGCATTGGCGGGATCGAGCCGGCCCATCAGGTCGAGCGCCGGCCGGGTGCGCGCGTCGGCGAACTTCAAATAGAGATTGGCATCCCATACGGTGGAAGCGAGCGCCACGATCAGGCCTCCTCGAAAGCTTTGTCGACCGGCACCCGGTAGGCCATGGCGATCTTGTTGCCTTTGATCGCCGCCAGCACCACGCGCGTGAATTCCTCGTGCATCTCGTCCGTCATGCCCTTCCTGCGGGCCATCGTGCCGTGCGAGGCGATGCAATAGTCGCACTGATTGGCGATCGAGACGGCGAGATAAACCAATTCCTTGGTGAGCGGATCGAGCTTGCCGGGGGCGAACGCCTCTTTCATCTCGGCGGCGAACTGCTCCATCACCGCCGGATGCCGCGCCAGCGCCTTCCAGACATTGTTGATGTCGGCGGGATCGATGCCGCGAGCGGCGGCGATGCCCGCGACGACCGCTCGGGCGCGCGGGCTCATGTCCTTGTACTCGGTCAGTTTCGACATCGGTGCCTCCTGCCGTCATGGCTCTTTTTCCTCCCTAGCGAAGCTGGGGAGGTGGCGCCCGAGCGCTTTTCGAGCTTCGCTCGAAAACGCGCGTGGGCGACGGAGGGGTCATGGGCCGCAGTCGTGGTAGGGCCCATGACCCCTCCGCCCTCGTAAGACGAGGGCACCTCCCCGCGCTGTGCGCAGGGAGGAAAAGAGCATAGGGCCTCAGTACATGTGCTGGCCGCCGTTGATCGAGATCGTCGAGCCGGTGATGAAGCCGGCATCGTCGGCGACCAGGAACACCACGCCGCGCGCGATCTCGTCGGCCTTGCCGAGCCGGCCGACCGGGATCTTGGCGATGATCTTCTCCAGCACGTTGGCGGGCACCGCCGACACCATGTCGGTGTCGGTGTAGCCCGGCGCGATGGCGTTCACCGTGATGCCCTTGGCCGCGCCCTCCTGGGCCAGCGCCTTGGTGAAGCCGTGGATGCCCGACTTGGCGGCCGCGTAGTTGACCTGGCCGTACTGGCCGCCCTGGCCGTTGATCGAGCCGATGTTGACGATGCGGCCGAAGCCGCGCTGGTTCATGCCGTCCCACACCAGCTTGCAGACGTTGAAGCAGGAGCCGAGGTTGGTGTCGATCACGGCGTCCCACATGGTGCGGTCGAGCCGGCGCATGGTGGCGTCGCGAGTGATGCCGGCGTTGTTCACCACGATCTCGATCGGGCCGAGATCCTTCTCGATCTGGGCGATGCCCGCCTTCACGGCGTCGAAACTGCAGACGTCGAACTTGTAGACCGGGATGCCGGTCTCTTCCTTGAAGGCGCTGGCAGCCACATCGTTGCCGGCATAGTTCGCGGCCACCTGGTAGCCGCGCAGCTTCAGCATCCTCGAGATGGCCGCGCCGATCCCGCGCGTGCCGCCCGTCACCAAAGCCACTCGTCCTGCCATCTCAACCTCCGTCAGCATTGGGAGGCCAAGCTTAGAGCATATCCCCAGCACTTCCCATTTCCGGCGTGCCCCTGCTTGTGCCGAACACAGGCCATGGATCGTGAGGACAATTCACTCCGCCGCCATCTCCGGCTGCCGTGCCAGGCCGACCGCCTGCGACAGCAGGATGACCAGCATCTGCAGCGCGAAGCCCGCGACGGCGGCATACAGGCACGCCTCGGCGCCCCACAGGCCGCCGATCAGGGCGCCGATCCCGGCGCCGATCGGCCGCGCCGCATAGGCCAGCACGTTGATCGCCGATACGCGTCCCAGCAGCCGCGGCGGTGTGACCGACTGGCGCAAGGTCGTGGTGCTGATCACCCACAGGATGGGGCCCGCTCCGAGGAGAAAGAATCCGAGGCCCGCCAGCAGCGGCGTCGGCAACACCGTCGTCAGCGCAATCACCGCCGAGGCCACGAAGCCCGTCACCGGCCCGAGCCCGATCACCGTGCCGAACGACAGCCGGCGCATCACCCGGGTCGCAGCGAGCGCACCCACCACCATGCCGACGCCATACATCGCCAGGATCGTGCCGATGCCGCTCGCGGACAGGCCGAGGCGACGCACGCCATAGGGCACGAACACGGCCAGCACCACGAACCACGCAGTGTTGAAGACGAACTGGGTGACGAACACCGGCCGCAGCAGCGGGTGATGAAAGACGAAGCCTGCGCCCTCGCGAATCTCCTGCCAGGGATGGCGGCGAGGCCGGACGGCGCGCGCGGGCTCGCGCAAGCCGGACAGCAGAACGACCGCGACCACCGACAGCGCCGCCGCGACACCGAACGCGGGACTGCCGCCGATCCAGCCGACCAGCAGGCCGCCCAGCGCCGGCCCGGCGGCGAATGCCACGGTGCGCGCGAGCTCGAGGCGCGCATTGGCGGCGGGCAGCATCGTCGGCGCCACCAGCGACGGCACCAGGGCCGGCACGGCCACGCTGTAGACCACCGTGCCGCACACCGCGACGAAGCCGAGGAAGGCGAGCAATGGAAGCGTCAGCCAGCCGAGCGCGATCAGGCCAAGCGTCGCGAACAGGGCGGCGGCGCGCAGCGCTTCCGATCCCGCCATCAGCCAGCGGCGCGAGGTGCGATCGGCCATCAGGCCGGCGGGAATGGCGAGCAGCACGAACGGCAAGGTGAGCGCGGTCTGCAGCAGGCCGGTCTCGGCTTCGCCTGCGCCCAGCAGCAGCACGGCGACGATCGGCGCCGCCGCCAACGCGATCTGCTCGGCCGATTGCGCCGCGAGGTTGGACCAGGCGAGGCGATCGAAGGTGCGCGGCAGCTTTTCTGGTTCGGTCATCGGGGCTCCTTCGTTCTTGTCCTGAAGCTAGGGAGCCTCCGTCGGACGCTCTATCCGCCCGCTGCCGAGTATTCGCAGAACATCAAAAGTTCAAACCATCGCCACATGCTCGTACTGTGTGGTTACTGTGAGGGACCATGACCGACACGCCGCGCCCGCCCCTGCCGCCGTTCACCGCGGAGACCGCCAACACCAAAGCGCGTTCCGCCGAAGACGCATGGAACACGCGCGACCCGGTGCGCGTGGCGCTCGCCTACACGTCGGACAGCGTGTGGCGCAATCGCTCGGAGTTCTTCCAGGGCCGCGCCGCGATCGAGGCGTTCCTCACGCGCAAATGGGCGAAGGAGCTCGACTACCGGCTGATCAAGGAAGTCTGGGCGTTCGGCGGCAACCACATCGCCGTGCGCTTCGCCTATGAATGGCACGACGATTCGGGCAACTGGTTCCGCTCCTACGGCAACGAGAACTGGGAGTTCGCCGACAACGGCCTGATGCAGCGGCGCCACGCCTCGATCAACGACCTGCCGATCGCGGCATCGGAGCGGAAGTTTCATTGGCCGTTGGGCCCGCGGCCCGTCGATCATCCGGGCCTCGGCGACCTCGGCCTGTGATCCTGCCCCCATGATCCTGCCTCCATGATCCTGCCTCCATGATCCTGAAAGGCGCGCGGGTCGTCCTGCGTCCCTGGCGCGACGAGGATCGCGGCCCGTTCGCCGCCATGAATGCCGACGAGCGGGTGATGGCGTTCTTTCCCAGGCCGCTCGACCGCGTCGAGAGCGACGCGCTGGTCGACATCATCCGGGAACATTTCGCCGAGCACGGCTTCGGCTTATGGGCAGTCGAGGTGCCGGGCGTGGCGCCGTTCGTCGGCTTCACCGGCCTCGCCGTCCCACGCTTCAATGCGGCCTTCACGCCGTGCGTGGAGATCGCCTGGCGCCTGGCCGCCGAGCATTGGGGAAAGGGCTACGCGACGGAATCGGCGCGCCTCGCCCTCGCCTACGGCTTCGAGACCGTCGGGCTGAGGGAGATCGTGTCCTTCACGACCGTCGCCAACCGCCGCTCGAGCGCCGTGATGAAGCGGCTCGGCATGAGTCACGATCCCGCGGACGATTTCGACCATCCCGACCTGCCGGCCGGCCATCCGCTGCGCCGGCATGTCCTCTATCGGCTGGAGTCTACTCGCTCGCAATCCAGATAATGCGCTCCAGCGGGCAGCGCGCGAGCACGTCGGCCGGCGGCAGGACATCGCCGTGCGTAGCGTCGCCGCAGCGGAAGGCGAAGCGGACGTTCTCGAGATTGGGCGCAGGGCAGAAGACAAGGCCGGCCTGCCGCTCGAGCCCGTTCCTGCAGCTCGGCTCCGGAAGCTCCTCGAATACCTCGCTCATCGGCGTGCCCATGGCCACGCCGGTCGAGGTCACGCTCTCGGGCGCGTAGGCCGTGGCACGGGCGACATCCACGCCCCCTTCCCGCTTGAAGGCCAGAAGAACGCGCTTGCCGTCCCGCAGCGCTTCGAGAGCGGAAATCGCAATGTCCCTGTAATAGACCGTCGTCGCCTTCACCGGCAGACCGCCGAGCGCCGCGGAGACGTCGTTCACGGTGTAGCGGGTCTCGGCCGTCAGCCGGCCGATGCCGGCGTCGCTGACGAAGAACGTCTTGTCTTGCGCATGCGATGCCGGCGCCGCGAGCAGCGCCGACACCGCCAGGGCAACCCGCATCTTCCCTAGTCGCGCTGCACGCACATCGCGATGCCCATGCCGCCGCCGATGCACAGCGTGGCGAGGCCCTTCTTGGCGTCGCGCTTCTGCATCTCGAACAGCAGTGTGGTGAGCACACGTGCGCCCGAGGCGCCGATCGGATGGCCGAGCGCAATCGCGCCGCCATTGACGTTGAGCTTCTCGGGATCGAGGCCGAGCTGCTTGCCGACCGCGACAGCCTGCGCGGCGAACGCCTCGTTGGCCTCGACCAGGTCGAGATCCTTTACCGTCCAGCCGGCCTTCTTCAGTGCCGCCTGCGAGGCGGTGACCGGGCCGATGCCCATGAGCGCCGGATCGACGCCCGTGGTCGCCCACGACACGATCCGGGCGAGCGGCTTGATCCCCCGCTTCTTCGCCTCGTCGGCGGTCATCAGCACCAGCGCCGCCGCGCCGTCGTTGATGCCCGAGGCATTGCCGGCCGTGACCGAGCCGCCTTCCTTGCTGAAGGCCGGGCGCAGCTTGGCGAGCGTATCGACCGTGGTGCCGTGACGCGGGAACTCGTCGGTGTCGACCACGACGTCTCCCTTGCGGGTCTTCACCGTCACCGGAACGATCTCGTCCTTGAAGCGGCCGCTCTTCTGCGCCGCCTCGGCCTTGTTCTGCGACGAGGCCGCGAAGGCGTCCTGCTCGGCGCGGGTGATCTGGTACTTCTGCGCCACGTTCTCGGCAGTGTTGCCCATGTGATAGCCGTGGAAGGCGTCCCACAGGCCATCCTTGAGCATGGTGTCGAGCATCTTGAACTCGCCCATCTTGGTGCCGTCGCGCAGATGCCCGGCATGCGGCGCCTGGCTCATGCTCTCCTGGCCGCCCACCACCATGATCGAGGCGTCACCGTTGCGGATCGCCTGCCAGCCGAAGGCAACGGCGCGCAGGCCCGAACCGCATAGCTGGTTGATGCCGAGCGCGGTCTTCTCGACCGGGATGCCGGCGTTGACGGCCGCCTGGCGCGCCGGATTCTGGCCCTGCGCCGCGGTCAGGATCTGGCCCATGATGACTTCGTCGACTTCCTCGGGCTTGACCTTGGCGCGATCGAGCGCGCCCTGGATCGCAACCTTGCCGAGGTCGTGGGCAGGCAGGCTGCCGAGGGCTCCGTTGAAGGAACCGATGGGCGTGCGCGCGGCACTGGCAATGACGATGTCGGTCATGAAATCCTCCTAAGGCAGCCGCCCCGACGGCGATGTTATAGGGCGGTCGCCGACGCGGGCAAGGCCGCCGGTCGTCGCGCCGGCGGCCCCGAACCGAACGGCGGGCGGACCCACGCCGCCGGCAGCCGCCGGTCGCGGCACGGCTGGATGGAGGCGTCACGCGTCACCGCGCCTTCAGCCAATCGATCAAGGGCGTCCAGCAGAGTTCGCGCGCGCGGCCACTGACCATCATGCCGATATGACCGAGCGGCAGGTCGAGGCGCGCGGCGTTCTTCAGCCCGCGCTTGGGGTCGGCCAGCGCCGCGGCCGACAGCGGCGGCACGATGCGGTCGCCCGAAGGGATCATCACCAGCGCCGGCCGGGCGATCTTGCGCGGCACGATCTTCTTGCCGCCGACCACCCATTGGCCGGTACCCGGCAAGTTGTCGCCGTACCAGCCGATCAGGCACTCGCGCGCGGTCGGGCCGGCGAGCGGTGCTCCCTCGTTCAGCCAGTCCTCCAGCAGCACGAACTCGCGCGCCGAGTCGCTGTGCGGATCGAGTCCGAGAAAGCGGCCGAACTTCTTCACCGCGAGCCAGGGATCGAGCGACCAGAACAGGGTTTGCAACACGTCGACCGGCAGCTCGCCGAGCCTATCCGCCATCTGCGCCAGCATCGGCCCGGCCGACAGCAGGAAGGCGTGGCCGGTCTTGTCGGCGTGGAAGTCCCAGGGTGCCGCCAGGAGCGCGAGCCCCGCCACCTTGCGCGGCTGTCGCGCGGCGAGCGCCACGGCGAGCGTCCCGCCCATGCAGTAGCCCATCACCGCCGCCGCGCGGCGACTGCGCTTGCCCACGAAGGCCAACGCACGCTCCAGCCGCCCGACGTAGGCTGCGAGGTCGAACCGCCGCTCCGCGTCGTCGGGCGTGCCCCAATCGACGAGGTAGGGCCGCAGGCCCGCGGCCGCCATGGCGCGCAGCAGGCTTTTCTCGACGGTGAGGTCGAGCACTTCCCAGCGGTTGATCAACGACGGTACGACCAGCACGGCACGGGCGCCTCGCTTGCGGGCGGCCGGATGGGTGTGGCCGTAGTCGAGCAGCCGCGTATTGCCCTCCTGCCAGGCCGGCGGCGGCGTCTCGAGCGCGCGCTCGAAGGGATGGTCGCGATAGGCGATCACACCCCGGGCGAGGCGGTCCATGCGCCGGCCGATCTCGCGATGGAGCGCCTGCTCGAAGCGGCCCTCGCCACCCAGCGCCGCGACTTCCTTCAGGATCTCGGCGACGCCTTCAGGCGCGGTCGAGGCGGGCCTCGAGTCGGGCGAGTCGCGCTTCCAGAGCCGCCACGCGCTTGCGCAGCTCGCCCACGTCATCAGGGCCGTGCCCAGATGGAGCGGCAGCGGGCGCGGTCCCAGACGGGGGTGCGGCATTGGGGGCTCCTTGGGCCGCCTGCAGCACCGAGGCGAGCTGCGCGTTCGCGGCTGCGAAGAGACGGGCGATCTGCTCGGTCAGGGCCTGGTCGGCCGCCAGCCCGGATAGCTGGCTCTGCCAAAGATCGAGATATCGGCGGGCCAGCCGGTCGAGCTCGGGGCTGTCGTCCTGTTCCGAGGCCATCGGAGCACTATAGCGCATCGCTTTCGAGGTCGCCTCGTTCGCAATCGCGGCGCGGCTTGTCGCAGTGCGGTATCGGGGTTAATGTTCATGATGGGTGGGTGAGGAGCGCAGCGTAATGGCCGATCAGCCAGCAACGGATGCCGGGCCGAAGCCCGCGCCGGTCGTCATCAAGAAGTACGCGAACCGGCGGCTCTACAACACGGCCACCTCCGCCTACGTCACGCTCGATCACCTCTCCCAGATGGTGAAGGACAAGACCGATTTCGTGGTCTACGACGCCAAGACCGGCGAGGACATCACGCGCTCGGTCTTGACGCAGATCATCGTCGAGGAGGAGAGCAAGGGGCAGACCCTGCTGCCGATCCCCTTCCTGCGCCAGCTGATCTCGTTCTACGGCGACAGCCTGCAGGGCGTGGTGCCGCAGTATCTCGAGATGTCGATGACGCAGTTCGCCCGCAACCAGGAGCAGATGCGCAGCTACATGCAGAATGCCTTCGGCTTCAATCCGTTCCGGCAGTTCGAATCGATGGGCAAGCAGAACATGGCGATGTTCGAGCAGGCCATGCGCATGTTCAATCCGTTCAATGCCGGGCAGGGCACGCCGACGCAAGCCAACGGTTCGGCCGAGCCGCCGAAGCCGAAGCCGCAGGCCACGCCCGCCGCCGAGAAAGACGACGCGATCGACGACCTGAAGCGCAAGCTCGACGAGCTGCAGGGCCAGCTCGCGGAACTCAGCAAGAAGAGCAGCTAGCGCATGGCCGATCCGGCCCCTCCGCCGCATGCGGCGCGGCGCGTGATGTCGCCGTGCAAGAGCATCTGCATCATGGATACCAGGAGCAACATGTGCATCGGCTGCAAGCGCACGATCGACGAGATCGCCCGCTGGCCGATGATGGACGACGACGAGCGCCGCAGGGTCGTCGATTCGCTGAAGGCGCGGAAGCTGCCGCCGGCCTGACGTCCAGTCGTTCTGTCATCCTGAGCGAAGCGAAGGATCTCATGGCGCTTCCTCACGCAGGGCATCTGCCTTCGCGTCACGGACGCAATGAGGTCCTTCGCTTCGCTCAGGACGACAGAGTCTAGCGCCCCTTGAACACCGGCTTGCGCTTCTCGCGGAAGGCGGACGTTCCCTCCCTGTAGTCTTCGGTCAGGCCGGTCAGCACGTTCTGGTCGGCGTCCATGTGCGCGGCGAGATCGTCGAGCGCGTGGGCCAGGCGATTGACCGACGCCTTGCTCATGCGCACCGGAATCGGCGGCTGCATCGCGATGCGCTCGGCGAAGGCCATCGACGCCGCCAGCGCCTGTCCGTCGTCGACCACCTTCTCGACCAAACGCCAGTCGAGCGCCTCGGCGGCGCCGATGCGGTCGGACGCCAGGATCACCGCCTGCTTGGTGCGCGCCGGCCCCATCAGCGCCAGCATGCGCGGGATCGAGCCCCAGCTCATGTTCATGCCGAGCTCGACCTCGGGAATGCGGAAGTGTGCGCTCTTCCCGCAGAAGCGGAAGTCGAGCGACACGACAAGCGCCGCGCCACCACCGATGCAATGACCCTCGATCGCCGCGATCGTCACCTGGTCCAGGTCCTGCCACGCCCTGCACATCCTGGGGCCGAGCCGCTGGCGATGGATTCGCTCGCCGATCGGCAGGGCGTCGCGCTGACGACCCTCGGGATCCTTGAGGTCGAAGCCGGCGGAGAACGCCTTCGCCGAGCCGGTCAGGATCACCACCGAGGTCTCGAGATCGTCCTCGAAATCGCGCGTGACGTCGCGCAGCTCGCGCATCGCCTGGCCGCTCAGCGCGTTGATGTCGTCGCCGCGATCGAAGCGCACGACGGCAATGCGGCCTTGCGGGCCCAAGCCCTTCTCGACTGTGACGAAGCGGCGCTCCATGTCGATGTTCCTCCGGTGTTCTGCGCACGGTAGCGCCTCGGCTTTACAAGTGCGAGCCGCTTGGCTTCAGTGCATGCCATGTCGAAATCGATCGCCACCGTCGCCCTCGAACGCCGCGTCGATGCGCTGTTTGCCCGCTATACCAGGCCCGGCTCGCCGGGCGCGGTCGTCGCCGTGATGCGCGAGGGCGAAATCGAGCTCTGCAAGGGCTACGGCCTGGCCAGCATCGAGCTCGGCGTGCCGATCGGCCCGCGCACGCGCTTCCGTATCGCCTCGGTCAGCAAGCAGTTCACCGTCACCGCCGCGCTGATGCTGGCGGCCGAGGGCAAGCTCGATCTCGACGCTCCGCCGCACAAATATCTCAAGGAGCTGAAGCCGCTCCCCGTCACGATCGACCAGATGATGCGCAATTCGAGCGGCCTGCCCGATTTCCTCGAATTGCTGCGGCTGGGCGGCCACGGCCTCGACAAGCCGGTGCGCGCCGAGGAGTTGCTCGCCGCCGCCGCGCGCAACACCCATCTCAACTTCAAGCCGGGCAGCCGCTTCCTCTACAGCAACACCAACTTCCTGCTGCTCGGCCATATCATCGAGCGGCTGGCGAAGAAGACGCTGGGCGAGGTGCTGGAGGAGCGCATCTTCACGCCGCTCGGCATGACCGACACCATGCTGGCGGCCGATATCGGCGCCGTGATCCCGAACCTCGCGACCGGCTATCTCGGCGACGACCAGCAGGGCTTTCGCCGGGCCGCGCATGCCTATCCGCAGGGCGGCGAAGGCGGCCTCACCTCGACGGTCGAGGACCTGCTGACCTGGAGCCGGCACTTCGACGATCCCACCCTGGGCAAGAACATCCCGACGCAACTCGCGGCCGTGGCGCCGCTCGCCGGCGGCCACGTCAACCGCTATCGCCGTGGGGTCGCGACGGGCGAGCTGCGCGGCCTCGACACGATCGGCCATGGCGGATTGTGGCCGGGCTTCCGCACCGAGCTGCTGCGCCTGCCCAAGGTCGGGCTCACCGTGGTGGTGATCGCCAACCTCGCGAGCATCAATCCCTGGCGGCTGGCGCACGCCGTCGCCGCGCACGCACTGGAAGGCGACAGGCGGATCAAGCCCGCACACGAGCCGGTCGCGCGCTCCGAAGTGAAGCCGATCGCCGGCACCTGGTTCAATGCGGAGGAGCCCGCGCTCTTCCAGCTCGCATGGACCAACAACGAGCCGACGGTGACGCAGAACGGCATGCCGACCGCGCTGGCCCGCCGCGACGGCGGCTGGTGGGGTGCCGAGGCGGGCTCGCTGGAATTCGCGCTGAAGCGCGACAAGGACCGGCTGAAGGTCGATCTCGGCGCGGGCCGGACGCCCACCTTCAAGAAGCTCGGCAAGCGCAAGGCCGTGCCGGCCGGCATCGTCGGCACCTACCACTCGGGCGATTCGGGCGCGACCTGGACAGTGCGCAAGAACGGCAACGGTACTGCCGTCGATGTGAGCGGACCGCTGATCGCCTCGGGGCCGGAGTGGAAGGTCGAGGGCATCGACGCCGACACCGTCGAGATCATCTCGCCGCCGGCCTGGATCACCCCGACCCAGCTCGCCCACCTCGTGCGCGACAAGGCCGGCAAGATCGTCGCCCTCGAAGTCTCGACCGGCCGCATCAAGAAGATGCGGTTCGAGCGGATCGCGTAGGTTCGCGAAACAGCAAGCAGCGACCGTCAGCTCACGCCGATGATGGTCTCGAAACCATCCGCGGCTATCGCCGGAAGAACGTCACGGAAGGGGCGCGTCGAAATCGTCCGCCATGTACGTTAGGCCCAAGGCATTCGAGGGCTCGCGAGGCTTCTGCTTCTTCTTCGCGGCCGGCATCGGACCGAGCCTGGCCAGCGGCTTGCCATGCTTGGCGATGACGATCTCTTCGCCCGAGGCAGCACGATCCACCAGCGACGATAGCTGGTCTTTCGCTTCAGCGAGATTGAATACCTTGGTCACGGTATCTGGCCAACCCGGCCAGATTTTACGACCGCGGTGCCGGAACGGTCAAACGGTCCGCTCGATCAGCAGCTTCTTGATCTCGGCGATCGCCTTCGCCGGATTGAGGCCCTTCGGGCACGTCTTGGTGCAGTTCATGATGGTATGGCAGCGATAGAGCCGGAACGGATCCTCGAGGTTGTCGAGTCGCTCGCCCTTGGCCTCGTCGCGGCTGTCGGCCAGCCAGCGATAGGCCTGCAGCAGGATCGCGGGGCCGAGATAGCGCTCGCCCTGCCACCAGTAGGACGGGCACGCGGTCGAGCAGCAGAAGCAGAGGATGCATTCCCACAGGCCGTCGAGCTTGGCGCGCTCCTCGGGCGACTGCAGGCGCTCGCGGGTCGGCGGCTGGGTGGTCGACTTCAGCCACGGCTCGATCGAGGCGAGCTGCGCGTACGGCACCGTGAGATCGGGCACCAGGTCCCTGACCACCGGCATGTGCGGCAGCGGGTAGATCCTGATGTCGCCCTTCACGTCGTCGATGTACTTGGTGCAGGCGAGCGTGTTGGTGCCGTCGATGTTCATCGCGCACGAACCGCACACGCCCTCGCGGCAGGAACGGCGGAAGGTCAGCGAGCTGTCGACCTCGTTCTTGATCTTGATCAGCGCGTCCAGGATCATCGGCCCGCAGGTCGCGAGATCGACCTCGTAGGTGTCGAGGCGCGGGTTCTTCCCGTCGTCCGGCGTCCAGCGATAGACCTTGAAGGTCTTTATCCTGGAGGCGCCGGCGGGCGCCTTGTAGGTATCGCCGACGCCGACCTTGGAGTTGGCGGGCAGGGTGAACTCGGCCATCGATCGTTCCTTGGTAGCGTCTCAGTACACGCGCGCCTTCGGCGGGAAGGACTGCACGTCGTTGGTCATCGGCTGGAGGTTGACCGGACGGTAGTCGATGCGGGTCTTGCCGGTCGCATCGTCGACCCACACCGCGGTGTGCTTCAGCCAATCCTTGTCGTCGCGCTCCGGGAAGTCCTCGCGCGCGTGCGCTCCGCGGCTTTCCGTGCGGTTGGCCGCCGACCGGATGATCGACTGCGCCTGGAGGATCAGATTCTCGAACTCGAGCGTCTCCATGAGATCGGAGTTCCAGATCATCGAGCGGTCCTTGACGCCGATGTCCGGCCTGCCGGAAATCACCTTGTCGAGGTTCACGCAGCCTTCCTCGAGGCTTTTGGCGGTGCGGAACACTGCGCAATCATTCTGCATGGTACGCTGCATCTGGAGGCGTAGCTGCGCGGTCGGCGCGCCGCCGCGGGCATGGCGCAGCCTGTCGAGGCGGGCGATCGCTTCCTCGCCGGCCCCGCGCAGGTCCTTGTGCGGGGCGCTCGGCGTGACCTGCGTGGCGGCGCGATTGGCGGCGGCCCGGCCGAACACCACCAGCTCGAGCAGCGAGTTCGAGCCCAACCGGTTGGCGCCATGCACGCTCACCGACGCCGCCTCGCCCAGCGCCATCAGACCCGGCACGGGAGTCTTGGGGTCGCCATCCTTCACCGTCATGACTTCGCAATGATAGTTCGTCGGGATGCCGCCCATGTTGTAGTGGCAGGTCGGCAGGATCGGGATCGGCTGCCGCGTGACGTCGACGCCGGCGAAGATGCGCGCGGTCTCGGCGATGCCCGGCAGGCGCTCGTGGATGATCTTCGGGTCGAGATGCTCGACGTGCAACTCGATGTAGTCCTTGTTCGGGCCGCAGCCGCGACCCTCGCGGATCTCGATGGTCATCGACCGGCTGACGACGTCGCGCGACGCGAGATCCTTGGCCGAGGGCGCATAGCGCTCCATGAAGCGCTCGCCGTTGCCATTGGTGACGTAGCCGCCCTCGCCGCGCACACCCTCCGTGATCAGGCAGCCGGCGCCGTAGATGCCGGTCGGATGGAATTGCACGAACTCCATGTCCTGCAGGGGCAGGCCGGCACGCAGCACCATGCCGCCGCCGTCGCCGGTGCAGGTATGGGCCGAGGTCGCAGTCTGGTAGACGCGGCCGCAGCCGCCGGAAGCCAGCACGGTCTTGTGGGCGCGGAAGCGGTGGATCGTGCCGTCGTCGAGGTTCCAGGCCATCACGCCGCGGCATTCGCCCTCGTCCATGATCAGGTCGAGCGCGAAATACTCGACGAAGAACTCGGCGTGGTTGCGCATCGCCTGCTGGTAGAGCGTGTGCAGCATGGCGTGGCCGGTGCGGTCGGCGGCCGCGCAGGTGCGCTGGGCGATGCCCTTGCCGAACTCGGTCGTCATGCCGCCGAACGGCCGCTGGTAGATCTTGCCCTCGGGCGTGCGGCTGAACGGCACGCCGAAATGCTCGAGCTCGATGATCGCCGGGATGCCGTCGCGGCACATGTATTCGATCGCGTCCTGGTCGCCCAGCCAATCGGAGCCCTTGATGGTGTCGTACATGTGCCAGCGCCAGTCGTCGGGGCCCATGTTGCCGAGCGCCGCCGAGATGCCGCCCTGCGCCGCCACGGTGTGGCTGCGGGTCGGGAAGACCTTGGTGATGCAAGCCGTCTTGAGACCCTTCGACGCCATGCCGAAGGTGGCGCGCAGGCCCGCGCCGCCCGCGCCGACCACGACCACGTCGTACTCGTGATCGATCACGGTGTAGGCGCGGCCGCCGATGTTGAAGGTGCCGGGTGTGTTGCCGTCGTTCTTGACGTTACCGCCGTCGGGCATGACTAGCCTCCGAAACCGATGCGCAGGATGGCGATGATGGCGCCGAGGCCAAACAGCACTGCGAGAAACTTGGTGAGCACGATCATGACGACCCGGAACGCGCCCTCGGTGTAGTCCTCCCACACCACCTGCAGGCCGAGCTGGCCATGATGCAGGCCGATGCCGATCGTCAGGATCAGCATCACCATCACCAGCGGCGAGGCGATCCAGGCACGCACCACCTGGTAGTCGGCGCCGCTCAGCATCACCAGGGAGATGGCGAACCACACCACCAGCGGAATGAGCGCGATGGCCGTGAGCCGCTGCGCCCACCAGTGATGCACGCCCTCCTTGGCCGAGCCGAGCCCGCGGGCGCGGGCGAGAGGCGTTCTGCGATCGGTCATGTCCCGCCTCCTTCAGATCAGCCGGAGGCCGACGATCCACGACACGATCGTCGCGACCAGCGACACGCCGACCACGATCCAGCCGCTGCGATAGGCATCCTTGAGCTCGAAGCCGTAGCCGGCGTCCCAGAACAGGTGCCGGATGCCGTTGCACAGGTGATAGAAGGCGCTGAACAGCCAGCCGCCCAACACGAAACGCCCGAGCAGCGAGGTGTTGAAGCTCTGGAACGTCACGTAGGCACGCGGGCTGGTGGCGCAGATCACCCAAAGAGCGAGGTAGAGAGCGCCGACCGCCAGCGCAACGCCCGTCGCGCGATGCAGGATCGACAGCACCGACGTGAGTTGCGGACGATAGACCTGGAGATGCGGGGAAAGCGGCCGATGGACCGGCCGGTTGGCGACGCTCATCGCGTTAAGTCCTCTGTTTGCCACGCTTTTTTACGCCCCTGACCTGCCAAGTCAACGACGCGGCATCAGCAGCCAATAGTCGAGGTCGAGCACGACCGCGGGGTGGTACTTGCCGTCGGCGCCCTTGCCCGGGAAATCGCTGCACGGGCAGTCCTTGGTCGCGATCATGCGCACGCGCAACGCGCCGATATCGCGGCGTTGCGGCAATTCCGCCTTTTCCAGGATTTCCGACCAGGCGTAGATCGTGTCGCCGCCGAAGGTCGGCCCGACATGACTGCCGCTGTTGATGGCCGCCACGCGGAATCCATTGGCCAGTCCGTTGAACGACAGCGCCCGGGCCAGCGAAATCACATGGCCGCCGTACGCCAGACGCCGGCCGAAGCGGCTGTTCTTGCCGGCATGGGCGTCGAAGTGGACGCGTGCGGTGTTCTGGTAGAGCCGCGTCGAGAACATGTGGTCGGAGTCCTCGAGCGTGATGCCGCTCACATGGTCGATGGACTCGCCGGGCTCGTAGTCTTCCCAGCGGTGTGATGAGCCGGCGGCCTCGTCGTCGTAGCCCATCATCGACAGGTTCGGGACGACGAGGTCGGCCGGTGCGACCGACCGTGCCGTCTCAGGCACGACCGACGCGTGAACCGGCGCTCCGGAATCGCGTTTGTGCACCATCACCCAGCGGATGTAGTCGAGCACCATCTCGGCGCGCTGGTTGATGCCGGTCGAACGGACCCAGACAACGCCGCTCTGCTTGTTGGAGTTCTCGCGCAGACCCAGCACCTTCGACGACACCGACAGCGTGTCGCCGGGAAACACCGGCACGCCCCAGCGGAACTCGGCGTAGCCGAGATTGGCGACGGCGTTCACAGAGATGTCCGACACCGTCTTGCCGATCACGACATGGAATACCGCGAGGTCGTCGATCGGCGCGCGCGGCAGGCCGAGCGCCCGCGCGAACACGTCGGACGAGTTGATGGCGAAGCGCGAGCCGTAGAGGCCGATGTTCAGCGCCGCGTCGGCCTCGGTCATGGTGCGCGGCGTCGGATGGCGGAACTCCTGGCCGACCTCGAAGTCCTCGAAGAAGTTGCCGCTCTCGGTCTTGCTCCTGCTCATGCGGCCTGCAGCTCCTCGATCGCGGCGGCGAGCGCCAGGGCGCGCTCGGCCTGCTCGACGTGCAGGTTCTCGATCATCCGGCCGTCGACCGTCACGACACCTTTGCCCGCGGCCTGCGCCGCCTTGAAGGCGGTCACGATCCTTCCGGCCATCTCCAGTTCCGATGAAGACGGCGCGAAGATCTCGTTGCAGGGCTCGAGCTGGCTGGGATGGATCAGGGTCTTGCCGTCGAAGCCCATCTCCACCCCCTGCCGGCACACCGCGCGGAAGCCGTCCGTGTCCTGGATGTCGTTGTAGACGCCGTCGAGGATGGTGAGGCCGTGCGCCCGCGCCGCCAGCATGCCGATGCCGAGCGCGGTGATCATCGGCAGGCGCATCGGCGTGTGGCGCGCGCGCATGTCCTTTACGAGATCGTTGGTGCCCATGACGAACAGGCGCAGCCGCTTGTGCGCAGCGGCGATCTCCTCGGCGCGCAGGATGCCGAGCGGCGTCTCCATCATCGCCCACACCGCCATCGACTTGGGCGCACCGGCGCCCTCGAGCGCCGCGACGATCGTCGCCACGTCGCCCGCGCTCTCGACCTTGGGCACCAGGATGGCATCGGCGCCGGAGGTCGCGATCGCCGCGACATCGGCCTTGCCCCACGGCGTCATGAGGCCGTTGCAGCGGATGGCGATCTCGCGCTTGCCGTACGCCTTGCTCCTGGCCGCGGCGACGACGTTGGCGCGCGCCGCTTCCTTGGCATCGGGCGCGACGGCGTCCTCGAGATCGAAGATCAGGGCATCGGCCGGCAGGGTTCGCGCTTTCTCCAGCGCGCGCGTGTTGGCGCCCGGCATGTAGAGCACGCTGCGGCGCGGACGGATGTCAGTCATGGCGAACCTCCCGAAAAACGCGGCGGACTATAATGAGGGTCCCCCTTGTGGCAAGGTGGCCGCGGCCATGCGCTTTCTCTCGCTTCAGAGCCATGTCGCCTACGGCTACGTCGGCAACCGGGCAGCGACCTTTCCCCTGCAACGATTGGGCCATGAGGTCTGGGCGGTGAACACGGTCGAGTTCTCGAACCACACCGGCTACGGCGCGTGGAAGGGCCGCACCGCATCCGCCCAGCAAGTTGCCGATATCGTGCACGGTATCGAGACGCTGGGCATGCTGGCGAAATGCGACGCCGTGCTGACCGGCTATGTCGGCGATGCGGCACTGGGCGACGTCGTGCTCGACACCGTACGAAAGGTGCGCTCCGCCAACCCCAAGGCGGTGTGGTGCTGCGATCCGGTGCTGGGCGATATCGACACCGGAATCTACGTGAGGCCCGGCATCGACGCTTTCTTCAGGGACCGTGCTCTGCCGCAGGCCGACCTGATCACGCCCAACCATTTCGAGCTCGAGCACCTGACCGAGCGCAAGGTCGAGACCCTCGACGAAGCGGTCGCCGCCGCGCGCAGCCTGCTGAGTGGCCCGCGGCTCGCGCTGGTCACCAGCTTCCTGCGCGCCGGTCTCCAGAGCGAGCAGGTCGAGATGCTGGCAGTGACACCCGACGCCGCCTGGCGGGTCGTCACCCCGCTGATTGCCTTCGATGTCATGCCCAACGGTACGGGAGACACGGTGGCGGCCCTGTTCACGGCGCACTGGCTGGCGAGCGGCGACATTGCGGCTGCGCTCGGGACCGTCGCGTCGTCGATCTATGCCGTGCTCGAGACGACGCAGGCGATGGGCGAGCGCGAGCTGCAGCTGGTCGCGGCGCAGGAGCGACTGCTGTCGCCCCGGCGGCGCTTCACCGCCGAACGGCTCTAGCGCCGCATGCACGTTCCGGGATTCGACTACAACCCGATCATGCTTGCGATCGAGGGCGCCGTGATCGGCTTCGTGATCGCGGTGCCGGTCGGTCCTGCCGCGGCGCTCTGTATCCGCCGCTCGATCACCATCGGCGCAGTGGCGGGCTACCTGACCGGGCTGGGCGCGGCGCTGGGAGACGCGGTGTTCGGTGCGATCGCCGCCTTCGGCCTGACCTTCGTCGAGGAATTCGTCGAACGCCACGAAGCCTGGCTGCGCGGCATCGGCGGCGTGGTGCTGGTCGGCATGGGCTGGGCGACCATCCGTCATCGGCTGCGCACGGTCGGCGACCCGGTGGCCGACGACGCCGAGCACCGGGTGGCGACGCATTTCCACTTCGCGACCTCGAGCTTCATCATCACCGTCTTCAACCCGCTCACCGTGATGGCGTTCGGCGCGGCCTTCGCCGGCCGCGATCTCGCCGGCGTCGGCTCCAACCTGCCGGATGCGGCCACCCTGGTGGCCGGCGTGTTCGCCGGCGCCTGCGCCTGGTGGGCGATCCTGTGCACCGCCGCGGTGGCGCTGCGCCAGCGGTTCACCACCAAGGGCATGCTGTGGCTGAACCGCATCACCGGCGCGGTGATCCTGGCCTTCGGCGTGGTCGCGCTGGTCTCGCTCCTGCCGCTGCCCTGGCGCCACATCGCGCGGGCGCTCGACCTTTAGCTCACGCGAAGCTGCAGACGTCCTCGAAGTCGAGGCGCGGGTTCTGGTTGAACAGCTTGGCGTGATCGCCGTAGCCGATGTTGCACAGGAAGTTGGAGCGGAAGCGGCCGTCCGGGAAAAATGCCTGGTCGACGATCGCATTGTTGAAGCCGCTCATGGCGCCGGCATCGAGGCCGACCGCGCGCACGGCGATGATGAAATAGGCGCCCTGCAGGGTGCCGTTGCGGAAGGCGGTGCGGAGCGTGTGCTCCTGCTTGTCCTCGCCGGTGTAGTTGTCCTTCGCCGCCGGATTGTGCGGGAAGGTCCGCGGCAGGTGCTCATAGAAGCGCGAATCGTAGGCGATGATCGCCGTCACCGGCGCGGCCATCGTCTTGTCGAGGTTGCCGGGACTGAGCGCCGGCCGGAGCTTCTCCTTGCCCTCCTTCGTCCGCACGAACACCACGCGCGCCGGCTGCGAGTTCTGCGAGGTCGGTCCCATTTTCATGATGGCATGGATCTGCCGCAGCTTGTCCTCGCCGACCGGCTTGTCCTGGAAGACGTTGTGGGTGCGCGCAGAGCGGAGAATGGTGTCGAGGGTCTTGGCGTCGATCATGCGCCAAGCGTAGCGCAAAACGACACCAGCGAGATACCGGCGATGACGCTTCTCGCAGGCGCGGTCGCGTTACGGCCGGGAAACCTCGTCCTTCAGACTCTCGAGCGCCTCCCGCACCTGGGCGAACACCGAGTCCCAGTCGCCCGCCCTGGGCTGGCGGAACAGCCGCGCCGAGGGATACCAGGGCGCGCGCGTGCCGCCCAACTGCCAGCGCCAGTCGGCCGCCAGCGGCAGCAGCACCCAGGTCCGCACGCCCATCGCCGCGCCGAGATGGGCGACCGGCGCATCGATCGAGATCAGAAGATCGAGCTGCGACAGCGCGGTCGCGGCCTCGGCGAAATCGAAGACGCCGCGGCCGACATCGTGCATCAGGCCGCCGGCGCCGAACTGCTGAATCTCGTTCTGATGCACGCCGCCCTGCAGGCTGAACACCAGCAGCTCCGGATCGCCGGCCAGCGCGAGGAACTTGGCGAACGGCGCCGAGCGCCGGCGGTCCTGGGGCTGGCCGGGCATCGCCGCCCAGTAGATGCCGATGCGCAGCTTCGCCTTGTCGAGATGGCCGAGCCGGATGCGATTGTCGCCCGGCGCTTTCAGGTATGGCGCCGAGACGGCGGCGAAGTCGGCGCGGCAGAGATGCGGCAGCGAGACCAGCGACGCATGCAGGTCGAAGGGCGGCAGCCGCTCGCCCTCAGCCACCACCTCGTCGACATAGTCGGTGCCGGCCAGCAGGTCCTTGAGCAGCTCCTGGCAGAGCACGATCACGTAAGCGCCACGGCGTTTCAGCTCGCGGGCAAAGCGCACGAACAGCAGCACGTCGCTCAGGCCCTGCTCGGGATAGAGCAGGACGCGCTTGCCGGCGATCTCGCCGCCGTCCCAGGCGGGCTGGCGGAAGTCGACCGCCGGCGTCTCGGGCAGGCGCTTGCGCGCCTCGTAGGCGGCAAATCCGACCTCGAGCTCGCCGCGCATCATCAGGGCGATCGCGAGCTCGGTGCGGGCGCGGCGGTTCTGCGGATTGAGCGCCAGTGCGCGGCCGAGACAGCCGACCGCCTCGTCGATGCGGCCGAGGTCGCGCAGGCAGAGCGCCAGATTGAAGAAGCCCTCGCCGTAGTCACGGTTGAGCGCGATCGACTGGAAGTGATGCTTCACCGCCTCGTCGAGCTGGCCCGCGGCGCGCAGCGCGTTGCCGAGATTGGAATGCAGCGCCGGATTATCGGGATCGGCGGTGAGCGACAGGCGATGATGCGCGACCGACGCCTCGAGCTTGCCGATCAGGCGCAGCGCCACGCCGAGATTGTTGTGCAGTTCGGCGTGATAGGGCCGCAGCGACAGCAGTCGCAGGTACGACTGGATCGCTTCGTCGAGCCGACCCGCGCGATGGGCCTGGGCGGCCAGCCGCAACTGCTGCACGAAGCTGTCGGCCTGGAAAAGCGGAATGGGATCGGCCCGGGATTCCCGGCGCAACGAATGGATCGACGGCGTGTCGTTCACAATTTCGAAGGTTACATTAAAAATACAGCATAAGCATCTGGTAAATAATAATAACTAAGATCACCTGAGCGAAGCGAAGGACCTCGTGGCGATGGCTCATGGCACGCCATTGCGCAATGAGATCCTTCGCTACCTGAAGGGCCTAGATGTAGCCTTTGATCAGCTCCTCGGCGATCTGCACGGCATTGAGCGCGGCGCCCTTGCGCAGGTTGTCGCTCACCACCCACAGGGCGAGGCCGTTCTCGACTGTCGGATCGACGCGGAGACGGCTCACGAACACGCCGTCCTGGCCGGCGATCTCCTTGGGCGTCACGTAACCGCCGGGCTCGCGGCGATCGACCACCAGCACGCCTGGCGCGGCGGCCAGCAACTGGTGCGCCTCGCGTTCGTCGAGCGGCTCCTCGAGCTCGAGATTGATCGCCTCGGCATGGCCGATGAACGTCGGCACGCGCACGCAGGTGGCGTGGACCTTGATCTTGGGGTCGAGGATCTTCTTGGTCTCGACCACCATCTTCCATTCCTCCTTGGTCGAGCCGTCTTCCATGAAGACGTCGATGTGGGGAATGACGTTGAAGGCGATGTTCTTGGCGAACTTCCTGGGCTCGAGCGCCTCGTTGACGAAGAAGCTCTTGGTCTGGTTGAGCAGCTCGTCCATCGCCTCCTTGCCGGCGCCGGAGGTCGATTGGTAGGTCGAGACCACCACGCGCTTGATCTTCGCGGCCTGGTGAATCGGCTTCAGCGCCGTCACCATCTGGATGGTCGAGCAGTTGGGGTTGGCGATGATGCCGCGGCCCTTGTAGCCCTTGATCGCCTCGCCGTTCACCTCCGGCACGACCAGCGGCACGTCCGGGTCCATGCGCCAATAGGAGGTGTTGTCGATCACCACGCCGCCGGCCTTGGCCGCGCGCGGGCTGTGCTCGGCGGAGACCTTGGCCCCCGGCGACGACAGCACGATGTCGATGCCCTTGAAGTCGAACTTGGCGAGGTCCTGGACCTTCAGGACCTTGTCCTCGCCGAACGACACCTGGCGCCCGGCCGAGCGCGACGAGGCCAGCGCGACGACGTCGTCGACCGGAAAGTTCCGTTCGGAGAGGATCTGCAGCATTTCGCGCCCGACATTGCCGGTCGCGCCAACCACGGCGACTCTGTATCCCATGGCGGGGGGAGATAGGCGCTGAGCGACGCTTTTGCAAACATCTCATGTCCCCTCCCCCGCAGGGGGAGGGTTAGGGTGGGGGACGCGGATGCTCGATCAGCAAGGTCTTCGGGAGGAGAAATCCCCCTCCCCAACCCTCCCCCTCCGGGGGAGGAAGGCTACCCCGCCGTGGCCCCCGAGGCCTTGATGATGGGTAGCCAGAAGTCGGTGTCCTGGTGGAGGAACTTCAGCGCCTCCTCGGGCGAGCGCGGCGGCCAGGCGATCATCCCCTGCTCGTCGAACTTCTTGCGCATCTCGGGCAGGTTGGTGATGCGGTTGAACTCGCCGTTGAGCCGGGCCACCAGCGGCTGCGGCAGGCCGGCCGGCGCGCCGAAGCCCAGCCAGGTGTCGACGACGAAGTCCTTGAACCCCGATTCGATCATGGTCGGCAGCTCGGGGAACTGATCGATCCGCTTCGCGCTGGTCACCGCCAGCGCCTTGAGCTTGCCCGAGCGGATCAGCCCGACCACGGTGGGCGTGTTGAACATGCCCATCTGCACCTCGCCGTTGACCACGGCCTGGATGCCGGCGGGCGTCGCGCGATAGGGCACGTGGGTCATCTTCACGCCCGAGCGCATCTCGAGCAGCACGCCCGACATGTGATGGCTGGTGCCGACGCCGCCCGAGGAGAAGGTGAACTCGCCCTTCCTGGCGCGCGCCTGCTCGACCACGTCGGCCACGGTCTTGGCCGGGTTGGACGGATGCACGATCAGCACGTTGGCGACCGAGAAGTTGATCGACAGGACGACCAGGTCCTTGAACGGATCGTAGCCGGGCGTCTTGTAGAGACCGAGATTGTAGACCAGCAGGCCCTGGGCGATGACGCCGAGCGTGTAGCCGTCCGGCGCGGCGCGCGCGAGCTCGGCCATGGCGATAGTGCCGCCGGCCCCGGTCTTGTTGTCGACGACCACGGTCTGGCCAAGCGCCTTGCCCAGCTCGTCGCCGTAGAGCCGCCCGCCGATGTCGCCGGTGGCGCCGGGCGCGTAGGGGACGATCATGCGGATCGTATGCGTCGGCCACTGTTGCGCCCGGGCAATGAAGGGTGCCGCAAAGGGTGCCGTGAGCGAAGCGGCGAGAAGCGCGCGTCTTTTCATCAGAGCCCCACCGAATGAGCGACAAGTTGAGCGAGTTGCCTGCGCAGCCGCGCGACCAGCGGACCGCTGCCGCGCTTGCCGATGATGTTCTTCATCTCGAACGGATCGGCCTCGAGGTCGTACAGCTCGTCGCATTCGACGCCGTCGAGCGACTTCTGCGTCCAGTGGATGTACTTGTGCGTCCGGGTGCGGATCGCCTTGTAGCTCATGCCGATCAGCCACGGCATGGCGTTCTCGCTGAAGTATTCGCACATGAACGAGCTGCGCCAGCCGCGCCTGCGGCCCTTCTTCGCGAGCGGGCGCAGCGACAGGCCCTGGATGTGCTCCCTGTCGGCGGCCTTGGCGCCGGCGAGGTCGAGCACCGTCGGCGCGATGTCGAGCGCCAGCACGAGATCGTGGTTCACCGTGCCCGGCCTGAACCATGCCGGATAGCGGATCAGGAACGGCGACTTGATGCCCTCCTCGTAGGCGAACCGGCGCTCGGGGCCGAGCCCATGCTCGCCGAAGAAATAGCCGTTGTCGCCGAGGAACAGGATGAAGGTGTTGTCGAGCTGGCCGGTCTCTTCCAGCGCCCTGAAGACGTCGCCCATGCCCTCGTCGACGCTCGCCATCATCGCGGCGCGCAGCCGGATCTCCTCCTCGGTGCCGGCCTTCATGCCGTCGAGCAGCGCGCGCGAGGCCTCGTTGACGCGAAGCTCGAAGGCTTCTTTCCAGGCAGGCTTCTGCTTCACCACGTCGGCGTGGGGCAGCGCGTTGGGCCGGCGCGGGAAGTGTTCGCCCTTGTAGAGATCGGCATGGCGCGGCGCCGGCAGGTAGCCGCCGTTCTTGAACGAGACCTGGCCGTCGGCTGCCTGGTAGGCGTCCGGATGCACCGCCTTGTGGGCGAAGAACAGGGCGAATGGCTTGTCACGCTGGCGGCGCAGAAACTCCACCGCGTGGGTGTTCAACAGGTCGGTGATATAGCCTTTGTGCTGGCGCTCGTCGCCGTTGATGTTCAGCACCGGATCGACGATGGAACCGTGACCCGGGAAGCTTACCCAGTGGTCGTAGCCCGGCCGCGGGCCGCCGGAATTGCCCATGTGCCACTTGCCGACATGCGCCGTCTCGTAGCCCAGCTTTTGCAGGACGACGTGATAGTTCGGCAGGCGATGGCTGTGCGCGTCGCGCGCAACGTTGTCGATGATGCCGTGGCGGCTCGCATACTGGCCGGTCAGGATCGACGCCCGGTTGGGCGAGCAGAGCGGCGTGGTGTGGAACGCCGCCGTGAACATCGCGCCTTCATGGCCGATGCGATCGATGTTCGGCGTCTTCATGTAGGGATGGCCGCAGATCCCGAGCTCGTCGAACCGGAGATCGTCGATCAGGACGATCAGGAAATTCGGTTTGCGGCTTGCCGGCACTGCTCTCTCCCCCTTCAGTTCCTTCTTCCCCTTGGCGGAATCCGCCAAGGGGAAGTGCCCGCGTCTCACGCGGGCGATGGGGTCATGCGGCACGAACCGTGGCTCCCGACCCCTCCGCCCTCGTATGACGAGAGCACCTCCCCTTCGCGGAATCCGCGAAGGGGAGGAAAGTTTGATCTAGTATCCGCGAGAAAGGGATTCATTGCATGCCGGAATCTGCCCTGCCTCTCGCCGGACTGAAGGTCCTCGATATCAGCTCGTTCATCGCCGCACCCGCCGCCGCCGTGGTGCTGGGCGACTGGGGCGCCGACGTGGTCAAGATCGAGGGGCCGGACGGCGATCCCAACCGGCGGATCATGACCGACTCGGCGAACTACCCGAAGGCCGCGGTGAACTATCCGTGGGAGATGGACTCGCGGAACAAGCGCTCGATCGTGCTCGACCTCAAGAAACCCGAGGCCCGTGCCGCGCTCGACCGGCTGCTGAAATGGGCCGACGTCATGATCGTGAACTTCCCGCCGCTGGTGCGCGAGAAGCTCAAGCTCTCCTACGAGGACATCAAGCCGGTCAACCCGCGGCTGATCTACGCCTCGCTGACCGGCTACGGCGAGACCGGTCCCGACCGCGACCGGCCCGGTTTCGACGCGACCGCCTACTTCGCGCGCTCCGGCCTGCTCGACGCGCAGCGCTACGAGGGCGGCCCCCCGGGCGTGCCGGGGCCGGCGCAGGGCGATCGCGCGACGGCGATGGCGCTGGTCTCCTCGATCCTGATGGCCCTGATCCATCGCATGAAGACCGGCGAGGGCTCGTGGGTCGGCACCTCGCTGCTGGGCAACGGCTTGTGGGCGTGCGGCGTGATCGCCCAGGCCGCGCTCGCCAACGCCTACCTGCCGCATCGGCCGCCGCCGGACCGGCCGCGTTCGGCACTGGGCAACATCTACCGCACCTCCGACGACCGCTGGCTGCAGCTCACCATCGTCGCCGAAGACAAGATGTGGCCGCCGCTCGCCCGGGCGCTCGGCCATCCCGAGCTGCTGACCGATCCACGCTTCGCCGAGACGGTCGAGCGGCGAAAGCACTCGGCCGATCTCGCCGCGATCATGGGCAAGGCGTTCGAGAGCAACACCTACGCCTACTGGCTCAAGGCCTTGTCGGCGGGCGGCATCACCTTCGGCGTGATCAGCCGGCCGCAGGATGTGCCGCACGACGAGCAGGCGGTGGCGTGCGGCGCGATCGTCGACACCGAGATTCCCGATCTGCCGCGCACCCTGAGCAATCCGATCCGCCTCGGCTTCGCCGCGCAGCGCATCGCCCATCCCGCCCCCGGGCTCGGTCAGCACAGCGACGAGATCCTGCGCGAGGTCGGGCTCGAGGCGCGCGAGATCGCGGCGCTGAAATCGACCGGTGCCGTCAAATGAGCGAACGCCTGCCGCTTTCGGGCCTGCTGGTCCTCGACATCAGCACCTTCATCGCCGCCCCCGCCGCGGCGGTGGCGCTGGCCGACTACGGCGCCGACGTGATCAAGATCGAGGCGCCGGGCGAAGGCGACCCGCACCGCCACAACTACAAGCGCGCCGCGACCTATCCGAGGAGCGAGAGGAATTTCCCGTTGCAGCTCGACGGCCGGCTGAAGCGTTCGCTGGCGATCGACCTCAAGAAGCCGGAAGCGCGGCCGGTGCTGGAGAAGCTGGTCGGGCGCGCCGACATCATGATCGTGAACTTCCCGCCGCCCGCGCGCGAGCGCTTGCGGCTCCGCTTCGAGGACATGCAGGCGATCAACCCGAAGCTGGTCTACTGCTCGTTGACCGGCTACGGCGAGACCGGCCCCGACCGCGATCGGCCGGGCTTCGACGTGACGGCTTACTTCGGCCGCTCCGGCATCCTCGACGCCGCGCGCTACGAAGACGGCCCGCCGGGCTTGTCGCTGCCGGCGCAGGGCGATCGCGCCACGGCGATGACGCTGGTGGCCGCGATCCTGCTGGGCCTGCGCCATCGCGACCAGACGGGCGAGGGCTGCTGGGTCGGCACATCGCTCTATGCCAACGGCGCCTGGGCCAACGGCACGACCATCGCCGGCGCGGCAATCGGCGGCAGGCTGGTGACGCGCGAGCCGCCGCACAAGCCAAGGAACGCGCTCACCAATCTCTATCGCACCCGCGACGACCGATGGCTGCAGCTGCTGATGGTGCGCGACGACCGCCTGTGGCCGACCTTCTGCGACGTGATCGGCCGGCCGGCGCTCGCGACCGACCCGCGCTATGCCGAGCGCGAGGAACGCCGCCGGCGCGCTCTGGAGCTGCACGCCGAGATCGCGCCGATCTTCGCGTCGAAGACCTATGCCGAGTGGGAAGCACTGCTGTCCGGGACCGGCATCCCGTTCGGCGTGATCGGTCGCGTCGCCGACGTAGTCGACGACGAGCAGGCCCGACACGCCGGCATCTTCGCCGAGACGACCAATCCCGAGGTGCCGCGCACGGTCAACAATCCGATCCGGCTGGGCTTCGCCAAGCCGAGGATGTCCGGCAAGCCGCCGGCAGTCGGCGAGAACTCGGCGGAGATCCTGCGCGAGCTGGCCTACAGCGAGGCCGAGATCGAGGCGCTCAGGAAGGCCGGCGCGCTGGGCTGACGCTGGCGATTTCCCGGATCAGCTTCTTGGTCAGCGCGCGGCCAAACGAGTCGTGACTTTCGGCGACGACGGTGAAGGCGCCGGGCCCGCCGATCACGTTGTCCTGGAAATATTTCTCGAGGCCGCCCGGCGGATTGGTGTGCTCCGGCCGGAACGATTCGCCCCGCGGCGTCAGGATCACCAGGGCGTTGATCACGATGTCCCTGGCGACGGCTTCGTCGCGCGCGTCGTTGACCGAGCGGCCGGAGTTGTTGTTGCCGTCGCTGGAAATGTCGATGACGCGCCGCTCCGACGTGTAGGGCGCGCGCTCGAGCTGGCGCACCGAGTAGTCGATCGCGCCGCCGATCGCGGTGCTGCCGGCGAACGAGCGCGGCGTTTCGGTGAGCTTGTCGCCGAAGCTGTGCGCTGCAGCAGCGCCGTCGATCACCGTCCAGTCGACGACCACGGTCTGCATGCCGACCGTCGCCCATTCGACCACGCATACGGCAATGCGCCGATTCGGGCCCGAGGTGATCGCCTTCACGACCGCGGGGTCCGTAAGCGCACCGGCGGTCCCCTCGCGCTGCAGCCTGAACTTGGGCTCGGTGACGCTGCGCGAGACGTCGACGGCCAGCACCAGCAGCATGTCGACCGGCTCGGCGCCCCTCGCCATCGGCGCAATCAAGGTCAGCACCAGGCTCAGCAGTCCAATCAGCCTTGCCATCGAAGGCCTCCTTCCGGACAATTCTGCCATGGCGACCGGCTTCAGAAGCTATGCCGATTTCTGGCCGTTCTATCTGCGGGAGCATGCCAGACCTGCAACGCGGGCCGTTCACTATTTCGGCACCATTGCCTCGGCGCTGGTGCTGATCGCGGCCGTCGTCACGCAGAGCTGGTGGTGGCTGCTGGCGGTGCCGTTCTTCGGCTATGGCCCGGCCTGGTTCGGGCACTTCTTCATCGAGAGGAACAAGCCCGCCACCTTCCAGGCGCCGGTATGGTCGCTGATCAGCGACTATCGCATGTGCGGCCTGTGGCTGTCGGGCCGGCTCGGCGCCGAACTGATGAAGCACCAGATTCGCGGCTGACGACGTGTCGATCCCGGTCCTCCGCGTCGCCAGGCCGAGCGACGACATCGATGCCCTGCTGCCGTTCTATCGTGACGGTCTCGGCCTCGGCGTGCTCTGCCGCTTCGAGGACCATGACGGCTTCGACGGCATCATGCTGGGGCACGAGAAGGCGCCGTACCATTTCGAGTTCACGCGCGCCCGCGGCCACACCGCCGGCCGGGCGCCGACCGGGGACAATCTCGTGGTCTTCTATCTGCCTGATGCCGGCGAATGGCGGGCCGCGGTCGAGCGCATGCGTACCGCCGGGTTTGCGCCGGTTGCGGCGATCAACCCCTACTGGGATCGCGACGGCCTCACCTTCGAGGACCCGGACGGCTATCGGGTGGTGTTGCAGCGGGCGGCCTGGACCCGCTAGGACCGCCCCTTGCGTCCCCGGGGGGCGGACGCCACATTGCAGCCCAAACCCGGACTCCCCGTTTCGAGGCCTTATGGAACCGATATTGAAGGGCGCGGCACCCGCCGCTGCGCCGCCCGCCGATCTGATCAAGGACAGCGACCAGACCAAGTTCGCCAAGGACGTGCTGGAAGCGTCGCGCACCGTCCCGGTGATCGTCGACTTCTGGGCGCCGTGGTGCGGCCCGTGCAAGACGCTGCAGCCGATCATCGAGAAGGTCGTCACCGAGGCCAAGGGCGCCATCAAGCTGGTCAAGATCAACATCGACCAGAACCAGATGCTGGCCCAGCAACTGCGTATCCAGTCGATCCCCGCGGTCTATGCCTTCTTCGGCGGCCGCCCGGTCGACGGCTTCATGGGGGCGGTGCCGGAGAGCCAGGTCCGCGAGTTCGTCGCTCGCCTGGTACAGGCGACCGGCGGCGCGGCCGGCGACGGCGCCGACGATCTCAACGCCGCGCTCGAGCATGCGACGCAGGCGGTGGCCGACGGCGACTTCCAGCTTGCCGCGCAGATCTACAACGAGCTGCTCGAGGTGGCGCCCGACAACCTGCCGGCGCTGGCGGGCCTCGCCCGCTGCTACGCCCACGAGGGCCAGGTCGAGCAGGCTCGCGCGGTGCTCGCCAAGGTGCCGACCAAGGACAAGGGCAACGCCGATATCGTCGCCGTGCAGGCGCAGCTCGATCTCGCCGAAGCCGCCAAGGCGGCCGGCCCGATCGGCGATCTCAAGGCCAAGGCCGAGAAGGACCCGAAGGACTTCCAGTCCCGGCTCGATCTCGCGATGGCCTACTGGGCCGGCGACCGGAAGCAGGAGGCGATCGACGAGCTGCTCGCCATGATCAAGCTCGACCGCAACTGGAACGAGGCGGCGGCGCGGCAGCAGCTCTTGAAGTTCTTCGAGGCGCTGGGCTTCACCGATCCGCTGGCGGTCGCGGGCCGCAAGCGCCTCTCGACCATCCTGTTCTCGTGACGTTGTTGTGGTGAAGGGGCGCAACCCGTTCGATCCCAGCTTCGAGCAGCTCCCCGAGACGCTGCCGATCTTTCCGTTGTCGGGCGTGCTGCTGCTGCCCGGCGGCCGGCTGCCGCTCAACATCTTCGAGCCGCGCTACCTGGCGATGATCTTCGATTCCCTGGCCGGCCATCGCATGATCGGCATGGTGCAGCCGATGCAGCCCGGCGGCTTCGCCGGCGACGGCCTGCCGGTCGAGGACGGCAAGCCCAAGGTGCACAAGGTCGGCTGCGCCGGCCGCATCGTCAGCTTCAACGAAAGCGAGGACGGCCGGCTGCTGCTGGCGCTGTCCGGCATCTGCCGCTTCGAGATCGGCCGCGAGCTCGACCTGGCGCAGGGCGGCTACCGCCGCGTCTCGTCGCTGTTCGCACCCTATCGCGCCGACCTCGACCACGCCGACGAGCCGATCGAGCTCGACCGCGAGCGGCTGATGGCGGCGCTCGCCGCCTTCTTCCGCAGCCGCAACCTCTCGACCGACTGGGAGGCGGTGAAGAAGGCGGCCGACCACAACCTCGTGACCTCGCTGTCGATGGTCCTGCCGTTCGGCCCCGCCGAGAAGCAGGCGCTGCTCGAGGCCGCCGATACGACCGCCCGCGCCAGGCTGCTGGTCGGCCTGCTGGAGATGGGGGCTTTCGGCCAGCCGCCGGAATCCACGCCGCAGCGGGCGAACTGATCGGGTATAGTGGGCCATGACCGATTCGCAGCCCGAGCCCTCCGCGGAACCCAGGCGCGGCGGCGTCGATCCGAAGCTGCTGGAAATCCTGGTCTGCCCGGCAACGCACGGCCCGCTGGAGTATGACGCCGCGGCCGGCGAGCTGATCAGCCGCAAGGCCGGCCTCGCCTATCCGATCCGCGACGGCATCCCGATCATGCTGGTGAGCGAGGCGCGCGTGCTGAAGGACGTGCCTTGAGCCCGGCTGACCGCGGCTTCGCCAAGTCCGCGCCCGCCGGCGGCAGCTACGAGGCCGACGACGCGCCGTGGCCGGCCGAGCTGCGCGTCTTCCAGAACGAAGGCCGCATCGAGATCGACTTCACCGACGGCAAGAGCGTCGGCCTGTCGGCCGAGTATCTTCGGGTCGAGAGCCCGTCGGCCGAGGTGCAGGGCCATGGCGGCGAGGCCACCCGGAAGATCGTCGCGGGCCGGCGGCACGTAAAGATCACCGCGGTCGAGCCGGTCGGCCACTACGCCGTGCGCATCATCTTCGACGACAGCCATGACACCGGCATCTACAGCTGGTCCTACCTGCGCGAGCTGGCCGACACCTACGCCGACCGCTGGGCCGCCTACCAGGCCGCCCTGCTGTCCCGCGGCCTCAGCCGCGATCCGTGATCATGCGTCTTGCCGGACCGCGGGCGTCCCGCCCGCTCATGATCATGATTCCGAGCGGGCCAGAGGCCCGCGGTCCGGCAAGACCATGAGGGTCCTGATCGCCGGAGCGGGCATCGGCGGCCTGGTCGCCGCCATGTGCCTGAAGCGTGCCGGCTTCGAGGTCGAGGTGTTCGAGCAGGTGAGCGAGCTGAAGCCGCTCGGCGTCGGCATCAACATCCAGGCCGGCGCGGTCCGCATCCTGTCTTCGCTCGGGCTCGAGCCCGCGCTGGCCGCCACCGGCATCGAGACGCGCGAGCTGCGCTATGCCAACCGCCACGGCCAGACCATCTGGGCCGATCCGCGCGGCCGTCACGCCGGCCTGCCGTGGCCGCAATTCTCGATCCATCGCGGCGAATTGCAGATGATCCTGTTCGATGGCGCCAGACGGATGCTCGGCGCCGACGGGATCAGGTTCGGCCGCCGCATCGTCTCCTTCGAGCAGAAGGGAACGAAGGTCACGGCGCGCTTCGCCGATCGCGACGGCGCCGTCGTCGAGACCGCGGAGGCCGACATCCTGGTCGGCGCCGACGGCATCCATTCGTCGGTCCGGGCGCACTTCCATCCCGACGAGGGCCCGCCCAAGTGGCAGGGCATCCTGATGTGGCGTGGCGTCACCGTCGGCAAGCCGTACTTGAGCGGCGCCAGCATGGTGCAGGCGGGCCATCACACCCAGAAGTTCGTCTGTTATCCGATCAGCCGCGCCCATGCCGAGCGCGGCGAGGCGCTGATCAACTGGATCTGCGACCTCTATCAGGGCGAGCACGCGGCTCCGCCGCGCGAGGACTGGAACAAGCCGGGCAAGCTCGAGGACTTCCTGCCGCGCTACAAGGACTGGGACTTCGGCTGGCTGAACGTGCCGGAGGTGATCCGCAACGCCCACACCATCCTGGAATTCCCGATGGTCGACCGCGATCCGCTGCCGCGCTGGAGCCATGGCCGCATCACGCTGCTGGGCGACGCCGCGCATCCGATGTACCCGATCGGCTCCAACGGCGCCTCTCAGGCGATCATCGACGGCGAGGCGCTGACGCAGGAGCTTTCGTGCGGCGGCGACCCGGAGGCGGCCTTGCAGCGCTACGAGCAGCGCCGGCTGCCGCCGATGGCGCGCATCGTCGAGAGCAACCGGCGCAAGGGGATCGACGTCATGCTCGACCTGGTCGAGCAGCGCGCGCCGCAGGGCTTCACCGACCTGGAAAGCGTTCTGCCGGCCGCCGAGCTCGACCGCATCGTCGGCGACTACAAGAAGCTGGCGGCGCAGGATCGTGAGACGCTGCTCAAGCTGGCCGGACGCCAATAAAAAAACCGGCCCCTCTTCGGAACCGGCCGTGGTAGCGGTTTAAACCGGTCATCACATCACCGGCCGCCACCGGGAAGGAACATGGCATCTCTTGATGACAGGAATATGGCACCTCCGTCATCCCGACCGAAGCCGAGCGCAGCGAGGCGCAGCGGAGGGATCTGTTTTGAAGGCGCGAAAAAGAGGCCCCTCGGCTTCGCTCGGGGCGACGGATAGATGAGCCTCGGCCGGTCGATCTTCACGGTCGGCAGCTTCACGCTGCTGTCGCGCATCGTCGGCTTCGTGCGCGACATCGTGCTGTCGGCGTTGCTCGGCTCCGGGCCGGTCGCGGACGCCTTCATCGTCGCGTTCAAGCTGCCCAACCTGTTCCGCCGGCTGTTCGCCGAGGGCGCCTTCTCGGCCGCGTTCGTGCCCCTGTTTGCCAAGGAGTTGCAGGGCGAGGGGCGCGAGTCGGCCCTCGCCTTCGCCCGCCAGGCCCATGCCTGCCTGCTGATGATCCTGGTGCCGTTCTCGCTGGTCATGATGATCGCCATGCCGGCGGTGATCTGGGTGATGGCGCCGGGCTTCACCGACGACCCGGCGATCTTCGACAAGGCGGTCACCTTCGGCCGCATCACCTTCCCCTACCTGGTGTTCATCTCGCTCGCCTCGCTCTATGGCGGGGTGCTGAACAGCATCGACCGCTTCGCCGAAGTCGCCTTCACCCCGACCCTGCTCAACGTCACGCTGATCGGCTGCGTGCTGGGCCTGACGCCGATGCTGCCCGATTCGGGCTACGCCGCCTCGATCGGCGTGGCGATGGCGGGTTTCCTGCAATGGCTGTGGCTGATGTTCTCGTGCTGGCGGGACGGCGTCGGCATGAAGCTGGTGCGGCCGCGCTACACCGAGGACGTGCGCCGGCTGGTGCGGCTCGCCACGCCGGTCGCGATCGGCGGCGGCGCGCAGCAGGTCAGCACGCTGCTCGACGTCGTCTGGGCCTCGCTCCTTCCCGCCGGCTCGATCTCGGCGCTCTACTACGCCGACCGCATCAGCCAGCTGCCGCTCGGCGTGATCGGCATCGCCATCGGCACCGCGCTTCTTCCGCTCCTGTCGCGCCAGCTGCGCGCCGGCGAGACCGACGCGGCGATGGCCAACCAGAACCGCGCCATCGAGTTCGGCCTGCTGTTCAGCCTGCCTTCGACCGCCGCGCTGTGGATCCTGGCCGAGCCGATGATCCGCGTGCTGTTCGAGCACGGCAAGTTCGGTCCCGATGACACGCTGCGCGCCGCCGGGGCGCTCGGCGCCTATGCCGTGGGCCTGCCGGCCTTCATGCTGATCAAGGCGCTCACCTCGGGCTTCTTCGCCCGCCAGGACACGCGCACGCCGCTCTACGTCGCCCTGATCGCGATCGCCCTGAACGTGGCGCTGAACGCGTTTTTCGTGCTCGGCACGCCCCTGGCGCAGGTCGGCATCGCGCTCGCCTCTTCGATCTCGGGCTGGGTCAATGCGCTGCTGCTTGCGGTCATCCTGCTGAGCCGTGGCCACTGGCTGCCCGATGCCCGGCTCAAGTCCCGCACCTGGCGCATGATGCTCGCGACCGCCGGCATGGCGGCAGCCCTCGCCGGCCCGCTCGCGCTGCTGCGCCCCATCCTGGCGCACCCGGACCTGGCCGGCGTTCTCGCGCTGCTCGCCGCGTGCGCGCTGGGCGGCGCGGTTTACGGCTTGCTGGGCGCGCTGCTGGGCGTGGTGAAACTGTCGGAGCTGCGCTTCCTGCTGCGCCGGCAGCCGGGCCTCAGGCCAGCCGACCCAGGCGAACAACCGTGACGCCGGGCCGCAACGGCCGGTTCGACGAGGGCATCACCAGAACGCAGTTGTCGTAAGGCGTGGTCACCGGCTCGCCGTCGTCGTGGCCGAGCAGGGTGCCGGCCTTGGCGATCACCTCCTGGCCCTCGAAGTGGCGCGCCGGCGTGAAGTTGCCGCGCTTGGTGGCGATCGCATGCGTCACCTCGACGACACGCTGCCGGGCCGGCGCCGGCCGCTTCCAGTCCGCCGGCAGGTCGCCCGCCTCGGCGATGCCGCTCACCACGAGGAAGCGCGCGGTCACGTCCTTCGCGACGACCACCGACGAGGCCCGCCAATGCTGGCCGGTCTCGATCAGCAGCGCGTTCTTGGGGCTCCCGGGATCGCCGAACCCGCCATAGTCGCGCATGCGCATGCCGGCGGCGTGGCCGGCATCGGCAATGATGTCGACCGGCGTGCCGACTTTCCTGGCCAGCTCCGCGCCCTTGGCGAGCGGACCCGCCAGCATCAGCGGCACGCCATCGTCGTGCATCGAATGGAGGTCGAGCAGCAGGTCGGCACGCTCGACGAACGGCCTGACCACCTGCGCGCGGCGCGTCTCGACGGTATTGGCGGGCTGGTCGAGGCGGCCCCAGGTGCGATTGAAGTCCTCGTCGATCATGCGCGACTTGAAGGGCGTGCGCGGATCGAAGGAGTGATAGGCCTCGATGTTGTTGAAGCCCAGGATCAGCGTGCCCTTGCGCGGGCGCAGGCCCTTGGCCAGCAGCGCATCCACCACCACCGCGCCGGACACCTCGTTGCCGTGGGTCAGCGCGCAGACCATCACGGTCGGGCCGGGCGTGCCGCTCTCGAAGACATGGATGTAGGGTGCAGCGCCCTTCTCCCACTTTCGCAATTCGGGAAAGGCAAACTCGATCGGCGGATTGTCGGACATGGAGCCTCCAACCCTCCGTATAGATCATTCGTCGAATCGCACAACGGGCGAACGCCAGCCCGCCGCGCGATATGCTTCGCGGCGGTCTTTCGCGGCGACGGATGGTCAGCGGCGAATGCGGTCGCCGCGGCAGTTGTACTTGTGGCCGTATTCGTCGGTGATGGCGACGGCGTTGGACGGGCCGCACGACTGATTGCCCATCATGGAGGCGTTCGCCGGCTCGGCAACGACCGCCTGGCTCCGCATCGGCGCGTAGCTCGGCTGCATATAGCCGGAAGGCGCAGGCTGCTTCATTTGCGCCTTGGTCATCGAGGACGAATTGCCGGAGCCGTAGGCCGTCGGACCCGACGTGCCGACCTGGGCGGTCGCATCGCCGGCATTACAGGGGGTCCTGGTGTAGCCCATCTTGGCGCTCGACCAAGCCTCGGGGCCACATGAACTCGTCGAGCTCTGCGCCATCGCTGTCGCAAGGGGAACGGCGGCCGCCAGTACGGTAGTGACCAGAAGTGTCTGCATGCGCGTCATGATGCGTCTCCTTTCGCTGCCCAATTCGCTTGATCTCGAAACGCGCGCCCTCGAACGCACGTTGCGTGGCAGCTCACGCGAAAAAGCGCGCACCGACGGCGCATTGAAAGCTTTGTGTGCAGGGCTCGCGGCAGCACCTCGGTGGACCGCGCGCTCATGCCTTGCGACGACGCTCGGGTGTTCCCTGGATCAGGCCTCGCGATACCAGTCGGCGAGCATCCAGGTGTTGTTGTCCCAGCCGCTCAGCTCGGCGACGAGCTTGTGCTTCACTCCCGCGACGCCGAGCCGGGCGACCACGGGAATGACGATGTGGTTGTCGACCGGCAGGTCGTTGCACTTGATCAACAGGGCCGCCCGCTTGACCGGATCGAGCTCGATCTGCGCGGCCTTGTGCGCGTCGTCGAATTCCTTGCTCTGCCAGCGCGTGATGTTGCGGCCCTGCCATTTGTTGGCCTTGGCCGCCACCTCGGTCGACAGGAACTGGCGCAGATAGACCTCGGGATCGGGCTGCTGCGGCCCGTTGTTGTACATCTGCAGGTCGCAATAGAAGTGCGGGTAGGTGTCGGGGTTGGCGACGTCCGAGGAGAAGAACACCGATGCCACCACCGCCTTGACCTCGATGTCGATGCCCGCTTTCTGGCAGGCCTGCTTGACGATCGCCTGGTTCTTCTGGCGCGGCTGGTTGATCGAGGTCTGGTAGACGAACTTCAGCTTCTTGCCGTCCTTCTCGCGGATGCCGTCACTCCCCTTCTTCCAGCCGGCCTTCTCGAGGATGTCCGCCGCCTTGTCGACGTTGAACTCGAACTTGGTGTTCTTCGAGGTGAACTTGGGCGGTCCGTTGACGAAGTTCGCGGTGGCAACGCCGGTGCGGCCGTAGATGTATTTCTCGACCGAGTCCCGGTCGACCAGCATCGCCAGCGCCTGGCGCACCTCGGGGTACTGCAGGGTCGGGTGCTTGGTCTTGAGCGACGAGCGCTCGCCGTCGACCTCGGTCCAGGGATCGGTCTGGTTCAACTGGATGTGCTCGCAACCACCACCCTTGGCGAAGACGACAGTGCCTTTGCCGCCCTTCTCCAGCTTCTGCAGGATCTCGTCCTCGACCTGCAGGTTCCAGGCGAAGTCGTACTCGCCGGTCTGCAGCACCGCGCGCGCCGCCGAGACAGCGTCGCCACCGCCCTTCATCTCGATCGCATCGAAGTAGGGTTTGTTCGGCTGGTGGTAGTTCGGGTTGATCACGCCGGCCACCAGATCGCCCGGCTTGAAGTCCTTGAACATGTAAGGGCCGGTGCCGACCGGCTTGAGGTTGGTCGGCGCCTCGCGCGACTTGGCGCCGGTGTAGGCGTCGAACAGGTGCTTGGGAATGATGCAGCCCGCCGCGGCAACGAAGGTGTCGGCCCAGAACGGCGTCGGCTTGGCGAAGTTCACCTTCACCGTATGGTCGTCGACCTTCTCGACCGTGACGTCCTTGTAGGAGCCCACGGTCAGCGCCGCCGTCGCGGGATCGCGCGCATATGCCCAGGTGAAGACGCAGTCGTCGGCGGTGAACGGCTTGCCGTCGTGCCACGTCACGCCCTTCTTCAGCTTCCAGATCACCGACTTGCCGTCCTTGGCGAGCGTGCCGTCCTCGAGGCTGGGTACTGCCTCGGCGAGGATGGGACGCAGGTTGCCGTCGGCATCCCAGCCCGCCAGCGGCTCGTAGAACAGGCGCGAGCCGTCCTGATCCTTGGTGCCGGTCGCGAAATGGGGATTGAGCAGGGTGGGCGCCTGCCACCACAGCACCTTCAACAGGCCGCCGCCGCCGCGCTTGGTCGGTTTGTAGACCGGCCGCTTGTTCTGGGCCATGGCGACGCCGCCGATCGCCAGAAGCTGCGTCGCCATCGGGGCGGTCAAGCCGACCGCCGCCATCCGTTGCACGAAGGTGCGCCGCGACAGCCGGCCCGTCTTCACGCGATCGATCAGACCCGCCAAGTCCCGTTCGTTCATGGGAATGCCTCCCAACCAGATTGTGATACCGCCCTGACGCTCCGGCTTATGTGCAAGATGCGTGCGAGGGGATGGAAGCAGGCTCGCGCGCCGCCGTCAAAGGGCTGCGCCCCGGCGCGCCTTGATTCCGCCGTTGGAGTGGGCGATACCCGCCCGCCCTCGCCTTCCACCGGCGGGGTGCGCGGAGGTCCAAACCCCGCGCCAACCCACCGTTCGCGGAGTCCACATCCCATGCCCGACGTCACGACCGCTGCGCCCGCGGCCAATCCGCATCTCCCGCACTACCAGGCGCGCGGGCTGAAGGGCCGGATCCTGTCCGGCGTGCAGCCCACCGGAAACCTCCATCTCGGAAACTATCTCGGCGCGATCCGCAACTTCGCCCGCCTGCAGCACGACTACGAGTGCCTGTACTGCGTGGTCGACATGCACGCCATCACGGTGTGGCAGGACCCGGCGGCGCTCAGCGGCCAGACGCGCGAGATCGCCTCGGCCTTCCTCGCCGCCGGCGTCGACGGCCACAAGCACATCATCTTCAACCAGTCGATGGTGCCCGAGCACGCGCAGCTCGCGTGGATCTTCAACTGCGTCGCCCGCCTCGGCTGGATGAACCGCATGACGCAGTTCAAGGAGAAGGCCGGCAAGGACCGCGAGAACGTCTCGCTCGGCCTCTACGCCTATCCGGCGCTGATGGCGGCCGACATCCTGATCTACAAGGCGACGCACGTCCCGGTCGGCGAGGACCAGAAGCAGCACCTCGAGCTGACGCGCGACATCGCCATCAAGTTCAACAACGACTTCAAGGCGCCGGACTTCTTCCCGGTCACCGAGCCGCTGATCTTCGGCGCGGCGACCCGCGTGATGAGCCTGCGCGACGGCACCAAGAAGATGAGCAAGTCCGACCCGTCGGACTTCTCGCGCATCAACCTGACCGACGATGCCGACGCGATCGCCCAGAAGATCCGCCGCGCCAAGACCGATCCCTTTCCGATGCCCGATTCGGCGGCCGACGCCGAGAAGCGACCGGATGCGGACAACCTGCTCGGCATCTATGCCGCGCTCGCCGACATGGAGAAGGACGCGGTGATTCTCGAGTATGCCGGCCGGCAGTTCTCGGACTTCAAGGCGGCCCTGACCGAGCTCGCCGTGACCAAGCTCGGACCCGTCGGCGCCGAGATGCAGCGGCTGATGAAGGACCCGGGCCACGTCGACAGGATCCTGCACGAAGGCGCCGAGCGTGCCCGCGCGATCGCCGCGCCGATCCTCGCCGAGACCTACAAGATCGTCGGCTTCCTGCAGCCTTAGCTAACCTTCCATCCGGGTCAGCGCCCACTTCACCGCGGCGCCTTCGGCGGGGATCTGGCCGACCAGCACGATCTGCTCGGTGCGGCGGTGGCGGCCGTCCTCGCCGAGATAGATGCTCTCGGCCAGTCCGACGCCGGCGCCGCTGGCGCGCAGGCGCCAGCCGCGGCCGCTCGGCAGGCGCATCAGCACCGCCTGGCCGCTCTGCGCCAATGTCGCCTTCACCGTCGGGTGCAGGTGGAAGCGGACGATGAAGCGGCGGTCCGGCACCGTGACCATGCGGCCGTCGGGGCCGGCGAACATGTCCTCGCCGCGCAGGTCGCCGCCGTCGGCCGACAGCCACAGCCGGCGGCGATGGATGATGCCGTAGAGCGAGCGGTAGCCGTCGTGGCTCATGTCGAGCCATTGCGCGCCCTGGTCGTCGGCGCGGTCGACCAGCACGTTGCCGGCGCGATACTCCAGCGAGCCGTGGTCCGTGATCTCGGTCGAGTTGGTGTCGTCGACCACTGCCGTCGAATGCGCGGCGGTAAAGCGCATGAAGCGTTTCCACTCCGGCGCGGCGCCGGGATAGACGCCGCAATTGACGACCAGCCGCTCGTGCGCGGCGCTCATCTCGAAGCTGAGCGTGCCGGCATGCGCGCTGCCGTCCATGCCGCGGCCCGGCGGGCTGCCGGCATCGACCAGCACCAGCGAGGTGCCGGCGGTGAGCCGCTGGAAGCCGCTCTGCAGCGCCATCTGCGGCGCCGGTTCGCTCGAGCCGGAACGCGCCAGCACGAGGTCCATCAGCGTGCGCTCGCCTTCCCAGCTGCCGTTGAACAGCGCCAGCCCGCCGTCGCCGTGGCGGAAGAAGCGAACCATCGGCGCCATGCGGTCGATCGCGGCGATCAGCTCGGCCGGCGCGCGACGCTCGGCCGAACCCAGGGCGGAGCGGACGTCGATCAGGTGGCGCAGCACCGCGACCTGCAGGTGCGGCGCGCGCTCGGCGACGATGCCGTCGTGCGCGACGTAGCGCTTCACGAACCTGGCGAGTCGCGCGAGGTTCTGCTCGAGGCTCTTCTCGAACCGCTTGCCGTCGCGCAGGAAGGCCAGGTCGGCGAAGATCATCGCCTTCATGGCCTGCACGGCTTCGTGGCCGATCAGCCCGGTACGCGTGACGCGCCGCAGATGGGCGCGCTGGCGGCCGAGCGACTGGACGAAACGCGCCGGGAAGGCCTCGTCGGCCGCAGCGGCCAGCCAGTCGTAGTGACGGATCCAGTGGACGATGCGCGACGCCAGCACGTCGCGCTTCCAGCTCTGCGGCGACCAGCGCCATTCGCGTTCGATCCAGTCGTCGACCAGGCGCACCGCGAGCGAGGCTGCATCGGCATCGCCGCAGTCGCGCAGGTCGCGCAGCCAGGCGAAGCCGTTCAGGCTGTCGAGCCACAGCGTGCCCATGCCCTCGCGACGCCACGGCGCATCGGGACTCTGCGGCGCCACCGCGCCGACCTGGCCATGGGCCAGCAGTTCGCCGACCACCAGCCGCAGCCCGACCACCGAATCGCCCGGCCAGGGATCGGGGGCGACGGCGAAGAAGCTCCTGGGGCTGCGATGACCGAGCGTCAGGGAATAGAACGGCGAGGCGAGCAGCCAGCGGCCGAACGGAAGGGGAACGGGGGCGCCCGGCTCGGCGAGGGTGGAGCGGACGGGGCGGGATCCGGCCACCAACGGGTCGCCGGACCGGCGGGAATCTGCAACCAGCGTCATTCTTCTTCTGGCTTTGGCCCCGCGTTGGTCGCGGAGCTTTTGAGGGGTGACGGAGTTTACCTCGTCCGACGGCCTCTGGCGATGGTCCCCGAGGCCCTTGAACGGCGGCTCCCGGTTACCAGATTCTCACCGAGGGGGTGCCTTTGAGGGCCCCCGGGCACTCGCTCTTCGGAGGAGGGTTTTATGAGCCGCGTATCGATGTTCAGTTCACCGCTGTTGCTGGGTTTCGACCAGCTCGAACGCACGCTCGAGCGCTTGGCGAAGAACGCCGAGGGCTATCCTCCGTACAATATCGAACGGATTAGCGAGAACGGCCTCAGGATCACCTTGGCCGTCGCCGGCTTCACGTCCGAGGACCTGGCCATCGAGCTGGTGGAGAACCAGCTCTCGGTGCGGGGAAAACAGACCGACGATTCGACCCGAACCTATCTGCACCGCGGCATCGCCGCCCGCCAGTTCCAGCGTGCCTTCATGCTGGCCGATGGCATCGAGGTGACCGGTGCACGGCTCGACAACGGGTTGCTGTCGATCGATCTGGTGCGGCCGCAGATCGAGCCGCGCATCCGCACTATCCGCATCGACTCCGGCAAGCAGGCCGACGCGGACAAGCTGATCGACATCAGCGCACGCCGGACAGGCGCGCGGTGATTGCTGCCAAGGAGGTAGCCATGGAAACGAACGAAGCCACCACCGTCTTCACCCCCCTCGCGGAAGACGCATTCCTGAGCCTCGGCACGCAGCAGATCGCCTACATCAAGGCGGTCGACCTGCCCGACGGAGCGCATGCGGTGGCGATCTTTTCCGCCGACGGCAAGCCGATGGCGGCTGCACCGAGCGTGGAGGTCGCGCAGGCCCTGCTCCGCCAGCATGAGCTCGAGCCCGCGCTGGTCCACTAAAGTCCGCGTTGCGTTGAGTTCGCGTTGAGTCGAGTCGCGTGCGCTACGCCGCGCTCTGCGCCGGAAGGGTTTCGACCAACAAGGCGTAGAGCGCGTCGGCGCTCTCGGTGGCGCGCAGCTTCTCGACGAGGTTGCGATCGCGCAGCAGCCGCGAGACTCGCGCCAGGGCCTTGAGATGATCGGCCCCCGCGCCTTCGGGCGCCAGCAGCAGGAACACCGTGTCGACCGGCCGCTCGTCGATCGCATCGAAATCGACCGGATGGCCGAGCCGCGCGAACAGGCCGACCGGCTTCTCCAGGCCGGCCATGCGCCCGTGCGGGATGGCGATGCCGCCGCCGATTCCGGTCGAACCGAGCCGCTCGCGCTCGAGCAGGCGGTCGAAGAGGCGGCGTTCGTCGAGCTTGTAGAGAGCGGCCGCGCGGCCAGCGAGCTCGGCCAGGAGCGCCTTCTTGCCCGACGCCTTGACGCAGGCCAGAACGGCGTCCGGACCGGCTAGCAAATCGGCAATTTCCAATTTGACACCAATAGGTTAGCGGCGTGGGGCGACAGGCCCTGCCCGCGCAAAGGCGCCCTAATAAGCGCCTCACCCCAGCCGGTCAAGGGCACCATTTGTGACCTGCGCTCTTGACTAGTCGGCTGATCCGGCGAGCGCTTGCGCGGCGACGGCCGCCGGCAGGGACGCCGCGGGCAGCGTGCGGCTCATGCCGAGGCGACCCAGCCGGCGGCGCTCCGCCGACGACGGAATGCGCATGGCTTCGCGGTACTTGGCGACCGTGCGGCGTGCGATCTCGATGCCCTCGCCCTTCAGGAGATCGACGATGCGGTCGTCGCTCAGCGGCCGGCCGGCCGTCTCGGCGCCGATCAGGTGACGGATCCGCGAACGCACCGCTTCGGACGAGACGACGACGCCCGGTCCGCGCGCCGGCAGCGCCGAGGTAAAGAAGTACTTGAGCTCGAAGATACCCCGCGGCGTGGCGATGTACTTGTTCGAGGTGACGCGGCTCACCGTGCTCTCGTGCAGCTCGGTGGCGAGGGCGATGTCGCGCAGCACCAGCGGCTTCATGGCGCTCACGCCGTGGCGGAAGAAGCCGTCCTGCTGGCGCACGATCTCCCGCGCCACCTTCAGGACCGTGGTGGCGCGCTGCTCGAGTGTCTTCACCAGCCAGTTGGCCGATTGGAAGCGCTCGGCGACGAAGTCGCGATCGGCCTTGCCGCGCGCGCCCTTCATCAGCGTTGCGTGATAGTTCCGATCGACCAGCACCTTGGGCAGCGCATCGGTGTTGAGCTCGATGTGCCAGCCTTCCTCGCCGGTCTCGGGATCCTTCGCCGGGGTCAGGAAGAGATCGGGCGCGACCGGCTGGATCGGCTCGAAGTCGAACTTCTGGCCGGGCCGCGGATCGAGCGTGCGCAGCTCCGCCAGCATGTCGCGCAAATCCTCGTCGTCGACGCCGCAGCGCCGGCGGAGCTGGCCGAGCTCGCCGGCGGCGACGAGGTCGAGATTGTCGAGCAGCGCCTTCATCGCCGGATCGAGACGGTCGCGCTCGGCGAGCTGCGCGGCGAGACACTCGGCCAGCGTGCGGGCAAACAGGCCGGCCGGCTCGACCTGGCGCAGCCGCGCCCAGACCGCCTCGACCGTGGCGAGGTCGGCGCCCATCGCCTCGGCAACGTCGGGCGCTTCGAGACGGCAGTAGCCCGCCTCATCCAGTCCTTCGGCAAGCTTCAATGCGATGCGCCGACCGGCCGCATCGGCGAAGATCAATTCGATCTGCTCCAGGACATGGGCCGCCAGCGACATCGGCCGCTCGGCCACGAAATCCAGCGCCTCGGGCGCATCCTCGCGCGGCGCGGCCCTGGCATCGCCGCCGCGGTCGGCGAATTCACGGGTCCAGCGCTCGTCCGCATCGGCCAGCGCCGGCGCCGCGGCGGCCAGCGCCTCGGCGGTATCCGCTGGGGCGTCGATCGGTTTGGCGTCCTTTTCCGGGGCCGATCCCTCGTCGGCCTCGGTTTCCTGCAGCAGCGGGTTCTTTTCCAGCTCCTGCTGGATGAAGGCCGCCAGCTCGAGATGCGAGAACTGCAGCAGCTTGATGGCCTGCTGCAATTGCGGCGTCATCGCCAGGGTCTGGCGCGACGCGAGAATGAGACTGGGACCAATACGCATCTCTACCCCCAGCCTGAAGGCCTTCCGGACCTTCGGCAAGGGGACACTAGCAAACCTCGTGCCAAATGGAGGAACGCACGATCAGTGCGCGAAAATATCCTCATCCGGCCAGCCCGCCACGTCGAGCCGGGCGCGGGTCGGGAGGAACGTGAAGGCGGCTTGCGCCAGCTCGGTCCGGCCCTCGCGCTCGAGCAGGGCGTCGAGCCTGGCCTTGAGCGCATGCAGGTGCAGGACGTCGGAGGCGGCGTAAGCGAGCTGCTCCTCGTTCAGCGTGTCGGCGCCCCAGTCCGATGTCTGCTGCTGTTTGGAGATCTCGATCCCGAGCAGGTCGCGGCACAGATCCTTGAGGCCGAAGCGGTCGGTGTAAGTGCGGGTGAGCCTGGCGGCGATCTTGGTGCAATAGACCGGCTCGCAGCGCACCCCCAGCGCATGCTCGAGCACGGCGATGTCGAAGCGGCCGAAGTGGAAAAGCTTCAGCACCTTCGGATCGGCCAGCAGCGCGGCCAGCCGGGGCGCGTTGTGGGCGCCCTTCGGCATCTGGACCAGGTGGGCGTTGCCGTCGCCCGCCGAAAGCTGGACCAGGCACAGCCGGTCGCGATGCGGGTTCAGCCCCATGGTCTCGGTGTCGATCGCCACCACCGGCCCGAAGGAAATGTCGGGCGGGAGATCGCCTCGATGGAGCTTGATCGCCATTTTAGGGGAAACCTCTCAGCCGCATGGTGCCCAGGAGAAGACTCGAACTTCCACGCCTCTCGGCGCTAGTACCTGAAACTAGTGCGTCTACCAATTCCGCCACCTGGGCACGGCATGCGGGCTAGAGGGGCGTTGACGTAAGGCTCGGCCATCGATCTGTCAACCGCAGCAACGCTTGCGCCGGAGCGGCGATGAGCTATAGGCAGCGGCCATGACTATCGAGCAGATCACCGTCTTTGGCGGCAGCGGCTTCGTCGGCCGCGCCATCGTCCAGGCCCTCGCGCGCGAGGGCTACATGATCCGCGTGGCAGTCCGCCGCATCGGTGAGGCCAACGGCGTGAAAGGCTTCGGCGACGTCGGCCAGATCACCCTGATGCAGGCCAACCTGCGCATGCCCAAGTCGGTCGACTGGGCGATCCGCGGCAGCGACGCCGTGGTCAACGCGGCCGGCATCCCCTACCAGCGCGGCCGCCAGACCTATAAGGCAGTGCATGCCGAGGGCGCCCGCACCATCGCCGAGACCGCGCGCGCGGCGGGCATCGAGCGGCTGGTCCATATCTCCGGCATCGGCGCCGACAACCGCAGCTCGCGCAACGCCTATATCCAGTCCAAGGTCGCGGCCGAGGACGCCGTCGTCGCGGCCTTCGCCAGCGCCACCATCCTGCGGCCGAGCGTGGTGTTCGGCCCGGGTGACGCACTGTTCACGCGCCTCGCCAGCATGGCCAGCACGGCGCCGTTCCTGCCGCTGGTCGGCGACGGCTCCGCCAAGGTCCAGCCGGTCTTCTCGGGCGATGTCGGCCGTGCCGTGGTCGCCGTGCTGAAGCAGCCGCAGACCGCGCACACCGTGTTCGAATTGGGCGGCCCGCGCGTCTACACCTACCGTGAGCTGGCCGAGCTGGTGCTGCTGATGACCGACCGCCGGAAGCCGATCGTCGGCATACCGGCCGGCTTGATGAAGGTGGGCGGCTTCTTCGCCCAGCAGATCGCCCGGTTCGGCCTCGTGCCACCGATCACGGCCGACCAGGTCGAACTGATGGTCCACGACAACATTGTCCGCCCGGGCGCCAATACCCTGGCGACCTTGGGTCTCTCGGCAACCTCGCCCGACGCGATCCTGCCGACCTACCTCGACCGCTTCCGGACCGGGGGCCGCTACAACCAGCACGCCCCGGCCTGACAACTGTCATCGGCACTGTCATCAGGCTGACAGTGCTGCGAGGCCGATGACATCAGCATTTTCAGCGTGTTCTGTCAGGTGTCACGCACCTCCTGCGCCGTGCGCTCGATCCAATTAGTCCCAAATCAGTCTCAATTTGTAACACCGACAGCATAGACGGCTCACCCATACAGGCTTAGCGTCCTTTCAACGTCATATTA
>JAFEFF010000202.1 GCA_018240745.1 Pseudomonadota bacterium
CATGGGCCGCGGTTGTGCGGCGAGCCGGGCAAGAGCGGGCTGGTGCTGGCGCGGACGCGGGAATAGCAAGCAGATGGCTGAAGATCGTTGCGGGGATCTTCAGCCTGGCCGCCGGTGCAGGTCTCCTGGCCCTCGGCATACCGCGAACCATGGCTGCCTTGGAAGACTCCGCGGCCGCCCCCGCGATAGCCAAGTATCAGGCCGACAAGGTTCCGGGACATTCCGAGCTGCTCGATTGCGTCGATGGCGCAGCGAAGGCGCTGTCCTGGATCCGGAGTTCGGTGCGGCTGTCGAATTTGGCAACCTGCGAATTCGGGCTCGCGTCGAAAGGTGCTGTTGGTGATCCCGATGCCGACAAATGGCAGGCCCGCGCCGAGGAGCATCAACTCGAAAGCCTGAAGTTAAATCCCCTCGACGGATATGCATGGCTGCGACTGGCGATCATGCGCAGCCGTCGCGGCGCGCAAAGTCGCGACGTGGTTGCAGCGCTCGTCATGTCGCTCACGACCGCACCCAACGTGCGGTCGATGTGGAATACCCGCGCCTGGTATCTGCTGCGTTATGTGCCGATGATGACCGTCGAGGAACTCACCATGGTGCGCGACCAGTTGCGCACCATCTGGCAGTGGCAGCCTGAAAGCCGCCGCTATCTGGTCGAGACCGCTTTTCGCAACGGCCGCTGGGACATGCTGACCTGGTCCCTGCGCGACGACCGCGACGCGATGACCGAGGTCGAGAAGCTCCTCCAGGCCATCGAATAGCGCCTTGCGGCAAGCGTCTACATCGGCGGCGTCAGCCCATCCTTACCGACTGCCATGCGCGCGGCGGTCATGGTGCCGTCGGCCGCCTTCTGGGCGATGACGAAGACCTTGGCGCCGACCCGGGCGTCGCTCCGCTGGCCCGGCTGGAAGGTGACGATCGGCGTCCCGGGCTTCACCTTGATGGTCTGCGTGCCGCCGCCCTTGTAGTCGAGCTTCAAGGTCTGGCCGTCGGAGGCGCTGGCGACCGTGGCCACGGTGGCGTTGGTCATCATGCTGTTGGGCTGGAGATCCCACGCATAATGACCTTCGCCGGTACCGCGCATCGCCTCCGGGAAGACCAGCACCTCGAGCGCGGTTCGATCGGCATCGGTCCCGGTCGAGGCGATGCCGACGAAGCTGCCCTGCTTCACGTCGGCCAGCGTCAGCGGCGTCACGAGACTGGCGCTCCAATTGTCGGCGAGCCGGACGTTGGCCGTGGTGCCATCGCGGACGGCGATCGTCACGGTCTTGTCGTCGATGGCAGTGATCGCGCCGCGCAGGCGGACCGGCGTGGTTTGGGCCGAGGCGGTGAAGCTCAGGCCGAGGACGGCGGCGGCCAGCATGCCGGCGACGAAGCGGATGGCGAGCATGTCTCCTCCCTGACAGGAGGCGGGAGCTTGGCATGCGGAATTCGCACGAACCGCTTACGTTTGAGTGAGGCGTTCGTGAGGACAGATGCGCGCATGTTGCAACCGCACGGCTTGCTGTCGGGTTGATCGGTCAGGGTGATCGCCAGTCCGGGGTTGGCATTCGCCGCCATACCCTTCGGAGCTGCCGATGTCCGCCGAACATGTTTTCGAGAACGTGACCCACCTGATCTGGGCGTCAGGGCCCGCTATCCTGGCCATCGGCCTCGGCATTGCCGCCGTGTTTCACCGGCGCTGGGCCAACCGCCAAAAGCGCCATCCGCCCCTGCTTCGGCACTGACGGATCAGGCGGCTGCGGCCGCGTCGCCCGTCGACAGAAAACGTCGCTCGTTGCCGCGCAGCACCAGGCAGGTAAGCCGTCCGCTCACGAACGCGCCGGTGTCGATGTTGATGCGGTGCCCGCGGTTCTGCGGCAGGTCGCAGATCGTGTGGCCGTGAACCACCACGCGCCCGGCCAGCGGCGCCCTCACGCGCAGGAAGTCGTCGCGGATCCACAGCAGGTCGGTCGGGGTCTGCTTATCGAGCGTGATGCCCGGCCGTACGCCCGCATGCACGAAGACATAGTCGCCGACTTCGTGGTGCAGCGGGCAGTTGCGGAAGAAGGCGACATGCCGTTCGGGCACCGCCTCGATCAGGGCCGCCTGGAGCGCCTTCACCGCCTCGCCGCTGTTGGGCAGGCTGCGCAGAGGCACGCCGTAAGACAACAGCGTCTCCAGCCCGCCGAACGACAGCCAGTCGCGGCCGTCGCTCTCGCCGTCGAGGAACGAGAGCATGGCCTCCTCGTGATTGCCCATCAGCCGGACCGTGACGAAGCCCGGCAGCAGGTCGGACATCACGGCGTCCACCACGCCACGGCTTTCCGGGCCGCGATCGACGTAGTCGCCGAGGAAGATCAGGCTGCGCCCTGAATCGGACGGATGCTGCGCGACATCGTCACGAATACGCGCCAGCAGATCCTCGAGCAGGTCGAGACGGCCGTGGACGTCGCCGATGGCATAGACAGCCTGCCCGGCCGGGACCGTGCCCGGCGGCGTCGCCGGTGCAAGGCCAAACAAACGTCGCAGCATACGAAGCGAGTACCCCCGCGAAGCGGGGGACGCAACTCACTTCACCCGTGGCACGATACGCTTGAGCTTGGCGATGCCGCTCTCGTCCTCGGCTGCGCGGAGTGGGCGACCGGGCTCCGCCTGCGGCCGCTCGCGCAGACCGCCCGCGCCGCTGCCGCCACCGCCGGCGCTCCCGCCCCGCGGATTGGGGTTGGCGCCGTAGTAGGAGTTGTAGCGCGAGTAGTAATCGCCGTAGTCGCCGTACTCGTAGAGCGCGTGCTTGGCGAGGTTCACCTTGTTGATGACGATGCCGACGCGATCGGTCACGCCCAGCAGCGCCGCCACCGCGCTCTTCACCACGTCGCGCGGCGTCTTGGCCCAATGCACGACGAAGATCGTGTAGTCGGCGAGCTGCGAGATGATGCGGGCATCCGACACCGCCATCACCGGCGGGCTGTCGAGGATCACCAGATCGTAGCGATCCGCGAAGGTCGCGAGCGCGGCCTTCATGGCGTGCGACTCGAGGATTTCCGGCGCGTTCGGCGTGTCGGCGCGGGCGCAGATGTAGTCCACGCCCGAGACGTCGTGACGATGGATGCACTCGTCCAGCGTCTTGGTCCCCATCAGGTACTCGTCGATCGTGCCGCCCCGATCCTTGAGGCCGAGCGCGACCGCCAGCTTTGCCTGCCTGAGGTCGAGGTCGACCAGCAGCACGCGGCGGGAAGCGTTCATCTTGGTAAGCAGGCCGCCCAACGCGGCGGCGAAGGTGGTCTTGCCTTCCGCCGGCGTCGACGACGTCACCGCGATCACCCGGGCCGGGCGATCGAGGTTGCTGAGGCTGATCGCGGTGAACACCGCGCGCATCGCCTCCGCTGCCGACGAGGTCGTGCGATCGAGCACCTGCGTGACGATGTTGGAACGCAGGCCACCGGCCGAGCCCTTGACCAGCGGCACCATGCCGAGCACCGCGACGCCGGTGGCCTTCTCGACCTGCGAGGCCGAGCGGAACACGCGGTCCAGCTTCTCCGCCGCCACCGCCCCGGCCATGCCGAGCAGGCAGCCGATCAGGAAGGCGGCGAACAGCCCAGTCTTGTACTGCGGCGAGCTGGGCGCGCCGGCCGGCCAGGCATAGGCCAGGATGCGCGCATCGGCCCGCTGGATGTCCTGCTGCTCGCGCAGCTCCTTGAAGCGGTTCAGGAAGCTCTCATAGAGGGCGCGATTGGACTGCGCCTCGCGCTCGAGCTGCTTGAGCTCGGCTTCGTACTGGCTGGTCGCCCCCACCATGACCGAGGACTTCTCGACCTGGGCGCGCAGTTCCTCCTCCTCCGACTTGGCCGCGTCGAGCTCGGCGCGGATCGCGAGGGTGATGCTCTGCGTCGCCGCCAGGAAGCGGCTGCGCACCGACGCCAGCTCGGCCCGGGCCTGCACGACCTTGGGGTGGTTCGGCCCGAAGGTGGTCTGGTATTCGGCGATGCGCCGGTTGAGGTCGGCTTCCTGCTGGCGCAGCGTGCTCAGCGTGGCGTTGTTGGCGACCTCGGCGATGTTGGCGACCTCATTGGGGTTGAGACTGGCCTTGGAGAGCGCGACCAGACGGCTCTCCTTCTCGATGCGCCGCGTCTTCGCAGCGATGTAGCGCTGGTTGAGGTCCGACAGCGTCTGGGTCGAGACGACGCCCTCGGGGCTGCCCGCCAGGCCCTTGTCGCGGCGGTAGCTGATGACCGCTTCCTCCGCGACCTGCAGGTTGCGACGGAGCTCGGCCAGGCGCTCTTCCAGCCATTCGGTGGCCCGCCGGTTGGCCTCGTTCTTGTTGTCGACCTGATCGGCCAGGTAGACCTCGGCGATCGCGTTGGCGATGCGCGCCGACATCGTGCCGTCGGTGCTCTCGACAGTGATCACGATCACGAAGGTACGGCCGAGCAGGCTGACGGTGAGGTGGCCCGCCACCGTGCCGATCGCAGTGCGACGGCCGGGATCGCTGTCGTCCGCCTTGGCGTTGCGCGTCGGCGCAGCCGGCGACGCCTGAGGCGCCCGGGCCCGCGGCGGCGCCAGCAGCGAGGCGATGCCCGAGTGCCAGAGCTCGCGGATCGGCGCGAGCGAGCTGTCGAGGAAGCCGGGCGGCTTGCTGCCGTTGAACTCGGGATTGGAAGCGAGGCCCAGACGGTCGACCACGCGGCCGATCAGGAACTCGGACTGGATGACCTCCAACTCGCTCTGGATCGCGCCCATGTTCATGGTATCGACGCCGGACAGCGCGGCCTCGGCCTTCACCGGCGTGAAGGTCCGGGTGTCGAGCATGACCCGGGCCGACGCCTTATACATCGGCGTCGCCTGCGCGATGATCAGCGCCATCAGCGCGACCGCCAGCAGGCCCGACCCGATGATCAGGGCCTTGCGCCGGTTGAGCAGCCGCAGCCACTCCCACAACTCGTTGGGGGCCTCCATCGCATGCTGTTGGCCCGAAGAGCTGATGGGATCGGCTGTCTGCGAGATCCGGCCGAAACCGGCCTCATCGTCCATGTTCGAAACCCTTGAGAAAGTGCCCATAGTTTACCACCCCACGAGCGGCTTTGCCGACCGCTTCCACACGCCCAAAGACCGGCCGGCAGTCCCACGCCGGAAGGTCCTTCTCCGCAGGTCCGAGCCTCCCACAGCCCTGAACCCGAGTTCTGCAGTAATCCTTCTGCCGCAATCCCTAGAACCACCTTTCGCCGACCCGGATCACATCGCCCGGTTCCACGAGGGTATCCTCGGTTACGTATTCTTCTTCCGCCGCCGTGGCGTAAAACCGCTTGATCGTGAGCCGGGCCTTGCCGGCCCGGCGCGTGAATCCGCCGCCGATGGCGATCGCCTGGATTACCCGCAGGCAGTTCACATAGGGGAACTGGCCGGGCCGGGTCACTTCCCCGATAATGTAGAAGGGTCGCATTGATACCAGCTCGACGCTGAGCCGCGGCGATACCAGGTAGCCCTGCGACCGATAGCGCTCGCGCAGCATCTCCTCGATCTCCGGGATGGTCTTGCCGACCACCTGGAGCGGCCCGAGCATGCGCACCGAGATGCCGCCGGAGGCGTTGACCTCGTAGTCGCCCGAGAACTCGGTGTCCTGCAGAACGATCACCCGGATCTTGTCGCCCGCCCCGAGCCGATAGCCGGCATCCGGCTGCTTGCAGTCGTTGGTCTTGCCGATGGTCGGACCGTTGATCGGCGCCGCCTGGTTGAAAGAGGCGACCTCGCGCTGGGGCGGCGCCGGCAGTTGCCACACGCCGGTCGTCCGGCTGTCGCAGGCCGCCGCGCCGAGCAGCGCGGCCGCGGCCAGCCCGGCGAGAGCCGGCTTGGCGAGCGGGCGGCGATGGAGGCTTCCAGGAAAGAATCTCAGCACGGCATCACCGCTTCGCGATCAATCGAATGGAATAGATCTGACGATCATACGACGGCCCGGTCGGATCGGTCGACGAGCCGTGCGAATACTCGAAGAACGGCCCGATCTGGACTTCGGGCTTGATGCTGTAGAGCAGGCCGATCTGGCCGCGCATGAAGTAGTCGGTTCGGGGATTGACCCCTGTGCCGTCGGCCGGCGCGTAGTCGGCGATGCTGAACAGCAGGCCGCCGGCCAGCGTCCAGGCGTCGTGGATCACGTAGGTGTAGTCGAGCGCGAAGATGGTCGACGTGTAGTTCTTGTAGTTGCTGAGCGCGGTTTCGTTGATCGACCGGGTGATGGTCGGCCGCAGGGTCAGCGGAGCATATCCCGACCACGTGCCCTTGAGGCTGTACGCCAGTCCTGAATCGCTGCCGAATCCCGTCTCGTAGACCTTGTTCTGGTAGCCGACCTCGCCTTCCAGCACGCTGAATTCATTCGGCCGCCAGGTCGCGCCGACGCCCAGGATCGAGCCGGTGGAATCGCGCTCCTGCCCGACCGCGTTGACCTTGTTGACATAGCTGACCTGATTGAGCGACGGGGCGAGGTAGAGATCGAGCGTCTCGCCGACGTGATATCCGAGACGCGCCGTCTCGGCGTATTCGAAGCGGTCGCGGCTCGAGGCCGGCAGGCCCGACGAGGTGATCAGGCTGTTGTCGTAGTGCCAGAAGCGCGTCGCCCTGGCGCCCACCTGGTAAAAGACGTCGTTGAACTCCTGGTACAGGCCGATCTCGACGGGCAGCGTGTCGACCACCGTCGGCGCCTGGGCGAACGCCACGTTGGGAGTGCCGAGCGCTTCGGTCGCGCGCTTGAAGCCGATCGCCCCGGTCACATACACGTCGTGGCGGATGTCGACCCTGCCGTCGACCAGGAGACCGTAGTTCTGGAAGTCCTGCGTGGGCGCAGAGGCATACCAGCCGAGCGTGCCGCTCGCCACCGCGTGCAGCATGTGGTTGTTCCAATCCGACTTGAGGTCGAGCGACGGCGTCACCGTGCTGTACAGGGATCCGCTCGTACCGAGCGACGCGGACTGAGCGAAGACGTTGTTGTCGACACCGACATTGAGTTCGAGTTGCGGGATCAGGGTGAAGGCGCCGAGGGTGATGCCGACGGCATCGCCCGGCGCGCTGCCCCCGCCGGCAGTTCTCGTGGCGGCGATCGGGCTGGTGATGCCGCCGTAGTACGGCACCGAGGACCCGAACGGCGCATCGACGATCGTCGTGCCAGCCGAGGGCGGCACAACCGGCTGCGCCGTCTGATTGATCTGCTGCTGGTAGCTCGAATAGCCCGGATCACCGGGCTTCGGTGCGCCGTACGGTTGCGTCGGGTTGGTCGGCAGGATGATCGGCGCAACCGCGCCACCCGCCGGGACCGACGACGGCATCGTCGGGCGGCCGCCGGCATCGGCATCCGAGGGAGTCGTGGTTGCTGTCGGCTCCGTCGTCGTCGCCTGCGCATGCACCGACGACACGCTGCACGACAACAGCGCCCACCCAATCAAGGGCGACCAGAAGAGCCGGCTGCGCTGGGCACGAATCGTCATGGAGCCTTCACGCCATCCCGGGACCGGTCCGATGGTCGGTTGGAAGAAATCTTGCACGGCCTTTGATCGTCAGGTGCAGCCGCTCGCAAGCGACTGACAGGTCGGCGTGACCACCGGCGGCGGGGTCGGCAGAGTGCATCCCACCGTGCATGTCGGCGTCGGCGGAATGCTCGGCGGCGACGGCAGCGTCGGCGTCGGTGGATCGCTCGGTGGCCCCGGCGGAGCGGGCGTCGGCGGATTCGACGGTGGCGACGGCGGATCGGACGGCGGGTTGGATGGCGGATTCGACGGCGGCAGCGGCAACGCAGCCGGTGGGCCGGCCGGCGGGGTCGGCGGCAGGCCGACCAGGATCACCGGCGGCGTATCGGGTGGCAGGCCCAGCGCGAGCCGAGCTGCGCCGAGGTCGGCGGGCCCGCCGGCGACGACCGGCGCGGCGCCCTGGAGCGGACCATCGCCCAAAAGCGGACCGGCACCCTGCAACGGACCGGCACCGAGCAGCGGGCCGGCGCCCAGAAGCGGACCCGCACCCTGCAACGGACCGCTGCCGTCGACCGGATCTGCGCCCTGGAACGGGCCGCCCTGCAGCGGACCGGGGCCCCGAACGGAGTCTGCATTGTGCCGCGGGCCATTGTCTTGCGGGTCGACACCGTGAAGGGGGCCAATGCCCTGCGGTTCCTGCTGGTTCTGGTGCCGATCCTGCTGCTGACCGGCCACCTGCGCAAACGCGACCGCGCTTCCAAGGACCACGAACACGGCGACGATACTCTGCGCTTTTAATGCAACCTTATGCATTTCGGCCATCCATCTCACCCGGCAGTATAGGAGCTACCCCCGGTGCGCTCATCCCCAAGCGATTTGGCCCCGACAAGAACGTTCAGGTTCCCACCCAAATCTGCAGTCAAAATACCAAAATCCTTGCCTGATTCCAAGCCGGATAGCGGCGCTGTCGGCTAACAAATGTATCAGTGACAGGGACTTGGGTACTTTTCCTCACGGCCGGACCGAGCGATCTGCCAAGGCCTCCAAGGCCGCCCGCAAGCCCTGCGCATCACCACAGGACACCCGCCAATAAGGCACTCCGGATTTCCGGCTGAGCAAGTCTACGTCGGAATCTGCACTTCCGACGAAAACAAGTGGCTTCCGGGACCCAAGACACGCATAAATCTTAGACGGCATCACGAATCCCACGAACTGGTCTTTCAGGACGACGAGATGGGCGTCGGGCGCTTTCAGCAGCCCCGCCAGCCGTTCGAGGGGCACCGGCCTGGAGCGATGGAAGGGCAAGCCGAGGGCGCTCAGCCGCCGGGCCACCTCCTCCGCTCCGGCCCCTGTGGCACTGAGCCACAGCCGAACCCGGCCGCTACCTTCGCAGTGATGCAGCCGGTAACCCTCGACGAAGGTCTCGACCTCATGGGCGATGCCGTAGTTGCCGGAGTAGAGCAGCACGCACGATCCGGCGAGTTCCGACGGTATGGGCTCGACGGCGTCGTCATCGCGGAACGCCACCGGCGAACCGTCCCGCACGAGGGTGATCCGGTCGCCGGCGATGCCCGCCTCGTCGTGCAGCCGGCGCATCTGGTCCTCGCCCAGCACCTCGAAGCGATCGACCCGGCGGCGCCAGAAATTGGTGAGCGAGAGCAGGCTCGTCAGCAACCGCGAAGGCTTGTCCTGCGCTGCGATCAGGCATTCGGGGTGGAAGTCGGTGATGCGATAGACCAGCCGCCCCCGCCACAGGAACCTCAGCGGCACCAGCAGATGGATGAGGAACGGCGGCGAGCCGGTGAACAGGATACCGTCCGCCTCGCGCATCGCCGGGAACGCGCTCCAAATCAGTCGCAGGTTGGTCGAGATCGTCCAGGCGAGCCGCGTCACCAGCGAGCCGCGCGGCACCGGCCGCGCCTGCAGCCGCAGCTCGGTCAGCATGCCCTTGCCGATCTCGCGTCGCACGACCGATCGTGCCGATGTCGCAAGACCGACCAGGGTCACCTCGTGTCCGCGCTCGGCGAGAGACTCCGCACGCATCTGCATGTACTGGCCGACCGCGCCGAAATCGGGCGGCAACCAATCGGCGACGATGACGATCCGCCGCTCGGTCGCGAGATCGAACGGACTCTGTTCCAGCAGTTCCATCATCGCCCGCGCCCACCCTGCCCGATCGCCCCGCGATAGAGCTCTGTCATGCGCCCGGCCACCGCGTTCCATCCATATTCAGCGATCACCAGGGCGCGGCCACGCTCGCCCATGATGCGGCCCGCTTCGCGATCCTGGAGCAGCGTCACGAGGCCGCGCGCAATGCCGTGCGGCGAGGGATCGACGATCACACCGGCCTCCGCCTTGGCGACAATCTCCGACATGCCGACGTCTGGCGTCGCCAGCACCGGCAGACCGCGCCGCATCGCCTCGAAAGCGGCGAGGCCGAAGTTCTCCGACAGCGACGTCGCGGCGAAGGCCGCCGCCGACGCGAACAACGCTTCCTTGTCGGCGCCGTCGACATGGCGCGCGATGATGGTGACGCGACCGGCGACGTCGAGCTTGCGCGCCTGCGCGGCCAGCGCCTCCGCCTGCCCGCCGTCCCCACCGGCGACGATCACGCGCGTCGCCGGAACCAGCGGCAGCGCCGCTATCAACCGGTCGAGGCCCTTCTCCCAGCTGATGCGCCCGAACGCCAGCACGGCCGGCGCGCCGGCGATCGCAGCAGCGATGTCCGGCGACAGCGCCGCACCCGGGATGGCCGACGGATCGTCGACGCCGTGCGGGATGGTGACGACCTTCGACAGAGGCCAGCCAAAGCCGCGGAGATGATGCGCCTCGACCTCCGACGTGGTGTGCACCGCCGCCGCCCGCTCGAGGTTGGGTTTCTCGATCAGGCGGATCCACGCCTGCTTGATCCAGCGGTTCTTGCGTTGGATCAGTTGCGGCACCAGCATGCCTCGCGGCGAGACGACATAAGGCACGCCGCGCGCCCGGGCAGCACGGGCCGCCATCCAGGTCGGCCAGAGATAGATCGCGTGCACATGCACGAGATCGTAGTCGGCAATGCGCGCCAACAGCGCCCGCCGCATCGGCGGCGACCAGTACAGGCGGCGCAACCGTTTGCTCGGGAAATAGGTGACCTGCACCCCCTCGAGATCGACCGGCCGCTCGAGCGGCACGGCGCTGTCGCCCGGACCGTCGACGTTGGTGGTGAAGACGTCCGTCACGTGCCCCTGGGCAGCGAGCGCGCGGCAGAGCGCGTGCACCGATCGGATCGGGCCGCCATAGCGCACGGCCGGCAGGTAGGTCGGCACCACGTGCAGCAGGCGCAGGCGGGCGTCTCCGGAACTTGCAGTCACGGCCGCATCAATAGCATTTCAGTCGCGTGCAAAAACGAGCCCCACCCGCTTCCGGTCTGGCATAGTGCCACGGGAACCGCTGCGTCAATCGATGAAACTTCGCCTCTTCGGCCGCCCCGGGCTCGCGGTCGCCCTTCTCGGCCTGGCAGCGCTGCTGTTCTGGGCGATCGTCGTCGACATCGGCTGGCCGTGGGGCCTGCTCGCCGTGCCGTTTGCCCTTTTCTACGCGGCGCTTTTCGCCGTGTCGGCGTGGGCGCTGTTGCGCCTGGGGAGCCTGGAGCGCTGGGCCGACTGGAAGAAGCAGCGCCTGCTGATCCTGGCGCCGCACGAGGACGACTGCGTGATCGCCGCCGGCGGCGTGGGCCCGCGCAACCGCGAGCTCGGCGGTACCACGCGCATTGTCTATCTCGCGCCGGATGACGATCCGGCGATGGCTGCGCGTCGGGCCGGCGAGACGCGCGCTGCCTGGCGGCAGGCAGGCTTCGCCGACAGCGATCTCGAGCACCTCGACCTGCTGCCGCGGCTGCGCCAGCGCGATCCGCAGAAGCTGCGCGCCGCCGGCATCGCCCTGCGCGCGATCATCGACGAGTTCCGGCCATCCGCGATCATCATGCCGATGTTCGAAGGCGGCCACATCCAGCACGACATGCTGGCCGGCCTGGTCGGCCGGATCGTCAAGCCGGACGAGCCGATCGAGATCTTCGAGGCACCGGAGTACAGCCCCTTCACGTCGCTCGCGTTCACGCCGCATCGCGTGCTGACGCTCACCACGCGCTGGCTGTTCGGCCTCGTGTCCTACTGCGGTCCGCCCGATGGCATCGATGGCCGGCCAGTTTTGAAGTTCCGGCTCACGCCGCAGGAACTCGACCGCAAGCGCCGCATGCTGGGCGCCTTCGTCTCGCAGAACGCGCCGTCTCTCGTCGAGACGCGCGCCTATCCCGACCGCCTGGTGCGCTGGAACCGCAACACCCTGCGGCGCCATCCGTTCGACATTCGAGGGTCTTATCTCGCGCTGGCGCTCGCGGCGCGGCGCGCGCTGCCGGCGGCGCTGGCCAATCGCCTGCTGCCGGGCGAGCCGGGCACGATCGGCCGGGAGCCGGCACTGACCGACTGGGACGCCGAGTACGGCGCTCAGTAGGTGTACTTGTCGGCGAGCGCCACATAGGCCTCCGCCGCCGCCTCGAGCGTCAGGCCCGCATCGAATATCATCTGCCGCGGCGTGAAGGATCCGGTCTCGACGCCACGCCAGAAGCGCGAGAAGACGTCGCCGAAATCGACGGCGCTGGTGAATTTCTCGCCGCAGCGCGCATCCCAGTAGGGCACGGTCGTCACCGGGCCGTAGCGCACGCCGCGCAGGAGATACTCCAGGCTTTGCCAGTCGCCGCCGGGATCCCAGGCCATCACCGGCACGTCGGCCGACAGCATCTGCTCGAGTGCTATGCCCTGCGTCTCGTGTGGGCTGAGATAGATCATCGAGCGCGCGGTCTGGCTGAGCGCCAGCAGCTCGCCCTCGCGATACGAGCCGTAGCGCAGGTGATGGACCGACAAGCCGCGCCGGCGGAGATCGGCGATCAGCGGCTTCAGCAGTTCCACCTGGAAGCGCTCGCGGTCTCGGAACAGTTTCTCGTATACCAGCACGTCGACCGTCTTCCTCCTCCCACCGATCGCTGGCGCCCAGAGATCGGTGTCGATGCCGACCGGCCAAACGGAGACGAGGTCGGGCCACGACCTGGAGAACATGCGCCTGACCCAGTCGCTCGGCACCAGCACCTGGCGAAGAGCGTGGCGGCGCGGCAGATGCTCGTCGTCGACCGGATGATTGTAGAGCGCGGTGCCGAACATCATCGGCGTGTGATGCTCGAACCGACGCAACAGGTGCGGTTGGCCGATCAGGCAGACCAGGTCTTCCTGGTTGCTCCTCGTGTGGCCGAAGTCGTTCACGCGGTAAGGGACACCGATACGGTCGAGGCCCGCCGCCAGGTTGAGGAACACCCGTCGCGCGCCGCTCGCCCGCGCCGGCCCGCGCACCAGGAAGCGCACCATCCGCCGGGGATAGCGGTCGAGCGGAATCCAGCGGTCGGGATCTGTTTCCTCGAAGAAAAGATTGAGCGGCTGTCGAACCTTCAACTGATTCTGCCTATCCGGGCCCTGCCGGCCCGGCACTCGTTACGCTGGCGACTGGATATCACAACGGCTCCGGGCATTCAGCAGCACTGCAATGAAAATCGACGTCTCGCTCAGGCGGCGCTCTTGCCTGTCGGCCCTGCGAGAATCTCCCGGTACAGCGCTGCCATGTCGGACGCGACATCGCCCATCGTGCGGCAGGGCTCGATGTTCGCGGCAATCCGCTCGAGCTTCGGACGATCCGTTGCGATTTCCCGGATCGCGGCGGCCCATGCCGCACTGTCGTCGAACGGCAAGAGCCACCCGTCGACACCGCTGCGGATGCGTTCGCTGATGCCGCCGAGGTCGGCCCCCATGACGGGAACGCCGAAGGTATGCGCCTCCAGCACGACGAGGGGACCGGTCTCCATGTAGTTGGAGGGCACCGCAAGGACATCGATGCTGCGCAGGAAATCGGGGAGCTCCTCGCGCGAGATCGAGCCGCGGAACTCGATGCGCTTGTCCCGGCCCGCCGCCACGATGAGCTTGTGCAGATACTCCGGCTCGGTGCCGCTGCCCGCGACGCGCAGACGAAGCGGCAGATGCTCGGGAATCTGCGCCATCGCCTCCAGCAGGATGTGCACGCCCTTGTAGTGCTCGAGCCGGCCGACGAAGCCGACGACCAGATCGTCCGACCGCTGCTTGCGCGAGCCGCCGGCCGCTTCCTCGACCAATCCGTTCGCGACGCCCTGCCGCGATACGGTGAGCTTGGCGGGGGCGATGCCATTGGCCAGCAGGCCGTCCTGGACCCAGCGGCTCGGCGCGACGATCTTCTCGCAGTAGCCGACCATCTGCCGCAGCTCGTGCGCCTGATCCACGGCGCGCGAGCGCGCCGACAACAGGGTGACCGCGCGCGACCATACTTTCGACGGTGGTGCGCCATCGAAGGTCAGCCGCGGCAGCCGCGATACCGCGAAGGCGATCGGCGACGGCAGGCCGCGCAGCTCGGACCAGCATTGCGCGCAACGCTTCTCGTCGATCCGGCCGTCGCACGCCTCGCGGCCGTGCAGCAGCATGGTCCCGCGCATGCAGAGGGCGGATGGCACGTGCATGGTGACGATGCACGGAATGCCGAGCTGCGCGATCTGCGACAGATGGACGAGGCCTGCGCCCCTGGTCCAGGAATGGAGGTGGAAGATGTCCGGGCGGTTCTGGAGGATCAACTCCTGGAACTTGCTGAGCCCCGCGCGCTCGCGAGTTGGCGCGTACTCGCGAATGCTGGCCCAGTTGCTCGGATAGCGGATCACCGGCACGCCCTGCCAGTCGTACTGACGGTAGACCTCGTCGGTGGCGGCAATGACGTAGCCGCCGACCTCGCGCTTGGCGAGCTCCGACAGCAGGTCCTGCACATAGACCTCCGTTCCGCCGACCTGGTCAGGAAAGTAGAATCCGACGCAGTGCGCGATCCGTGGCTGGCGGCTGCCCTCGTTCATCCGACGGGTCCCGGCGGCGGCCTGCGGAAGAACGCCCAGGCGCGGATCAGCCGCTCCGTGGTGCGAAAGCCGAGCAGCCGATAGGCCTGGCGGAGAAGCGAGCGGACCGGCGGCACGAAACCGGGATCGAGCGTGGTGATCCAGTCCGCGCCCCGTGCCGCCTCGTCGAGCTGGGTTTTCGCGAGGTTGCGCACCACCGGCCAGACTTGCGCAGCAATCGCTCGGCGGCGGCGCGGCGTGAGCGCCCCCCTCTTCTCCAGGAGGCTGGTGGCCTTCCGGTACACCTCGATGGTCGTCCACTCGGCGAGGCTTCGGCGAAAGCCGCCATGGCGCTGCAGCCGGGCGCCGCGGTGATGGCGATGGACGAACGCGGGCCGGCGATAGACCGCAAGCCGCGGCCCCTTGATCGCCGCCTCGAGCACGAACAGCCGGTCGTCGCGCAGCGCGAACTCCTGGCGATGCGGGATGTCCTGGATGAAGGCGCGTCGGAACAGGAACGCCGAGTAGTGCGAGAAGCTCACCTCGCCGAGCTGCTGGGCGACGAAGTCCTCGCAGTCGACCCACGGATGCGGCTCCTGCCTGTCGTCGGCCTCGTAGTAGTCCTGGTAGCCGGCGACGACGATATCGGCGCCGGTTTCGCGGGCAAGCGACAGCTGCTCGGCATTGGCTCTCGGCTCGAGCCAGTCGTCGTCGTCAAGGAATCGAATGTACTCTCCTCGCGCCGCAGCCATGCCGGCGACGACCGCCCAGTCCTTGCCCCAATTGTCCTGGCGGATGCTTACAACATCCTTTCGCTTCTCCAGCCACTCCCAGGTGCCGTCGGTGCTGCCGTCGTCGATCACCACGACCTCCACTTCGCAGCCGCCGGAGAAGCAGGAATCGACCGCCTTCGGCAACGCCCACAGCCGATTGTAGGTCGGAATGATGATCGACAGATCGGTCATCGAGCCCGGCGCGTCACTCGGCGGCTGCCAGCATCAGCGCTGGCCCAGACGCTCGTCGGAGTGCAGGTCGGGTATCGCCGCACCCGCCAGCCGCTCGAAGTGAAGCGGCGCGGTCAGCCGCAGCGCGAGATGACCCGCGCCCTGGTCCTGCCGGAAGTCGTAGCCGACATCACCCGGATTGCAGCCGGTGACGTGGAACTGCAGCGCGCCATCGACCCTGTGATCGACGATGATCGCCGTGCTGGTGGTCTGCAGGTCGATGTTGTACTCGCCCGCGGCGAGGAACAGCTTGTCGAGCGACAGGATGCATTCGTAGCGACCCGCCGTGGTCGGCAGAGCGACACTGCTGAACGGGTCGGAGGAATAGTAGCCGACCGGCAGGTTGTGCTGGTCGCGCAGGATCATCGACAGCGACATGCCGGGCATGCCGGTCGTGTCGACGACGATCTTCAGCCGCAGCGCCGTGCCCGGCGTGAAATGGTCGGTGGCGCAGCCATTCTCGTCGAGCAGCTTGGCCGAGACCAGCGTCGCGTCCTTGCCGCGGCCCCAGTTGCGAGCGGTGCCGCCCCGTCCGAGCGTCGAAGTGTAGTAGGTCAGGCCGGCCTCGACCGGGCCATCGAAGGCGAGCTTGCCGCCCTCCAGCACGATGCTGCGCTTGGTGAGCGCGCGCACCGCCGCAAAGTTGTGACTGACGAACAGCACGGTGCGGCCGCTGCCGGCCACCTCCGACATGCGGTTGATGCACTTCGACTGGAACTCGGCGTCGCCGACCGACAGCACCTCGTCGACCACCAGTATCTCGGCCTCGAGGTGGGCGGCGACCGCAAACGCCAACCGCACATACATGCCCACCGAATAGCGCTTGACCGGCGTGTCGATGAATTTGCTCACGCCCGAGAACTCGACGATCTCGTCGAAGCGGCGGCGCATCTCGGCCCGGCTCATGCCGAGGATGGCGCCATTCAGGAAGATGTTCTCGCGGCCGCTCAGCTCGGGATGGAAGCCGGTGCCGACCTCGAGCAGGCTATTGACCCGGCCGTTGATCTCGACCCGGCCCTCGGTCGGCTCGGTGATGCGCGACAGGATCTTGAGCAGCGTCGACTTCCCGGCGCCGTTGTGGCCGATGATGCTGACGAGCTCGCCGCGCTTGATCTCGAAGTTGAGATCGCGCACCGCCCAGAATTCCTCCATCTGGCCGGTCACGCCGCGGGTGCGGCCCTTGATCAGGTCGGCCGTGCGCCGCATCAGCGCGCGCGCGCCGCGGGTCATCGCCTCGCGCAGGAGGCTGTCCTGCTCGACCTGATGCCCGATGATGAACTTCTTGCTGAGGCCCGTGGTGCGGATGACCGTATCGCTCATGTCAGATCATGTCCGCAAAGCCGCGTTCGATGCGTCGAAAGGTGCCGACGCCAAGCCACAGGAAGAAGGCCGTGACGCCGAGGCTGAGCAGGAACCCCGGCAGGTAGATCGGGCTCTCGCCGCCGACGATGCACCAGCGGAAGCCGTCGATGATGCCGACCATCGGATTGAGATTGTAGATCAGGCGCCACTGTTCGGGCACGACAGAGCTAGGGAAACCGACCGGAGAAACATAGAGACCGAACTGGAGCACGAACGGAACGACGAAGCGGAAGTCGCGATACTTCACGACGATCGCCGCCGCCCAGATCGCCGGCCCGAGGCTTGCCAGCACGGTCAGCACGACGAACGCCGGCAGCAGGAGGATTTGCCAGCCCGGCGCGAAGCCGTACCAGATCATCAGGCCGGCCAGGATCGACAGGCTCACGCCAAAGTCGATGACTGCGATCAGCACCGTCGCCAGCGGCACGATCATACGGGGGAAGTAGACCTTGCTGATCAGGTTGGAGTTGGAGATGACACTGTTGGAGGCGTCGCCCAGCACCGCCGAGAACAGCGTCCACGGCAGCAGCCCGCCGATCACGATCAGCGCGTAGGGGATGTTCGGATTGGTCTGGACCTTGGCGATATGGCCGAACACCACGGTGAAGACGACCAGGGTGATGAACGGGCGGATGAAGGCCCATGCGATGCCGACCGCAGTCTGCTTGTAGCGCACCGAAACATCGCGCCACGCCAGGATGAACAGCAGCTCGCGATAGCGCCACAGGTCCTGCCAGTACTGCCGGTCGGCGCGCCCGGCCTCGAGCACGAGCTGCGGCGCCGCCGAACGATTGTCCACGCTCATGCGCGCGCCCGCCGGACCGTGCTGCGACTGCCGCGGGGCGGCCGGTCGAGCCATTCGAGCACCCGGGGATAGCCGTAGCGCACGAGGATCACGAACACCGCGGTGACCATCAGGAGCGCGCCCAGCAACTTGGGCAGCGAGATTTCCACGCCATCGCGAGCGATCGAGTACACCAGCACCAGGACCGTTCCCTCGCGCACCATCCAGGGTAATCGCCGGCTCATGAAGAAGCGATAGATTCCGCCGGCGATCAGCCCGATCACCAGGATGCCGGCCAGCATGCCGGGAAAGCCCAGATCCGCGAAGTTCTCACCCATATAGCCGACGCTGATGGAGGTGCCTGTGCGCATCTCTTCCGTCGGATCGCCCTTGGCCAGCCGCACGTAGACTTCGGTATCAGAGAGCGGCGGCTTGTTCGGGAACAGGAATCGCGGTTGCAGGACGTGGCTCAGCGCCTCTCCCCACTGCCGCATGAAGACCGGCTCCGGCGTCGCCTCCTGCACAGTGATGACCGAACCGAAGATATCGACGTAGGCGAAGCGGATGAGCAGGGAGTACGCCGCGTCGTTCCAGTTGATCGAACTCGGCGTCATTGCACGAGTGCCCAGATAACCCAGCCGGTCGCTGAGCGAAGCGGTGATCGCCTGCGATTCGTCCGAGCCGGTCGCGACCTGGCGATACTCGCCTTTTACGCCCGACCAGAAGATGCCGAGAGTGGTGAGAACGACCAACCATACCACCGAGGCGAGGCCCATCGCGAAAGTCCAGCGGATGCGCGAGGCAATCGCAGCCAGCGCCAGCAGAAGGAACACCGCCTTGAAATCCGACAGGATGCCGCTGAATCCCGTGATCGTCTCGAACAGCATGACGATGATCAGATAGCGGCCCCCCCTGCCGGTCGTCAGAACGTTGGTGAACAGCAGGAACAACGCCAGGATCTTGAGGTGCACCACCGCCTGGAGCGGCTGGTCGAGCGCGGCGGCGAGAGCACCGGCCCGCTGAGCGATGATCGACAGGGCGAGGGTGCCGGCGTAGACGACCATCAAGTCACGGGCCTGCCATCGGGCATGCCAATTCCGATCCTGCGGCGTCGGCGTTCGCACGCCACCGAGCGTGGCGCGCATGCACAGCGCGAGCACCAGCACGCTCGCCAGCATGTACCAATAGGCCCGCTCGACGTTCGGGCCGAACAGGCCGCCTCCAATTGCCTCGCCGTCGGGCAGGGTTTGCACGGCTCGCGCGAAGGTTTGTCCCCACTGCCATATGACCAGGTAGATGACGCCAACCGGCATATTGGGCCGGCCAATGATCAACATCAGCACCCAGGGAAAGAAGCCGCCGACACCGAAGGCAATCGGATTTCGGGTGAATGGACAGAACACCAGGAGTGCGATGCCGAAAAACAGGAAGAAGCGCTTCAGGAATCCATAGTCCAGGCGTGTCTCGACGTCCCGCTTTCGCGCATTGGCGCCGACCCTGAAAGCTGCAGTGGGTTGTCGCATCGAGCTCAGAGCCTTGCGCCTGGTTGATAATGGCCGGCCGCGACAGCGGCGGCGGCGTCCATGATACCTTGTGCCGTCCGTTCGGGCGAATAGACCGCCATTTTTGCCGCGATCGCTGCACGGCTGCGGGCCGGATCGAGTGCCAATACACGGTCGATGGCACGCGCGAACGCCGTCGTATCGCCCAGAGGAAACACCGCGCCGGTCCGCCCTTCCTCGATCAGATCGGGGCCGCACCCCACGGCGTCGGACACGACCGCCGGCAGGCCGCAGGCCATCGCCTCGTTCACCACCAGGCCCCAGGTCTCGACCGACGGCGAGACGATCGCATCGGCTCCGGCATACACTGCCGGCAACGCACTTTGGTTGACGAACCCATGGAAGACGGCGGGGACGCCGTGCCCCGCTGCGGCCTGCTTGAGCCTTGCCTCCGCCTCCCCTGCGCCGGCGAAGGCAACCTCGATGCGACGGCCCTGAATCCTGGCCGCCGCCTCGACGAGGTCGAGCGGCCGCTTGCTGTCGACGAGCTTGCCGACAAACAGAAGCCTTGCCGGCGCCTTCGGGTCGCGCGGCGATTTCACCCGGGCAGCCTCGCTGCCGATGCGGAAGGCTTCGTTGTCGATGCAGTGGGGTGAGAAGAACAGCCGGTCCGGCCGAACGCCGTAGTGCTGCAAATACTCGCGATTCCTCAGCCCGACATAGAGGAAGCCGTCGAAGCGGCGGAGAAACAGGGGGAACGCCATCGCCTTGGCCATGCGCAGCGCGCCGCCGCGCTGGCTGGCGAGTTGCGAATCGCCGCGCACCAGCACAGGCACCCGCGCCCGACGGCAAGCGCGCGCCGCCTGCAGGTAAGACTTCAGACCCCAGCCCGGCACGAGGAAGGCATCGAAACGCCCCGGCCCGATCTCCTGCGCGATCCCCGGCGTATCGCAGCCGGCGAACACATCGGTCGAGGGCTGGCGCGACACGTTGGTCAGGTAGTGACTGTCGTAGCCCGACAGCAGATCGACGTCCCACTGGAAGGTGACACCGTAGCCCGCCTTCGCCTGCCCCTCCGCCGTCTGGCGATGGGCGAAAAATACCGTGAGATCGCAGCGCCGGGCGAGCGCGCGGAAGATCGGCGCGTAATACTGGATCGGATGGCTGACCAGGAAGCCGATGCGCAAGCTCATGCGCCCCTCCGCGTACAGGCCTGGTCGAGGGCGTCGGCCAACGCCTTGGCCGACGCCCGCGCCGACAGGGAGTCGAACGCCGAGCCGTCGACCGCACGCGCGTCGTAAGACGGTGCCTCGATCAGCTCTTGCAGAGCTTCGGCGACGGCCGCGGGGCCGGGCATGGTCTGCTCGGTGAGCGGCAGAACCTTTCCTGCCCTCGCCCGTTCGATCATGCCGATCGCCGTGCTCTCAGCGTGCAGAATCGCAAAGACCGGCCGTTTCGACAGGATCGCCTGGAACACCTTCGACGGTGTGTAGTGCCGCTCGGTCGAGCCCAGCACCAGCACTGCACCGCTCTGCTCGAGATGATTGAGTGTGTCGACGAAGCCGATGCGATGCGGATGTTCGTCGACCATCTCCTCGACGCCGGCGGCGCAGGCGCGCGGCAGGACCTGATGGCCGTTCGGATCGTCCGGCGAGGTGCCTGTGCCGACGAAATGCACCTTGAGGCGCGACGCCAGAGCAGGCGATCGCTCGCGCAGCGCCCGCAGGCCCGCGAGCAAGGCCTCGAGCACGACGATGCCGGCGGGCAGCAAAGCGCCCGCATAGATCATATGGAAGCGGCCGTCGTCGGGATCGAACAGGAACGGCGGGCGATGCATCGCCCGCACCAGCTCATAGTCCTCGGGCGCGCTGCCCATCGGCATGGTCGCGACGACGGCGTGTCTGGCCACCTCGGGATTGCGCTCGAGCATGCCGGCGAGGTAGCCCGGCGCCATCCCGGTGATCAGCGCGGCATCGCGCACCGACCACGGCTCGAGCCAGGTCGCGAGCCTGTAGGACCACCAGGCGCGCGAATACTTGCGGTCGACGCCCGGCCACCACGCCACCCAGGGATCCTGGTAGTCGATGCCGAACGGCACGCCAAAGCGGCCATGCACCAGCCTGCCAAGCGGCGCCAGGAAGTTCGACGGGATGGTCACCAGCAGGAAATCGGCCCGCCGCTGCCGAACCAGCCCGGAGACGGCGCGGTAGCAGCCCCAGAAGGCGCGCACGCCGACGTCGCCGACCAGCTTGATCGGCCGCGCCGGGAGGGTCGCGGCATGAACGACCTCCAGTCCCGGTGCGACCAGCCGCTCGAGATCGGGGTCGGGCCGCTCCTCGTAGTGCCGCGGGTCGCCGGTCACGACGGTGGGCTCCCAGCCGAACTCCGGCAGGTAACGCGACCACAGCCGCGCACGATGCCCGCCCACAAGATTGGACGGCGCGAAGTGGCTGCTCACCAGGACGAGGCGCCGGCTCATCCGGCCTTCCTTGCGACCAAACGCGTGTAAAGCTCGAGGTAGCGGGCCAGCACGGCGTCGGCGGAGAAGTGCTCGACTGCGCGGTGGCGACAGGTGGCGCGATCGATCGTGCCGAGCTTGCCGACGGCTTCGCAGCCCTCCTCGATCGACTGGATCAGGAAACCGTCGACGCCCTGCCGCACGATCTCCGGCAGGGCGCCGGTCGGGCAGGAGATCACCGGCGTTCCGCAGGCCAGGGCCTCGGCGAAGACGATGCCGAACGGCTCGTTCCAGCGGATCGGCACCACCATCGCCCGCGCGCCTCCCAGCAGCCTGTCCTTCTGCACGTCATCGACCGGACCGACGTATTCGACTCCATCGTGGCCGATCTCGGGCGCGATCTTGCTGTGCCAGTACTCGCCCTCTGGCCCGCTGTCGGAATGGTTGCCCGCGATGATCAGCCTGTTGCCGGTGCGGCGCGCGATCTCGATCGCCCAGTGCGCGCCCTTGATCTCCTCGACGCGGCTCAGGAACACCAGCGGCGCATCCGCCGGCACGCTCGGGCTGAAATGCAGGTTCTCGGTGTCGGCGAAATTGTGGATGCCGAGCCACTCACCGCCGCTCGGCCGGCCGATGCGGGCAATGTAATCGCTGCAGCCGGTGAAGATGAGCCTGCCCGGCGCGGCGAGCCTGGCCGCCAGGCCGACCGTCCGTGGCGTCGGATCGCGCTGGAACGACATCACCAGCGGCACCGCTCCGCGCAGATGAGGTAGCAGATAGGCGATGCGCGAGAAGCTGTGGATCAGGTCCGGCCGGAAATCGCGCCTAGCCTTCCACAGTGCCATGCTGTTCGACAGCGTGTCGGCCTTCGACTGCGAGCGCTGGCCCGGCCAGGGATAGAAAGCGTCCGCCGGGCAGGTCGAGCCGGCGCGCGCGACCAGGCCGACCCGATGGCCCTTGGCCTGCAGGCGGCGCACCAGCACGTCGACGATACGCTCGATGCCGCCATAGAGCCGCGGCGGCACCTCGATCTCGGGATCGGCGGTCAGCAGCAGGCGCATCAGCGGCGCGCCTCCATGTAGAGCGAGTAGCCCGCGTGCTGCTCGCGGTCGATCGCGCCGCCGGGAAAGCGGCCGGTACGCCAGTCGACCTGCTCGATGTCGTCGAAGCCCGCCTTGGCGAGCGTGTTGCGCAGGTACTCGGCGTCGAAGCCGCCATAATGCTCGCCGTCCTGGACGAACACGTGGTTCAGCGCCTCGATCTTGGTCGCGAAGGTGTCCTGAGGGCGCTCGCCGCCACAGCCGACCTGGTTCAGCACATCCCACCCCGGCGCGAGGTACGCCTCGATGTACTTGCGCATGTCGGGCACCACGATGCGCAGGATGCCGCCCGGCTGTAGACAGCGCCGGCAGTCGGCGAGGAAGCGCGGCCGTTCGATGGTCGGTTCGAGATGCTCGAAGTAGTGCTCGACGTGGATGCCCTTGGCGGCGCCGTCGGCGAGCGGCAGGCCCCAGCGGGCATCGACGCGCATGGTCACGCCCGGTGCCGGGAAGAGATCGAGATTGACCCAACCCTCCTGGCCGAACGGGCCACAGCCGATGTTCACCAGCAGGTCGCGCCTCTGCTCGAGGGCGCGGCGCTGGGCGATGCGACCGGGTAGGATACGATTGAGCATCCGGGTCAGGAACGCGTTGGATTCGACCCGGACGGTCATGAAGACCCAAGGATTGACCGGCAGCCGCGGCTTCAGCCACGCGCCGAGGCGCTGCTTCAGCGACGGCATGATCCCTCCGCGAACGCTCGGTCGACCGAGGCGAGCAGGGCCTTTTTCTCCACGTCCCAATTGTAGCGCTGATGGCCGAGACGTGCGGCATGCGCCTTGGCGGCATCGAGCCTCGCCGCCAACCGGTCGATTGCGGCAGCAATGACCGGCGGATCGGAAAGCGGGACGAGCGCCGCGGCCTCGCCGAGATCGGTGGCGAGCTGGCGTTGCGCCGGCGTGTCGCTCATCACCACCGGCACGCCGGCGAGCAGGTAGGTGAAGATCTTGTTGGTGAGGCAGAGCTGGCGGTTCTCGCTGACATCGGTCTCCAGTGACAGACCGAGATCGTAGGCGGCCGCGAGCCGCACCATCTCCTCCGGCGCAGCCATGGGCAGCAGCCGCACACGATCGCCGATGCCGAGATCCCTCGCCATTGCCAGCAGGGTCGAGCCATGGCCCCAGCGATCGTCGCCGCGCAGCTCCAGCTCGATCTGCGCGTTCGCCTTGGCCATGCCCTGCAGGAACGGCTGAAGCCCGCGATCAAGGCCAATCGTTTGCGAGAACCAGTAGGCGCGCAGCGGCACGCCGGCGCGAGGCGGCGCGACCACCTGTGCAGGCGCCATCCTGAGCGGAAAGACGTTCAGCACCGTCGCTGGCTGAGCGAGATCGTAGCGCTCGGCATAGGCCTTCCCGATCAGCGGCGCGGCGGCCGTGAAATGCCGGCAGCGCGGCAGCCACTCGAGTTCGACCACCCGCACGATCCCGGTGCGCCAGTCGTCGCGTTCTTCGCCGGAATGAAAATCCTCGGCATCGAAGCCCAGCAGTGCCTGGTGCTGCCGCGCGGCGCTGCCCGCGGCATGCAGGCCGCCAATGTAGTGGCCGATATAGAGATCGGCCGGCACGGAGGCAGCGGCCTGCTGCAGCGGTCCGATCGGGCCGCCATAGGCACGCGCGGCGATGGCCGGCGAGGATTCCCCGCCCAATCCGTCGGCCAGTCTGGCGACGAGCCGCGCGGCAGCGCTGACATAGCGCTCGGCCCGGGAGCGCCGCGCGCGCACGATTTTCCACGGCGCGCGACTGGCGATCTCGGCGTCGAAGCCGCGCAGGCCGGTCGAGTAGTCCGATACGACGACGGTTACGGCGTAGCCGGCCTCGTGCAAAGCGTCGGCTTCCTTGAGGATGCGCGGGTTGGCGGCTGGGTTGCCGGGGCTGACGATGCAGACGCTGCGGGCCATGAGGGTCTATCGGCCTCGCGCAACGAGCCGGACCAGCAGCCGGCGCGCCGCCTCGGTGAAATGATTGCGGCGGTAGGGCTCGACTGCCGCGGGGTCAACGCGACCGCGGCCGAGCTGATCGACGATCGCGGCTATCAACGCCGCCTCGTCTGAAGGATCGACCAGCACGCCGACCTTTTCATTGGGCACGGCATCGGCGCTGCCGCCACCGATACCGCCCACCACACGGAGGCCGCAGCCGGCAGCCTCGAGATAGACGATACCGAAGCCCTCCTCGGTGCTCGGCATGACGTAGAGATCCGCCAAGCGATAGAGGTCGAGCAACTCCTCCTCCGGCACGAAGCCCAGGAAGCGCACCACATCCGGACCCGCCAGCTCGCGCGCCCGCCGCTCCATGTGGGCGCGATCGTCGCCGCTGCCGGCGACCAGATGGACAAGCGTCGGGAACCGCTTGCGCAGTTCCGGCAGCGCCGCGAACACTTCTTCGTGGCCCTTGTAGCGCTCGCCGGCGGAAAGTCGCCCGACCGTGAGCAGGATCGGCCCCGCTCCCAATGCCATGCGCTCGCGCAGGCCCTCCGGCACGGGACCGGGCACGAACTTGTCCTGCACCGTGTCGGGCAGGACGCGCACGCGATCCGGCGGCAGGTCGACCCAGCCGAGGAGGCTGTGACGCGTGCCGCGGCTCACGGTCGTCACGAGATCGGCCGCTTCGATCGCGTGGCGCAACAGAACGGGACGCGTCTTCCAGATCTCGGCGCCATGGGTCTGCAGCCAGTAGCGCGCCCTCGAGAGTCGCGCGACAGCCCAGGCGATCGGCGCCATGTAGGCATGGCCGCAGAACACGACGTCGAACGGACCTTTGCGCCAGGCGAGCCAGAGAGCCGCCAGCGGATAGCGCAACCGGCTGAAGATCGCCGGCTCCTGGCGAATGCCCCTGGGCAGCGCAACGCCCGCGAGATTGCCGTGGCGCGGCAGCACGACGATGTCCGCACCGCTTGCGGCCAGGCCTTCGAACAGGTCCTGGTTGTAGCGGGCAATGCCGCCACCGATGCCGTAGCAATCGCTGACGAGCGCGAGCATGCGAACGGCCATGGATCAGGCCGCCGCCGAGCCGGTCCAGCCGGCCCGCCAGACGCGTAGCGCCCAGGCGCGCGAGGCATTGGAGAAGGAGACTTCCTCATTGGCGCCGCTCGCCTCGCGCATCCATCGGCCAACCGGCGTCACGAAGCCGGTCTTGGCGCGGTTGCGGCTGACATCGGGCAGCGGGGGCAGCGGCACGTCAGCGACGGCTTCCTTGGCCTTGATCTGCGCGAGCACGTCACCCGGCGGCAGGGCGGCAAGGAAGAACGGATCCACGTACGGCACACGGATCTCGATCGAGTTGGCCATGCCGGCCCAGTCGGCGTCGCGCAGCAGCTGGTTGCGCATGTAGAGCGAGGTCTCGAGCGCGGCGACGCGATCGAAGTCGCCGAGCGGACGGCCGGCCTGCAGCTCGTTGGCGATGTGACTGAGCGGCGCGAGACGGCGCAACCCCTCCTCCACCAATGCGGGGTCGAGCAAGTGGTCGAGCTCCCACGGCATGTAGACGCTGCGCCGGAGCAGGTAGGCACCGGCCCAGTCGCCGCCATACTGCAGCACGCCGGCCGACTTCGGATGCAGTCGCGCGCCCGAGGCGATGGTCGACGACATCAGCCGGCGCACCAGCCCGCCGAGGCCCGGAATGAATCGGAACGGCCGCAGCAGGTGCACGCTGCGCGGCACGTCCTTGAACGACGGATAGCCGCCGAAGCATTCGTCGGCGCCCAGCCCGCTCAGCGCGACCTTGATGCCGGCCTCGCGTGCAGCCTTGGCAACGAACCAGGTGTTGATGCCGTCGATGGTCGGCAGGTCCATCGCGTCGAGGATCGCCGGCAGGTCGCGTTCGAATTCGGCGCGATCGACGGTGCGCACGACGTGGCGCGCGCCGTAGCGCTGCGCGACCTCGGCGGCGATCGGCGCCTCGTCGTGACGATCGCCCCTGAACTCGGCGAAGCTGAGCGTGACGGCAAGCGTGTCGCGCACGCCGAGCTCGGCCATCGTGCCGAGTAGCGCACCGGAATCGAGGCCGGCGGAGAGGAACACCGCGACCGGCACGTCGGCCACCAGATGGTGGCGCACCGAGTCGTGCACCGCCGCGCTCATCTGCTGGCGTGCGGCCTCGGCCTTCATGCCATTGCCGGTGCGGCGGCCGAGCGATTGGGCGACGCTGTAGTAGACCTGCGGCGCGTTGGGGCCGGCGGCATCGACGATCACCGTGGCGCCCGACGGCACCGAGCGGATGCCGCGCCACACGGTGAAGGGCTCGGGTACGCTGCCCAGCAGGTGGAATCCGACGATACCGGCCGGGTCGGGATCGCGGCTGACGGCGCCGCCCGCGAGCAGCGCCTTGGCCTGCGAGGCGAAGCGAAACGTCCAGCCGTCGTCGGCATAGTAGAGCGGCTTGATGCCGAGCGGATCGCGCGCCAGCAGGAGCTGCCGGGTCCGCGAATCCCACAGTCCGAAGGCGAACATGCCGCGCAGCGCCTCGACCATCGACGGGCCGCGGTCGGCATAGAGCTGCAGCAGCACCTCGGTGTCCGACTCGGAGCGAAAGCGGTGGCCCTTCGCCTCGAGCCCGGCCTTGAGCTCCTTGTAGTTGTAGATCTCGCCGTTGAACGTGATCGTCAGCGATCCATCGGCGCTGTGCATCGGCTGCGCGCCGCGCTCGCTGAGATCGATGATCGCAAGCCGGCGATGGGTGAAGCCGACGCGGCCGTCGGCGGAGAACCAGTCGCCGCTGCCGTCGGGCCCGCGCGGCGCCATGCGCGCGTTCATGCGCGCAAGCTCGGCGCGGTCGACCGGCGGGGCGACGTCGAGATAGGCGTAGAGGCCGGCTATGCCGCACATGATCGGGAGCGAAGGGTCAGCGGCCTAGCGCGCACCGGCGCCGCCGAGCAGAACGGCGAAGGTGCGCAGGACGATCATGACATCCAGCCACAACGAGCAGTGCTTCAGGTAGTAGAGATCGTACTCCAGCTTGTGGCGCATTTCCTCGGCCTCGTGCGCATAGCCCTGGTTGATCTGCGCCCAGCCGGTTACGCCCGGCCGCACGATGCCGCGGAGGGCAAAATGCGGGATGTCGCGCACATATTCCTCGTCGAGCGTCAGCGCCTCGGGGCGCGGCCCCACCCAACTCATGTCGCCACGGAGCACGTTGACCAGTTGCGGCACCTCGTCGAGCCGGTAGCGGCGCAGCACGCCGCCGATTCGCGTCACACGCTTGTCGCCGGTCGTGGTGAAGCTCGGCCCGCCGGCGTTGTGATGCATGGTGCGGAACTTGACCATGCGGAACACGCGGCCGCGCCGGCCGACGCGGTTCTGCAGGAAGAAGATCGGCCCCGAGCTGTCGAGTCGCACCAGCAGCGCCACGACGGCGATGACCGGCAGGAGGATCGGCAGCACCAGCACGGTCAGCAGCAGCTCGAGGCCGCGCCGGATCACCAGGTACTGGCGCGACGGCAGCAGCGCACCGAATTCGTTGGGCGTCAGTCCGCCGAGCGGCGTGCGGCCGGTCATCGTCTCGACGATGTAACGGCGGTCGAGCACCGGGACGCCGGCGATCGCCGCAGCGGCCAGAGCCGAAACCTGCGCCTCGGTGAGATCGGGACCGAGATCGGCGATCATCGCATCGACCCGCAGGCCCGCCGCCTCCACCTCCTCGTAGGTCAGCCAGCGACAGGCCGACGTCTCGGGCATCTGCGGCAAGAGGCTCGACGGCACGACGGCGTAGTCGCGGATCAGGTAGCGGGCGCGCAGCTGCGCGACGAAGGCCATCCACACGATGGTGAGCAAGCCCGAGCCGAACAGCTGGACGCGCGAATAGTCGGAGCGCAGCAGCAGCAGCAGCACGGCGATGGCGGCATAGGCGATGGCGGCGACCGGGGCGACGTAGCCCACGTTGCCTTGCAGGGTGGCCCGCGGGAAGGCATCGAGGCGACGCCCGCAGTACCACACGATCACGTAGGCGACGGCGGTCGAAAGGATGGTCTGCTCGGTGGCGCCGATGCCCTTCGCGAACGGCTCGCCGGTGGCATAGAACGGAATTGGCAGCACGACGCTGAACAGGAACCCGCCCAGCGCGTCGAGCCACGTCTCGAAGAATCGCTCGGGCGCCGACCGGATGGCCGGCTTGCCGCGAGACGACTCCGCTTCAGCCCGGGGAGGCTGTGCGGCCCCCGCCGGCATCGCTTCGTGCAAAACAGTCTCCTTCCGGGGGCGAGACGCCGCCGTCCCGGCGCGAAGGTCTACCCCGCCCGGACGCTGCAAAAACACTCCAAATTGTAACCCAGGTTTCGTGCTTCCCACACACACTGACTGCACCCGGAATGTGATTAGTTTATTCCTCTGCCTCCGTAAAGACAGCAGTTGCCGGCGGCGTGCGATAAAATGTCTGGGCCCAGCCCATGCCCAGGAAGGCCGCTGAAACATAGGCGATGGCGGGAATCTGCAGGCTGAAGTCCACGCAGGAATGCACGATGGCAATGCCGGGCACCGCCACGGCCGCCACCATCAGGTACCGGTGCCGCCGCCGGCGCCAGGCGCCAAGCAGGCAGATGCCCCACGGGACCACGACCAGCAGGACGCCAGGAACCAGCCCGAGCCAGCCCGCCTCGACGAACAACTCGATCGGGGTCGAATGGGCCTTGTCATTGGCCTGGCGTATCTCGGCCGGCTGATAGGCGGCGTAGATATTGGTGTAAGTGCCGAGCCCCCAGCCCAGCCACGGCGATCCCTGGGCGGCTCGGATGGAACTCTGCCAGATGATGGTGCGGTTGAAGTTGCCGACCTCCGACAGCAGCGAGACCTTGCGCAGCATCGCTCCGCCCGCGATCAGCAGAACGACCAGCCCGATCGCGCCGCCGGCGATCATCGTGCGGCGGATGTGGGCGCCCGAGCGCCAGCGGCCGCGCATCGACAGGAACAGCAGGACAGCCATCATCGTCACGGTAGCGGCGAAGGCCGCACGAGAGGACGAGAAGAGCTGCGCGCCGAGGAACAGCAGCGCGAGCGCAAGATAGATCGGCGTGCCGCCGGCCATCTTGCGCAGGAACTGGTCGGCCGGGTTGGAGTCATCGTCCTCGGCCTCGAGGGCGCGACGGCGACGGCGTTCCTGCAGCACCAGAGCGACCGCGGCGGCGAGCGCCATGCCCGCGAAGCAGCCGAACGAATTGCTGTTGGCGAACGTGCCCGACATCAGGCAGCGGTCGTTGGTGTAGTCGCCCTGTTTCTTCAGCAGCGTGCCGACATAGCAGCCGCCGGTGGAAATCTGGGCGGCGAGCGCATAGGCCATCACCATCACCGCGCTCAGGAGGAAGGCGTAGAGCAGCCAGCGTGCGCGGCCGGGCTCGCGGAACAACGCGCGGGCGAGCACGAAGATCAGCACGCAGGCGAGCCCGCGCAGCAGCGCGTTGCGCGTCTGGTCGACCGACAGCGTCGGCACGACATCGTGCGCCTGGCCGAGCAACGCGCGGGCGCGGGCGTAGAACTCCGCACTGCCGACCGGCGGAGCGTAGTTGGAGACCTGCAAGAGTCCCACGAAGGTGAAGGCGAGGAAGCACAGCAGCAGCATGAGCAGCGGCCAGCGCTCCTCCGGCTCGACGCTGAAGCCGCGCGGATTGCCGAGCCCGAGCGCCACCAGCAGCGAAAGCCCGCCCAGCCCGACCAGGATCGGGGCCCATGCCCACTCGCGGTTGGCGCCGAGCGGCAGCGGCGCCAGCACGATCAGCAGCAGGAAGGCCAGCAGCACCAGGCCGTTGGCGATCATCAGCATGAAGCGCGGCCAGTCGACGCGGCCGACCTCCGGGCGGCCCTCCTCCGCATCCCATGTCCGCCGCCGGCGCCGCGAGCGCCGCCGCCGGTGCCGCTGCTCCTGCCCACTCATTGTTTGTTCACGCGCTTGATGATGTCGGCCAGCTCCTGCGGCGCGCCGGGCTCGTCGCGCAGGAACCAGGTGAGGATCGCATGGTCGGCCGCCGAACGCGTGACGTAGCCGAACAGCCGCCGGTCGCCCTTCGATTGCCGCCAGGTCATCACGATGTAGGCGCGCAGCCGCTCCTTCTCGGCGTCGGTGAAGTATGGCCAGCAGTCGAGGATCACGCGCATGCGCGATTCCCACGTCTGCGGCAGGCGGGCGGCCATGTCCATCGAGGTGAACATCAGCGCGATCACCCGCCGCGATGCGCCGTAGAGATCGAGCTCGATCGCGGCCAGCCGCAGCCAGGCGACCCCATGTGCAGGGGCGCCGGCAAGTCCGACGACCAGGTCGTCGCGGGCGCGGTTCAGCCAGTCCCTGCGCGTTGCCGCATCGAGCGTGAGACCCGGGTCGAGCGCGGCGCTGGCCAGCAGGTCCGAGCGCAGGAGGAAGCGCGTCGGCACGCGATCGAGCTCGATCGCACGGCTGAGCCCGTCGAGACCGCCGTCGACCGCCTTGCGACCGACCGCATGATCGGTGCGCAGATTGTAGAATACGTCGTCCGCCCGCTGTGCCTGCCACGCCGCCTGCGCGATCGGCCAGCCGAGCGTCACGGCGAGCACCCCGCCAACGATCGTGAGGCCCCGGACCAGCCAGTTCAGGAACAGCGACAGAGAACTCCCCCGACATGCGCTTATGATTGTGGCCAGTCCACCGTCATCCCCTTGCAAAGTCAAAGGGGCTTGGCGACGCCAGCCCTCGATGAAAATTGAAGTTCACGGCGCAGCAGGACGATGAAGATAGCGCCGGAGTCGTCGCGTTCGACCAAGCACTCCACCGGGCTGCCGCAGACCCAATACGATCCCCACGGTGACAGGCCGCCGTAAGGTAGACACACTAAGAATGACCCTGATGCAATTGTCGTTGCTCGACCGACTCGTGCGCCTGTTCGATCCCGTGCCGCCACTCGGCGTACCGCGGGATCTGCACGAGGCGTCGTTGCGCGCGGCGGACGGGGACGCCAAGCTGCGTCTGGGTTTGGGACTGGCTGCTGTCGGGATCGTGGCTGTCGCCCTCTACTGGGCTTGCTTCGCGTAACCATGATGCCGTCGGCGTGGGATGCCGCCCAACCGCCACCCTCTGCTGTGCTGACGGAGGCTCATACCCGCAGCAGGCTGCCGTAGCCCTCGACCCCCGTTCGCACGCCGGCGGTGCGCAGGCAGTGCCACAGGCTCGCCTGGTTGGCCGACACCACGGGACGACCGAGATCCTGCTCGAGCGCGTCGAGGATTGCCACGCAACGGAAGCCGGTGCCGGCGATCAGCACGCCATCGGCGTCGGGCGGGCAGAGGCCTCGGATCTGCACGTAGAGCGGCTCGACCTCCTGCGCGAAGCCCGCGCCCTGCGGCACCAGCTCGTTGGGCGCAAGGTCGCGCCACTTGCGGCCGGGGTCGTAGCGGTGATGGCCGGCCGGACCGAGGCCCGCCTCCTCGTAGTAGCGCACGCCCGCTGTCACCGTCTCGTCGTTGTACCAGGGTGGCAGCACCAGGAACGGCCGGCGCACATGCAACGCCCTGAGCGCCGCCTGCGTGTCGAGCCCGTTGGTGGTGAGGAACGGCCCCGCACCCACTACCGGCTTCAGTGCCTCGATCGTTGCGTCGTCCCAGCCCGTGCCGCCCATCATGCTGCTCGAGCTGTGGCCGACCGTGACGGCCGAGAGCTTCATCGCCGCGAACTGCTTGGCCCCCCGCGCGAGGTCGTCGTCCAGCGCGACGGCGCTCCGGTCGGCGTTCCAGCGCGCCCACGGCGCCCGCGCCGTCACGCGCGCAGCGTGGACCGACACGCCCGCTGGCGCCATCGCCCACCATTCGGCCTCGGGCACCGCCTCGTTGCCGACGATGAACATGCCGATGCGGGCCCGCCAGCCCCAGTTGTCGTTGCTCATGCGATCACTCTCAGCCAGCACGCACTCGGGAAATGGCCCTCGCCCGCGCGCAGGCCGTCGGCATTGGGCGCGGGCCTGTACTTCGGCATCAGCGCCGCGAGCGCCTGCGGGCGCGCGTAGTGCAGCAGGCTCAGGCCGACCTCGATGCGGAAGCGCGGATTGCCGGCGAGGAAGGCGTAGAGCAGCCCCGACTCCTGCGGGAACAGCATGTCGCCGTCGAGCGTGTCGCGCGCGTAGTCGTAGGGGAAGTAGATGTCGTGGAAGTGCACCCACACGCCGGGCCGCAGACGCGGCAGCACCTCGTGGATGAGCCAGTTGACCTCGCTGCCGGGCTTCACCGCATGGGTCGAGTCGATGAACATGAGATCGCCCTCGCCGAGATCGGCGACCGCGGCGGGATCGAGCGTCTGCGCCATCTGCGGCACCAGGCGGATGCGGCCCTCGTCGTTTCGTGCCCGGAGCCAGGCGCTGGGATAGGGCTCGAGGCAGACGATCTCGGGCTTGTAGGGCGCGCGCTCTGCCGCCGCGAGCACGATCGCGGTGCTGACGCCGCAGCCGACCTGGGTCACGCGGCTGGGCATGGTGGTGGCGACGAAGCCGTACAGCACCTCGGCCTCGATCTCGCCGTAGCCGCCGTCCGAGCCGCCGCCGACGAAGCCCTCGCGATGGACCGAGCGGCTCTGCAGGATCTGCTGGTGCGGCCGCAACCACTCGCCGAGCAACGCCAATTGGCCGTCGAGGTCGCGCTGGCCGATGCCGTGCATGCTGCGCGGCCTGCGCCAGTCCTGGCGGCGCTCGAGCTCGCGGAGGTTGGGCACGGCCGAGTAGAAATGCTCGGGCAGCAGGTTCACGCCCGTGCGCTGCAGCAGGCGGAAGGCGCTGTGCCAGCCCTGCTTCGCCAGGGTCTTGAGCGCACGCGTCACGAGGGCTCCTTCCAGCCATGTTGTTGCAAGCCTTCGCGGCCTTTGGGGGTGAGCGCGTAGATGCCGCGCTCCGTGCGCTCGAACCAGCCGTAATGGTCAGCCGACAGGATCGCCGCCGCCTTGGGCGCATCGGCCGCGAGCCGGATGGCGGCGACCTTCATCGGCCCGTTCTTGGCGAGGAAGCCCGCGCAGCGCAGCGCCTCCTGCCGGTAGGCGGTCATCAGCGGCACCCTGGTCGAGGAGCCGCCAAGGGTGGGATCGCCGACCCGGCGCGCATGCTCGCCCAGCAGCCTGCCAAGCCTGCGCTTGTCCTTGCGCGGCTTGACCGGCGGCGGCGCGGGATCGAGCAGGACGTCGGCCCGGCCCTTCATCACGACGATGAGGCCGAGCCCGAGCCGGCGGCAGAGCTTGCGGACATTGCGGATGTTGTTGGGCCAGGCGCCGACCGCGAGGTAGACGTGGTCGGAGATTGCGAGGCGGCTGACGCCCTGCAGCACCACGGCGATGCCGAATGCGCGCTTGAGCTCGACGATGATGGGCGGTTCCACGCCGCGCACGGCCACGACGTCGCAGCCCCTGACCTCGCCCTTGACGGAGTATCCCTGCCCTTCCAGCAGCGCCTTGACCGGCGCATAGAGGTCGCTTTCCAACGACATGTCGGGCTAGCGTACCAAGGATGAGAGCGAGGCGCGAGAAACTGTCGGCCGACGCGGCTCGACGCATTGCGCTCGCAGCGTCGGGCTTCGGTACGGCGCGACTGCAGGCGGTGAATGCCGGCCGGATGCAGCGCTGCATCGAGCGGCTGGGTTTGCTGCAGATCGATTCGGTGAACGTGCTCGCACGCGCACACTACCTGCCGCTGTTCTCGCGGCTCGGCAATTACTCACAGGCTTTGCTCGATCGCGCCGCCTGGGGCCGCAAGAGCCAGCGCCGGCTGTTCGAGTTCTGGGCGCACGAGGCCTCGCTGCTGCCGATCGACAGCCATCCGCTGCTGCGCTGGCGCATGCAGCGTGCGGCCAGCAACGCCGGCGACGGCAAGGGCAAATTGCATCTCTTCCGGAAGGAGAAGACGGCCTTCATCGACGAGGTGCGGCGCGAGATCGCCGATCGCGGGCCGCTCGCCGCATCCGACCTCAACAACGGCGGCAAGGCCCGCGGCGCCTGGTGGGGCTGGAGCGACGGCAAGTATGCCGTCGAATGGCTGTTCTTCGCCGGCGAGGTCACGACCGCGACGCGGCGCGGCAACTTCGAGCGCGTCTATGATCTCACCGAGCGCGTGCTGCCGGTCGAGGTGCTGAAGCGGCCGACGCCGGTGGCCGAGGAGGCCCAGCGCGAGCTGCTCCGCCGGTCGGCCCGGGCGCTGGGCGTGGCGACCGAGTTCGACCTGCGCGACTACTTCCGCCTCGGTGTCGCCGATACCAAGGCGCGGCTCGCCGAACTGGTGGAGGCGGGCGAGCTGCTGCCGGTGACGGTCGAGGGCTGGAACCGCCCGGCGTATCTCGATCCGCAGGCACGGATGCCGCGGCGGGTCGAGGCGCGGGCACTTTTGGCGCCGTTCGATCCGCTGGTGTGGGAGCGCGACCGTACGCACCGCATCTTCGACTTCTTCTACCGCATCGAGATCTACACGCCGCTGAACAAGCGCAATTACGGCTATTACGTATTGCCCTTCCTGCTCGGCGAGCGGCTGGTGGGCCGCGTCGATCTCAAGGCCGACCGCGCCAACGGTGCGCTGCTGGCCAAGGCGCATGTCGAGCCGGGCATCGACAAGCGGAAGGTCGAGGAACCGCTCCGCGACGAGCTGCGCCTGATGGCCGACTGGCTCGGCCTCGAACGTGTTATCCGGACTCCTCTCGCCCGCTAGGGTAGGTTCATGCCGGTTCCCGGCGGGGGAGAGGAATTCGAGTGTCGAGGTGATTCAATGAACGATCTGGTGTTGAAGGGCGGACGGCTGATCGATCCGTCGCAGGCGATCGACAAGGTGATGGATATCGCATTCGCCGATGGCAAGGTTTCGGCGGTCGGCGGCGACCTCGACGGCCAGGATGTGCGCGATCTCAGAGGCAAGATCGTCACGCCTGGCCTGATCGACCTGCACACCCACGTCTACTGGGGCGGCACCTCGCTCGGCGTCGAGGCCGAGCTGCTGGCCCGCACCGGCGGCGTCACCACCTTCATCGATGCCGGCAGCGCCGGGCCGGGCAACTTCCACGGCTTCCGCCGCCACGTGATCGAGCCGTCGCCAGTCCGCATCCTGCCTTACATGAACGTCTCGTTTCCCGGCATCTTCGCCTTCTCCAAGACGGTGATGGTGGGCGAGAGCGCGGACATGCGCTTGATCGACCCGCGGGAAGCGGTGCGGGTCGCGCGCGAGCACAAGGACCTGATCCTCGGCATCAAGGTGCGTGTCGGGAAGTCGGCGAGCGGCAACTCCGGCGCCCAGCCGCTCTACATGGCGCTCGACGTCGCCGAGGAGACCGGGCTGCCGGTGATGGCGCATCTCGACAACCCGCCGCCCGCCCGTCACGAGGTCGTGAGCCAGCTCCGACGCGGCGACATCCTCACCCACTGCTTCCGTCCATTCCCGAATGCCCCGGTGCGTGCCGACGGCCGTGTGCGCGACGAGATCCTGGCGGCGCGCGACCGCGGCGTCATCTTCGATATCGGCCACGGCGGCGGCTCGTTCGGCTTCGGCACCACGCGCGCGATGCTGGCCGCCGGCTTCCTGCCGGACGTGATCTCGTCGGACGTGCATGCCGTTTCCATCGAGGGACCGGCCTTCGACCTGCTGACGACGATGTCGAAGTTCCTGTGCCTCGGCATCGATCTCTCCACCGTGATCAAGCTCGCCACCGTGAACCCGGCGGCGGCGATCAAACGGCCCGATCTCGGAACGCTGCGGGTTGGAAGCGTCGGCGAGGCGACCGTGCTCGACGAGAAGAGCGGTCAGTTCGACTACACCGATTGCATCGGCGAGCGGCTGGTTGGGGATAAGCGCCTGATAGCGGCAGGCGTCGTGCTTGCCGGCCGCTGGTGGCATCCGCTCTGAAGCCTGCGAGGCTCCGGGCAGGTTCGTACTCGCCCGGCCAAGTCGTTGGGAACAGGGAGAAAAGCTCTTTTCCTCAAAGTCCTTGGGGAGATTAGTCAGGTTTTTTGAACTTTCCCAGGATGCTTCGCAACCAATCCGCTGGCCGTGTCGTTGTCTGCATGTGACCGGGTCACTTGGCGTCGCCCCTGCCCCCCGCTCTGCGATGCCACCCTCCCCGCCTGGTCATTCATGCCCGCCCTAGAGTCCCTCTAGGGCGGGCTGCCTCTTCCAGGGCCCTGCCTCCGGACAGGGCCCTTTCCTATGTGCGGCGGATGCTTTCCAGATAGGCGACCGCGAACAGCCGCTCGGGATCGGTCCAGATGTCGGCGAGGCGGAAGCCACCGGCCTCCGCCAGGCCTGCCAGATCGTCCGCGTCGTACTTGTACGAATACTCGGTGTGCACGCGCTCACCGGCAGCGAACTCGAAGCGCTGGCCCGCCACCGTCACCGTCTGTTGCCTGAGGCTGCGGAAGTAGATCTCGATCCGGCCCTCGGCCTCGTCATAGAAGGCCTCGTGCGCGAAGGCGGACAGGTCGAACGTGGCCTGCAGCTCTCGGTTCATCCGCCGCAGCAGGTTGAGCGTGAACGCCGCCGTGACACCGGCCTGGTCGTTGTAGGCGTCGTGCAGACGCTGCGGGTCCTTCTTGAGGTCCGCGCCCAGCACCAGCGCACCATCGTCGCCGACCAGAGCCCGCACGTTGCGCAGGAACGCCGTCGCCTCCCCGGTCGTGAGGTTGCCGATCGTCGAGCCCGGAAAGAATCCCAGGCGGCGTCCTCTGCTCTCGATTGGCGGCACCGGCCCCATGAAGTCGGCGCATACCGGGTCGACCTTCAGGTTCGGATAGTCGCGACGCAGTTGGGATGCCGTCGCATCGAGGTGCTCTCGCGAGATGTCGATCGGCGCGTAGAGCGCGAGTTCCGGCAGCGCGTCGATCAAGAGCCGCGACTTCACGCTCGAGCCGCTGCCGAACTCGATCAGCGCGCAGCCCGGCCCTGCACGCCGGCCGATCTCGGCGGCGCGCTGCTTCAGGATCTCGGTCTCGGTGCGGGTGAGATAGTACTCCGGCAGCTCGCAGATCTCGTCGAACAGTGCCGAGCCGCGGGCGTCGTACAGGAACTTCGCCGGGATGGCGCGCGGGCGCGCCGACAGCCCGTCCAGCACCGCGCGACGGAACTCCTCGCGGTCGGCCGTCTCCTCGACCTTGAGACCAACAAGTGGACCGTTCATCGGAGATCCTCTGCCAGGCGAATCCCCCCGAACATCCAGCGCGCGTCCGGCGGAAAGAAGTTGCGATAGGTCGCACGGATATGGTCTCGCGGAGTCGCCGCGCACCCGCCACGCAGCACCATCTGGTTGGCCATGAATTTGCCGTTGTACTCGCCAATCGCGCCCGGCGGCTCGCGAAATCCCGGGTAGGCGACGTAGGGGCTGGCGGTCCACTCCCACACGTCGCCGATCATCTGCGCGAGTCCTTCGCTGTGCGCCGGCACCGGATGAAGGTGGCGGGCATCGAGCATGTTGGCGCCCACCATGCTGGCACACGACGTAACGTCAGGCGCGGCAAGCTCCCACTCCTCCTCGCGCGGCAGGCGCTTGCCGGCCCACTTGGCGTACGCCGCCGCCTCGTAGAAACTGACATGACAGACCGGCTCTTCGGCACGCCGCGGCCGCAGGCCGGCGAGCGTGAAGATGCCGTCCTCGTGCCAATAGAGCGGCGCTTGCCAGCCGCGCTGCTTCACGAGATCCCACCCGGCCGACAGCCAGAACTCCGGCCGGCGATAGCCGCCCTCGTCGACGAAGGCCTGGTACTCGCCGCAGGTGACGAGGCGCGTCGCCAGCGCAAACGGATCGACCCACGAGCGATGGCGCGGGCCCTCGTTGTCGAACGCAAACCCCTCGCCCGCGTGCCCGGTCTCGACCAGCCCGCCCTCGAAGTCGATCCAGCCCAGCGACGCACCCGAGGCTTTTGGCGCGCGCTCCGGGGCATAGGCCGGGAACAGCGGGTTCAGCGACAGCGCGTGCTTGATATCCATCAGGATCAACTCCTGATGCTGCTGCTCGTGGTGTAGCCCGAGTTCGATCAGTCCGGTCTCCTCGCTGCGGTTCGACCCGATCAGCTCGGCCATCGCCTCGGTGACGGATCGGCGATAGGCGAGGATCTCACCGACACCGGGCCGGGTGATCAGGCCGCGCTGGGGCCGCGGATGACGTGGACCGACCGCCTCGTAGTAGGAGTTGAACAGGTACTCGTAGGCGGGCTCGAATGCGCGATAGTGGGGGAGCCGGGGCTTGAGCACAAAGGTTTCGAAGAACCACGTGGTGTGCGCCAGATGCCACTTGGTCGGGCTGGCGTCGGGCATCGACTGGACGGTCTGGTCTTCGGGAGAGAGAGGTTCGGCAAGCGCTTCGGTCTGGCGACGAACCCTTCGGAACCGGTCGAGCAGCGGGAGGGCGTGCGCGGGCACGCTACGCGTTGTCAGTTTCGGCACGACACCTCCGCATCGCGACTAACGCGAGCTGAGAATACCCGGTTGCCGGACCTATGTTAGCGTTGTCTCCGTACCGGAGAAGGGAAAGAACGTGCCGGTTTGCGAAATCGATCCCTGGCGTACCCAGTATTTCACGCGGGTCCCCTGTCCCGACGACGTCTTCATCCCGACTGAGGACTGCGACGCCTGGTTGTGGAACCCCAACCACCGCTGGGTCTACGACAAGCTCGCCGTGGCGTTGAGCCAGGGGCTCGAGGCAGCGCCGCATGGCGTTAACCCTCCGAACTATCCGGTCTTTTCCAAGCCGATCTACAACCTGAAAGGGATGGGCGTGGGCAGCCGCCCCCTGCATTCTGAATCGGACTACATCGCCGCATATCGACCGGGACATTTCTGGACGACCCTGCTGGAGGGCGACCATGTGAGCAGTGACGTCGTGGTAATTGACGGCGAGCCGAAATGGTGGCGGCACGCCCATGGCGTCACCGGCGAGCAGGGGACGTTCGACTGCTGGGAGATCGGTGCCGGCCACAATCCGGCGGTCGAGGGCTGGGTCAGGCAATGGAGCCGCGAGCATCTCAAGGGTTATAGCGGCATCGTCAATCTCGAGACGATTGGCGCGCGCATCATCGAGGTGCATCTGCGCTTCGCGGACCAGTGGCCCGATCTCTATGGGGGCGATCCGTGGGTAGCGGCTTTGGTGCGGCTCTACAAGGATCACATCTGGGAATTCGACGACAGCAAGCGGCGCACCGGCTACAGCGTGGTGCTGTTCTCGCCGCATGGGCGACGGTATCGCCATCCGCCCACGAAGCTGCAGGACGAGATCGTCGCCATGCCCGGCGTCTCGAGCCTGCAGATCACTTTCCACGAGCACTGGGCGCCCGAGCGCCACGCCATGCCCCCCGGCGGTTTTCGGGTGGCCATTGTCAATTGCTGGAATCGCGCCGCCGGCAACGCCGCCCGCGAAAAGCTGCGCGCCCACTTCGATCAGGCGTAACAGTCACACCCGAGGCCAAAGGCCGAAGGAGATCCTCGAAGATCCTTCTTCGCTCGGGAGGGCAGAGCGCTATATCGGCCGGCGGTAGTCGATCTCGCGGCGCACGCAGCGATCGAAACGACTGGTGCCGCGCGACAGGCCGTAGGACAGGCACGCCTCCTGCGCATCCGCCTCGAGCCGGGTTGCGGCATAGCCCGCCGCCATGCGGCCCCGTGCGCGTGCCGCGGCCTCGCGTTCGGCGCAGATGCGATGGGCCTGGGTGCCGGGCGCATAACCGTAGGCGCTGCAGGCATCGTCGACCCGCGGCGCCGGAACGACGGTGCGACTTTCCTGGATGGTGCAGGCCGCCGCAAGCGCGCCGGCCAACACGACGATCGCGAAACGCATCACGGACCTCTCCAGGTTCACGGGCTGCGCCGCAGGAAGTTCGCGAGCAGGCTCACGACGAACAGCACGAGCGCGACCACGAAAAGGATTTGCGCAATGCCGGTGGCGGTCGAGGCGATGCCGCCGAAGCCGAAGATGGCGGCGATCAAGGCCACGACCAGGAACATCAACGCCCAATAAAGCATGGGTCTCTCTCCTGGGTTGAGGGGTGTCGTTTGGCCCCCGTTAACGTGGCCCCGGCAAGGCGGTTCCGGGCAACTCCTGCGACTAGGGATCGTTAGGGTGGGAATGCAGCTACCCAAGGGCTGCGGCAAAAAGGCGGAACCGCCGGGCAACCGCAAGAGGGCACCGGCGTTCAACACTGCTAAGGCCCCCTTGAACGACCAACGGAGGCTACTCCATGCGACGCGAAGTTAGTCCGGTTGAATCGCGCGGCGGTGTCGTCAGCGGTCGTGTCATGCTCGTGCTGGCGTCCTCGGTCGTAGGTGCCATCATCGCACTTGCGCTCGCCTGGGCCTTGTTCATCCGGCCGCATTGAGCGCCTCGCCCCTTCTTTCACCGAGTAGCGTTGGATGAGCCCGCCCGGTCACAAGCTAACCGACGCCGAAGGCGCCCTGCTCGACGAGATCGCCATCCTGGCCCGCAGCGAAGGGCCCGAGGTGCCGATCAAGGATCTCGAATTGCGGCTCGAGGACCGTGGCTTCACCGACATCCAGACGCGCCGGGCACTGATGTCCCTGCTGCGGCGCGGGCAGGTGGCGCTGTCCGGCGCCAAACGTGTGAGCTGGAGGGGCGCTGGCCCGAACGGGCATCCGCATTGATCGGAGCGCCGTAAATTTCAGGCAAGTCTTTGCCCGCTGTTGCCGATCTACCTGCCCACGGCACGTGTGGGCTCCGGCTTGGATGCGCTGGACGAGCCTACTCGCGATACTCCGGATGGCGGCGAACGAACGCCACGACGAAGCTGCAGGCCGGCTGGATCTCGAGGCCGGCGCGGCGGGTGTCGTCGAGCGCCTCCTTGACGAGCTGCGAGGCATACCCTTTGCCCTCGTCCTCGGCCGGCACCTCCGTATGGGTGAAGACGCGCCGGCCGCCCTGCTGGTGATAGACCGCCAGCGCGAGCCCGTGCTCCGTCTTCATCTCGTAACGATTGAGCGCCGGGTTGTGCTTTACGGCCACTGGCGGCCTCCCGCGAGCGACCTCGCTAATGGACCGGGTCGCCCATCACCCGGAGATGCCCGGTACCCGGCGCCTTCGCTTCCTGCTCCGTGCACAGGCGGTAGCGCGGCGTGCCGACATGGTAGCCGTAGGAGGTACAGGCATCGTCCGCCACGACGTAGGAGCGGTGCTCCGTCGTGCAGGAGGCAAGGCAGATCACGGCCATGGCAGCAACGATATGCTGTCGAATCATGCGGACCCAACGTCCGCCCCGCAGGACGGTTACCCGGGTGCGTCATCATGTGCGGTCCACCTGCCAGAACATCGGATAGGAGGATTGGATCAAGCCCTTCAGGTCGCTGCGATAGCCTGCCGGGATGGTGAACTGGCCCCACATGACCGACGGCGTGAGCGCGTAGGCCGCGGCCTGGATCTCGGCGGCGATCTTGCGCCGCTCCTCCAGCGTCGCGGCCTGTGTGAAGGATTTGAGAAGCCCCGGAATCTTGTCGTCGCACGACCAGCCGGGGTAGTCGGCGCTGCAGGTCGACGCGACATAGAAGTGCGACAGCGGCGAGAACATGTCGGTGCCGTTGGAGTAGACCGGGAACATCGACCAGCCCTCCTTCTTCGACCGGCGCGCCAGCACGGTCGGCCAGTCGCGCGGCTGCTGATCGACGGTGAAGCCGATGTCCTTCATGTTCTGCACCAGCACGCGCGAGGCAGTCTGGCTGATCGAGCCCGACACCTCGAGGATGATCACCGGCTCGCCCTTGTAGCCTGAAGCCTTGAGCTCGGCCTTGGCCGCCGCCAGGTCGAACTTGTTGCCGCCGGCGCCGGCCTCGGTGGTGAGCGGCGTGCCGCACATCCAGAAGGACGAACAGGACTGGGCGCGGTACTTCTCCGGCACGCCGATCGCCGTCAGGATCGCATCCTGGTCGACCAGCTTCCACATCACCTTGCGCACTGCCGGATTGTCGAACGGCGGTGCGGCGTGATTGAGCCGGAAGTTGCCCTGGAACTGATGGATGCCTCCCAGGCCCATCAGCTTCACGCTCTTCTCCTGCTCGAGGATCGGCAGCATGTCGAAGGGCAGGTACTGCATGTAATCGATCTCGCCCGCCATCAGCGCGTTGGCGCCGGTCGACTGGTCGGGCATGACACGGAGCGTCAGCCGGTCGATCTTCACGCGCTTGCCGCCGGCCAGAAAATCCGGTGCCTCGGCGCGCGGCACGTAGTCGGAATTGCGCTCCAGCACCATCACGTTGCCGGGGCGCCATTCGCTCTTCACGAACCGGAACGGGCCCGAGCCGATCGGCTCGGCGATCTGCTGGGTGGCCGCAGTGGCGGCGATACGCGCCGGCATGATCACCGGCAGCGGCGCGTTGGGCTTGCCGAGCACGTCGAGGATCATCGGGAACGGCTGCTTGAGCACGAACTCGAAGATGCGCGCTTCCTTGGCATCGAGCGTGGCGGTGTCGGCCATCAGCATCTTGCCCAGCGGATCGCGCATCGCCCAGCGCTTGACCGAGGCCACGACGTCGGACGCCGTTACCGGCGAACCGTCGTGGAATTTCAGGCCGTCGCGCAGGGTGAAGGTCCAGGTGAGCTTGTCGGCGCTCGCGTCCCAGCTCTCGACCATCTGCGGCTTGATCTGGCCCGCCTCGTTCATCGCGAACAGCATGTCGAAGACATGCAGCCCGAAGGTGCGGCTGATGGTGGCCGTGGTGAAATGGGGATCGAGGATCGTGACCTCCGACTCCCACACCACCGTCATCGCTTTGGCGGCGCGCGCCTCGCGCGGCCGGATCAGGGAGGCGGCGGCCAATGCGGCGCCTCCCGCCAAAGTCGTTCGCCGCCCCAATCCGCTCATACGCTACTCCCTGTCGTTGCGGCCTGGAGCGTAGCGTCGATCGCCCGCCAGCGAAAAGGGCCGGCACGCCGGCCGGCCCTTCACGCGAAATGCGGACGGGGTGACGCTACGTCGGCGCCATCGGCAGGCAGGCGACCGTGTCGACGAACATGTCGACGCGCGGCCCGCGCACCGCCATGCCGAGCCGCTCGCCCGGGCCGGCCGGCGGCACGATCAGCCGCACCGATTCGACCTTCTGGCCGTGGTTCGTGAAGTGGCAGTCGACGATCGGATTGATCGTCGCGCCGCTGTTGTTGGTGACGTACAGGATCGCGATCCAGCGCTTGCCCGGAACCGCCTGCAGCGACGGCGTGTCGATGGTCATGATCGGCACGGTCGGGCCGGCGGTGATCGGCACGGTGCCCATCAGCTCGGCCCTGGGGTGAAGCTCTACCATTCCGGGGATGCTTGCCCGCTGGTCGCGCGGGTTGAATTCGCGGTTCACCGGGTGATTTGGATCGGTCGGCTGATAGGCATCGAGCGAATCCAGGTTCGGCGTCCACACCTTGCCGGTACGGGTATCGGTGATGTGGCCGGAATATTCGGTACCGGCCGCGAGGTTCTGGGCCAGCGCCGAGCCGGCCAGGGCGAGCGCCGCGACCGAGGCGGCGACCGCTGCGAAGCGAGAGGCCTTCATCGCCCGCTCTCCTACATGCTCTTGTACTTGTGCTCCCAGCCGCTCACTTGCGCCTCGGCCTGCTCCTGGCTGATGCCGTAGCGCATCTGGATCTTGCCGACGAGCTGGTCGCGGCGGCCCTGGATCTCCATCAGGTCATCGTCAGTGAGCTTGCCCCACTGTTCCTTGACGGCGCCCTTGGCGGTGTTCCAGCTTCCCTTGATCTTCTGCCAGATCGCGTTGGTGTCGGTCTTGACCGTCGTCGTCGTGGTCGTCGTGCTCTGGGCATGGACGACCGGCGAGGCCACGAGCGACGCCACGGCGAATGCGGCGAGAATTGTGATGGAACGCACGGCAACCTCCTGTGCTTTGGTCGCGCGATTGATGGCCGATTAACGGCGCGCTCGAGCGAAGGTTGCGACTGCGAAGGACTAGAAGAAGAACGACTTCAGCAGGAGCGCCAGCGGGACGACGATCAGGATGGCCACGTAAAGATCGGCCAACTCGCCGTCCAAAGGACCGTTCGAGTGCTCCGGATGCAGATCGGTATGGGCTTCCGCGACGCGCGAATTCCCACGCTGTTGAAGCCTGAACATGTCGCGCCCCTCAATCGGTCCGTGCAAAATGAACGTCCGCTGGACCGAGGGGGTTGCGGCGGCAGCGCGACTAAGCTGTGGCACTGTTGCGGGCGACCTCGTCGAGTGCCTGCTGCAGGTCGATCGAGGAATAGGGTTTGCCGATGAAGCGCAGGCCGCCGGGCTGCGAATCGCTCTTGCCGTAGCCGCTGGCGATGATGACCGGCAGGTCGGGCAAACGCCGCCGGACCTCGGCCGCCAGCTCCTCGCCGCTCATGCCCGGCAGGCCGAGGTCGGTCAGCAGCAGGCCGAACCGGTCGCCGCGGTCGAGCAGCTCCAGGGCCTGCTCGGCGCTGCCGACGGCGGAAACCATGCATCCCAGCCGCTCCAGCATGTCGACGGTCGACATGCGCAGGACGACCTCGTCCTCGACGAACAGCACGTGCGGGGCGTGGCCGGTCCGCGCCACCGGGGCGTGCCCGGGCGCCGGGGCCGGCGCCGCTGGCGGACGGCGCCCCGCGAGGACGGTCCGCACCCGGGCGGCCAGGTCCTCGCTCCGGTAGGGCTTGGCGATCAGGGGGAATTCGCTCCCGGCCTCCCGCGGGATCAGGTCGCGCGCATAACCCGAAGTCAGCAGGACGCCGATATTGGGCCGGTGCTGCCGCGCGATGCCGGCCAGTTCGACCGCCGTCAGCGTGCCCGGCATAACCACGTCGGTGAACAGAAGGTCGAATGCGGAATCGGTCTGGAGCAGTTGGGCCGCAGCGTCGGGGTTCTCCACCGCGACGACGCGGTACCCCCATCCCTTCAGCATGTCGATGACCGCGCGCCGGACATCCTCGTTGTCCTCGACCACCAGGATGCGCTCGCTGCCGGCCGCGGGGGCCAGGGCCTGTACTTCGCTCTGGGGGACCGGATCGAGGCTGCGCGGCAGGTAAAGCTTCACGCTGGTCCCCTGCCCGATCGCGCTGTCGATGCGGATATGGCCGTTGGACTGGCGAACGAAGCCGTAGACCATCGAGAGGCCGAGGCCGGTGCCGCGGCCCTCGTTCTTGGTCGTGAAGAAGGGATCGAAGGCCTGCGCCACGACGTCGGCCGGCATACCGGTTCCGGTATCGCTCACTGCGACGAGCACATAGGGTCCCGGCGCGACGTCCGGATGCAGGGCTGCGTAACGGCGATCGAGCGTGGCGTTCGATACCTCGATCCGCACCACGCCGCCATCGGGCATCGCATCGCGCGCATTGAGCGCGAGGTTGAGGATCGCGTTCTCGAGCTGGCTGGGATCGATGCGCGCATTCCAGGCATCGTCGGCGATGGCGTATTCGAGTTGCACGCGCTCGCCCAGCGCATGGCGCAGCAACTCGGCCATGTCGGCGGCGAGCCGCGCCACGTGGGTCGGTTGCGGCGTGAGCGGCTGGCGGCGCGCAAAGGCGAGGAGCTGCTGAGTGAGCCGCGCGCCCCGGTCGGCCGCCGCACTGGCACTGTGCAGACGGCCAAGCGCCTCGGGATTGTCCTCCACGGTCGACTTCATCAGGTCGATGTTGGCCTGGATGACCTGCAGGATGTTGTTGAAGTCGTGCGCCATGCCGCCCGTGAGCTGGCCGATCGCCTCCATCTTCTGGCCCTGGCGCAGCGCAGCCTCGTCGCGCAGCTTGTCGGTGACGTCGGCACAGCGCACCACCGCGCCGCCGCCGGCCATCTCGCCGCGCGAGACCTCGTACTCGCGATTGTCGTAGGAGACGCGCGCGGTCGTATGAGGCTGGCCGGGCTGCAGCGGCTGAAGCAGGGCGTGGGTCGCCGGGAAGCGTTCCGACTGGAGCTGCTCGAGCGTCGGCGGCGGGTCGCGCTGCGGGTCCCACGCGATCATTCGCGCGAACGCTTCATTCCAGGCCACGACGCGGGCGGCGGCGTCGAGCACGAAGATCGGATCCTGCAGGGTCTCGAGCGTGGTCTGCAGCAACTGCGTGCGCGCCGACAGTTGCTGCTGGGCCTCCTCGAGCCGCGTGCCGCCGCGCACGATCAGGTACATGCCGATGATCAGGCAGGCGAAGGCGCCGCTCAGCACAAGGATGCCGGCAAGATCGGCCTGCTCCTGCTCGGTGCGCAGGGTCGCGAGGCGGTTGGACAGCATCAGGCGCTGACCCTCGACGAAGGCGTCGGCGACCTGGCGGATGTGATCGGTGGTGGCGCGCCCGGCGTTGCGCGGCAGGACGGCCTCCTTGCCGTAGAGCTGGAAGGCAACGATGGTCGAGTTCAGCTCGTCCATCTTCTCGGCGGCAGCGGTGCGGAACTCGGCGATCTGGCGCAGCGCCTCGGGATCGTCGCCCGACGAGGCCTCGAGCTGGCGCATGATCGGGTCGAGCCGCAGCCGCGCGCGCTCATAGGGCTCGAGGTTGGCGACGTCGCCGGTAAGCAGGTAGGCGCGCTGCCCGACCTCGCTGTCCTGCAGCACGATCAGCGCCTGGCGCATCAGTGAGATGGTCTCGTAGTTGTTGACCACCAGACGCTGCTGCTTGTTGGCCGAGTTGTAGTGCACGAAGGTGAGGAACGCTCCGGTCGCCACGAGCACCGCGATGGTGAGGCCCACCACCAACCCGGTCGAGCGTGCGGTGCGCCTCACCTTAGCCATGGGTGGTCGCGCCGTAAGCCGGCTCGTCGCGCGGCACCGGGAAAGTGACGACGACGCGCGTGCCGCCGCTCTCCCGCGGCGCGATGGCGATGTCGCCGCCGAGCTGCATGGCGAGGCCCCGGATCAGGGTGAGACCGAAGCTGCCGCGGCCGCCGACGCCGGCCGGAGCGCCCTGCGGCGGATCGAGGCCGTTGTCCTCGATCACCAGCTCGACCTCCTCGCCCCGCTCATGCGCCTCGATTCGGATTTCGGGCGTGGCGACCGAGCTGAAGTCGTGGTTGAGCGCCCGCCCGACCGCCTCGGTGACGATCAGGCCGATCGGAATGGCGATGTCGGGACCGACCGCCATGATCGGCGCGCGAATCGTGTAGCGCGGCGTCGGCCGCTCGAGGCCGGGCCGCGCCACCGAAATCTGCCGCACCAGGTCGCTGATGAACTGCTGGAAGTCGACCAGCGACCAGCTCGAGCGCTCGTAGAGGTGGCGGTGCAGGATCGACAGGGTCAGTACGCGGTTCTGCGCATCGCCGAAGAAGCGGCGGATGCGCGGCGAGCGGATCTCGCCGGCCTGCAGGTTCAGCAGGCTCGAGATCATCTGCAGGTTGTTCTTCACCCGGTGATGGATCTCGCGCAGCATGTGGTCGCGCTGCTCGAGGCCGGCCTTCAGCTCGTGCTCGCGGCTGTCGATTGCCGCTGCCATCTCGCTCACGCGCGTGCCGACCGTCGAGATCTCGGGTCCCCAGGAATAGGGCGGCGCGAAGTCCGCCGGCTCGCCGCGGGCGACCCGGGCGGCGAATTCCTGGATGTAGCGCAGCGGCCGCACGCACCAGCGATCGGCGCCCAGCCAGATTGCCAGCAGCACGACCACGCTGGCCAGCACGATGGCCGCAAACTCACCCCAATCGAGCAACAGCGCCGAGAAGTTGCGGTCGAACGGGATCGCGCCGACCGCAAACAGCGTGCCGCCTGCGAGCGGCCGGATGCTGAAATCATAGGCGCTGCCGTTCTGGCCGTTGTCGGAGAAGGATGGTTCGTCGGCGGCGATCGCCGCCGAGAGCCGCGACGCGACCGGCAGTGCCGCAACCGCGCGCGGATCGCCGCCGAGGGGCGAACCGTCCCGATCGACCAGCGCCACGCCGGCCACCCCGGCCGACTGCGGTGCGCCGAGTTGCTCGGCGACGCTGCGCAGCGACAGGCCGAGCGAGCACATGCCCAGGAACTGGCCGTCGCGCAGGATCGGCACCCCCATTGGCACCACCGTGCTGGGCGTCAATCGGCTTGCAACGTAGGAACCGACACCGAACGCGTGCGACTGCTGCACCGCCTTGAAGAGCTCGCGGTCGGAGAACGTCATGCCGCGAGCGCGCGCCGTGCTGGCGCAACGGGCGGTACCGCGGTCGTCGGTAACCAGCAGGGCGGAATAGTCGGAGGGAAAACGCCGCAACAGCCGCGCGAGGTAGGACTCGCAGCGATCCAGATCGGCCGGCGGCGCATCGGCGACCACTGCGCGGCGCAGCGCGTCGTCGTCGCAGGCCGCGACCAGCAGCCGGCGCGAGCCTTCGAGCAACTCGCGGTAGCGTGCGGCCGCCTGCTCGGCCACCACCGTGGCGGCGTCCGCGCGACGCGCCTGCGCGGCACGCGAATCGATATAGGCGCGCCAACCCGAGAGAAGGAGAATCGGTAGCAGCGCGAGCGCCGCAACCGCCACCAGCTTGGTGCGGAGCGACCAGCGGGCCATTGTCGGATGGCGCCGCTAGATCGAGACGGTATCCAGCGCCTGGGCGATCGCCGCACGCAGAAGGTCGGGGTCGAAAGGCTTGGATATCACGAAGGCAGGCTCGAGCTGCGTGCCGGTCAGCAGGCGCTCGGGATAGCCGGTCACGAAGATTACCGGCACGGCCATCGACTGCAGGATCTCGCGCACGGCGGAGATGCCGCTGTCGGAGCCGCGCAGCTGGATGTCGGCCAGCACGAGATGCGGCGAATGCTTCGTGGCAAGTTCGACGGCCGCTTTCTCGGTCGCCGCGATGCCCACCACCTCATGGCCCGCGTTGCGCACGATATCGGCGACGTCGAGCGCGATCACCGCCTCGTCCTCGATCACCAGTACGCGCACGGAAGCGACGCGCTGCAGTTCGCGGCGCGCCTCCTGCAGGCTGCGCTCGGCCTTGTCGACGTCGATGTTGAGGATATGCGCGGCGTCGCCGACCGTGAAGCCTTCCAGCACGGTGAGCAACAGCACCTGGCGCTGCAATGGCGCCATCTCGGTCAGGGACTCTTTCAGCCGCCCGCTGACGCTGCCAGCGTCGCCCGCCTGCTCGAGGCTGCCAAACGGCTGCTGCAGGCGATGGAACAGCGCGAACACGCCGAGCTTGGTGTCTTCCGCGTCCTTGATCAGCTCGGGCTGGCGCACCGCCACTTCGGCACACAGCCGCACCCATTCGTCACCGCGTTGCTGGGAGCCCGTCACGGCGCGCGCGTAGCGCCGCAGGAACGGCAGCGTCTTGGTGATCGCCTCGGATAGTTTCTTGTTGTTTGCCGGTCCGTTTGACACGAGCGACCCCCTTTAACTCTCAGGATGCGCGGGCGCGTAGAGTACGCCCTGATCCCCATCTGACAACCCACGAATCGAACTCCCGGCCGAAAGCAGGCCGGGAGCCGAGCAACTCATCGAAATTCCGTCTCTCGTCGCACGCCTAGTAGCGATAGTAGTAGCGCGGCTGCTCCGGCGTTGTCGCTGCGCCGACCACCGCGCCCGCCGCACCGCCGACCACCGCGCCGGCGATCGGCGCGCCGACCGTCGAGCCGACCACGGCGCCTGTGCCTGCACCGATTGCGCCGCCCGTCAGGGCGCGGTCCGTCGGGTTGTTGCCGCACGCCGCGGTCAGAAGCCCCAGGCCCACCAGGGCCGCCAGCGGCGCCATGTTGGTGAACGACATCATTGCCTCCTTGTGCAAAAGCTCTAGTGAAGCCAGCCCAGTGCCCACATCAGCACCAGCACCGGGATCGGAACCCCCAGCAACCAGAGCACGGCAGCTCGTCCCATCTCATCATCGTCCTCGTGAGTCTCGGAGCTAACGCCGAACCTTCTGTTCGGTTCCCGTTCTCGGTGGCCGCTCCGCGGCAGGTCCGGGACCAAGGGAAACCCCGAACCTGCCGAGCGGCAGACCTAGAGACCGCCTGCCCAAGTCTTGACCTGCCTTTCGGCTTCATCCTTGGCGACGCCATAGCGCTCCTGGATGCGACCGACGAGCTGGTCCTGCTTGCCGTTGATAACGGTAATGTCGTCCTCGGTGAGCTTGCCCCACTTCTCCTTCACTTTGCCGGCGAACTGCTTCCAGTTGCCCTCGACACGATCCCAATTCATCGCGCGCTCCTTTCAATGCGTGCAGCGCAAAGCGCGCCGCCAGTCGGGTCAACGCGAGTGCGGAAGAGGCGGTTGCCCGGTCGATTTTCCTTTGCGACCGCGTTCGCAGGGCCCACATAAGGGGGCACCGAACGCCACGTCAGGCGTTAGCGTGGCCGGAGCATTCTCGACTCATATGGTGAAGGACGACATCGTCGCGTTGCTGCCGGACTTGCGGGCGTTCGCGCGCTTCATGTGCCGCGAGCGCGAGGCTGCGGACGATCTGGTGCAGAACACCGTGCTCGCCGCGCTCGACAAGCAGGCGCAGTTCGAGCCCGGCACCAACCTCAAGGGCTGGTTGTTCACCATCATGCGCAACCGCTTCTATTCGGACCTGCGCGCACAGCGGCGACGGCCAACCGCAATCGAGGATGTGAGCGCCACGCCTGTCGCCGCGGCCGACAACCCGGAGGCGACGCTCGAGCTGAGGGAGCTGTCCTCGGCCCTGTGGAAACTTTCTCCCCAGGCTCGCGAAGCGCTGATCCTGGTGGGCGCCGGCGGATTCTCCTATGAGGAGGCGGCCCGCCTCTGCGACTGCTCGGTGGGCACGCTGAAGGCCCGGGTATCCCGCGCCCGCAAGCTGCTTGCCGACAAGATGCGCTAAAAATCAGAGGGTTAGACGGATCGTTCCGCGCCTGTAACCTTTCGGCGTGCCCGGCATTGGTCCAGCACGAACTACCGGAGACGATCATGGCCATCGCCAATGCGAAAAAGAGCAAGACGGCGAAGAACGACATCAACGATTTCCATGAGCAGCTCAAAGCCATTCTGCCCCGGCTTCGCGTTTATGCGCTGTCGCTGACGCGCGATCGCGATGCTGCCGACGATCTCGTGCACGACACCGTCATCAAGGCCCTGACGGGGCGCGAGAGCTTCGAGCCCGGCACCAACCTGTCGGCCTGGGTGTTCCGTATCCAGCGCAACGAATTCATTTCCGGCTTGCGCCGCATGCGGCCGTCGGTGCCGGTCGACTCGGCGATCGCCGAGACGCTGTCGCATCAGCCGCACCAGGAGAGCCGCTTGGTGATGCGCGAGTTCATGTCGGCCTTCGGCAAGCTTGCGCCGACACAGCGCGAGGCGCTGCTGCTCGCGGTGCTCGAGGGCCAATCGTACGAGGTCATTGCCGCGCATACCGGCGTCTCGGTCGGGACGGTGAAGAGCCGCATCTCGCGCGCCCGCGACATGCTCGAGCGCCTGCTGCTGGAGGGCGATGTCAAGGAGCGCAGCGAGACCGTCACGCGGCCATCGACACACGCCGACGACGAAGAGACCGATGTCCGGATCCACGAGCGCTGACGCTTGCCGATAATCCCGCATGGACGTGTAAGTTAAAGGTGGGCATTCTCTTGGGGAGAGACGTGTGCCTCGGAGGGAAATCCGTGGAAGCCTCCTCGCTCCACGCGCAGTGTGCCATGGCGAATGACAACAAGCCGCAAAAGGACCGGGCCGCCGAGGCGGCCCGGGACAAAAAAGTGAAAGAGCCTGCAGAACGGCCTTTCGATATGTGGCTGCAGAAGCAACTGCACGCGATGTACGACGAGATCGCCGCCGAACCACTGCCCAACGATCTCGTCAATCTGATCGAGCGCGATGCCAGCAGGAGCAAGCCGCCGCGCAAGAAAAAGTAAGAGGGCAACGGGGCGACCTCCTCTCCTTGCAATCGGGAGCAAAAAAGAATGGCGGCGGTCTTGCGACCGCCGCCATTCCCGGTTCGCGGCGCGCCAGTCAGCCCGGCCGGCGCGCAGCGAACTCGTCTTGAAGAGGTCGGTAGCGCACAACGCCAAGAGAACGGCGGCCAAGGCCGGGCCTCGCCATGTTTCCTCCCAACTCTTCGATCGAAGGAACGCGCCAGCCGGTTTGAGGTTCCCTCGCTGGCCGCTATACAAGCGACCAACCGGAGGAAAACCCCATGAAGCTGTTCGATCTCTCTGGCCGGGTCGCGGTGATCACCGGCGGCAATGGCGGCATCGGCCTCGGCATGGCCAAAGGCATGGCGGCCGCCGGCGCCACGATCGTGGTCGCCGGACGCGACGCCGCGAAGAACGGCGCCGCGGTGAAGGAGCTGAAGGACGCCGGCGGCCAGGCGACCGCTATTCCGGTCGACGTGCTGAAGGAAGAATCGTGTCGCTCGCTGATCGACCAGACCGTGAAGGCGCATGGCCGGCTCGACATCCTGGTCAACAATGCCGGCATGAGCATCCGCAAGCAGCCCGAGCAGTACACGCTCGCCGAGTGGCACACGGTGCTCGACAGCAATCTCACCAGCGCTTTCCTGTGCAGCCACGCCGCCTATCCGGCGCTGAAGCGGCGCGGCGGCAAGATCATCAACATCGGCTCGATGATGTCGATCTTCGGCGCACCGTTCGCCACCGCCTATGCCGCGAGCAAGGGCGGCATGGTGCAGATGACCAAGTCGATGGCGACGGCGTGGGCCAAGGACAATATCCAGGTCAATGCCATCCTGCCGGGCTGGATCGACACCGCCCTCACCCGTCGCGCGCGCGAGCAGGTGCAGGGCCTGCACGACTCGGTGTTGAAGCGCACGCCGGCCGCGCGCTGGGGCGTGCCCGACGACTTCGCCGGCATCGCGGTTTTCCTCTCGTCACCCGCCTCGGATTTCGTCACCGGCGCCACGATCGCCGTCGACGGCGGCTACTCCTCGCTCGCCTAGACTGGGCTCGCCTAGACTGGGCTAGAGGCCGGCTGTGGCGTGCGGGGCGCCCTGCGGCGCGAACATGGGATTGCGACGGAACTCGGCGCTGCGCATCTCCGGCGGCAGCGAGCGCAGTTGGGCGTAGTAGGCGAGCTGGCGCTGGGCATAGATCTCGTCCATGTCGCGCCGGCAAAGCTGCAGGGCATTGCCGAGATCGCCGGCCATGGCATAGGCAAAGGCCAGGTTCTGACGGATGCGCGGCGTCGACTGCCGGCTGCTGGCCACCGGCACGAGCAGGCCGATCGCCGCCTGCGCCTGGCCGGTGATGGCGAGCGACAGGCCGTAGTTGCTGCGCAGCCCCGGATCGTCGGGCATGAGATCGAGGCCGCGGCGATAGTTGGCCTGCGCCTCCGCATGCCGTCCCTGCATGTCGAGCAGCACGCCCAGCAGATTGAGGGCCCGGTAATCGTTGGCGTTGGCGCGAAGAGCCTCGTCGACCTGCTGCTCGGCCAGCGTTGGCTGGCCCATCGCGATCAGCGCCGCCGCAAGCCCCCGTCGTGCCGTGCTGTTATCACCGTGCCGGGCAAGCACGTCCCGGAACTGCGCCGCCGCCTGTTCCGCTGCGCCGATGGCGAGCAGGGCCTGACCGAGACCGAGCTTGGCCTCGCTGCCCTGTGGATTGGCCTGCAGCGCGCGGTCGTAGAGCGGGATCGCGGTATCCATGTTGCCGGCGACCCGCGCCGCGTCGGCCTCGCGCAGGGCCGCCTGGTAGTCGTCTCCATGCGTGAGGTCGGGAGGGTCGCAGGCCCCCAACATGAGCGCCAGGCCCGCAACGACGATGCGGGCCAGTTGCAGGTGGGTCGCTCCAAGCCTGGCCATTTTTTCAAGAATATCAAAATCTTGGGCGTCATCGCAACAAAGACTGCTAGGTCTTGGGTATAACCCCTTGCGGCATCTCGACTTGTTATCGGTTATTGCACGCGCACTGCTTGGGCGCTGGCCCTGAGCACCGGGTTGCCGAGCTTCAGGAAACTGGCCACCGAGACGAACGTATAGGTGGCGGTGATGGTCGTACACGTCACGGCGGAGTTGCCGTTGCAGCTCGAGACGTCGATGTACTGCGGCGCCGGGATGCCCGAGCCCATGCCCCCGGCCATGGCGTTGCGCAAGACCGTGGTGACGGCGTCCTGCGTGGCGGAGGGGTTGACCATGTAGTACCGGGCCGCCTGCTCGATCGCGTATTCCAGCGATTCGCGAACGTAGAACATGCGTCCCATCTCGACGATGCCCAGCAGGAGCGCGAAGAGCAGCGGTCCGACGATCGCGAATTCCAGGGCGGCGACTCCGCGGGTATCCGCCCTCAGGGCCTGCAGCAGCCTGCGCATGTCAGGGCACGATCATCGTGATCGAGGCCGAAACGCTGGTGGGCGGCGTCCAGCTGCCGATCCATCCGTTCGACCCATTCAGGCCAAAGGTGGTCGTGGCTGGCGCCAGGACGGAGCGGAATGGAGCACTGGTCGTCACCACCACGTACTGCTTGATCGCTGCCCCGCCCGAACAGGTCGTGGTGCAGGCGACCTGCGTGCCGGAGACGCATTCGCAGAATGTCGAAGTCGTGGCCGTGGCGCCGGTAACGCCCGTCGCGTTCGTCGCTGTCGTTTGGATGTTGGTCGTATCGGCGGGTGCCTGAATGCCATACTGCGCGCCTTCCCGTGCGCCCTGCAGCAGCGCCGACTTCTCTATGCTCAGCCGCCCGAGATCGAGCAGACCGGCCAGCAACAGCAGCAGGATCGGCAGCGCCAGGGCGAGCTCGATGGCGAAGTTGCCCCGGCGATCCCCAAGCAGATCCTTCAGGCGGTGCATGACGTCGACCATGGCGCTCCTACTGGACCACTTTGCCCTTGGTGACGGTGCTGGTGGTGGTCGTGGTCGTCGTCGTCGTGACGCCCGGGACTTCGGTGTTGTAGTAGGTCTTGCAGCCGCCCTTGTAGTTGTTGTTGAACGACGAGAACTTGAGATAGCGGCCCACCCAGACGGTGCAGGACGTGTTCGCGCCGCCGCTGCCGAAATTGTTGATGCTCGAGATGTCGATGCGGTTCTGCGGGAAGTAGATCGCGCCCGAAAGCGTCGCGTTGTTGAGCGACGCCACGGTGAAGATCTTCGAACCCGAGGTCATCGTGCCGGCGGGAACGCGCCGGTCCTGATAGAACAGGATGCCCTTGTAGGGATTGTCCGCGGGCCCGCCGGGTGCGTTCAGGGTGACGTTGTTCATCGACGAGATGCTGACGCCGCCGATATCGCTGTTGTTCCCGGTGGTCTGGGTCAGGATGAAGGTGGTGCCGGTCGTCGAGGTGGCGGTGGAGCTCACGCTGCAGGTCGGGCACGACACGTTGTTGTCGGACCGGATCACCAGGTCGCCGTTGGCGATGTAGTAGGTGCCGGGCGTGAAATAGACGTTGCTGTTGTTGGCTGCGAGGAGCCCGCCGCAGTAGGTGCCTGGATAGAGCGTGACGCTGCTCCCGGCGGGGGCGCTGTAATTGGTGTAGTTGCAGGTGCCCGGTGAGGGCGTCGGCAGGTTCGCATACGAGTCGTAGATGGTTCCGGTCTGGTTCGTGCGGGCGGAGACGGTCAGCGTCGGTGGGCTGCTCTTCGGATAGTCGAACGAACCGCGCGTCCACACCGAGTACATCGTGGCGTGGTTGTAGCTGGTCATACCGATCGAAGCGTTGCTGCCGGTCCCGGTCGCCGTGCCGTTCGACATGACCGTGCAGTCGGACGAGAAGTTGTTGAAGCTGCCGAGGCTGACGCCCTGCTCATTGTTGGGCGTGAGCGCGATCATGCAGCCTTCGCCGCTGCTGCCGGTGGCCGTCGTGGTGGTGGTCACGGTGTTCGAGCCGGGGGCGCCGACGGCGCTGGCGCGGATGGTGAAGTTGCTGAGCGAACCGTTGAGCAGCGCCGAGCCGATGCTGAAGCCCATGCTCTTCTGGATCGTCACCTGCACCGCGTTGGTGGTGCCGGCGTAGCTGCCCGAGGTCGGCGCGGCCACGGTGACCGTCACGCCGTTGACGCCGTCGGCGAAGCCGTTGCGCTGCGCTTCGTACTTCCCGGTGGCCGTCGCCGTGGTCATGCTCTTGCCGTTCATCAGGTCGACCGAGGCCGACAGGGCCGCCGCGTCGGCAGACACCTGCATCTGGCGCTTCACGCGATAGACCTCGCCGGTCTCGACGCCTATGGCGACCGCTCCCGCGAGGACCGGCAGCGTGGTCAAGATGGTGATGATCGAACCCGACTCATCCCGGCGCAACCGATCCCAGGCGCTGCGGGCACTGCAAACCACGCGCGATGCGAACTGCATCATGGCGCTCTCCATCCATCAATGTTCGCCCCTGGCGGGCGGAAAACCAATTTATGCGAAACTATAAGAATACGGCGTAACTCTAGAAACCTGCGTGGAAATCTGTCAACGGGCTGATACAATTTACATCAAGGAGAACGCGTTCATGATGGCCGGCGCGATCAGCACCGTGATCAGCGTCGGCAGGATGAAAACCATCAGCGGCACGGTCATGAGGGCTGGCATGCGCGCGCCTTTCTCCTCCGCTTTGGACGCCCGGGTCTGGCGGAATTCCTGGCTCAGGATGCGCAGCGACGCGGCCAGCGGCGTGCCGTACTTCTCGGTCTGCCGCAGCGCATTCACCAAGGCACCGACGGCGGGCGAATCGGACCGCTCGCTCATGTTCTCCAGCGCCTGCTGGCGGTCCGGCAGGTAGGTGAGCTCGATCGCCGTCATCTCGAACTCGGCGGCAAGCTCGGGCATGGTGGTCTGCATCTCGCGGCTGACGCGGCGGAAAGCCGCATCGATGCTGAGGCCGGCCTCGACGCAGATCGTCAGCAGGTCGAGCCCCTCGGGCAGCAGGTAGTTGAGCGTCTCGCGGCGCTTCTGGGCGATGTTCTTGACGTAGGCCTCCGGCAGCACGAAGCCGGCCAGCACCGCGCCGATGCAGACCGGCAGGACGAGGTCGTCGGACACGTGGATGATGCCCGTGATCGAGGTCAGCACGATCATCACGAAGCCCAGCCCGAGCGGCAGGGCGAGCTTCACGAACAAGAAGACGACGGTGGCGTCGCGCGACAGGAAGCCGGCGAGCCTCAGCTTGCGCGTCGTCTGGTCGGCCGCCGAGCCGCGCAGCAGGTTCAGCCGGTCGGCGACGGTGCGCATGAAGCCGATCGACGTGGCCTTGGTCGAGGCCTTGGCGGCGGTGAGGGTCTGCTCGTTGCGGGTCTTCATGCGGCGCGTCTGCAGCGCCTTCAGCCTGGCCTCGATCGGCGGCTTCCAGGTCACCGCGGTCCAGAGCGCCCAGAAGACCACGAACGCCGCCACGGCGACGAGGACCGTGAAGTTCTTCTCCGAGGCGATCAGGTCGAATTCCATGCCGTCCCGCCTAGACCTTGATCGTCGCGATCTTGTTCATGATGAAGATGCCCAGCCCCATGCTGCAGGCTGCGGCGGCCGCCACCATCTGGCCGGTCGGCGTGGTGAACAGGGGGCCGATGTATTTCGGCGAGATCAGGAACAGCCCGCCGCCGACCAGGAACGGCAGGCCGGCCATGATGAGCATCGTCGCGCGAGCCTCCGAGGTGAAGGCCCGAATCTTGAGACGGAGCTGCTGGCGCGAGCGCAACAGCGCGCTGAGATTGGCCAGCGTCTCGGCGAGGTTGCCGCCGGTCTCGCGCTGGATCGACAGCGCCACGATCAGGAAGTTGAACTCGTCGGTCTGCACCGTGCGCGCGACGCGCCACAGGGCCTGCTCGATCGGCACGCCGAGCTGGATTTCCTGCTGCGCGCGCTTGAACACGCCGCCGACCGGATCCTTGATGTCGCGCGCCACGTTGCCGACCGCCTCCTGCACCGGCAGGCCGGCGCGCAGCGCACGCACGATCAGGTCGACCGCCTCGGGGAACAGGAGATTGAACTGACGGCCGCGCTTCTTGGCCTTGAAGCCGACAACGAGATTGGGGATGCCGACGCCCACCAGCAGCGCTGCGACCAGGACCATACCCGGCGGCAGGTCGAGGAACAGGTAGAGCGCGAAGGCGATGCCGACCGCGAGCGCGATCGCGGCGAAGGCGAAGTCGCCGAGCGTGATGTTCATGCCGCTGGTTTGCAGCTTCTGGCGGATCTTGCTGGCGTTGGGGAACCACTGCCACAGCAGCTTGTCGAGGGTGGGCAGCCGGCTTTGCTGCTCGGCGCGACGCAGCGTCGCCATCTGCAGCGTGCGCTTGCCGGTGCGGGCGCGCCCTTCGAGATCCTCGAGCCGGTCATTCAGGCGGCGCTCGGCCAGGAAGCCGCTGAACACGACGTACAGCGCAACGGAGGTCGCCGTCACGCCAGCCGCAATCAGGATCGCGGCCTGGTCGAGCGTCAGCGCGTGACCCAGCCCGGACATCAGCCCATCGCCTCCATCAGCACCCGGTCGAGGCCGTAGTAGGCCGCGCGCGGCAGGAAATGCGGGCGCAGGCCGGAGCTCTTGAAGGCGCCGGCAAGCGTGCCGTCGGATGCCTCGCCCTTGAACTCGTAGGTGAACAGGTCCTGGGTGATGACCACCTCGCCCTCCATGCCCATCACCTCGGTGATGTGCGTGACGCGGCGCACGCCGTCGCGCATGCGGCTGATCTGCACGATCATCTGCAGCGAGCCCGCGATCTGGGTGCGGATCGCCTTGGGCGGCAGGCTGGCGACGCCCATCGTCACCATGTTCTCCAGACGCGTCAGCGCCTCGCGCGGCCGGTTGGCGTGCAACGTGCCCATCGAGCCGTCGTGGCCGGTGTTCATCGCCTGCAACAGGTCGATCGCCTCCGGACCGCGCACCTCGCCCAGGATGATGCGGTCGGGGCGCATACGCAGGGCGTTCTTGACGAGGTCGCGCATGTTGACCTCACCGTTGCCCTCGAGATTGGCGGGCCGCGTCTCGAGGCGGACGACGTGCGGCTGCTGCAGGCGCAGCTCGGCGGCGTCCTCGATGGTGACCACGCGCTCGCCGTTCTCGATCATGCCCGAGAGCGCGTTTAGCATCGTCGTCTTGCCCGAGCCGGTGCCGCCCGAGATGATGACGTTGAGCCGGCAGCGTGCGGCGATGCGCAGCACCGTCGCCATGGCGGGCGAGATGTTGCCCTGCTGCGCCATCTGGTCGAAGCCGATCTGGCGCTTGCCGAACTTGCGGATCGACACCGACGCGCCGTCGATGGCGAGCGGCGGGATGATGATGTTGACGCGGCTGCCGTCCTGCAGGCGGGCGTCGCAGATCGGGCTCGCCTCGTCGACGCGCCGGCCGACGCGGCTGACGATGCGGTTGCAGATGTTGAGGAGATGGGCGCCGTCCTCGAAGGTGACCGAGGTCAGCTCGAGCTTGCCGCGCTTCTCGATGTAGATCTGCTTGGGCCCGTTGATCATGATGTCGGTGACGGCCTCGTCCTCGAGCAGCGGCTCGAGCGGGCCCAGCCCCATCATGTCGTTGACGATCTGGTAGACGAGGTCGTCCTGCTCCGGCCGGTTGAGCTGCATGCGCTGCTCGGCAAGCAGCTCGGCGGCGAGCCCCTCGAGCTGCCGGATCAGCTCCTTGCGCGGCAGGCTGACCGCCGCGGCCAGGTCGATGCGGCTCATGACCAGCGGCTGCAGCTTGCGGCGCGCCTGGTCGACCTTGTTGCGCGATACCCGGCTGGTCTTCTCGGCCGCGTCCTGGCGCGGCGCCGTGCTGTCGGTTTCCCACGGCATCGGCTTGAGGGCGGCCGGCTTGAGATCGGGAGCCGGCACGGGCGGGACCGGCGCCGCCTGGACCGGTGCAGCCGCCACCGGCGGGGCCTCGACGCCGGCAGCCACCGACGGGCCGGCCTCGGCGGCCGGTGCCAGCGGCGCGTTCTCGAACGGCGCGGGCGCGGGCTCGGGTTCGGGTGCGTTGAAGGTCCTGGCCGGCAGCAGCGGGCGCAACACCTCGGCGACGTAGCCACGCAACTCGAGCGGCGACAGCATCACGCCGTTCTGGCGGAAATGGATCTGGACCTGCTGGCCGGCCTGGCGGGCGATCTCGCCGGCAGGCATGCCGCTCGCGACCAGCTCCCGCAGCCGGGGCGCCACGGACAAGGCAAGGCTGGCCGCGGCAGTGGTGCGCTTGGTGTCACGATCGGCTGGTGCAGCTTCGGCGCGTCCATCCGTTGCGCTGCGGCGGCCGAGACGATCGAGCGGGCCGACCGGCGCCGCGGGCGCGCTCTCGGAACTCTTGTTGAGCAGGCCGAATACCACTGGCTACTTCCTCTTGAGCTGCAGGCCCTTGGTGAAGCGCATGAAGGTGCGCGTCGCGCCCTTTGCCGCCGGCGCCCCCTCGTCAACCGGTTCGTCGAGCGCGGCAACCAGCGGGCGCAGCGCCTTGACGATGGGGCTGGTCGGAGCGGCCTCCGGCAAAGGTTTTCCGAAATTCACCGCGGCCAGCGCCGACGGCACGTCGGCCGGAAGCTGGCAGTCGACCTTGCGCTTCATGGTGCGCTCGAGGTCGGCGACCTTGACCGCCGAGCGGCGCGGATCGAGCACGCCGCCGGTCACGAGATGCAGCCGCGCGCTGGGCGCCACGTCGTGCGCCAACTGCTGCAGCCGCATCGCGTCGCGCACGCCGGGCAGCGACAGGTCGGTGACCAGCACCACGTCGGTCGACGCCTCCATCACCTGGCGCTGGATCACCGGATCGCCGCGCGGCACGTCGGCCACGATCCAGCGGAAGCGCCGGTGCACCGAGCGCAGGAAGTCGGAGGCAGCGTGCGGACGGGCCTGGAAGCCGCCGCCCGGCGGCTCCTCGGCGCCGATCGCGTACAAGAGATCGCTTTTCTTCTGCGCCACCTGCTGGATGAACAGCGCGTCGATGCGGTCGGGCTGGTCGAGCGCCTCGCGCAGCGCGTCGATCGCCTCGAGGTCGAGCGCCAGCATCATCGAGCCGTAGTGCAGGTCGAAGTCGATCAGCAGCACCTCTTCCTGGAGCCGCGTGCCGAGCATGCTCGCCAGGCTCACCGCGAGGGTCGTCGCTCCGACACCGCCGCGCGCACCGACCACGCACAGCGTGCGCGGCTTGGCGGCGCTCTTGGCGGCATTGGCCACCGGTCCGGCGCCACGCTCGCGCAGCTCCAGGGCGCGATCGACCGCCCTCCCCATCGCACCCTCGGGCAGCGGCAGCGAGAGGTAGTCGTTGAAGCCCACCGCCATCAGATCGCGGTAGAGCGCCACGTCGTTGATGCGACCGACGCCGATCACCATGCAGCTACCGGGCAACGCCGTCTTCAGCGCCGCAGCGTCCGCCACCGGGTCATGCGCCGTGGCAAGGTCGACGATCAGCAGGTCGAGGTCGCGTGGCCATTCGCTGAGCGCCAGCGCCGTGTCGATCGAGCCCTCGCGAACGTTCGCCTTTCCGAGCGTGACCCCGAACAGGTCGCCGGAGATCCTCGCCTGCGCCACCGAATCGGTGATGAAGGCCATGGCGGAGATGGACCGGTTCTCTTCGGCGTTGGACTGAGCGACAGCGGTTGCGGCCATGGTTCTCCCTCAGCTTCCGGGTGTTGATGGGGCGCCGGCGCCGGCTCCGCCGCCGGCGCCGCCGGTCGCTCCGCCGCTGCCGATGCTCACTCCCGCGCCTCCCCGCACATGGCCCTCGCGGTACCGTTGAACGGCGTCCGCGTTGACCTGGCCATCGGCGGGACCGGGCGCGCGGCCGACCGCGCCGTCGCGCGGCCGAGCCAGCATCTGGCCCATGTTGTAGGCGTCGGCGCAGCCGAACCCGGCCATGTCCGACTCGTTGGGATTCCAGATGGTCGACGGCGTGTAGCTCGGGCAGTTCCTCTCGCCGATGCGATACTCGGAGCGCACCACGACGATCTGGTCGGGACCACGGGTCATCGACGGCTCGACCGAAGCCGTCACCCAGCGTGCGCCGGCCTGCGACAGCCGGCTTGCGACATGCGCGGCCCGGCGCTGCTGCATCGCGCCGCCGAAGCCGTCGGTCACGACCACGAACTCGTCGCGCTGGCCGTGCCGGTCGGCAACCAGGGCCCGCACCTGGCCTTCCTGCGACGGATCGAGCTGCACGCTGCCGGGCGCAAAGTCGAATGCCATCAGCGAATCGGCGCGCTCGGGCGTATAGCGCGCCTCTCCGACGGCCTGCTGAGCGACCGGATCGGCACAACCCGCCAGGGCCAGAGCGGCAAGCGCCAAGAGGAGGATCGATTTCATCGTTGTTGTCTCCTACTCCAGCGTGAAGCCGGCGGCGGGTCCGGCAAACTGCTCACGGCCCACCGTCAGCCGCTGCGGCGGCGTCGGATGGTTGAAGCGCTGCATCACGATGCGGTCGACATCGGTCGGCGGAACGCGCCGGTCGAGCGGCGTCCGCAGCTTGCCGCTGGTCGGCTCGACGAAGTACGGCGTGACGATGATCACCAGCTCGGTCTCGGTGCGCTGGTAGGCGTCCGACTTGAAGAGCGTGCCGAGCACCGGGACGTCGCCCAGCCAGGGCATCTTCTTGATGTCCTGCTCCGACGTGCGCTGCAGCAGGCCGGCGATGGCGAAGCTCTGGCCGCTGCCGAGCTCGATGGTTGTCTGGGCGCGCCGCGTCTGCGTGCCCGGGATCGTCACCGTCGAGGTCGGCGTCAGCGGCACCTGGATCGAGTTGGCGGTGGAGACCTGGCTGACCTCGGGCGCGACCTTGAGGTTGATGCGGTCGCCGACGATGGTCGGCGTGAAGGCCAGGCTGATCCCCACCTGCTTGTAGGTGACGGTGATCGTATTGCTCACCGAGCCGCCCTGCGGCGTGATCACCGGGATCTCGCCGCCCGCCAGGAAGCTCGCGGTTTCGCCCGACATGGCAACCAGATTGGGCTCGGCCAGGATGGTGGCCTGGTTCTGCGTCGCCAGGAAATCGATCAGGGCGTCGAAGTTGCCGGCGGTAACGCGCGCCACGGCGGACGGCAGGCCGCCGACCGACTGGGAGGTGGCGATGCCGAAGCCGCTGCTCACCGCGCCGAACAAGGGCGCCACGCCGACGGTGCCGTTGGCGATGTTCTGCCAGTTGACGCCGATGCGCTTCAGCGCCTCGCGATGGACCTCGGCGATCTTGACCTTCAGCTGCACCTGATTGGGTGCCTCGACGAGGATGTTGTTGATGACCTTGGTGGCGGCGCCGCCGACATGCTGCAGCGCCATCCGGCGGGCATCGTCGGCGGCCACGGCGGACCGCGCGACGCCGCTCAGCACGATCGATTCGCCCTGGTTGTCGATCTGTATGGCGTTGCCGGGATGCAGCGCATCGAGCTGCGCCTTCATGCGGCTGATCGGCGAGGTCACGCTCACGATCGTGTTCAGCAGGACCCGGTCCTGGTCGTCGACGGCGTAGAGCACCGTCTCGCCGGGCTTCTTGGCGAAGACGTAGATCATGGTCGGCGACTTCACCTGCACATCGGCGATGTCGGGCGAGGCGACGAACACGGTGGTGGCCGCGCGCGGCAGCTTGACCGCCGTGCCCTTCTGCACCTCGAGCTTGAGCGTCGGCTGCTGCGGCGGCACGATCTCGCTCTGGCCGAACGGCCGGCCGGGTGCGCCGCTGGTCACGGCCGGCGGGGCCGGCGGGTTGCCTGCCGGTGGCTGGATCGGCGTCGGAGTCGGCGGGCGGGCCTGCGCCTGGCGCGGCTGCGGCGCCGGGGCTGCGAAATCGGGCGTGGCGGTCGGGCTCGGCGAGGGAGGCGCGGGCGTCGGCGAGACAGTCGCCGGACTGTCCACCGCGGGCGTCAGCGACGCTTGCACGAACGGCGCCCCCTTGGCAGGCAATGCCGCCGAAGACGTCGCCGCGGCCGCAGGCGCCACCGCGGCGGCAGGTTGCGGTGTCCCTGGCTGGGCCGCCTCCTGCACCGCCCTGGCCACGCGTTCGGCTTCGCGGCGATTGAGCTCGTCGGCGACGTTGTCGGACGGCATCACCTTGTGCGTCGCCTTCTTGACGACCTTGTGCGCCGGCTTGGACTTGGCCGGCGCCGCCGGGGGCGGAGCGTCGGCTTCGACGGTGGCCTGCGCCATCACGAGAGTCGGCTGGAACGCAAAACCGACCGACGCCGCCAGTGCCAGCGCAGTGCCGAAGCGGCGCCAGGCCGGCGGGCGGAAGACTTCGAGGGGGAGCGATTTCATTTTTGTGGCTCGCTGGAGATCGTGCGGGTGAAGGGGGTGGCGTTGATCTGCTTCTCTTCTTTCTGGCCCGGTTCGGTGATCGTCGAACCGTCGAGATCCTGCTTGGTACGCGTGCTGCCGCGCAGAACGAAAATCTGCGCCCTGACCTGATCCTGCGCCGGCGCGTTGCCCGCCATCGGCCGGATCAGGCGGCTCACCTGGGCGTCCTCGGTGAAGCTGTCGCCGGGCTCGGCCGCGGCATTCTCGGACCCCTCGTCGGACTTCTCGTCGGGATCCTGCAGGCTGCGCAACGCCAGCGACAGGTCGCCCATCTTCACGGCAAGGGTGACGATCTCGCTCTGCTTGGGTGTGAGCTCGAGCGTCGCCGTCTTGCCCACTTCAGGCTTGTCGCCCGGCGAGAAGTCGAGGCGCTGGTCCATCGCGATCGCGCGCGCGTTGCGCAGGATCGTCTCGGTCGCGGTGTGCTGCCCGCTCTTGTCGCCGCTCAGCACGTGGGTCAGCAGCACATCGACCCGATCGCCGGCGTAGATGAAGCCGGACACCGCCGTGGTCGCGCTGATCGGCACGCTGACGGCGCGCATGCCGGGCTGCAGCACCGCCGCCATGAAGCCGCGGGTGCCGGCCAGCACCAGCTTGCCGTCGGTGATCGGCTCGCCGGCGGCGATCGTCCCGCGCGCCACCGCGCCGACGAAGTCGGACATGGGCCGCTTGCCTTCGACGATGTAGGTCGGCGGCAGGCTGCCCTCGGGCCACGACTGCCAGCGCAGGTCGTCGGGCTTTACGATGTGGCCGGTACGGATGGCGTTGCGGGCCACGAGCACCTGAAAGGTCGGCGCCACCACCGGCGCCTCCTTGGGGACGCCGACCTGGGCGATCAGCGCCGCACGCTCGCTCTGCAGCCAGGCCCGCGCCATGAATGCGGTGGCGCCCGCCACGATGACGGCGAGCAGCAGGAAAACCATGCGCTTGCTGGTCATCAGGCCCTCTCCTCAACCCAGTCCGAGCGATGCCGCGAGCCACAGGCCGCCGACGGCAATTGCCGGGCCGTACGGCAGGCCGCCACGCAGCCGCGCCCTGAGGGGCCCGGCGCCGGCCATCGCCGGGCGGCCGATCGGCGCCCCGGCGAGGATGGCGAGTCCCAGCAGGCCACCGGCGACCGCTGTGACGATCAGGAAGTCCGGGAGTCGCTCGGGGCCGGCGAACAGGCTGACCGCCGCCAGCAGTTTGACGTCGCCCCCACCCAGGGCACCGATCGCGAAGGCCGCCGCCCCCACGCCGAAAACGGCCACACCGCAGCCGAGCGACAGGGCGAGGTCCCCGAGCGACATCTGGCCACCGGCAAGACCAGTCGCAGCCCACACGATGAACAGTCCGGCGATCGCCAGCGAGAAGCCGTTGGCAATTTGCATGCTGCGCAGGTCCTGTGCGCCCGCCCCGACCAGCAGGGCAGCCACCGACGCAAGGCAGGCAATATGAAGAAGCGCAAGCAGCGGCATCCGAACCTACCCGACTCGCGCCGCCCGACGGGCGACGCCACCAAGACTCTCCGATGCGCCAGATTGCAGTTGTTCAGGAAAGCTGAACGATTTTCCCAAGAAGCGGGCTTAACGAATGAACGAACTAGCAATAAGGCTTATGACAACGGATATGAACGTTACGGACCTTATCTCTGATACAACATCAAATCAAGGCTCTAATTCATTCATTTTAAAGGTTAATTTTGCGCTGATACACTTCTAATAGCGCCCAAAAGCAAAGAGCGGCCCATTTCTGGGCCGCCTCGCCTTTCCTCTCGAATCTGTCCTCAGGTCAGCGAGTTGCCCACGTTGCCCAGGATGTTGCTGACCTTGCCGCCAACGCTGCGCATCGAGGCGATCGCGGCGACCGCGATCAGAGACACGATCAGCGTGTACTCGACCGCCGAGGTGCCACGAACATCGCGCGCCAGCCGGCGAAAAAGCGAAAGCATGAGGGGTGCTCCACCAAGTTCGTTTATTTTCTTATGGTTAAGGAGCGTACTTAATGTCGAATCGGCGGTCAATAACCACCGCACAAAGGGTGCGTTACCGCGCTCCGTCGCCCGGCACCGACCTCAAAGCCACTACACTCTGCTCCTGCCGGTCGCGGGCTGCCTGACGACGCCAAGCCAGCCAGCTGAACGGGATCAGCGCGAGGTAGATCAGGCCCAGAAGTGACAGGCCGATCCACGGGGAACTGGCGATGACGCCCATGGTCAGGGCAGCGATCAACAGGGCCGGCAGCACCCACTGCCGGGGAATTCGCCCCTTCTTGAAGGAGAAAGTCGGCAAGCGGCTCACCATCAGCCCGCCGACCAGCACCAGCACCACGCCGACCACGATCGGGTGGCGCGGCCACGCGGCCTCGGCCTCGAAGCTCACCACCAATGGGATCAGGGCCAGCAGCGCCCCGGCGGGCGCCGGCACGCCCGTGAAGTACTGCCCGGTCCAGGCGGGAGGCGGAACGTCGGACAGCAGGGCGGTATTGAACCGCGCGAGCCGCAGCGCCGAGCAGATCGGAAACATCAGCGTGACGACCCAGCCCAGCGCCCCTGCGCCCTCGAGCGCGGCGAGATAGAGCACCAGCGCCGGCGCCACGCCAAAGCACAGGAAGTCCGACAGCGAATCGAGCTCGGCCCCGAACCGGCTGGTGACCCCGAGGCGCCGCGCGACACGGCCATCGAGCGCGTCGAAGATCGCCGCGACGATAATCGCCATCACCGCCGGCCGGAACTCGCCCTGCAGGCCGAAGCGGATCGCTGTCAGGCCCGAGCACAGCGCGGCCAACGTCAGCACGTTGGGGATCAGCCGGTTGATCGAGAAGCCGCGCAGTCCGCGGCGCCTGCGATAATCTTCGTTGTCCATGGCCTTGTCCTAGAACTCGATCGCGGCGCGCGGAGTTGCGTCCGCCGCAGCGAGCTCGGCGATCACCGTCTCGCCGCCGATCATGCGCTGTCCCGGCGCCACCAGAAGCCGCGCGCCGACGGGAAGATAAAGGTCGGTGCGGCTGCCGAAGCGGATATGGCCGAACCGCTCGCCCACCGCCAGGACCTGGCCCGGCTTGACGTAGCAGACGATTCGCCGCGCCACCCAGCCGGCGATCTGCACGAATCCCACCGTGACGCCGTCGTTGCGCTTGAGCGCGATCGCCATGCGCTCGTTGTCCTCGCTCGCCTTGTCGGCGGCCGCGTTGACGAACTTGCCAGGCCGGTAGGCGACGACATCGACCGTGCCGGCGCAGGGCGAGCGGTTGATGTGCACGTCGAACACGCTGAGGAAGATCGACACGCGGGTCAGCCGACGGTCGCCCATGCCGAGCTCGGCCGGCGGCACCGCATCGACCACCATCTGCACCAGCCCGTCGGCCGGCGCGACGAGCAGCCCGTCCTCCTGCGGCACGCCGCGCGGCGGATCGCGGAAGAAGTAGATGGACCACAGGGTCAGCACGAACAGCGGCCAGAACAGCCAGGCGAAGCCGGTCAGCGCCGCGAGGAACGTCACCCCGGCGAAGATCGCGATGAAGCGCCAGCCATCCTGCAGGATGGGCACGAAGAAGTTGGCCAGCATCGGTTCAGTTGACCTTGGGTAGGCTGAAGACCTGGCCGGGATAGATCAGGTTCGGATCGCGAATCTGGCCTTTGTTGGCATCGAAGATCATGGTGTAGCGCCAGCCCTCGCCATAGTGAGCGCGGGCGATATTCCAGAGATTGTCGCCGCGCACAACATGCAGGCGGCGATTGTCGCCCGGCTCGGTCTTCTGGCGCTCGAACTTCAGTTCCAGCCGCGCGCTCGGCTTGCCGTCCGGCGCCAGGCGATCGACACGCAGGCGGTGCTCGCCCTGGTCGATCGGCTCCGCCGGCGCCAGCCGCCAGTGGCCGTCGGGACCGGCCTTGCCCTCGGCAACCGGCTTGTCGTCGAGATAGGCGCGCACGGTGGCTCCAGGCGCGGCCTGGCCGGTGATGGTCGTCTGGCCGCGCTCGTCGTAGTCCATGGTAGAGACCTGCAGATCGCCCGATTTCGGCACGCCGCCCGCGGTCGGCGGCTGCAGCAAGGTCGCCGCGCCACTGGGCGGCGAGATCATCACCAGCGTGTCTTCCTTCTTGGACGCGTTGTCGGCCGGCGTCGGCACGATCGCGACCACGACCTGCTCGGACGTCACCGGCGCATGACCCTCGACATGCTGCACCACCCGGATCTCGTGCGGCCCGGGCGCGAGCGGCGGATCCTGGGCCAGGATCACCCATTCGCCGCGGTCGTCGGCTTGGCCGCGCGCGATCTCCTTGCCACCGTCAAGCAGCACGATCTTGGCGCCCGGGGTGGCGCGGCCGGCGATGACGGCTCGCCCGTCGGCACCGATGCGCGCCACGTCGAAGCTCGGCGCCATCACCGTGTCGGTCGGCGCGGGCTTGCTCTCGGCCGCGGCGGACGGGGGCGCGGCAGGCTTCGCTTCAGCCGGCTTTGCCGGGGCGGGCGCAGGCGGCGCCGGCGCGGGAGCCGGCGGAGGCGCAGACGCGGCCGGCGAGGCGGCGGCAAGAGCGGCCCGGTCGGACATCTTCACGCGCCAGGCAATTCCCACCGCTGCGGCGATCACCACCGCACCGACTGCCATCAGCAGTATTACCGTACGTGACATGAGTCTCCCAATGGTGCGACGACCCACCGCGATTGGCGTCGCCCCGTCCGCCGCCGAAATGATACCATGACGCTCCGGTCCGGAAAGGCGTCGGAACCCCTAAACCAGAAAAGTGCGCGTCCCGTGCCTGAAGCCGTGTCCGTCTCCCTGCCCTCCTCGGTCTGCGTCTTCTGCGGTTCCCGCTTCGGGACCGATCCGGCCATGCGAGAAATGGCTGGCAAATTGGGTGAATTGTTGGCGCGGGAGAAGATGACGCTGGTCTATGGCGGCGGCGGCGTCGGCCTGATGGGCGTGATGGCCAATGCCGCCCTGGCCGCCGGGGGCCGGGTGGTGGGCATCATCCCGCGCTTCCTGCTGAAGCGCGAGGCGGGTCATCCGGCGCTCACCCAGACCGTGGTGGTCGACAACATGCACCAGCGCAAGCTCGAGATGTTCGAGCGGTCGGGGGCGATCGTCGTGCTGCCGGGCGGCATCGGCACCCTGGAGGAGTTCTTCGAGGTCCTGTCGTGGCGCACGCTCGGCCTGCACAGCAAGCCGATCGTGATCCTCGACCAGGGCGGCTACTGGCAGCCCCTCGCCGATCTGCTGCGCTCCTGCGTGGAGGGCGGCTTCGCCGCCGCTGCCCACCTCGATCACGTTGCCTTCATCGACGACCTCGGCCAGCTCCTGCCGACGCTCCGCACCATGCCGCGCGGCGAGACGGCGGAAAAAGAGCTGGACCGGCTCTGAGCCGGCGTCCTTGCTCGCTGCTCACGGCGGTGCAACAAGACGGGCCATAATCAGCAACAGATCAACCCAGCCGAAACGAAAGCGGCGCACGGAGGTGCAAGTATGTCAGATCTCGAAATCGTCTGGACGAAGGTCGATGAAGCGCCCGGGCTTGCGACGTTTTCCCTGCTGCCGATCGTGTCGGCCTTCGTCGGGACGGCCGGCGTGAAGATGAAGCTGAAGGACATTTCGCTGACCGGCCGCATCATTGCCAACTTCCCCGACAAGCTGACGCCCGCGCAAAAGATCAACGACGAGCTCGCCGAACTCGGCAAACTGGCGATGAAGCCGGAAGCCAACATCATCAAGCTGCCCAACATCTCCGCCTCGATCCCGCAGTTGAAGGCCGCGATCAAGGAGCTGCAGAGCAAGGGTTACGACGTCCCGAACTATCCGGACAGCGACGCGACGCCGGCGGACAAGGAAATCCGCGCCCGCTACGGCAAGGTGCTCGGCAGCGCCGTCAATCCGGTGCTGCGCGAGGGCAATTCCGACCGCCGCGCCGCCGGCGCCGTGAAGCAGTACGCGCGCAAGCATCCGCACAAGATGGGCGCCTGGAGCAAGGACTCGAAAACGCGCGTGGCGCACATGACGGCCAACGACTTCTACGGCTCGGAAGCCGCGACGACCATTGCGGCGCCGACCAGCGCCCGTATCGAGCTGGTCGCCAAGGACGGCACGACGACGGTGCTGAAGCCCAGGATCCCGCTCAAGGCCGGCGAGATCATCGACTGCTCGGTGATGAACGCCAAGGCGTTGCGTGCCTTCTACGCCGCGCAGATCGACGCCGCGAAGAAGGACGGCATCCTGTTCTCGCTGCACGTCAAGACGACCATGATGAAGATCTCTGATCCCATCCTGTTCGGTCACTGCGTTTCGGTGTTCTTCGCCGACGTGTTCGAGAAGCATGGCGCCACGCTGACGCGCCTCGGAGTCGATCCCGACAACGGCGTGGGCGACATGCTGACCCGGATCGAGACGTTGCCGGAGGCCGAAAAGGCGGCCATCAAGGCCGATATCCAGGCTACCTACGCGAAGCGGCCCGGCCTGGCCATGGTCAATTCCGACAAGGGAATCACCAATCTCCACGTGCCGAGCGATGTCATCATCGATGCATCGATGCCGGCGATGATTCGCGAATCCGGGCACATGTGGGGCCCTGACGGCAAGCTGCACGACGTGATCGCAGCGATCCCGGATCGTTGCTACTCGACGCTGTACCAGGCCGTCATCGAGGACTGCAAGGCGCATGGCGCCTTCGACCCGAAGACCATGGGCACGGTGCCGAACGTTGGTTTGATGGCACAGCAGGCCGAGGAGTATGGCTCGCACGACAAGACGTTCGAGGTCGCCACGGATGGAACCGTGCGCGTGGTCGCCGATGACGGCACGGTTCTGATGTCCCAGAAGGTCGAGACCGGCGACATCTTCCGGATGTGCCAGGTCAAGGACGCGCCGATCCAGGACTGGGTCAAGCTCGGGGTGCGTCGCGCGCGCCTGACCAACACGCCTGCGGTGTTCTGGCTCGACGCCAAACGCGCGCACGACGCGCAACTGATCGCCAAGGTCGAGAAGTACCTCAAGAACGAGGACACGAAGGGTCTGGACATCCGCATCCTGGCGCCGGTCGAGGCCATGAAGTTCTCGCTCGATCGCATTCGCAAGGGGCTCGACACCATCTCCGTCACCGGCAATGTGCTGCGCGACTACCTGACCGATCTTTTCCCGATCATGGAGCTCGGCACGTCGGCCAAGATGCTGTCGATCGTTCCGTTGCTGGCGGGCGGCGGGTTGTTCGAGACCGGCGCCGGCGGTTCGGCGCCCAAGCATGTCGAGCAGTTCCAGCACGAAGGCTATCTGCGCTGGGATTCGCTGGGCGAATTCCTGGCGCTTGGCGCTTCGCTGGAACATCTGGCGCAGAGAACCGGCAATGAGGACGTCAAGGTTCTGGCCGAGACGCTCGATGAGGCCAACGGCAAGATCCTCGAGGACAACCGTTCGCCCGCCCGAAAGGTCGGCGAACTGGACAATCGTGGAAGCCATTTCTACCTGGCGAAGTATTGGGCGGAGGCGCTGGCCAGGCGCGACAACAGTACGGGCCTGTCGGCCCGCTTCAAACCGCTGGCGAAGGCGCTGGAAGCCAATGAGGCCAAGATCAATGCCGAGCTGATCGCCGCGCAGGGCAAGCCGGTGGATACCGGCGGTTACTATCTGCCCGATCAGTCCAAGACATCGGCGGCGATGCGGCCGAGTGCGACTTTGAACGCGGCGCTCGCCGCTCTTTGACGCGGCACCAATGGAGCCGCCCAGGGCCAACCGGGGCGGCTCGCTAAGACGCCGCGCGCGTTGAATGGGGCTCGACAGGAAGCAAGATGCCGAAGATCAAGGTGAAGAACCCGGTCGTCGAGATGGACGGCGACGAGATGACCCGCATCATCTGGAAGTTCATCAAGGACAAGCTGATCCTTCCCTATCTCGACATCGACCTGAAGTACTACGACCTGGGCATCGAATATCGTGACAGGACCAACGACCAGGTGACCGTCGATTCGGCCGAGGCGACCAGGAAGTACGGCGTCGCCGTCAAGTGCGCCACCATCACGCCCGACGAGGCGCGCGTGAAGGAGTTCAATCTCAAGGAGATGTGGCGCTCGCCCAACGGCACCATCCGCAACATCATCGGCGGCACCATCTTCCGCGAGCCGATCGTCTGCAAGAACGTGCCGCGGCTGGTGCCGGGCTGGACGCATCCGATCGTGATCGGCCGTCACGCCTACGGCGACCAGTACCGGGCAACCGACTTCGTCGTGCCGGGCAAGGGCAAGCTGACCGTGAGGTTCGAGGGCGCCGACGGCAAGGTGATCGAGCACACCGTGTTCGACTACCCGGGCGGCGGCGTGGCGATGGTGATGTACAATCTCGACGATTCGATCGTCGGCTTCGCGCGCAGTTCGTTCAACTACGGCCTGATGCGCGGCTGGCCGGTCTATCTGTCGACCAAGAACACCATCCTCAAGCGCTATGACGGCCGCTTCATGGACCTGTTCCAGAAGGTGTTCGACGAGGAGTTCAAGGACAAGTTCAAGGCCAAGGGCATCACCTACGAGCACCGCCTGATCGACGACATGGTCGCCTCGGCGCTGAAGTGGCACGGCGAGTTCGTGTGGGCCTGCAAGAACTACGATGGCGACGTGCAGTCCGACACGGTCGCGCAGGGTTTCGGCTCGCTCGGCCTGATGACCTCGGTGTTGATGACGCCGGACGGCAAGACGATCGAGGCGGAGGCCGCGCACGGCACGGTGACCCGCCACTACCGCGAGCACCAGAAGGGCCGCCCGACCTCGACCAACCCGATCGCCTCGATCTTCGCCTGGACCCAGGGCCTCAAGTATCGCGGCACGTTCGACGGCACGCCCGACGTGGTGAAGTTCGCCGACACGCTCGAGAAGGTCTGCATCGAGACCGTCGAGAGCGGCAAGATGACCAAGGACCTGGCGATCCTGATCGACGCCAAGCATCCGTTCTTCAATACCCAGGACTTCCTCGAGGTCCTCGACACCAACCTCAAGGCCAAGATGGCCAAGTGGTAGGACTCGCGTGATGGTTGGCGGCGCCGACGGCTGTCGCACCGGCTGGGTGGTCTGCCGGCGCGCCGCCGACGGCAGTCTCGACATAGGAGTCGTGAAGACCCTCGCGGAAGCCTGCGAGGGTCTTTCCATTCTGGCCGTCGACATGCCGATCGGCTTCGTCGACGTGCCTCGCCCGCCCCGCGCCTGCGAGGTCGAGGCACGGCGGCATCTCCCCGGCAAGGCGAGCTCGGTGTTCCCGACGCCCTGCCGGCCCGTGCTGGACTGCACGACGCATGCCGAGGCCAACGCGCTCAGCAAGTCGCTGGGCGTCGGCATCAACCAGCAGACCTTCCACCTGTTCCCGAAGATGAACGAGGTCGATCGGCTCCTACGGAGCACGCCCGAGCTGCAACGCGTCGTCTTCGAGGCCCATCCCGAGCTCGCTTTCGCCCGCATGAACGGCGGCAAGCCGGTGCTGAGCAAGAAGCGCCAACCCGAGGGCTACGCCGAGCGCCGGAGGCTGCTCGCCAGGCACGGCTTCAGGACGAAGGTCGACCGCCTCTCAGGCGCGGCGCGCGACGACATCCTCGACGCCATTGCGGTTTGCCGCACGGCGACGCTGATCGCCGACGGCACTGCGACCTGCCTCGGCCCCCTCGACCAGCGGGATCGGCACGGATTGCCGATGAACATCTGGTTCTGAGAGCGCGGAGACGGCCGACCGCAGGGACCGCACCAGAGCGACGAGCCCGTCGCGCAGGACCTGGCCCCGCATGCGGCGCGCCTTCGTCAGCATTTCCTGTGTCGGCCAATCGAGTGTCGAGTATCGACGGTGCTGGTGTTCCATGAGGCCCTCCACGCTGCGCGATACGATGACGTCAGCATCCGTGATTCGCGGCGCCGCCTCTGTGTCGAAACGCACAAAGCCGATGCGACGGCCGGCCAAGGCCCATATGGTTCCGACACATATGGCTCCGACAGGGACGCCAGGAGTGCCATGAGCGGAACGATCGAAGCGGGAGACGGCGAACATACGGCCGACATCAACGGGACCAGGCTCACCGTGTTCACCTATCGCCCGTCGGGCCCGTTGCGGCTCATGCTGGCGGTGTTCCATGGCATGCATCGCGATGCCGGCCCCTATCGCGATCGTGCCCGGCCGCTCGCCGACAAGATCGGCGCGATCGTGGTGTCGCCCGAATTCGATGCCGAGCGGTTTTCGATCGACCTCTATCAACGCGGCGGCGTCGTACAGCATGGCAAGTTCGTCCCGCCGGGCCACCGCACGATCGACCTGGTCGCCCCGCTGATGGCGTGGTCCCGCGCCGCCTCCGGCAAGAACGATCTCCCGGCGGCGCTGATCGGCCATTCCGCGGGCGGACAGTTCCTGAGCCGAGTCGCTGCTTTCGCCCCGACGGGCGCGACGCGGCTGGTGATCGCCAATCCGTCAACCTGGGTGCTGCCCAGCGTGGCGGAGGCAGTGCCCTACGGGTTCGGTGGCACGCCCGATGCCGAGGCTGCGCTGCGCGCCTATCTCGCGCTGCCGATCACCGCGCTGCTGGGCGCGGAGGACACCGGCACGGAGAACCTCTCGTCAGAACCCGAGGCCGTCGCCCAGGGCCCCACGCGCCTGCAACGTGGTCGCAACGCCTTCGCCAAGGCGAAGGCCGCCGCCCAGGCGCTCGGCTGCCCCTTCGGCTGGAAGCTCGCGGAAGTACCCGGCGTCGGTCACGACTCCGCAGGCATGTTCGCGTCGGACCAGGCCTGCGAGGCGTTGCGCTGACTACTCCAGCTTCGCACGGCCCGACGCCGGGAACCGGTAGCGCCCTGTTCAGACCATTCCCAGCGCGTGCTTGTAGGTGTCGAGCAGCGCGTCCTGCTCGTCGCGATCGGCGGCGTCCATCTTCCGCAGGGAGATGATCTTGCGCATGGTCTTGACGTCGTAGCCGACGCCCTTGGCCTCGCTGTAGACGTCCTTGATGTCGCTGCCGATGGCGCCGCGCTCTTCCTCCAGCTTCTCGATGCGCTCGACGAAGCTCTTCAGGCGCTCGGCCGAGATCGGCCCTGCCTTCGTCTTCTTGCTGATCGCGCTCCCGTCCGGCATGTCCGCTACTCCATGATCCTGCTGGCGGGACCATAAGAGCGGCGACCTCATCGGCGAAAGGGTGACGATGCGATGAATGATGGGGATAACGGGCATACCGTCGTCCCGACCGGAGCGCAGCGGAGTGGAGGGACCTTTTTGTATCGACAACTACAAAAGAGGTCCCTCGGCTTCGCTCGGGACGACGGAGCTAGTGCTTGTGCCCGGCCTTGTCGAAGGCCTTCTGCTGATCGGGCGAGGCTTCCTTCTGGTACTTCGCCTTCCACTGGTCGTACGGCATGCCGTAGACGATCTCGCGCGCCTGTGGATCGGGCACCTCGATGCCCTTCTTGCCCGCCTCCTCGCGGTACCAGCGCGACAGGCAGTTGCGGCAGAAGCCGGCGAGATTCATCAGGTCGATGTTCTGCACGTCCGTGCGCGCCTGCAGGTGCTCGACCAGGCGGCGGAAGGCGGCGGCTTCCAGTTCGGTCTTGGTCTTGTCGTCCATGCGATTTCTCCTTCGGCCGAAAAATATGGGCTCAGCGCAGGGCCGCTGCAACGGCGGCCCCGATCGGCCCGGCGAGCCTGCGGCCCCATTTGCGGGCGTCACTCGCCGTGCCCATGAGGTCCTGGCGCACTTCCAGGGAGCAATGCGGCAAGGCCCGTGGCCTGGCGTGCGCGGTCAATGTGTATTCGTACGAGGCGCGCGCCGAGTAAGGCTCGTTGTCGCCCACCACCAGCGAGGCGTCCTTGCGCAGCTCGGCGAGCAGTGGACCGGGCAGGCGCGGATCGTCGTTCCACAGCACGCCGACATGCCATGGCCGCCTGAAGCCGTTCATCTCGGGCGTGAAGCTGTGCATCACCAGCATGCAGATCCTGCGGCCATTCGCGGTCATGCGGTCGAGCTGACGATCGATTTCCTGGTGGTACGGCCAAAAGCAGCCGGCCGCACGCGCGTCGATCTGCTCCCTGGTCAGCCCCTTGTTGGCCGGAATCGGAACCTTGTCGCTCACTTCGGGAATCGAGCCCTCGCCGCCCGGCCAGCGATTGCAGTCGATCACCAGCCGCGAGTAGCCGGAGGCCACCAGCGGCGCGTCGAGGGTCTTCGCCAGCTCGAGCGCCGCATCGAGCCCGCCGATGTCCCAGCCGATATGACGCGACAGCTCCTCGCCCGTGATGCCGAGATCGCCCAGCGCCTTCGGCACGGCCTTGCTCGCATGGTCGCACAGCAGCAGCAGCGGCGCCTTGCCGCGCTCGTTGACCACAAGGAAGGGCGGCGGGTCGCCCTCCTGGAGCAAGGGAGTGCCAAGCAGTTGCATCGCGCCCCTATAGTGGGAAGATGCCGCAAATGAAAGATGCCGACGCCCGCGCGCTGTTGCGCGAATTGTTCGACGCCGCCCTCGGCGCCGCCCGTCCCGCCACCTGTCTCGCGCCGTATATCGACAAGCTGCAGCCACCCAGGGGGCGCACCGTGGTGATCGGTGCCGGCAAGGCGAGCGCGGCGATGGCGCATGCGGTCGAGGATCGCTGGCATCATCCACTCTCAGGCCTTGTCGTCACGCGCTACGGCTATGGCGAGCCGTGCAAACGCATCGAGATCGTCGAGGCGGCGCATCCGGTGCCCGACGAGAAGGGTCGCGCCGCCGCCGGCCGCATCCTCGACAGGGTGAAAGGCCTCACGCCCGACGATCTCGTGCTGTGCCTGATCTCGGGCGGCGCGTCGGCGCTGCTCGCCCTTCCCGCCCCCGGCCTGACGCTGGCCGACAAGCAGGAGGTCAACCGCGCGCTGCTGAAGTCCGGCGCCAACATCGTCGAGATGAACACGGTGCGAAAGCATCTCTCGGCGATCAAGGGCGGCCGGCTCGCGATTGCCGCGCAACCGGCGCGCGTCCTGTCGTGGCTGGTCTCCGACGTGCCCAACGACGATCCTGGTGTGATCGGCTCAGGCCCGACGGTCGCCGATGCCACCACTTTCGCCGACGCGCTCGGCGTGCTCGCCAAATACATGATCGATCCGCCCGTCGCGGTGCGTGCCCATCTCGAGGCAGGCGCAGCCGGCAAGGTCGAGGAGACTCCCAAGCCGGGCGATCCCAGGCTGGCGCGAGTCGAGACGGTCATGGTCGCCACGCCCAAACGCTCGCTCGAAGCCGCCGCGGCGGTGGCCCGCAACAAGGGCATCGAGGTGGTGATGCTGGGCGACAATCTCGAGGGTGAAGCGCGCCTGCTGGGGGCCGAGCACGCGACCCAGGCGATCGCGCTGGCGAAACGCAGCAATCGTCCCATGGTGATGCTTTCGGGCGGCGAGACGACGGTGACCGTGCGGGGCAAGGGCCGCGGCGGCCGCAACGTCGAATATCTGCTGGCGGAGGCGATCGCCGCCAACGGCAAGCCGGGCATCTGGGGGCTGGCCGCCGATACCGACGGCGTCGACGGCGCCGAGGACATTGCCGGTGCGATCTTCACCCCGGACACCCTGGCGCGCGCCCGCGACGTCGGCCACGACCCGCAAGCGATGCTCGACGACAACGACGGCCACGGCTTCTTCGAGCGGCTGGGCGACAGCCTGATCACCGGCCCGACGCGAACCAACGTCAACGACTTCAGGGCTACGCTGATCGCTCCCTGAGACCCTGTGGATAGCACTCGATTCGCCGGCGCATGATGGTCAATGGCCTGCCTTTCGGACCGCAGTTTCGGGCCGTATGCGCAACGTCCATTGCCCATATTAGGAGTCGCGGCGCGATCCGTGCTTAGGTAGGGCTGCGTGTCCCGAGGGACGCCGTTTTCTGGATTCTGGAAATAAACGGCGAAAACGGACGAAAACGGTCGGAAACGGACCGTTTACGACCGAATACGCCGGTAAACGGTGAGCACATGACGACCTATCCCGGCTCCTGCCATTGCGGCGCGATCCAGGTTCGATTCGAGTCCGCGAAGAAGCCCGAGGAGATGCGGCCCGGCCGGTGCTCCTGCACCTTCTGCCGTCGTCACGGCGCGCGAACGATGGGCGACGGCCCGACATCGTCGGTCGAGTTCCGCGCCACGCCCGGCGCGATCTCGCGCTATCGCTTCGGACTCGGCATCACCGACTATCTCGTGTGCCGCACCTGCGGCGCCTATGTCGGCGCGGTCATGGAGGACGAGGGCCGGACGATCGCCACGCTCAACGTCAACGCGCTGGAGATCCGCGATTCGTTCGATCCGGCACCGCCGCTGCACGTCTATGACGGCGAGGACGAGCAGCGTCGCCGCAGCCGGCGGCGAAAGTTCTGGATGCCCGCGACCGTGATCGCCTAGGGTCGACCATGGCCATCCTGGGAATCATCGCCGACGACTTCACCGGCGCCACCGACATCGCCGGCATGCTGGTCAAGAACGGCATGCGCACGATCCAGACCATCGGCATTCCGGACCAGGGCACGATCCCCGATGACATCGACGCCGTCGTGGTTGCGCTCAAGACGCGCTCGATCGCCGCCAGCGATGCGATCGCGCAGTCGCTCGATGCGTTGAAGGCCTTGCAAGCCGCGGGCTGCGTGCGCTTCTTCTTCAAGTACTGCTCGACATTCGACTCGACGGACCTGGGCAATATCGGCCCGGTCGGCGATGCGCTGCTCGATGCGCTGGGCGGCCAGCAGGCGATCTACTGCCCGGCCTTCCCCGAGAACGCGCGCACGATCTTCTTCGGCCATCTGTTCGTCGGCGACCTGCTGCTCTCCGATACGCACATGCGCCATCATCCGCTCAACCCGATGACGGATTCGAGCCTGGTGCGCGTGCTGGCGCGGCAGACCAAGCACAAGGTCGGGCTCGTGCCGCTGAAGCAGGTGCAGGCCGGATCCGCGACCTTGCGCGCCGCGCTCGACAGGCTCGCGGGCGACGGCGTGCGCCATGTCATCGTCGATGCCGTCGCGGACACCGATCTCGGCATCATCGGCGAGGCGGTCGGCGACGACGTGCTGGTGACCGGCGGCTCGGGCGTGGCGCTCGGCCTGCCCGCCGCCTATCGCCGCCGCGGCCTGCTGGCGCACAAGTCGGGCGCCGATGCGCTGCCGAAGATCGACGGCTCGGCAGCGGTGCTGGCAGGCTCCTGCTCCGCCGCGACGCTCGGCCAGATCGCCAACTTCAAGGGCGCGCATCTCGCCCTCGACACCGATGCCATCTGCCGCGGCGAACCGGTCGGCGACAAGGCGCTCGCCTGGGCCAGGAGCAAGCTCGGCAACGGCCCGATCCTGCTCTCGGCCAGCGACAAGCCCGAGGCGGTGAAGGCGCTGCAGCAGAAGTACGGCGTCGAGAAATCGAGCCGCGCTATCGAGAATACCATGGCCCAACTCGCCAAAGGCCTCGTCACGGCTGGCGTCGGGCGTCTGGTCGTCGCAGGCGGCGAGACCTCCGGCGCGGTGGTCGGCGCGCTCGATGTGACCGCGCTGCGCATCGGGCCGGAAATCGATCCCGGCGTGCCATGGACCGCGTCGGTCGGCAGCACGCCGCTCCTGCTCGCGCTGAAATCCGGAAATTTCGGTGCACCCGATTTCTTCACCAAGGCGTTTGCAAAGCTATGAGCCGCGAAGCCAAATCCCGCGAAGACGTCTGCACGCTCGGCCGCAAGCTTGCAGCGCGCGGGCTCTGCCCCGGCACCTCCGGCAATATCTCGGTGCGCATCGCCGACGGCTGGCTGATGACGCCGACGAACTCGTCCCTGGGCGAGCTCGATCCGGCTCAGCTCTCCAGGCTCGACACGAACGGCAAGCATGTCGGCGGCGATCCGCCGACCAAGGAAGCGCTGCTGCACCGCTCGGTCTACGACGTGCGGCCCAGGGATGGCGCGATCGTGCATCTGCACTGCACCCATGCGGTGGCGATCTCCTGCCTCGACCCGTCGTGCCACCACAACAAGGAAACGACTCTGGCGCCGATCACACCGTACTTCGTGATGCGCGTCGGAAAGCTGCCGCTGGTGCCCTACTTCAAGCCGGGCGATCCCAGGCTCGCCGACGCCATCCGCGACTACGCCAAGGGCCATCGCGCCGTGCTGCTGGCCAATCACGGCCCGGTCGTCGCCGGCACGTCCCTCTCGGCCGCCTCGGCTTCCATCGAGGAGCTCGAGGAGACCGCCAAGCTCCATCTGCTGCTGCAGGGCTTCAAGGTGCGCCTGCTCAGTGACGCGCAGGTGCGCGAGGTCGAGGAAGCGTTCCCGTCATGAGCAATCCCGTCGTCCCGACCGGCGCCGAGCGCAGCGAGGCGAAGTGGAGGGACCTTCTCTCCGCGATCAGCCGCCTTGTCGCTGACAGAAGGTCCCTCCGCTCCGCTTCGCTCCGGTCGGGACGACGGTCAATTGAACGGAACCGATAGATGCCCAAGCTCGCCGCCAATCTCTCCTGGATCTACCAGGAGGTGCCCTTCCTGCAGCGCTTCGGCGCCGCCGCGTCACACGGCTTCAAGGCCGTCGAGATCCTGTTCCCTTACGAGGCCCCGGCGAAGGACATCGCAGCCGAACTCAAGAAGCACAGGCTCACGCAGGCGCTGTTCAACCTGCCGGCGGGCGACGCGAGCAAGGGCGAGCGCGGCTTTGCCGCCCTGCCCGGCCGGGAGACGGACTTCGCCGCCGCGCTCGACAAGGCGCTGGAGTACGCCAAGCTGCTGGAGTGCAGGACGCTGCACGTGATGTCCGGCATGATCGCGCCTGGCGCCGACACCAGGGCGATGGACAGGACGTTCGTGTCGAATCTCAAGAAGGCGTGCGACCGCACCGCCAACAGCGGGCTCACGCTGGTGATGGAGCCGATCAACCATCGCGACATTCCCGGCTACTTCACCAATACCACCGCGCAGGTCGAGGCGATCATCGAGGAAGTCGGTGCGCCGCATCTCAAGCTGCAGCTCGATCTCTACCACCTGCAGGTTACCGAGGGCGACTTGCAGAAGCGCACCGAGCGGCTGTTCCCGCTGACCGCGCACGTGCAGATCGCCGGCAACCCGGACCGCAACGAGCCGGATATCGGCGAGGCCAACCACATGTATCTGCTCGATGTGCTCGATCGCCTCGGCTACGACGGTTATGTCGGCCTCGAGTACAAGCCCAAGACGACGACTGCCGCGGGTCTGGGCTGGGCACGCAAGTATGGAATAGTGGCATGACCGATCGGAACACACCCATCGTCGCCTTCATCGGGCTGGGCTCGATGGGTCTCGGTATGGCCAAGAACCTGCTGAAGGCCGGCCATACGGTGATCGGCGTCGATCCTTCGATGTCCGCGAAATCGGCCTTTGCTGCAGCCGGCGGAGCGGTCGCTTCCTCGCCGGACCTTGCTGCGGCCGAGGCTGACGCCGTGGTCGTAGCCGTGGTCAACGCAGCGCAGGTCGAGACCGTGCTGTTCGGCGAGCGTGGCGCGGCAAGCAAGCTCCGCAAGGGTGGCCTCGTAATGCAGTGCGCTACCGTGCCACCGGCCTTCGCCAGGTCGCTCGGAGAACGGCTGGCGAAGAGCGGCCACGTGTTGCTCGACGCGCCGATGTCGGGCGGCCGGGTACGCGCCGAATCCGGCGAGTTGACGTTCATGGCCTCGGGAAATGCCAAGGCGTTCGCCGCGGCCGAGAGCATCCTGTCGGCCACTTCGGCCAAGGTGTTCCGCTTGGGCGAAGCGCCGGGCATCGGCTCGCTGGTGAAGACGGTGAACCAGCTCCTCGCCGGGGTGCATATCGCCGCCGCCGCGGAAGCCGTCGCGCTCGCCGCCAAGGCCGGCGCCGACACGCGCGTGGTCTACGAGGTGATCTCGGCGAGCGCCGGCAATTCGTGGATGTTCGGCAATCGCGTGCCGCACATGCTCAACGACGACTACTCGCCGCTCTCGGCGGTCGAGATCTTCGTCAAGGATCTCGGGCTGGTGCTGAACACCGGGCACGAGCTTCGGTTGCCGCTGCCTCTTGCCGCAGCCGCGCACCAACTGTTCCTCGCGGCCGCCGGCGCGGGCTGGGGCAACCTCGATGACGCCGCCGTCGTGAAAGTCTACGAGCAGGCCGGCGGCTTCAAAGTGTCATCGCCAAAGCGTTAGATACGAGAGATGTACCGCCAGCGATTCACCAAGATCGTGGCCACGCTTGGCCCTGCGACCTCGACTCCGGAGCGGCTGAGAGCGCTGTTCGAGGCGGGCGCCGACGTCTTTCGCCTCAACTTCAGCCACGGCACGCCGGAGGATCACAAGCAGCGCGTCGACCTGCTGCGCGCGCTCGAGAAGCAGTACAAGCATCCGATCGCCATCCTGATGGATCTGCAAGGCCCCAAGCTCAGGCTCGGCAAGCTCGCCGGCGGCCCGATGGAGCTGAAGAAGGGCCAGAAGCTGCGCTTCGACAGGGACGCCGAGCCGGGCGACGCCAAGCGCGTGCCGCTGCCGCATCCGGAGATCTTCAAGGCGGCCCGGCCGGACGGCATCCTGCTGATCGACGACGGCAAGGTGCGGCTGCGCATCACCGCACACAGCGAGGAGACGATCGACACGGTGGTCGAGGTCGCAGGCACCATCAGCGACCGCAAGGGCGTAAATCTTCCCAACCTGATCGTGCCGCTGTCGCCGATGACCGCCAAGGACCGCAAGGATCTCGACTATGGGCTGTCGCTCGGCGTCGACTGGGTGGCGCTGTCGTTCGTCCAGCACGCGCACGACATCGCCGAGCTCAAGAAGCTGGTCGCCGGCCGCGCCGCGGTGATGGCCAAGCTCGAGAAGCCGGCGGCGATCGAGCATCTCGACGAGATCATCGAGCAGAGCGACGGCATCATGGTCGCGCGAGGCGATTTGGGCGTGGAGATGCCGCCCGAGGCGGTGCCGCCCTTGCAGAAGCGCATCCTCGCCTCCTGCCGCGTGCTCGGCCGGCCGGCGATCGTCGCCACGCAGATGCTGGAATCGATGGTGCATTCGCCGACGCCGACGCGCGCCGAGGCCTCGGACGTGGCGACCGCGGTCTATGACGGTACGGACGCGGTGATGCTGTCGGCCGAGTCGGCGTCGGGCGACTATCCGATCGAGGCGGTCACCATCATGGACCGCATCCTGAAGAGCGTGGAGGCCGACCCGCTTTACCGGCGCCTGATGGATGCCAGCCGCCGCGCGCCCGAGGCGACCACCGCGGATGCGATCAGCGCCGCCGCGCGCCAGTGCGCGCACACGCTCTCGGCGGCGGCGATCGTCACCTACACCAACACCGGCTCCACCACGCTGCGCGCCGCGCGAGAGCGGCCGGACGTGCGCATCCTGTGCCTGACGCCCAATCTCGACACCGCGCGGCGCATGACGCTCGCTTGGGGCGTCCATCCGGTACGCACCGAGGACGCGCACAGTTTTGGCGATATGGTGGCACGCGCCACACGGATCGCCCGGCAGGAGAAGATCGCCAGGCAAGGCGAACGGCTGGTTATTACGGCCGGTGTGCCTTTTGGCACACCCGGGGCGACCAATATTCTTAGAATTGCCTACGTCTGATCTGAAAAAGTCGGGGGATGGTCCGGAAGGTTCCCCCGTAAGAAATTTCAGAAGCAGTTGTGAGGCGACCATGAACAGCCCCGACACCAAGGCGAAAGCCGTCCCCTACCGCCCCCGGCGGGCCGCCCTGAACTGGGTCGACTACCTGGTGATTGCCGCCACCGTGCTCACCTTCGTCGCCGTCGTCGCCGCCAACAACCCGCACGTCGCCCGGGCCCAGACCCGCGCCACGATCATCCCCGCGGCCGAGCTGCCGACCCAGGTCGCCCAGGGGATGGACCAGCCGGGCCTGATCAAGGCGAAAATCGGGCTGGCGCTGGCCGGCCGCTAGTCTCTCCGTCTAAAAGGCGGGGGTGCAGACCAACTTCACCCTCGCTCAGCTTGCCGATCGGCCGACCGCCCGGTCGGAGCAGATCCTTCGCAAGTGCGTCCATTGCGGCTTCTGCACAGCCACCTGCCCGACCTTCGTCCTGCTGGGCGACGAGCGGGACAGCCCTCGCGGCCGCATCTATCTGATCAAGGCAATGCTCGAGGGCGGCCGCGCGCCGACAGCACCCGAGGTGCGCCATGTCGACCGCTGCCTGTCGTGCCTTTCGTGCATGACCACCTGCCCGTCGGGCGTGAACTACATGCACCTGGTCGACCACGGCCGGCACCATATCGAGCAGACCTACAGGCGCGCCCTGCCCGACCGGCTGATGCGCCGCCTGCTCGGCCTGCTGATGCCCCGGCCGCGCCTGTTCCGATGGGCGTTGGTGCTCGGCTGGCTGGCCAAACCGCTGGCCGCCGCCCTTCCCCGGGCGAGCGCAGATCCCGGCGGGGCCACGTTCCTGCGCCGCCTCAAGGCGATGATCGAGGCGATCCCGCTCGTCGTCCCGGGCCCGTCATCCGTCGACCGCCCCCAGACGTTTGCCGCCGAAGGGCGGCGCGTGAAGCGCGTCGCGCTGATGCCGGGCTGCGGCCAGCAGGTGCTGGCGCCCGAGGTCAACGAGGCGACGGTGCGTTTGCTGACACGCCACGGCGTCGAGGTCGTGAACGTCGCGGGCTCGGGCTGCTGCGGCTCGTCGGTCCAGCACATCGGCGATACCGGACAGGCGCTCGAGCTCGCCAAACGCAACATCGACGCCTGGCTCGGAGCGAACGTCGACGCGGTCGTGATCAACGCCTCGGGCTGCGGCACGACCGTGAAGGACTACGGCCACATGTTCGCCGACGATCCGCAATGGAGGGACAAGGCCGAGCGCGTGGCGAAGCTCGCCCGGGACGTGAGCGAGCTGATGGTCGAGGTCGGTCTCGCGAACGTGACTCCGCGCAAGCTGACCGTCGCCTATCATGCCGCTTGTTCCCTGCAGCACGGCCAGAAGGTGATCGAGCAACCGAGGAAGCTGCTGCGCGACGCAGGCTTTGTCGTGAAGGACGTGCCCGAGGGCCATCTGTGCTGCGGCTGGGCCGGCACGTACCAGGTGCTGCAGCCCGAGCTGTCGCGCCGCCTGCGCGACCGCAAGGTGGCCAACATCGAGAGCACGAAGCCCGACGTGATCGCCTCGGGCAACTTCGGCTGCGTCGCCAACATCGCCGCCGGCACCGACATTCCCATCGTGCACACCGTCGAATTGCTCGACTGGTCGACCGGTGGACCGAAGCCGCGAGCGCTGCCGTGACATTCGGTCGGGCTTGCGTGCTGGCGGCCGCCGGGTTGATGCTGGCCGCGACCGCCGGGAGCCAGACCGTGCTCGACACGCTGTTCGACAAGCTCAGGACCGCCACCGATCCTTCCGCCGTTCAGGCGCTCGAACAGGGCATCTGGGAGCAGTGGACGATGGTGTCCGATCCGGCGCAGCGCCGGCTCATGATGCGCGGCATCGCCGAGATGCAGCAGCAGGAGCTGCAGAGCGCGCTTGCCACCTTCACGAAGCTGATCGACACAGCGCCCGAGCTGTCCGAGGCCTGGAACAAGCGCGCAACGGTCTACTGGCTTCTCGGCAACTTTCCCGCCTCGATCAACGACATCTGCGAGACGGTGAAGCGCGAGCCGCGCCACTTCGGCGCCTACTCCGGTCTCGGCATGATCCGCGCGCAAATGGGCGAGCATGCCCGCGCCGCTGCGGCGTTCGAACTGGCGAAGAAATGGAATCCGCACATCGTGGGAATCGATGCCGAGATCGAGCGTCAGAAGGCGGAGGCCGGCGGTCAGGTCTCCGATGACCCGCTGGGTTGCGGACAGCGCACCGCAGGACGATAGTGCCGCCCGTCAATTGGAGGTCTCTGTTTCATGGCAACGTTGTATGTCGGCGGCCGTCTGTTCGACGGCGAGAAGGTGCTGGACGGGCATGCGGTCCTCGAGGAAGGCGGCAAGGTCAGGAAGGTGGCGCCTGCCGGTGAGTTCGCGGGCTTTGCGGGCGACAAGGTCGATACCGCGGGCGGCACGCTGATCCCGGGAATCATCGACTGCCATGTCCATTCGCTCTCGGGCGCCGAAGGCAATCCCGGCGCCGCGCAGGATCGCCTGAGCCCGGCCCAGCTCGCGGTGCGCGGCATGGAATTCATGCGCGCCACGCTCGAAGGTGGCGTCACCGCGGTGCGCGACTGCGGCGGCAAGGACTACATCGAGTTCGCGATCCGCGACGCCTACAACCAGGGCCGCTTCCTCGGACCGACCATGCGCTGCGCCGGCCGCATGATCTGCATGACCGGCGGCCACGGCAACCGCACCGGCCGCATCGCCGACGGCGAGGACGAGGTCGTGAAGGCCGTCCGTGAGCAGATCCATGCCGGATCGGACCTGATCAAGATCATGGCGACCGGCGGCGTTATGACCCCGGGCGTGAACCCCGAGGATGCGCACTACTCCGCCGAGGAGATGAAGGCCGGCATCACCGAGGCGCACCGCTTCCACAAGTGCTGCGCCAGCCACGCCCAGGGCGCGCTCGGCATCCTGAACGCCGTCCGCGGCGGCATCGATTCGATCGAGCACGGCATCTTCATGACCGACGAATGCGTGCAGGAGATGAAGGAGCGCGGCGTGTGGCTTGTGCCGACGCTGGCCGCCGTGAAGAACATCCTCAAGGGCTACGATGACGGCGACCGCTCGATCCCCGACTACGTGATCGAGAAGGCGCGCCGCGTGTTCGACCGCCACATCGCCTCGATCAAGATGTACTACAAGGCCGGCGGCAAGATCGCGATGGGCACCGACGCCGGCACCCCGCACAACCGTCACGGCGAGAATGCCAAGGAGCTCGAGTTCATGTGCGAGATCGGTATTTCGGCGCGCGACTCGCTGTTCTTCGCGACCGCCAGTGCCGCCGACCTGATGCGTATCAGTGAGGGCCGCATCAAGGACGGCAACTCGGCCGACTTCGTGCTGTGCGAGGGCGATCCGCTGGCCGACATCAAGCGCGCCGCACGCAAGGAGAACCATCGTCTCGTCGTGAAGCGCGGCCAGGTCGCCAAGGACCGCCGCGCCGACTTCGCCCAAATGACGCAACAAGGGGCCGCCCAACGGGTCGCGGCGGAGTAGCGGCGGAGAGACACCGCAGCGGGGGCAGCGGTGGACGACGGCGGCCTGGTCCTCCTCGGCATATTCGCGATCGCCTGGGCGATCGGGACGCCGATCGCCGCCCTCGTTGCTCTCGTCCGAACCTCGGGCCTTCGCGAGCAGAATGCCCGGCTGGCGCTGGAGGTCACCAACCTCCGCCGCCAGGTCGAACTGGCCGCGGCCGCGGCACCCACGGCAACACCCGCTTCCGAGGCTGCGCCGGCGCCCGAGCCCGAAGCAAGGCCCACTCCGGCTCCCGCCGAAGACCTGCCGCCGCCATTCGAACCGGCGGTGCCGCCACCGCCGGTTCCCGAATTCCAGCTCGCCGATACCGTCGTCCCGGCCGTTCTGCCGTCGCCGGGTCTCGAGCAACGGCTCGGAGCGCGCATTTTCGTCTGGCTGGGCGCCGTCACGCTCGCGCTCGCGGCAGTATTCCTGGTGCGCTACTCGATCGACGAAGGCTACCTGTCGCCCGAAGTGCGGGTGATCCTTGCCGCGCTGTTCGGCTTCCTCTTGATCGGCGGCGCCGAAGCGGTGAAGTCGCGCGACGACCGCGTGGCGCAGGCAATGGCCGCGGCCGGCGTCGCCGCGCTCTATGGCGCGCTGTTCGCGGCGGTCGCGCTCTACGGCATGGTTTCCAAGACCATGGCCGGCGTTTCCGCGGGTGCGCTGACGGCGTTCGCCATCGGCCTGTCGCTGCGCCACGGCCCATTCGTCGCCGGCCTCGCCTTCATCGGCGGCTTCGCCAGCCCGGCGATCATCGGCGCCGAGACCCCCAACACACCGGTGCTGTTCGGATACCTGTTCGCGATCGCCGCCGGCACGATGGCGGTCATCCGCCATCGCGGCTGGTGGATGATGGGCTGGGGCGTACTGGCCGGCAGCGCGGCCTGGACCGTCGCCTGGATGTTCGCCGACGTAGGCGGCCTGCCGTGGGTTGCGCTCTTTCTGGTCGGCGTGGCTGGCCTCTTCGTGTGGACGACCTGGCGGCGGCTCGGCGAAAGCGACAACCCGCCAATCGATGTCGTCGTCCCGGTGTGGGCCGCACTCGCCTCGACCGGCGTCCTGCTGGCCGCGCTGATCCTGCTCGACGAGGGCCGGCAGACGGCCGGCTGGGTGGCGCTGGGCGCCCACGGCATCGGCCTCTACGCGCTCGGCCGCTGGACGCCGCGCTTCCAGTACGTCGCTGCGCTGGCGCCGGTGCTGTCCCTGGTGACGCTGGGGCTGTGGCGGTTCGACGCGCTGCGCGACGGGCTGGGGCCGCTGACCGTGTCCTTCGGCACGCTCTACGCCGCGGGCGCCTTCGCGCTGATGTGGAACGCGGCGCGGCCCGGCTTCTGGGCCGCGCTGTCGGTGGCGGCGGCGTTCACGCACTTCCTGTTCTGCTGGTGGGCGCTGCGTTTCGTCGCCCAAGACACGCCATGGGGCCTGATCAGTATCGGTCTCGCCGTCCCGTTCCTGGTCGGCGCCGAGCGGCTGGCGCACTGGCGCGAGCGCATGACCGGCGCCACCGAGGCGTTGGGCTTCCTCGCCGCCGGTGTGTCTTTCTTCATCGCCGCCGCCATCCCGCTCGAGCTCAGCCGCGAATGGATCACGGTCGCCTATGCGATCGAGCTCGCCGCTGTCGCCTGGATCGCCGACCGTCTGGGCCTGGTCGCCATGCGCCAGCTCTGCTGGCCATTGCTCGTCGTGGTGCTGGTGCGCTTCGTGCTCAATCCCGAGGTGCTGCACTACACGCGGATCTTCTGGGCCTATGCCGTCTCGATCGTCGCCCTCGCCGCCGCGACCCGCTTCATCGCCGACGACCGCCTGCGCCGCGCCGTCCAGGCCGGCGCCACGCTGCTGCTCTTCGTGCTGCTGACTCTCGAGGTCCGCATCCTGTTCGGACCCGACGACATCGAGGCGCGCAAAGCAGCGTTCTTCGAGCGCTCGCTCTATGTGGCAGTGTGGGGCGCGTTCGCCGTGGCTGCGCTCTGGATCGCCCGGCTGCGCCACGATCCGGTGGCGCTGTGGGCGTGGCGGCTGAGCGGCGGGCTGGCCGTCGTGACGGTCCTGGCTGTGCAGGTGCTGGCCGCCAATCCGATCGTCGGGTCGGCCGATGTGGGCGCCCTGCCGATCGCCAACGGCCTGCTGCTGGCCTACGCGCTGCCGGCGGCCATCGCCTTTGCTGCCCGACAATGGACCGACATCGAGCGCAGCCCTTTCGTGAACCCGCTCGCCGAGGCCACGGCCGCGATCCTGGTGTTCGTCTGGATCTCGCTCGAGGTCCGGCACGTCTTCGATCCGGCGTTCGAACGCAGCGGGCTGGCTGCCGAAGGGCTCGAACTCTACGCCTATTCGATCGCGTGGCTGCTGTTCGGCGTGGCGCTGCTGGCGCTCGGCTTCTGGCGCGACGTCACGGCGCTGCGCCACGCCGGCATGGTCCTGGTCTGCCTCGTGGTGGCGAAAGTGTTCCTGATCGACATGGCGGGGCTCGAGGGCCTGCTGCGCGTGTTCTCCTTCCTGGGCCTCGGTGCGGCTTTGCTCGGACTGGGCTATGCCTATCGGCGCTACGGATTGGAGCCCAGGACGCAGGAGTAGTTCGCGATGTTTCGCGAGGTCCAGCCGGGCCTGGAACGGCGCCCGGCTGGACCGCGGCATGCGGTCGTGCCTACAGTCCTCCACAACAGGACGGCTTCACGCTGCCCATCCGGGAGGAAGGCCATGCCGACACTGCGCATGCTTGCGTTTGCACTTGCGCTGGCAGCGGCCGCCACCTCCGTTGCAGACAGCCCGGCGACGGCGCAGAAGCGCGGAGGTACCCTCACGGTAGGAATGGAGCTCGACGTCCCGGGCTTCGACCCGCTGAAGGTCGGCGTGTTCGATACGGCGGCCCTCATTGGGGCAAATCTGATCTTCGACACACTCACCACCCTCGACGATGGCGGCAAGGCGCAGCCGAAGCTCGCCCTCTCATGGTCGCACTCGGGGGACTACAAGACCTGGACCTTCAACCTCAGGCCGGGGGTGAAGTTCCAGGATGGAACGCCCTACAACGCCCAGGCCGTGGCGTGGAACTATGCGCGTCAGAAGGATCCGAACAATCATTGCCGGTGCGCCTTCTTCGTCGCCGGCATCGACAGTGTGGAGGCGAAGGACGATCTGACGGTCGTGTTCCATCTGCACGATCCCTCGGTGAACGTGCCGGCGTTGCTGGCGTCGCCGAGCGCCAACAACGTCGTGCAGTCTCCGTCCGCCATTGCGGCCCGGGGCGACGACTACAACCGCAACCCGGTCGGCACCGGGCCTTACGTCATCAAGTCGTGGGCGGCGGGCGACCGGATGGTGCTGGAGCGCAATCCCGACTACTGGAACAAGGGTCATCCCTACCTCGACCGTATCGTCCTGCGGCCGCTGCCCGATTCGGAGACGCGCTTCGCCAGCCTGCTGTCGGGTGAGACCGACGTGGTCTATGCCGATGAATACGAGGCTCAGAGCATCGCCCGGGCGCGCAAGAACCCGACGTTGGCCGTGCACAGCTATGTCGGCACCGGCGCCTCGGTTGCCGCCTTCAATACCGAGGTCGCGCCATTCGACGATATCCGCGTCCGCCAAGCGCTGGTGATGGCGATCGACCGCCAGAAGATGTCGCAGGCGCTGACCGACGGGCTTGCCCGGCCGGCGACCAACCCCTACGGCGACGGTTCGTGGGTCAAGTGCAAGGACGACGGTGCGCTGCCCACCGACCCGGTGAAGGCGCGGGCGCTGATCAAGGAATACGGCAAGCCGGTCGAGTTCAGGATGCTGTTTACCGCGACACCGCGCGGCCGCGCGGCCGGCCAGGTGCTGCAGCAATTCTGGAAGGAAGTCGGCGCGAAGATGGAAATCGAGCAGGTCGACCAGGCGACGATCGTGCCCCGTGCCTTCAAGCGCGAGTTCCAGGTGACGCCATGGCGGATCATAGACCTCGCCGATCCCGGGCCGCTGATGTACGCCTTTTTCCACACCGGCAGCCCGGTGGCGCTGTCCAACTACTCCGATCCCGAGCTCGACAAGCTTCTGGAGCACTCGCGCGACACTCCCGACGAGGCCGGGCGAATTGCCGATCTCTGCGCCGTCAGCCGTCTGGTGAACAGGCAGGCGATCTGGTTCTGGTTCTTTCAGAACACCTACTACGCCATCGCCAAGGCCAAGGTCAGAGGCATTCCCAAGCTCTACAGCGGCGTCATCAACGTCGCCGACGCCTGGCTGGAATAGCCGATGCCCGGGCCGGCGGAGTAAGGACCAACGCCGCTTCCCGGCGTGCCGAATTTCGTCGTGCTGTCGCCGAGTTGGGTACGGCCTGTCCGGGTTCACACTGTCATTGCGCACCTGGTGAAGTGCGCGCTGACACGGCAATGACACACCTCGGCGGGACCTCTTCTGCAACTCTGGAGCGGGTCGAACCTCAGAGGACCGAACATGAAGACGATGTCCCTTGCTGTGCTCTGCGTCGCGCTGGCCGGCGCGGCATTTGCCCAAACGAGCACCCCGTCCTCGCCTCCCGACATCAAGCCTTCGTGCAAGGCGCAGGCTTCCGACAAGAAGCTCGCCGGCGCCGCCCTCACCAGCTTCATGAAGAAGTGCGAAACCGACGCCCAGAAGGCTTGCGACGCTCAGGCAACCGACAAGAAGCTGAGCGGTGCCGCGAAGACCAGCTTCACCAAGAAGTGCGTGACCGACAGCGTCGGCAGCGGCTAGACGCCCGCCATCCGCCCGGGATTGAACAGCCCCTTCGGGTCGAAGCTGTCCTTTACGCGTGCGGAGAGGGCGGCAAGCGCCGGCGGCAACGGCTGGAAGACGGGCACGGCGGCGCGGACCTTTTCCGGGGCACGGATCAGGGTCGCGTGGCCGAGCAGGCCGGCACGAACCACCTGATGATCGGCATCGTCACGCGCCGGCAACGCCAGCCAGATGAGGCCGCCCGACCAGTCGTAGAACGCCTTGGCGAACGGCTGCGCCGCCTTGATGCGGGCGACGACGGCCGCGCCGTCGCTCGGCGCGCTGGAGATGCGCCAGACGGCGTCGTCGGCATCGGCGCCGAGAGGGACCGCGTCGCGCACTTCGCGCCAGAAGGCACGGGATTCGAGCGTGCCGAGTTCCTCCATCTTCGCGTCCGGGAAGAGATCGCGCAGGCCCTTCACGCGTGCCTCGACCGATGGTGCGAAGCCTTCGACGCGCAGCGCCGTCCGATCACCGACATGGGCGGCACCCGAGACTTCGTACGGGCTGCCCATGGCGGCGCACATCGCCTTCACCGCCACCGCGTCGTCGACGCCGAGGAGCAGCAGAGTGCGGGTCTGGTCGGGCGCGGGCAGCACCTTGACCGAGACCTCGTCGAGCACGGCGAGCGTGCCCCACGAACCCGCCAGCAGCTTGGAGAGATCGTAGCCGGTGACGTTCTTCATCACCCGGCCGCCCGACTTGAACGCTTCACCGCGGCCATTGACGCCGCTGAAGCCCAGCAGGTGATCGCGCGCGGCGCCGGCCGACAGGCGCCGCGGGCCGGCGAAGTTGCCCATGATCGTGCCGACCAGCGTTCCCTCGCCCGGCGCGCGGCCGAGCAACGGGCCGAGATCGGGCGGCTCGAAGGCCAGCATCTGTTTGCGCTGGGCGAGCAGCGCCTCGACCTCGCGCAGCGGCGTGCCGGCGCGCAGGGTCACCACCAGCTCCTCCGGCGCATAGTCGACGATGCCGCTCACGCCCGACAGATCGAGGACCTGGTCACAGCGCATGGGCTTGCCGATATCGAGCTTGCTGCCGCTGCCGCGCACGTCGAGCGTGACGCCCTCGTTGAGCGCCCATTCCACCGCCTGCCGCAGCTCCCTGGCATCGCGCGGCTTGATCGTGCCCGCCATCGTTTCAGAACCGCGGGATGTCGGGGAACGGGATCTTGTTGTGATGCACGACGACGCGACCGAGCTCGGCGCAACGCCGAAGCTGGGGGAACACCTTGCCGGGATTGAGCAGGTGGTCGGGGTCGAACGCGCACTTCACGCGCATCTGCTGGTCGAGGTCTGTGTCGGTGAACTGCACATTCATGAGGTCGCGCTTCTCGATGCCGACGCCATGCTCGCCGGTCAGCACGCCGCCGACCCGCACGCAGAGCCTGAGGATGTCGGCGCCGAACTGCTCGGCGCGGTGCAGCTCGTCGGGATCGTTGGCGTCGAACAGGATCAGCGGATGGAGATTGCCGTCGCCGGCATGAAACACGTTCACCACGCGCAGGCCGTGCTTCCTGCTCATCCGGCGAATCTCACCCAGCACCTCGACCAGCCGGCCGCGCGGCACCGAGCCGTCGAGACACATGTAGTCGGGCGTGATCTGGCCGACCGCGGGGAACGCCGCCTTGCGGCCGGCCCAGAACAGCACCCGCTCCTGCTCGTCTCGGCTGACGCGGCAGGTCGTGGCGCCGCGGCCCTTGGCGATCTCCTCGACCCGCGCCACGAGATAGTCGACCTCGACCGCCGGGCCATCGAGCTCGACGATCAGCAGGCCCTCGGCATCGAGCGGATAGCCTGCGCCGACGAAGTTCTCGGCGCACTGGATGGCGTCCTTGTCCATCATCTCCATGCCGCCCGGGATGATGCCCGAGGCGATGACGGCAGCGACGCAGTCGGCAGCACCGGCTTCGGTCGGGAACCCCAGCAGCACCGCGCGTGCCGTCGAGGGCTTGCGCAGCAGGCGCACGGTGACCTCGGTGACGACGCCGAGCAGGCCTTCGGAGCCGGTCATCAGGCCGAGCAGGTCGTAGCCGCCCGAATCGAGATGCCTGCCGCCGAGCCGCACCACCTCGCCGTTCATCAGCACCAATTCGAGACCGAGCAGATTGTTGGTGGTCAGGCCGTACTTCAGGCAGTGCACGCCGCCGGAATTCTCCGCGACATTGCCGCCGATCGAGCAGGCGATCTGCGAGCTGGGATCGGGCGCGTAGTAGAAGCCCTCCGATTCGACCGCGTTGGTGACGCCGAGATTGGTGACGCCCGGCTGCACGCGGGCGCAGCGGTTGGCATAGTCGACCTCGAGGATGCGGTTGAACTTCGCCATGCCGAGCAGGATCGCGTCGCCCACAGGCATCGAGCCGCCCGACAGCGACGTGCCGGCGCCGCGCGGCACGACCTTGACCTTGTGGTCCTGGCAGTAGCGCAGAATGGCCGACACTTGATCGACCGTCTCGGGCAGCACCACGACGAGCGGCAACTGGCGGTAAGCCGACAGCGCGTCGCACTCGAAAGGCCGCATGCTGTCGATGTCGTCGATCACGCCCTCGCCCGGCACGATGGCCTTGAGCGCGGCCACGATCTCGCCGCGGCGGGCGAGAATGTCCGGATCGAGCGGCGGCATCTGCATGGAGGATGCTTACGCCAAATGAAAAAGCGGCGAAAGCCGGAGGCTTCGCCGCTCCTGTCCGCCCTCGGGCGAGCGCGTTAGCCCTGACGCGCCTTGAAGCGCGGGTTGGTCTTGTTGATGACGTAGACGCGGCCCTTGCGGCGCACGATACGGCTGTCCTTGTGACGCAGCTTCACGGACTTCAGCGAATGACGGATCTTCATGGTCCTGGCTCAACAAAAAGCCCCGGCCGAGCCGGGGTGAATTCCAAAGGCGCGCGGAAAATAGTTAGGGATCACGCAGCCGTCAACCCCGAAACCGCGACGAATTCGCCAATGATTTCAAACGGTTTCGGGCAGGAATATACAACCCTCCGACCAACTGTGGCTATGATGACCAAGCGCTTACCGGCTTTCCGGCCGGTCATCCTGGAGATCAGCCATGGCGAAATTTGCCCACGACCATGTCCACCTGCGCAGCCCGGACCCCGAGGCGACCGCGCAATACTACGAGCGGATGTTCGGCGCCGAAGTGTTACGCTCCGTGCAGCAAGGCAAACCGCGCGTTGATCTGAACCTGTGTGGCCTGAAGGTCTTCATCGCCCGGGTGATGCCGGACGGCAAGACCGCCGCGGCGCCGACCTCGCCCTATCTCGGTCTCGACCATATCGGCCTGACGGTCAGCGGTATCGACGCCGCGGTGGCGGAACTGAAGGCCAAGGGCGCGGAATTCACCATGGAGCCGACCACGATCCGCCCCGGCACGCGCATCGCCTTCCTGCGGGGACCGCAAAACGTGTCCATCGAACTGGTCGACCGCAACGCGGCCTGATCCCACCACAACGACCGGAGTGAACGCCATGCCACGGTACGAGACCCTGACGCGCGAGCAAATGACGCCCGAGCAGCGGCAGGTGGTCGACAATGTCACCGCCGGCCCGCGGGGGTCCGCCAACCGAGGGCCCTTCATGGCTTGGCTGCCGTCCCCGAAGTTCGCCGATCTGGCGCAGGCGCTGGGCGCGCACACCCGGTTCGGCTCCAGCCTGCCGGCGAAGCACTACGAGATCGCCATCCTGATGGTGGCACAGCACTGGCGCGCGCAGTTCGAATGGTACGCCCATGCGCAGCTGGCGCGGAAGGCGGGCATCAGCCAGGGCGTCATCGATGCGATCCATCGCGGCGAGAAGCCGACGTCGATGGATGCGCAGGAGGCGGCGATCTGGCAGTTCGCGAAGGAGCTGCTGCAGACCCAAAGAGTGTCGGAGCCGACCTTCGCCAAGGCGAAGGAATTGTTCGGCCAGAACGGCGTCGTCGATCTGGTCGGCGTGATGGGCTACTACGGTTTGGTGTCCATGACGCTCAATACCTTCCAGGTACCGCTGCCCGAGGGCGAGCCGTTGCCGTTCAAGGAGTAAGTGGAGACTGCGCTCGCTCAGGCGGCCGTCGGCAGCTTTGCGCACGCTTTCACGGCGAGCTTGAGGTCCTTGACCAAACCGGCATAGGCAGCGTGGCGGCCGGCCTCGTCCGGCGCCCGCAGGATCGAGGACGGGTGAATGGTCACCATGCCCTGCTGGTTGCCGGCATTCGCGAACGCGATGACCTGACCGCGCAGCCGGGAAAGCGTCACGGTCTTGCCCGCCAGGGCCGAGGCCGCCGTCACGCCCATGGCGACCACGAGCTGCGGCCGGACGATTGCCAGCTCCTGGTCGAACCAGATCTTGCAGACCTCGACCTCGTAGCGGTTGGGCTTCTTGTGCAGCCGGCGCTTGCCGCGCGGCTCGTTCTTGAAGTGCTTCACGATGTTGGTGACGTAGACCTGGGTGCGATCGACGCCGGCCTCGACCAGGGCGCGGTCGAGCATCTTGCCGGCGGGCCCCACGAAGGGCCGACCCTGCAGATCCTCCTGGTCGCCCGGCTGCTCGCCGATCAGCAGGAGCGGCGCGCCGATCGGTCCCTCGCCGAACACGGTCTGCGTGGCGTTCTTGTAGAGCGGGCAGCGGGTACAGCCCTTCGCCTCCCGGGCGACCTTGGCGAACTTTGCAGCGGACGGTTTGGCGCTCGGCATGTCAGGCCTGTCCCAGCTGCTTCATCAGCGCCAGGGCATCCTTGGGCGCCTGCAGCTTGTCGGTGTTGTCGAAGTACACGAACACGTCGCGAGGCCGCAAGCGCGGCTGCTTGGCGTGGATGAAATGGCCGTCGGTCATGGGCGTGCCGTCGCGCCACGCCTTCACGCGGGCAGCCCATCGCCTGATCGCCGGCCGGCTGTAGGCGCTCTTGTAGAGTTCGGTCGAGCCGTGCAGGCGCACGTAGAGGAAGTCGGAGGTTATATCCATCAGCAGCGGCCAGTCGACGGTGTCGGCGCAGACCAGCGCGACGTCGTGCTTGCGCAGCAGCTCGATGAAGGCCGGATCGCGGAAGCTTTCGTGCCGGATCTCCATCGCGTGACGGATTTTCCGCCGGCGGTCACTCTTCAACCATGCCCTGCCCTTCAGGCGATGATCGTGCCGCCGGCCGCAGGCCGCCGCCTGCTCGGTGTCGCGCGGCAGGAGCTCGAAGAAGGTTTCGAGCTTCTCCGGGTTGAAGCGGAAGTTGGGCGGGAACTGCCAGAGGATCGGCCCGAGCTTGGGCCCGAGCCGCAAAGGCCCCGAGGCGAAGAAGTTGCCGAGCGGCGCCTCGGCATCGCGGAGCTTCAGCATATGGGTGAGGTAGCGCGGTCCCTTGACCGCGAAGACGAAATCGGCGGGCGTCGCGTCGGCCCATTGCGCGAAGCTCTGGCAGCGCTGCATGCAATAGAACGTGCCGTTGATCTCGATGCTGCGGAAGATCGACGCTGCGTGGGAAAGCTCCTTCTTCTGCGGAAGCCCCTCGGGATAGAACGCGCCGCGCCATGGCTTGTAGGTCCAGCCCGAGATGCCAATCCGGACATCCGCCATGGACGGGCAACGACCACGCTTTATTGTTTGTTCCTTTCAAGGGGGACCCGATGTCCAGACTGACGCTTCAGCAGGCCAATACCATCGTCGCAGTGGCACTCAAGAAGGCGCGCGAGATGAAGGTGAAGCCGCTCGCCGTCGCCGTGATCGACGAGGCGGGCCACGTGAAGAGCCTTCAGCGCGAGGACGAGGCCAGCATGCTGCGCAACGACGTGGCGCTCGGCAAGGCGCTGGCCGCAGTCGGCATGGGCGTGGCCAGCCGCACGCTGCTGGACCGCGCCAAGGGCAACCCGCAGTTCTTCGGCGCGCTGTCCTCGATCCGCTTCATTCCACAGACCGGAGCGGTGGTGATCAGGGATCAGGACGGCACCGTGATCGGCGCGGCCGGCGCCTCGGGCGGCACCGGCGACGAGGACGAAGCGGTCTGCATCGCCGGCATCGAAGCGGCCGGCCTGAGCTGGGGCTGAGCTACGCCGCCTTGCGCTGCCGGTGGCGGCCCTCCCGCACCTCCTCGACGACCTTTCGCACGAAGGCGTCGAGATCGTCCGGCGATCGGCTGGTGATGATGCCCTTGTCGACCACCACCTCCTTGTCGACCCATTTGCCGCCGGCATTCTCGACGTCCTTGCGGATCGACTTGTAGGACGTGAGGGTGAGGCCGCGCACCGCGCCGGCCTGCACCAGCAGCCACGGCGCATGGCAGATCGCAGCGACTGGCTTGCCTGAATCGAGGAAGGCCTTCACGACCCTCATCGCGTCGTGGTTGATGCGCAGGATATCGGGATTGATCTGGCCGCCCGGCAGCACCAGCGCGTGATAGTCGTCAGGCTTTGCGTCGGCGATCCTGAGATCCGACGACACGGCCTCGCCCCAGTCTACCTTGTTCCAGCCGCGGATCGGCTTGCCCTCGGGCGAGGCGACGTCGACCTTCGCACCGGCCCTGCGCAGCTCGTCGCGCGGCACCGTGAGCTCGAGCTGCTCGAAGCCGTTGGTCGCGAGGATCAGGATACGGGCGTCATTGATGTCGGTCATGGGGGCTCCGAGGTTGTCGGTGTCTCCTGCGAACGCTTGGAACTGGCGCGCTGTTGCGGTCGTTCTCGAACCGAGGAGACCGTCATGCAGATCCGCAAAGGCACCATTGGCTACATGCTCGCGCACGAGCAGTTCCCCGTGCAGGAGTTGCGCGAGATCGGCACCTCCGCCGCACGGTGCGGTTTCGGACTGCTCGCCACCAGCGACCACTTCCAGCCGTGGCAGGCGAACGAGGGGCATTCGGGCGAAGCCTGGGTGACGCTGGCTGCGCTGGGCGAGCGCGCGCCCAGGGCGTGGATGGGCACGACGGTCACTTGCCCGACGCTCCGCTATCATCGGGCGATCGTGGCCGAGGCTTTCGCGTCGCTCGCCCTGCTCAATCCCGGCCGCATCTTCCTCGGTGTCGGGTCGGGCGAGGCACTCAACGAGGAGGCAGCGACCGGCGAATGGCCGGCCTGGAGCGAACGCTGGAATCGCTTGATCGAGGCGCTCACTCTCATCCGCGCACTGTGGAGCGGCCGCGACGTCGACCACGAGGGCAGATTCTATGCGGTGAAGGGCAAGCTCTACGACGTGCCGCCGCAGCCGATCCCGATCCTCACGGCGGCGAACGGACCGAAGGCGATGAAGCTCGCCGCGCAGCACGGCGACGGGCTGATCACCGATCCGGAAACCTGGCAGCAGTACAAGGGCGACTGGGAGGCGAGTGCGCGCGCGGCCGGCAAGAACCCCAAGGACATGCCGGTCCTGGTCGAGCAGTTCGTCGCGGTCGGCAACAACGACGTCGCCGAGCAGGCGGCCGAGCTCTGGCGCTTCGTCCCCAAGGCCTTCAAGGGCTATCACGCCATCCGCGATCCGCCGAGATCCAGCGACGGGCCGAAGCCGAGGTGCCGATCGACAACGTCCTGAGCCGTTGGCCGGTCGGCAATGACGCCAAGCGGCACATCGAGGCGATCGAGAAGCTGTTCGCGAGCGGCGCCACGATCGTGAACATCCACGCCGCCCAGAACGACCAGAAAGCGGCCATCGAGTTCTACGGGTCGAAAGTCCTTCCCCATTTCCAGCGGGCTGCGGCCTAGGTAGCGGTTGCCCCCGGAAGGCCGGCGTCCTAATGCTCGCTGGCCATTCCGGAAGGTCAAATGTTCGAGCCCGCTGAGCGTCTGAAGAACGTCAAGGTTTCCGCCTCCGCCGCCATGACCCGCAAGGTGCGCGAACTGCGCGCCCAAGGCGTCAAGATCGTAGGCCTTTCGTCGGGCGAGCCCGATTTCAAGTCGCCGCTGAACGCCATCGAGGCCGCCAACAAGGCCGCGCTGGCCGGCGAGACCAAGTATCCGCCGCAGGACGGCATCGTGCCGCTCAAGAAGGCGGTGCAGAAGAAGTTCAAGCGCGACAACGGGCTCGACTATGCGCTCGACGAGATCATGGTCTCCAACGGCAGCAAGCAGATCATGTTCAACGCCACCATGGCGAGCGTGAACCCCGGCGACGAGGTGGTCATCCCCGCCCCCGGCTGGATCAGCTACGCCGACCAGGTGAAGCTGTGCGGCGGCGTGCCGGTCTCCGTGTCGTGCCCGGAGAACAACCATTTCCGTCTGCGCGCCGCCGACCTCGACGCAGCGATCACCGACAAGACCAAGTGGGTGGTGCTGAACTTCCCCAACAACCCGACCGGCGCGGTCTGCACGCGCGAGGAGATGAAGGAACTCGCCGAGGTGCTGCTGAAGCACCCGAGGGTGCTGGTGATGTCGGACGAGATCTACGAGCACCTCGTCTATGACGGCGTGAAGGCGCACTCCATCGCCGAGGTCGAGCCCAGGCTCAAGGACCGCACGCTCACCGTGAACGGCGCGTCGAAGGCCTATGCCATGACCGGCTGGCGGGTCGGTTACGCCGGCGGACCCAGGCAGATGATCCAGGCGATGACGAACATGCAGGGCCAAGCGACCGCCGGCGTGTCGACCATCGGCCAGGCCGCGGTGACGGCCGCGCTCGAGGGTCCGCAGGATCTGATCGAAAGCCATCGCGCCGACTACCAGAACCGCCGCAATCTCGTGGTCGGTTGGCTGCGCGAGGCCAAGGGCATCACCTGCCACAAGCCGGAGGGCGCGTTCTACGTGTTCCCCAACATCGCCGGCTGCATCGGCAAGACCACGCCCAAGGGCAAGAAGCTCGAGACCGACACCGACTTCGTGACCGCGCTGCTCGAGGAGCGCCACGTCGCGACGGTGCAAGGCACGGCCTACGGCATGAGCCCTTACTTCCGCATCTCCTATGCAACCGACCTCGAGAGCCTCCGCGAGGGCTGCAAGCGCATCCAGGAGTTTTGCGCCGACCTGCGGTAGCTACTCCTCCGGTTCGGTCGAGAACGACAGCGGATAGCCCTTCTGGCGGCCCATGTCCGTGCCCTGCGTCGCCTTGCTCTCGGCGACGTCGCGCGTATAGGTCGCCACGACACAGACGCCCTGTTGGTGGGCGGTCATCATGATGCGATAGGCCTGGTCCTCGTTGGTGCGGAACACCGCCTTCAGGACCTGGACCACGAACTCGCGGGGCGTGTAGTCGTCGTTCAGCAGCACGACTTTGTACAGCCGCGGCTGCTCGGTCTTGGGCTTGAGGATCGTCTCCGGTTTCAGGACGTCGATGTCGTCACTCATCGGCCGCTCCGTTGCGGATGCACGCCAAATCCTAGCCAGATCGCCAGGTCGACGGTAGGGGTCAACTCTCCCGGTCGAAGGCACTTTCGTGCCAGCGCCGCAGACAGAGGTGCGAGAGCAGGCTGAGCGCCAGGAACAGCAGGATGCCGGAGGCCGAGATCAGCAGCAGCGCCGCGAACATGCGCGGGATCCGGAGCTGATACCCCGATTCCAGGATGCGATAGGCCAGCCCCGAGGACGTGCCGCCGGTCCCGGCGACGAACTCCGCCACCACCGCGCCGATCAGCGACAGGCCACCCGAGATGCGCAGGCCCGCGAGGAAGTAGGGCATCGCCGCCGGCAGCTTGAGGTGCAGCAGGGTCTGCCACCAACGGGCCCGGTAAAGGCGGAACAAATCGACCAGATTGTGGTCGGCCGAGTTCAATCCGACCGTCGTGTTCGACAGAATCGGGAAGAAGGCGACGATCCAGGCGCAGATCAGCAGCGACAGCTTCACGCCGTTGACCCAGATGATGATCAGCGGCGCGATCGCCACGATCGGCGTCACCTGCAGGATCACCGCATAGGGGAAGAACGACCGCTCGATCCATTTCGAGCTGGCGAACAGAACGGCCAGGAACACGCCGAGCACCACCGCCACGGTAAGTGCGGCCAGCGAGATGCTCATGGTGATCCACCACGAGTCCATCAGCGTCGACCAATCGGTGACCAGGGTCTCCAGAATCAGGATGGGGCCAGGCACGAGGTACGGCGGGATGTTCAGGACCCGCACCATGCCTTCCCAGAGGCCGAGCACGAGCAGGCCGAGCACGAGCGGCGCGATGTAGCGGGACAACCGGTCAGCCATTGGCCATCGCCTTCTCCAGCGCCGCCGAGGCGCGTCGGCAATACTCGTTGTTCTGGGCCGAGGTCCGATACTCCGGTGCGCGAGGGTACGGCGCTTCCAGCATGATCTCCTCGATGAACCGGCCCGGCCGCGCCGCCATGACGGCAATGCGTTGCGACAGGAACGCGCTCTCGAACACCGAATGCGTGACGAATATCACGGTGAAGCCTTCGCGCTGCCACAGTTCGAGGAGGTCGTTGTTGAGCTTGAAGCGGGTGATCTCGTCGAGCGCGGCGAACGGCTCGTCCATCAGCAGCACCCTGGGCCGGGTCACCAGCGCCCGCGCGATCGACACGCGCATCTTCATGCCGCCCGACAGCTCGCGCGGATAGGATTTCTCGAAGCCCGCCAATCCGACCCGCGCCAGCGCCGCCGCGGCGCGGTCGCGACGCTCGTCGCCGTGCACACCGGCAAGCCGCAGCGGCAGCATGACGTTCGATAGAGCCGTCGCCCACGGCATCAGCGTCGGTTCCTGGAACACGAAGGACAGCGACGGATGGCCTCGCCAGGTGATCGCGCCGGCGCTGGGTTCGGTCAGGCCGGCGATCAGGCGGAGCAAGGTGCTCTTGCCGCAGCCCGAAGGTCCGAGCAGGGACAGGAACTGGTGCTCGAACACGTCGAGCGACACGTCGTTCAACGCCACCGTGCCGTTGGCGAAGCGCTTGGCGATATTGCGGCAGGTGACGATCGACCCGGCCACCTAGATCATCGCAACTTTCTTGTTCACGAACTCGGTCGTCATGAGCCTGGCGACGTCCCAGCCGCCCGGCAGCGCGCCGCAATCGACGATGTCCTTGTAGAAGCCGGTCCACCGCTGCACGTTGAGCGCGCCGATGCCGAGCGTCTGCGCATCGCCGCCGCCGACAATGCCAGCCTCGCGCATGACCTTGATCGCGTAGGCGATCTTGTCGTCGGTCATGTCGGGATTGGCGCTCTTGATCAACGCATTGGCCGGCGCCGGATCGCCGGTGAGATAGCTCTTCCAGCCCTTGGCCGAGGCGTCGATGAAGCGCTGCACCACGTCCTTGCGCTCCGCCGCCGTCTTGGGCAGGCAGACCAGTATGTCCGAATAATTGACGAAGCCGTTGTCGGCCAGCAAATGGATGACCGGATCGACGCCGGCCTTCCGGATGGCGTAGGGCTCGCTGGTGATGAAGGCCTGCATGCTGATGTTCTTGTCGGCCAGGAACGGTGCGAAGTTGAAGGTGTAGGGCCGGATCTGGTCGTCGCTGTAGCCGTACTTGGCCTTGAGCCACAGCCAAAACGAGGTGCGCCCGGCCGCGCCGATCAGGATCGGCTTGCCCTTGAGCGCCGCCAGCGTGTCGTTGCCGACGCCCGGATGGGACAGGAGCGCGCGCAGGTCCTTCTGGAACACCGCGGCGATCGCCAGCGCCGGGACGTTGTCGCGGGCGAAGTTGAAGGTTCGGAACGCGTCGGTCTCGACCACGTCGGCGCGGCCGGCCAGCAGCATCGCATTGACGTCGAGCTGCGGCCCGCCCTGCCTCACCTCGACGTCGAGCCCGGCCTCCTTGTAGAGGCCGGTCGCCAGCGCCTGGTAGAAGCCGCCATGCTCGGCCTGGGCGCGCCAGTTGGTCTGGTAGCTGAATTTGTCGAGGTTCTGGGCGCGCGCCGGGCGCAGGCCCCAAATCGGCGCGGCGGCCAAGCCGCCCAGGATCGAGCGTCGTGATGGGCGATGAGACATGGCTGCTAGTAGGGCTCCTTGAGGAATCGGTCAACCAACCGATCCGCACGGCTGCGGTCGGTAAAGAAGAGATGCCGCGCCATGTTGCGGGCCGATGACGCGAGGTAGAAACGCTCGTACTGCTCGTTGCGGCTGGCGAGCGCGCTGCCGGCGAAATCCCAGGCCAGCCGGAAGATACGGACGCGGTCCTCTGCCGGCATGCCCTTGGCACCCGGCAGATAGCGGTCGATCAGCCCGCGCAGATCCTTGTCGGCCATCTGCGCCGCGGTCGGCGTGGCGAACAGATTATGCGAGCCGATCAGGCGCAGGATCTCGTTCACCCGCGGGAACCAGATCGGCAGGATGCCGCGCAGCACATGCATCGGGCCGGGCGCGCAGGTCCACATCCCGCTCGGCCACTCCCTCGCCTCGGCCTCTCCGGCAATCACCGCCGAGCGGGCGAGTTCGGCGTAGCTCCAGATCTCGCCGACCAGGCGATTGGTCTCCGGATCGACGGCGTTGATCGCTGCCTGCATCCGCAAGGCCACGCCCCAGGCGAAGTCGAGCTTCACCGAAGCACGGATCATGGTCTGCTGCTGGATGTTCGGCGGCCAGCTCGTGTTCATCACCGAGTTGTAGGACTTGAGGTTGCAGTCGATGAACAGCCGGTCACGCGGCACCTCGACGTCGTCGAAGATCACGAAGGCGTCCTGCTCGTCGAACCGGCTCGACAGCGGATGGTCGAAGCGGTTGCCGCCGCTCGACACGCTGTCGCGGCACAGGAACTTGAGGCCCGGCGTGTCCATCGGGATGCAGAAGGAGAGCGCATAGGCGTCGGCGCCCTGCGGCAGCGGCGCCGCGGGATAGACCGCTATCTCGTCCGCAAAAGGGGCCAAGGTCGCCAGCACGCGGGCACCGCGCACCACGATGCCATGCTCGGTCTCGCCGACCTTGCGCAGGGCATGTTCGTTGCCGGCAACCGGCGCGTCGCCGGTCGCCTTGTCGACGGTCGGCTGCACGATGGTGTGGGTCAGCGAGATGTCGTTGCGACGCAGGAACTTCTGGTAGGCAACCAGCCGCTCGGCGCCCGCCTCGTTGCCGTGCGCGCCCCATTCGTCCGGCCGCCCGGCAAAGCCCGCGTAGGTGACGTTCATGTAGTCGGGCGTGCGGCCCATCAGGCCGACCGAGTATTCGGCCACCGTACGCAGCGCCCTGCCCCGCTTCGCCAGGTCCTCGCGCGATTTCGGGATCATGTGGCTGACCGCGATCGGTTCGCCGGTCTCGGGATCGGGCATCAGGCACGTCGCCTTTTCGACGTGCTGCAGGTCGAAGATCTCGGCCAGCGCATGGGCGGCACCGCACAGCTTGGGATGGCTGACGACGTCGCTCACGCGCTCGCCGTCGACCCATACCGCCCGCGGCTTGCGCAGGCCGTTCAAGAACTGCTCACCCGTTCGCGCCGGCATCCGTCCCTCCTCAGCCGACCGGCACCGTCTCGGCGAGCGGCGGCAGCTTCGCGACCTTCTCGTACCAGGCCTCGAGCTTGGGATGACCCGGCCGCCACGGCTCGTTGGCATAGCGGAAGTCGAGATAGCCCAGCGCGCAGCCGATGGTGATCTCGCCGATCGTGTCGAGATTGCCGAGCGAGTCCGCCTGCTTCTCGAACTCGTCGAGCGCGCGGGCGACCTTGCCCTGCTGCAAGGCGATGTAGCTCTTGCGGCCCTCGTCCTGCGGCAGGCCGAGCTCGCGGCGGCGCGGCTGGGTGGCGTCGAGGATGCCGTCGGCCAGCGCCTCCTGGGTCAGCGCCTTCCAGCGGGCAGGTCCCGCCGGCGGGAACAGCTTGGGCGCCGAGCCGACGCTGTCGAGATACTCGCAGATCACCGGGCTGTCGAAGATGCAGGTCCCGTCATCCAGGATGAGGGTCGGCACCTTGGAGAGCGCGTTGTACTTCAGCAGAGCGGGATCGGTCGTGCCGATCTTCAGCCGCTCGATCTGGTCGTTCAAGCCGCGCTTGACGGCGCAGGCCGTGACCTTGCGCACGTAGGGGCTGGCGGGTGAAAAGGCGAGCTTCATCGGGATTTCCTCCAATCCTGTTCAAAGGCGTAGCGCACTGGCGCCAATTGCGCCAATTCCTCCTGGGCGCCCTCCCGAGTCCACGAGAGTCCACTCGGGTGTGGACCGGTTGGATGCCGATGGCATCGGCATTTTGGGTCCAGAGTCCACGAATCCACCGCCCCGCCCCCTCGAAAAAAACACCTCATCGAACCGCGCCACTGGCGTGGCGCGGTCCGATGAACGTGGTCATGCGCTCACGCTGACACTCTGCCTCATCGAGCGCCGAACGCCCATTATGGGCATTGGCTTCGACGATTCGCGGGCGAACTCATGCGAATCGGCCGGGCCATTGACCAAGACGCGCCTGCGAAAGAGGCGTTATCCACAGGCTTTCGGGCCGATCAGGCCGGGCGCACCGGCCGTCGCCAGACCCCGATCAGGCGCAGCAGCGGCGGCACGACCAGCAGGGCGAAGCCCATCGCCACCAGGGTCGTGACCAGCGCATTGCCGAAGAAGATGCCGAGCGAGCCCTGGGACATCAGCATCGACTGCCGGAAGGCATCCTCCGCCTTGTCGCCGATCACGATCGCCAGCACCAGCGGGGCGAGCGGGTAGTCGAGCTTCTTGAACAGGTAGCCCAGCACGCCGAAGCCCATCATCAGCACGACGTCGAGGTAGGAGTTCGACACCGAGTAGGCGCCGACCACGCAGACGATGAAGATCAGCGGCGCGATGATGAAGAACGGCAGGCGCATCAGAGCGGCGAAGATCGGCACCGTCAGCAGCACCAGGATGACGGCGACGATGTTGCCGAGATACATCGACGCGATCAGGCCCCAGACGAAGTCGGGCTGCTCGGTGAACAGCGCCGGGCCCGGATTGAGGCCCCAGATCATGAGCCCGCCCATCATGACCGCGGCGGTCGCGGAGCCGGGGATGCCGAGCGAGAGCATGGGGAGCAGCGCGCTGGTGCCGGCGGCGTGGTCGGCCGTCTCGGGCGCCACGATCCCCTCCGGCTCGCCGGTGCCGAACTTGTCCCGGCGCCGCGAGACGCGCTTGGCGATGCCGTAGCTCATGAACGAGGCTGCGGTCGGGCCGCCCGGCGTGATGCCCATCCAGCAACCGATCGCGGCGCTGCGCAGCAGCACCCAGCCGTGGCGCGGCAGGCCGACGATGGTGCGGAACACCTCGCCCCAGTCGATCCGCGAGGACACCGCCCGGGCGTGCATCTCCTCCTCGACCGCGATCAGGAGCTCGCCGATCCCGAACAGGCCCATGACCGCGACCACGAAGTTCACGCCCTTGACCAGCTCGTCGATGCCCATGGTGAGGCGGACCTGGCCCGAGACCGTGTCCATGCCGATGGCGGCGATGGCGAAGCCGATGGTGAGCGAGACCACGGTCTTCATGGGTGGCGAGCCGCCGACACCGATGAAGCTCGAGAAGGCGAGGAAATAGACCGCGAAATACTCGGCCGGGCCGAATTCCAGCGCGACACCGGCGATCCATGAGGCGAGGCAGGTGATCAGCACCACGCCGACCATCGCCCCGAACGCGGCCGAGCCGAAGGCGGTCGCCAGCGCCTGGGTTGCCCGGCCGGAGCGCGCCATCGGATAGCCGTCGAAGGTCGTCGCGACCGAAGAGGGTTCGCCCGGGATGTTGAACAGGATCGAGGTCACCGAGCCGCCGAACAGCGCGCCCCAGTAGATGCTCGACAGCAGGATGATCGCCGAGACCGGCTGCATGCCGAAGGTGATCGGCAGCAGGAGCGACACGCCGTTCGGCGCGCCGAGGCCCGGCAGCACGCCGACCAGGATGCCGAGCAGCACGCCGCCGATCATCAAGGCGATGTGCGGCACCGAGATCGCGATCGAGAAGCCGTGCATCAGGAGGTCGAAATTCTGCATCGGCTCAGCGCTCCAGCCAGGCGCCGAGCAGGCCATGCGGCAACGCCACCTGGAAGCTCCATTCGAACACGAGATAGAGGCCGACCGAGACCACCACGGCAACGAGGACCGAGCGCAGCAGCGACATGCCGTTCTGCAGCCGCAAGGTGGCGAGCAGATAGAGCCCCGAGGTGACGTACATGCCGAGCAGCGGTATCAGCGCGACATAGACCACCGCCGGCAGGAACAGCGCCACCGTGCGCCTGAACTCGACGGCGGTGACCACGATCTCGCGCCCGCGCAGCCAGCCACGCGCCAGGTTGTACAGGCTGCCGGCAACCACGATCAGGCCGGTCATGAAGGGAAAGGTCCCGGACTCGACACCGGCTGACGACCAGCCGATGCCGTTGTCGAGGCTCTGCACGAGGATCGCGATCCCGAACGCCCCGGTGATCGCGGCCGTCAGCGCTTCGAGCGCACGTCGTGAGAACATCAGCCTACTTGACCAGCCAGCCCTGCTCCTCGGCGACCTTGTGCACCCGCTCCATGTCCTGGGTCATGTAGTCGGTGAACGCCGCGCCGGTCAGGAACACCTGGGTCTGCGAGCTCTTCTCGACGTAGTCCTTCCACTCCGGCGTCGCCTGCACCTTCTTCATCAGGTCGACGTAGAACGCGGTCTGCTCGGGCGTGACCTTGAGCGGCAGCCACACGGTGCGCGGCTGCTGGAACAGCGGAATGTTCAGCCCGGCCTCGACGCAGGTCGGGATGTCGCTCCATCCCTCGGTCGCCGTGATTTTCGGCCCGGCCGCCAGGCGTTTGGTGTTGAACACGCAGAGCGGCCGCTGCGTGCCGCCCTTCCACTGGCCGATGCTCTCGCTCGGATTGTTGACGTGGCTGTCGACATGGCCGCCGGCGAGCTGGACCGCCGCCTCGGCGCCGCTCTTGAAGGGCACGTAGATCATCTTGATGCCCGCGGTCTTTTCGATCATGCGGGTCAGCAGTTCGTCGGTGTCCTTGGACTGCGCACCGCCCATCTTGCCTGCGCCGTTCCTGGCCTTCATCGCCTCGATATAGGCCTTCACGTCCTTCGGCCCGTCCTGCTTCACCCACAGCAGGAACTCGTCCTGCACCATGGCAGCGATCGGCGTGAAGTCGCTCTGCTTGAAGGCCACCTTCGACACCATCGGCTGCTGCCAGGTGTTCGAGGTGCCGAACACCAGGTGGTATGGATCGCCCGCCATGCCCTTCTCGTAGGTATAGCCTTCGGCGCCGCTGCCGCCGCCCTTGTTGACCACCACGATCGCCTGGTCGAGCAGCTTGTTCTTGACGATCGCCGCCTGGACCGCGCGCGCGAAGTTGTCGGTGCCGCCGCCCGGCCCCGCCGTGGCGACGAACTCGATCGCTTTGGTCGGCTGCCAGGCGAAGGCGGGCGCGGCCAGCGTGGTGGCGGCGATCAGCGCGGCGGCGAATTTCAGGGTACGCAAGACTGGGCTCCTCCGGGTGGGTCTTCTGATTAGCGGCCGGAGTGTGCCTCGCAGCGCGTTGATAGGCCAGCAATACACTATGCTCGCGCCATGAAGCAGCAGGAGGCTTTGGATGACCGACCGACACATCGAAGGTATGAAGCAGCAACAGGCGGAACTGCACCACGTCTCCGAGCATCTCGCCAACGAGCGCACGATCCTCGCCTGGGTGCGCACCGCCATCGCGGTCATGACGCTGGGCATCGCCATCAATCGCTTCAGCCTGTTCCTGGTCGAATTCGCACGCATGGTGCCCGGCAGCAGGGTCGCGAACGTCCATGCCGAAGAGGCCGGCATAGGACTGGTGATCGTCGGCGTGCTCGTGATGCTGGGCGGCATCTGGCACTACCTCGACGTCGCCCGCGCGATCGACGAGGGCACCTACCGCTCCTCCCGCCTGCGTATCGTCATGCCGGCGATGGTCGTCGTCCTGCTGGGCGGCACGACCTTGGTGTGGCTGCTGCGGTGAGGCGTCGATCGGCCACTTTTTTGCCCGCTTTTCGGTGCGCAATGGCAGAATGGAAAGGAGCCGATGTCGATGTCCGACCTTGATGTCACCTCCGACCTTCAGCAACGCCTTGCCCGGATCGAGACGAGCCTCATCCATCTCCGCCTCGGCAAGACACCGCCCCGGCCCGTCGACCTGATGGCCTGGCGGCTCGATACCAGTATTCCGCATCCCACCGAGCCTTACGCCGGCTGGCGCAAGGAATCGATTCTGCGCTGCCTGCGCGAGGACTGGCACGGCATGACCGAGGCGATCCGCAACTGGGGCGTACGGCTCGAGGAGCGCTTCAGTCGCTAGCCGCGTACGGCGTTCGATCCGTTACATAGCCCGCCGCCAGGTCGGCTTGGAGCGCCGCGGCCAGCCGCTGCCGCGGATCGCCGTGGCCGCCGCCGCCCGGCGTGCCGAGCGAGACGGTGTCGCCCTTCTGCAGCACGTACTGCTTCTTGGGATCGGTCTTCGCGCCGTTGATGCGCAGCTCGCCCGGTGCGCCGGCCCTGCCGCCCTCGATGCCGAAGGCCGGGAAGATCGTACGCTCGGCGAGGAACGACACCGCGATCGGCGATTCGCTGCGGCTCTCGATCAGGATCTCCTGCCCCAGCCCGCCGCGATGGCGGCCGGCGCCGCCCGAGTCGGGCCGCAGCTTCTTGTGATGGAAGCGCAGCGGCGCGATGTGCTCGCTGATCTCGATCGAGGTCGAGGAGACGTTGGATGGCCAGGACAGGCAGGTGACGCCGTCGCGTTGCGTGTTGCCGCCCATGCCGCCATTGTAGAAGAACATGTTGGCGTAGGGACGACCGTTGCGAACGCCGGACTGGTTCATGCCCCACATCGGGCTGCCGCACGCCGCCATCACGCGCTCCGGCACGATCTGGCCGAGGCAGCCGAACACCAGCATCGGCACGTAGTGGCCAATCAGCATGCGCGAGCCGCCGGGCGCCGGGAACACCGGGTTGACGATGCAGCCGGGCGGCGCCTTGAGCTGCAAGGGCCGCCAGGCGCCCTCGTTGTTCGGCAGGTTGGGGCTGGTGCAGACCTTCACCCCGTACATCGCCATCGCGTAGGTGTAGCAGAGCGCGCAGTTGATCGCGCGGTCGACCTGGGCGTCGGTGCCGGCGAAATCCATCACGATCTCGTCGCCCTTGACGGTAAGCTCGAGCTTCATGGTGATCGGCGTCTCCATGATGCCGTCGGTCTTGAGCTCGCTGCGATAGGCGCCGTCGGGCAGCTCGCGGATCGCCGCGCGCATCGCCGCCTCGCAGCGGCCCTGGATCTCGCGCGCGAGATCGGTGATGTCGTCGAGCCCGTAATTGTCCATCAGGACCCGCAGCCGGTCTTCCATGACGTCGAGCGCGACGATCTGGGCGTAGAGGTCGCCCATCGTCTGGTCGGGGGTGCGCACGTTCTTGCGGATGATGGCGACCAGCGTCTCGTCGGTCCGGCCCGCGGCGATGAACTTCATCGGCGGGATCTGCAGCCCCTCCTCGAACACCTCGCGCGGCTCGGGGCTCCTGATCTTGCCGCCTATGTCGGGCGCATGGGCCGTCGTTGCGCTGAAAGCGATCAGCCTGCCGTCCCTGAAGATCGGCTTGGCCAGCGTGATGTCGGGCAGATGGCCGGTGCCGAGCCAGATGTCGTTGGTGATCAGCACGTCGCCCGGCTCGAGCCTGTCGGGCGGAAAGAAGCGCAGGAAGTGCTTCACCGTCTCGGGCAGGGTGCCGATGAAGCTCGGGATGCTCTCCGACGCCTGCACCAGCGACTGGCCGTCCTGGTCGGTGATCACGCAGGAGAAGTCGTAGCTCTCGCGCACCAGGGTCGAGAAGCTGGTGCGCACCATCGCCACCGCCGCCTCGTCGACGGCCGAGATCAACCGCCGCCACAGGAGCTCGAGCTCGATCGGATCGAAGGTTCGGGTCATTGGGTCAGGCTCCCTCTCGTGAAGACCATAGATCCCTCGCTTCGCTCGGGATGACACCGAGTGTTGGTTGAGGAAATTGTGTCATCCCGAGCGAAGCGAGGGATCCAGAAGGGAACGAGCGCGGCGCCTGCGTCATTGGTTCGCCTCCGCCAGGATGGAGCCGTCGGCCAGCAGGCGTGCCGTCGCACCCGGCCCGACGATGAAGGTGCTTTCGTCTTCCTCGAACACCGCCGGTCCGTCGATCTTCACGCCGGGCTGCAGGGCATAGCGGTCCCAGACCCTGGTCTGCACCGTCTTGTTCTGGTCGGGAAAGAACACCGGTCGCATACCCTTCTCCGCGTCGGCCGAGGCATGGCGCGGCAATTCCAGCTTGCCGCCGGTGCCCGGCATCGGCGCCGTCACCGAGAGCCTGAGCGCCACGAACTGGATGCTGGCGCCGGGCGGCGTGCGGGCGAACAGCGCCTTGTAAGCCTTCTCGAACTCCACCCGGATGCCGGCTTCGCCGAGCGGTGACGGCATCGCCACGGTGATCTCGCTGCCCTGGCCGATATAGCGCATGTCGGCAAGGCGCCTGATCGTGCGCGCCTCGACGTCGGCGCCGGTCAGGCGCAGCACGTCGAGCGATTCCTTTTCGAGTGCGGCGAAGATGCGCTCGGCTTCCTGCATGTCGGCGCCGGACAGCGCCGCGGTGAAGCTGGCGACACGATCGACGCGCGCCGGCGCCATCAGCATGCCGATGGTGCTGCCCGCCCCCGCGCCCGGAGGACACACCACACGCTTCACCCCGAGCTTGCGGGCGACATGCCACGCATGCACAGGCCCGGCCCCGCCGGTTGCCAGCAGAGCGTACTCCGAGGGGACGCGGCCGCGCTCGGCGATCGCCACGCGGGCGGCGCCGGCCATGTTCTCGTTGACCACGTCGTGGACGCCGAAAGCGGCACGCGACGGTTCGACCTCGAGATCGGCGGCCAGTGTGCCGAGCGCCTCGGCGGTCGCCGCGCGGTCGATCTTCATCGCGCCGCCGAGGAAGAAGTCGGCGTTGAGGTAGCCCAGGGCCAGATCGGCGTCGGTGACGGTGGCGTTCGTCCCGCCGCGGCCGTAGCAGGCCGGGCCCGGTTGTGCGCCGCTGCTCTCCGGACCGACATTGAGCGTACCGAGATCGCTCCTGTGCGCGATCGAGCCGCCGCCGGCGCCGATCTCGATCAACTCGACGGTGGCGATCTGCATCGGCAGGCCCGAGCCGCGCAGGAAGCGCTTCTCGCGCGCCGCCTCGAAGCCGTAGGCGACCAGCGGCTCGCCGTCGTCGACCAGCGCAAGCTTGGCGGTCGTGCCGCCCATGTCGAAGGCGAGCACACGCTCCAGCCTGGCGTTGCGGCCGAACCAGGCGCCCGCCAGTGCGCCCGCCGCCGGGCCGCTTTCGAGCAACTGCACCGGCACGCGCTTGGCTTCGCTGACATGGGTCAGGCCGCCGTTCGACAGCATCAGGAACAGCCCGCCGGGAATGCCCTCGGCGCGCAGCGCCTGCTCCAGGCGCTCGAGATAGACCTCGGCGAGCGGCCGGATGTAGGCATTGGCCACCGTCGTCGAGGCGCGCAAGTACTCGCGGATCTCCGGCGCCACGTCGGACGACAGCGAGATCGACAGGTTCTGGTAGCGCTCGGCGATCGCCGCGCCGATCGCCTGCTCGTGCGCCGGGTTGGCGTAGGCGTGCAGGAAGCAGATGGCGAGGCTCTCGACGCCCTGCTCGACCAGCTCGGCCACCTCGCGCAGCGCCGCGTCGACATCGATCGGCTTCTCCACCGACCCGTCGGCGGCCAGCCGCTCGACCGCCTCGCGCCGCCACGGGCGCGGCACCAGCGGCTTGGGCATCTCGATGAACAGGTCGTAGAGCTCGTACTTGCGCTCGCGGCCGATCTCCAGCACGTCGCGAAAACCCGCCGTGGTCAGCAGCCCGGTCCTGGCGCCCTTGCGTTCGATCAGCGCGTTGGTGAACAGCGTCGTGGCGTGCACCACACGGCCGACCTGCTCGGGCTTCGCGCCCGCCTTGGCGAGCACGCGGCGCGTGCCTTCGATGGCGCCACGCGCCGGATCGTCGGGTGTGGTGCTCTCCTTCCAGATGACGGCACGACCGTCGCGCGGATCGTGGATGACGAGGTCGGTGAAGGTGCCCCCGATATCGATGCCGAGGGACAGCGGTGTCCCCGTCGTCCCGAGCGAAGCCGAGGGACCTGTTTTCGCTGACGTCAAAAGAGGTCCCTCCACTCCGCGCTTCGCGCTCCGGTCGGGACGACGGAGCGTCATTGCGCCCGGATATTGCCGGCTTTCACCACCTTCGCCCAGCGCTCGCGATCCTTCTGGATGTACGCTGCGAAAGCGGCCGGTCCCTGGCCCAGCGCCTCGAGCCCCTGCTTGTCCAGCGTCTCCTTGTTCGACGGATCGGCGATCGCCTCGAGGAACAGTTTGGCGATCGCTTCCTTTACGTCGGCGGGCAGCGCCGCCGGCCCGACCAGGCCGAACCAGTTGTCGATGTTGAGCGACGGAATGTCCCTGGTGAGCAGCGGCAGCTCGGGCGCCAGGGGCGACGGCTTGTTCGCCGCCAGCGCCAGCACGCGCACCTTGCCGCCGCGCGCCATGCTGATCAGCTCGGAGATGTTGCCGAAGAACATATCGACGTTGCCCGCCGCCACATCGGCGATCGCCGGCGCGCCGCCGCGGTAGGGCACATGGATCAGCTTCAGGCCGCCCGATTCCGCGGCCAGGAATTCCGCCGCGAGCTGGTTGGTCGATCCCAGGCCGGTCGAGGCATAGGAGACCTTGCCCGGGTTGGCCCTGGCGTAGGCGACGAACTCGGGGATCGTCTTGAACGGCGCATCCATGCGCACGATCAGCGCCATCGGCACGCCGACCAGGTTGGCGACGGGCACCAGCTCCTTGTCGATGTCGAGCGGGATGTTCGAGCCGGGCACGACCGGCCCGACCGAGAGCTGGCCCATGATGCCGATGCCGACCGTGTAGCCGTCGGCCGGCGCCTGCGCGACACCCTTCAGCGCAATGAAGCCGCCCGCCCCGGTCTTGTTATCCACCACGACGGTGAGACCGTGCTTCTTCGACAGCGTTTCGGCAGCGATGCGCGCCGCGATGTCGGCCGTGCCGCCCGGCGCGTAGCCGACCAGGATCTTGATCGGCTGCTTCGGTTCCCAGTCCGCACGCGCCGTTCGCGTGGCGGCAAGGATGATCGGTGCGGCAAGCAGACTTCGACGGCGCATTTTTGGATTCCCCAGTGCAACGCCAGCGTCGAGCAAGCACCGTGCCCGGTCAACCGACTTTGGGTTAGTCTCGCCACGCCATGTCGTTCTCCATGCCTGCTCCCGACGTCTGGACCCTGCTCGCGAACCTCGCGGAGGAAACACCGGAGGCGCCCGCGCTCCTGCACGGCGAAAGGACGATCTCCTTCGCGGAATTGCATGAGCAATCGCTGCGGGTGGCGCAGGGGCTTGCGGATCTCGGCGTCGGGCCAGGCGATCGCGTGGCGCTGTGGCTGCCCAACGTGCCGGCCTACCTGTTCCTCTATTTCGCCTGCACGCGGCTCGGCGCCATCGCCGTGGCGGTCAACACGCGCTTCCGGGCGGTCGAGGTCGCCGACATCGTCGAGCGCTCGGGCGCCACGGTGCTGGCCTGCGCGCCCGGCTTCCGGCGCATCGACTTCCTGTCGATCCTGGCCGATGTCGATCCGCATGCGCTCGACAAGCTTGCCGCGATCGTCATTGTCGGCGAGGAGCCCGCCACGCCGCCGGCAACGATCGAGCGGCTCCGCCGGGTGCCGTTCTCGCGCATGCTGTCGCGGCCACGGCTCGGTGTCGGTCACGCCGCGCCCAATGCGCCGTGCAATATCTTCACCACGTCGGGCACGACCAGCGCCCCGAAGTTCGTGCTGCACCGCCAGGGCGCGATCGCTCGCCACGCGCAAGAGGTGGCGCGCACCTTCGGCTTCGACGCACTCGAAACGCTGGCATTGTCCATCCTGCCGCTGTGCGGCGTGTTCGGCTTCAACCAGACCATGACCACGCTCGCCGCCGGCAAGCCTTGCGTGCTGGTCGAATCGTACGAGATCGAGGAGATCGCCCGGCTGATCGCACGGCACCGGCCGAGCACCCTGCTCGGCAGCGACGACATGATCGCCCGCCTGCTCGAGCTGGTGCCAGGCGAGAAGCCGTTCCCGTCGGTGAAATGGATGGGCTATGCCGGCTTCAACGCCGCGCTGGAGAACATCGCCGAAGTCGCCGAGACACGCGGCCTGATCCTGCGCGGACCCTACGGCATGAGCGAGGTGCAGGCGCTGTACGCCATCCAGCCGATCGACGCGCCGGTGGCGCAACGCAAGAAAGGCGGCGGCGTGGTGACCTCGCCGTTCGCCCATGTCCGCGTGCGCGATCCGGAAACCGGCGAGCTGCTGGGCGTCGGCCAGCCCGGCGCGCTGGAATGCGCCGGGCCGTCGCTGATGGTCGGCTACTGGGGCAACGACAAGGCGACCGCCGAGGCGCTCACCCCGGACGGCTACGTCCGCACCGGCGATCTCGGCCAGCTCGAGGCCGACGGCAGCTTCACGTTCCTCAGCCGCATGGGCGACGTGCTGCGGCTGTCGGGCTTCCTGGTCAACCCGCTGGAGATCGAGACGCACATCCAGAAGCTGTCGGCGATCGAAGGCTGCCAGACCATCGCCGTGCCGCGCCCCGAAGGCGTGCGCGCCGTCTCCTTCGTGATGCTGAAGCCCGGCGCGGCGCTCGACGAAGGCGAGGTGATCGCCCACTGCAGGCGCGGGCTCGCCAACTACAAGGTACCGGTGCGCGTGTTCGCGATCGACGAGTTCCCGAAGACCCCCTCGCCCAACGGCTTCAAGATCCAGCGCAACAAGCTGCGCGAGATGGCCGAGGCCCGTCTGTCATCTTAGCGCTTAACTGTCCTCTCCGCCGCGCAGCGGGGGAGAGGAAGGGACCCGTTGCGCAGCAACGGGGAGGTGAGGTGGTCGCGCAACAGAAGCGGCGTGCGTTTGGGTGCGCAGCCTTGACCCACCTCACCCTCCCATCGCCTGCGCGATGGGCCCCTCCCTCTCCCCCCGCGAAGACGCGGGCGGAGAGGTGCCCTTACACGATCGCGTGTCTAGATGCGGCCGGAGAAGAACAGCGCCACCGCAAAGAAGCCGATCGGAACCAGCAGGGCGACCCAGCGGAACGCCATGGCCGTTTCCAGGGTCGCGTGCGAGGGATTGGACGGATCGTAGTGCACGCTCACCGTCGCGCCTGCCGGATAACGCTGCACGGTCTGCTCGGCGAGATCGCGGGCGCCCGCGACCTCGGGGCCGAAGGCCACGCGCGAGCCATGATAGCTGCGCTCGCCGACATGGTAGCTGTACTCGACCAGGGGCGACCATACCGTCGTCGTCTGGCTGCCGCCGGTCTGCGTGAGCGTGCGCCGGGACTCGGCCCGGCTCGACAGCACCGTGCCCGGCGCGGTCGGCCAGCGCGACGCTGCCCTTGTCTCGGCAAGGTTGGAAATCACCGAAACCGAGGCGACGAGCCCGCAGGCCACGAAGAACAGGAAGGCGTGGACGACCGCACCCGGCGGGAAGTGCGGCTGCAGCCAGGCGATGACATCGCCCGCCCGGGTGAAGCCGAACACAACCACCAGGCCCACCAGCATCAAACCACCGGCAATGGCGTACATCACCCCGGGACTCGCCGGCGGATCGCGCTCGAGCACCGCCTCGTCCGGCTTGGCGGGGTTGTAGAAGACCGGCCCGGTGCGGCCGATCTGGTAGCGCTCGAGGGCGGCCTCGACCTCGGGACTGTCGGGCTTGATCTCGCCAATGCTGATGCGCTTGCCGCGATGCTCCACGCCGCCGACGGTGTAGATGTAGGTGATGTCGGGAACGTTGCCGACCGACGGCGCTCCGCCGCTCAGCTTGGTGTCCACCTTGCGCGTCCTGCAGCCGATGATCCTGCCCGGCGCCGATGGCCATCGGCTGGCCCGCCGCACCTCGCTCATCCTGTAGACGATCATGCCGGCGATGGAGGCCGGGATCATCATGGCGAACACCGCCATGAAGAGCCATCCCGGCAAGACGGCCACCCCGATCCAGAAGGCGGCGATCGCGGCCACCAGGAAGCCCGAGCCGGCCGGCAGAGGGATCGCGCCGGCGCGGCGGCCGTGGCGCCAGGCGATCACGAGCAGGCCGATTGCCAACAGACCCGCCACCGGCGCACCGTAGGTGAGCGCGGCCCGCACCCTGGTGGTTGTGCCATTGTCCTCGGGGTAGGCCCGGCTGGGCACGCGGACATCGAGCCTGGTCTCGCCCGCGGAGTCGTATGCCCTGGCAACGATGTCGCCCAGGTCGCGCGCCGCCGCGACGGCTCTTGCGCGAGTGGGTGCGGAGACCTCGATCTGGCTTCGGCGCGAGCTGTTGCGATCGAACGAATAGGACGCGTTCACGTCATCGGGCACCGTCAACGACGCCAGGGCGCGCTCCAGACGAGGACGGTCCGCGCTGTCCTGGATCCAGAGACCGATCGTCAATCCGTAGGATGTCGCGAACTGGTCGGCGATCAGCTCCCGTCCCAGGAACAGCCCGAGCGCAGCCAACCCCAGCACGACGGCGAGCATGCAGCGCCGCACCAGCCTCGAATAGTGCTCGCGTTTCTCCATGGCGCGCAAAGGGTGCGCCGCCGCTTCGCGACCCGCAAGCCTCAACCGACGCGTGTCCGGGCCCGCTCAGAAGTCCTCTCCGCCGCATAAGCGGGGGAGAGGAAGGGACCCGTTGCGCAGCAATGGGGAGGTGAGGTGGTCGCGGAACAGAGGTGGTGTGTGTTGGACGGAGAGGTATGACCCACCTCACCCTCCCATCGCTTGCGCGATGGGCCCCTCCCTCTCCCCCCGCGAAGACGCGGGCGGAGAGGTGTGCCGCGCCAACCGGCTCCGCCACTATCGCTACAGCTGCTTGCTGGCGATCGCGGCGCCCTGGGCCAGGGTTTCGAGCTTGGCCCAGGCGATGTCGCGGTGGACGCGGCCGCCCAAACCGCAGTCGCTCGAGGCGATCACGCGTTCCTTGCCGACCAGCCTGGCGAAGCGGCCGATGCGTTCGGCGACCAGCTCGGGGTGCTCGACCACGTTGGTGGCGTGGCTGACGACGCCCGGCAGGATCAGCTTGTCGTCGGGGAGTCTGGTGCCCTGCCAGATCGACCATTCGTGCTCGTGGCGGACGTTGCCCGCCTCGAAGGAATAGGCGCCGGCGTCGATCCTGAGCATCAGGCCGACGATCTCCTTCATCGGGATGTCGGTCATGTGCGGCCCGTGCCAGCTCCCCCAGCAGAGATGGAAGCGGATGCGGTCCTGCGGCAGGCCCTTCAGTGCCTGGTTCAACGCCTCGATCTTGGGCTCGGTGAACTTGCGGTACTCCTCGAAGGTCGGCTCGGGGTTGATCTGGTCGAAGTTCTCGGCGATCGCCGGGTCGTCGATCTGCAACACCAGGCCGGCATCGACGATCGCCTTGTATTCCTCGCGCATGGCATCGGCACAGGCGAACACGAACTCGTCGTCGCTCTTGTAGTAGCGATTGCCGACGCGCGCGCAACTCGCCGGGCCGATCGAGGTCATGAAGCCCTCGGCGACGCCGTTGGCCTTCAGCGCCGCCTTGAAGTTGGCGATGTCGGCGGCGATCGCGGCATGGCCGGTGTAACGCACCGGCTCGACGGCGAACGGCCAGGTGTTCAGCCGTGGCCCGGTCGTGATGCCCGACTCGGGATCGGAATACGCCACCTTGAAGCGGGCGCGATCGCGGCGGTCAGCGAAGGTCGAGAGCACGGTGTTGCCGGGCGACGAGCGATGCACCGGCAGTGTATCGCGATCGATGTCCTCGATCCTGAGACCGCCCAGCCGGGTGAAGGAGTAGCTCCACCAGGCGCGGTAGTTCACCTTCGAGCCCATCGACTTGCCGTACTCGCCGTCGCCCGGGACGGCGATGCCGGCGGCGACCTGGCGGCGCACGACGTCGTTCACCGACTGGGCGAGCTTCTGCTGGAACCGGGCCTCGTCGATCTTGCCGAGCTCACGCTGGTGGTTGGCCTCGATCAGATCGTCCGGCCGCGGCAGGCTGCCGGCATGGCTGGTCAGGATGGCGTCGGTGCTGCGTTGCATGGTCGGCGCCCCCTCAGCGACCTTTGAACGGTGCGGCCTTGCGCTTCTCGGCGAACGCGCGCGCGGCCTCGTTGAAGTCCTCGGAGAGATAAAGCTTCTCCGGCGCACCCATGAACATCACCTCGCGGCTGAGACGATCCATGTAGTAGCGCCGCATGCGCACGGTCGAGCGCACGCTGAGCGGCGGATTCTTCAGCACCTCGTCGGCCAGCCCGCGCGCGACCGCGAGATACTCGCCCTTCGGGGCCACGCGGTTGATCAGGTTGGCCCTGAACGCCTCCTCGGCGGTGAAGAAGCGGCCGGTCAGCGCCGCCTCCATCGTGAACGCGCCGCCGCCGCGGTAGTGCATCAGCGCCCAGTATTTGCCGGCGCCCAGGCCGCGCGAGGTCTCGGTGATCTGGAAGCGCGTGCCCTCCTCGGCGACGATCAGGTCACACTCCAGCACGATGCCGACCGACAGGCCGAGCACGTAGCCGTGCGCCGCCGCGATCACCGGCTTCCAGTTCACGGCCTTGGTCAGGAGGTCGGACGAGTGCGTGCCGCGCCCCTGCGGCCCGCCGAGCTTGAGGAACTCCTCGCGGCTGCGCAGCTGGCGCTGCTGCACGTCGGCGCCGCTCGAGAAGGCGCGGCCGGTGCCGCACAGGATGGCGATGTGCGCCGTCTCGTCGGTGTCGAAGCGATGCAGCGCATCGCCCAGCGCGCCGACCAGCTCGTCGCTGAAGGCATTCAGTTTCTCGGGGCGGTTCAGGGTGAGTGTCACCACCGCGCCGTCCTGCTCATAGTTCACGAGCGCCATCGTTTCCTCCGTTTCGTTGTGCCAGACTAGCCGACGGGATCGGGAGGAAACCATGGGCATGATCGCAAAAGCGACAGCCGCGTTTGTGCTGCTGCAGCGCTTCACCGGCGAGCGGTTCGAGGTGTTCGGCGAGCTTCTCAGCGCCAGAGTGCAGAAGTGAAGGAGAAGGACGAGATGGCGAAGCGCAAGAGCATCAACTGGCCGGGTTTCAAGCACGAGAACCCGATCCCCAACGCCAGCCGCATCGGCAACATCCTGATGTCGAGCATCATCAGCGGCCGCGATCCCGACACCAAGACCATGCCACCCGACGCCGAGGCCCAGGTCGCCAACATCTTCAGGCAGATCCGGCTGTGCGTCGAAGCGGCGGGCGGCACGGTCGACGACATCGTCAAGATCAATTTCTGGGTCAAGGATCCGGCGATCGGCCGCAAGATGCTGAACGGCCCGTGGACGGAGATGTTCCCCGACGCCGAGTCGCGGCCGGCGCGTCACACCCTGGCGCTCGGCGCCAACAACCCCAACCACGTCACCTGCGATTTCATGGCGGTGATCGGGTAGCTGGCCGGGACGGCGCCACGGAGTGGCGCGGCCCCGGCGTATCGCCTCGGATGTCCTCTCCGCCGCGCGAGCGGGGGAGAGGAAGGGACCCGTTGCGCAGCAACGGGGAGGTGAGGTGGTCGCGCAACAGAGATGGTGTGCGTTGGACGGAGAGGTATGACCCACCTCACCCTCCCATCGCATGCGCGATGGGACCCTCCCTCTCCCCCCGCGAAGACGCGGGCGGAGAGGTGTGCGGACCAAAACGCGGAAAGCCGATTTTCCGCAATTCGGCTGATCGCTACCGCCCCGGCAGCTTCAGGTTCGCGACCGCCGCGCCGACGAAGAGCTGCGGATGCGATGCCCTTCTGACACCCAGCCGCTGCTCGAGGGTCTGCACGCATGAGCGCGTCGCCTCGGCGAGTTCGCGCCAGGTCGAGGCGCCGTCGAGCTGCTGCAGGAAGCACTGGTCGTAGTAGGTGTAGTCGTTGTCGGCGCCGCAGCCGAAGCTCGCGCGGTCGGCTGCCGCGGCAGCGATGATGATGCGGTTGGGCCGGCGGGCGTGTGGCGTGATGAACGTGCCGCTGTGGCAGGCCGACACGACCAGGACCGTCGGCCGATCGCCGCAACCCTGGCTCAACGCCTCGTCGAGCGTCGCAGGCGAAAGCATCTGACGGGCCGGGCGCAAGAGGAAGCCGCTCTGATCGCCATGGCTGGTCATGTAGACGAAGCAGGCTTCGCCGCCGCCCGCGCGCAGGCCGCTCTCGATGTTGCGCGCGGTCGAAAGCTGGCCGCGGCCCGGCGATGCCGAATAGACGGTGATGGCCCGCACGCCCATCGCGGCGGTGCGTTCGCGCAGGGCGTCGACGCCGTTGTCGAAGGCCGGGCTGCTGTTGTCGCCGGCAACCAGCACGACGCGCCAGCGATTGGCCGGAACACTCAGGGCAGGCGCTTTGGCGACGACGTTCGCGGGTGGCTGCGGTTCGTCCGAGTTGGTACAGCCGGCGAGGAACCCGGCAACGAGGGCGAGGAGAACGAGGCGGGCGAGCCGATGGGCGAACACCGGGGGTCGCTTACGCCTTCGCCCCGACGGCGCGCAAGGCCGTCTCCGCATAGAGCCGCGCCATCTGCTCCTCGCTGAGCCGGCCGCCCGGCGCGTACCACATCGAGACGTGCGTCCACTGATCGAGCAGCGCCATGGCCAGCGCCTTGAGGTCGCGCTTGCCGTCGATCTGCGGCGGATCGAACACGCCCTTCTCCACCCCCTCGCTCAGGATGCCGACGACGATCTCGCGGATGGCGCGGCGGCTGCGGCGAATGTCGCCGATCCGGTCGGCGTCGAGCCACGAGATCTCGCGATTGGCGACCAGCGCTTCGACGCGCAGCCGGCAATGACGCACGACGTAGGCCCGCACGAACGCCGCCAGCCTGGCGCGCGGGTCATTGCCCGCCCCTGCCACCGCCTGCTGGCAGACCCGCTCCAGCTCGGCCTGCGTCGAGGCGATGATGTCGTGCAGGAGCTCGTCCTTGGACTTGAAGTGGTTGTAGAGGGCACCCTGGGTCAGGCCGCAGGCCTTCATGATGTCGCGCACCGTCACGACCGGATAGCCGCGCTCGGCGAACTGGGCGAAGGCTGCGGCGCGGATGGCCTCGACCGGCGGACGGCCGTCGCGCTCGACGGGTGGTGCCGACTCGACGACGGCAATCTTGCGCTTGCTCATCGCGCCGCTCCCGCCAGGCGATCGACCAGTTGCCAGGCGAGCTCGGCGGCCGGCCGCACCAGCTTGCCCGATTCCGCCGCGCGGAGATTGGAGGCCGTGCCGTCGAGCGAGCGGGCATAGACGCCCTGGCGGATGCAGGAGACGCGGAAGAGGTTGTAAGCCATGTAGAATTCCCAGAGCGCCGGCGCAGGCACGGCGCGTTTCGACAGGTTGCAATAGTAGCGCACCATCTCCTGCTCGGTCGGCAGGCCTAGGCCGCCAAGATCGTGGCCCAGCAGACCGCCCCAGTCCTTGGGCGTGCGCCACAGCATGCAGAGATAGGACAGCTCGGCCAGGGGATCGCCCAAGGTCGAGATCTCCCAGTCGATCACCCCCAGCACCCGCGGCTCGCTCGCATGGTAGACCATGTTGTCGAGCCGGTAGTCGCCGTGGACCAGCACCGTCTCGTCGTTCTGCGGCAGGTGCGCCGGCAGCCAGTCGAGCAGCCTGTCCATCGCCTCGATTTTTTCGGTCTCCGACGCCTTGTACTGCTTGCCCCAGCGGGAGATCTGGCGGGCCACGTAGCTGCCCGGCCGGCCGAAGTCGGCGAGGCCGAGCGCGGCGTAGTCGACCCGGTGCAGGCGGGCCAGTACGTCGAACTTCGCCCGGTAGATCGCCAGCCGGCCCTCCTTCGGCACCTCGGGCAGCAGCGGGTCCCACAGCACGCGGCCGTCGCAATATTCCATGATGTAGAAGGCCGTGCCGACCACGCTGTCGTCCTCGCACAGCGCATAGGCCCTGGGCGTCGGGACGTCGGTCTTGTTCAATGCAGAAATCACGCGGAATTCGCGGTCCACCGCATGAGCCGACGGCAGCAGCTTGCCGGGCGGCTTGCGGCGCAGCACGTAGCGCCGGCCCGCGCCGTCGGTCAGGCGGTAGGTGGGGTTGGACTGGCCGCCCTTGAACTGCTCGACCGTGACCGGCGCGGTGAAGCCCACGACATGGTCGGCCATGAACCGGGCAAGCTTCTCCTCGTCGAAGCGGTGCTTCTCCTGCACCGGCATCGTGCCGACATAATTCGCGCCGCGTCTCGCCACTGGACCCCACCTGAACGACTGTTCACTTTGCCGCGAGTGTGCTTGAGGCCTCGGCCTGTCGCAACTGCCCGGGATTTTTCCGCTTGGTCTGTGCAGGGGCCGGCGGTCGCGCAGCCTGTGCATGCCCCATCCCGGAAAGCCGGTATCGGAATCGTTCGCGCTCTGCCTGTGCACCATCGCGGTCCGCATCCTGATGCGGCAATCAAGTTGGGGCTTGGGCGGACTGGCTGATCGTGTTTATCTGGACGTAGGGTTGGCCTGCTGGTTTGGGCCCAAAATCTACCGATAACGTGTCTGTGTATGGGGGAGGCATCGTTTGAACCGATTCCTGAGTAAGGACTTCTTGTCCGGCCTGCTGTTCATCGGCTTTGGACTGGCGGCGCTCTACTTCGGCCGCCACCTGGCGATGGGCACAGCGGTCCGCATGGGACCCGGCTTCGTGCCGCACATGCTGGCCTTCATCATGATCGGCCTCGGGCTGATCATTTCCATCGTCGCAGTGGTCACGAACAACGGCGAAATGGCCGAAGTGCCGAAGTGGAAGCCGATCACCCTGGTGACGATCGGCATCTTCGTGTTCGCAGCGCTGTTCGAGCGGACGGGCATGTTCCCCGCCCTCGTGGCGCTGATCCTGATCGCCTCGGCCGGTGGCGAGGAATTCAAGCTGACGGAAGTCCTGGGCAACATCGTGGTGCTGACGATCCTGTGCATCCTGGTTTTCAAGATCGGACTGAGCATGAACATCTCGATCATCAACGGAGTGTGGTGAGATGGATCTGCTCAGCAATCTCGGACTCGGCCTGTCGGTTGCGTTCAGCTTCCAGAATCTGCTCTACGCATTCTTCGGCTGCATGGTCGGCACGCTGATTGGCGTGCTGCCCGGCATCGGGCCCGTGGCGACCATCGCCATGCTGCTGCCGATCACCTTCCATCTGCCGCCGACGGCCGCGCTGATCATGCTCGCCGGCATCTACTACGGCGCCGCCTATGGCGGTTCGACGACGTCGATCCTGGTCAACCTGCCCGGCGAGTCCTCGTCGGTCGTGACCTGCCTCGACGGCTACCAGATGGCGCGCAACGGCCGCGCCGGCGCGGCGCTGTCGATCTCCGCGCTCGGCTCGTTCTTCGCCGGCACGGTCGGCACGGTCATCATCGTGATCTTCGCCGAGCCGCTGACGCAGATGGCGCAGAAGTTCGGTCCCGCCGACTACTGCTCGCTGATGGCCCTGGGCCTGGTCGCCGCCGTCGTTCTGGCCAGCGGCTCGGTGCTCAAGGCGATCGCCATGGTGTTCTTCGGCCTGCTGTTCGGCCTGGTCGGAACCGACGTGAACACCGGCGCGCAGCGCTTCACCTTCGACATTCCGGAACTGTCGGACGGCATCGACTTCGCCCCCGTGGCGATGGGCCTGTTCGGCATTGCCGAGATCGTCGCCAACCTCGAGCGACAAGTCGCGCGCTCGGGCGCGATCAAGGTGTCGTCGCTCTGGCCGACCCGCGAGGAGACGAGACGCGCCTGGCCCGCGGTGCTGCGCGGCACCGCGATCGGCGCGATCCTCGGTGTGCTGCCGGGCGGCGGACCGACGCTCGGCGCCTTCTCGGCCTATACGCTCGAGAAGAAGATCTCCCGCACGCCTCATATATTCGGGAAGGGTGCCGTCGAGGGTGTCGCCGCCCCCGAATCGGCCAACAACGCGGCATCGCAGACCTCGTTCATCCCGATGCTCACGCTCGGCATTCCGTCCAACGCCGTCATGGCGCTGATGGTCGGCGCGATGATCATCCAGGGCATCCAGCCCGGCCCCGAGGTCATGACCAAGAGACCGGACCTGTTCTGGGGCATGATCGCCTCGATGTGGATCGGCAACCTGATGCTGGTCATCATCAACCTGCCGATGATCGGCATGTGGGTGAAGCTGCTGACGGTGCCCTACCGCTTCCTCGCACCGGCTATTCTGCTGTTCTGCTGCATCGGCGCCTACAGCCTGCAGAACAGCACGTTCCACGTGGTCCAGGTCGCCCTGTTCGGCGTGCTGGGTTACGTCTTTTCGCGGCTCGGCTGCGAAGGCGCCCCCTTCCTGCTGGGTCTGGTGCTCGGCCCGCAGATGGAAGAATATTTCCGACGCGCCATGCTGCTGTCGCGCGGCGATCCGATGGTGTTCATCCAAAGGCCAATCAGTCTCGGCCTGCTGATCGCCACCGCGATCCTGCTGGTGCTGATGGCCCTGCCGAGCATCAAGAAGGCGCGCGAGGAGGCTTTCCAGGAAGAGGAAGGCTGAGCCGCCAACCCGTAGGAGCAAGTCAATGTCCGAACTGCCCAAGCGTGTGACCATTTCCGAGGAAGGCCCTCGCGAGGGATTCCAGTCGGAGAAGAAGGTGATCCCGGTCGCGGACAAGGTCCGCCTCATCGAGGCGCTTGCCGAGACCGGGCTCGGGCACATCGCCTGCGTGTCCTATGTGAATCCCAAGCGCGTGCCGACCATGGCCGACGCCGAGGAGGTGGCGCAGGCGATCCATCGCAAGCCGGGCATCGAATACAGCGCCCTGTGGCTCAACCAGCAGGGCCTCGAGCGGGCGCTGCGCGGCCCGTTGCACGTCGACGGGGGCGTGCGGGTCACCGCCTCGGACACCTTTTCCAGGAAGAATATCGGCAAGTCCGTGGCCGACGCCCTGGTCGAACAGCGCATGTCGCTCAAGACCTTCAAGGACCGCGGCATGCCGGTCGAATGGGGCACCATCCTCGGCGCCTTCGGCTGCAACTACGAGGGCGAGCTTTCGACCGAGCTGATCCTGCACCGCGTGCAGCAGGCGCTCGACGAGGCCGAGCTCGCCGGCTTCAGGCTCAAGGGCGTCAAGCTCACCGATGCCATGGGCTGGGCGACGCCGGCCTCGGTCTATCGCCTGATCGGCGCGATCCGCAACAAGTGGCCGGAGCTCGAAGTGTCGCTGCACCTGCATGACACGCGCGGCACCGGCATGGCGGCCGCCTACGCCGGCCTGCAGCTCGGCGTCACCCGGTTCGACGCCTCGATCGCCGGGCTGGGCGGCTGCCCGTTCGCGGCGACCGACGGGGCCGCCGGCAACATCTGCACCGAGGACTTCGCCTTCATGTGCGAGGAGATGGGCATCGAGACCGGCCTCGATATCGACAAGCTGATCGAGGCGGCCAAGGTCGCCGAGGAGGTGGTCGGCCGGCTGCTGCCGGGCCACGTCATGCGTGGCGGCACGCTGAAGGCCGCCAAGGCCAAGGCAGCACAGAAGGCGGCGGCATAAGTTCCCGTGTCATCCCGAGCGAAGCGAGGGATCTAGGGGCCGCAACATAGATTCCTCGCTACGCTCGGGATGACACCCTTACCTTAGAGGCGATGTTTCATGTCCGGTGTTCTGGAAGGAGTCCGCGTCCTCGATTTCGGCCGGTACATTGCCGGGCCCTTCTGCGGAACCATGCTGGGCGACCTCGGCGCCGAGGTGATCCGGATCGAGAAGCTGGAGGGCAGCGAGGACCGCTGGGTGACGCCGGTCGTCGATGGCGGCGAAGGCGCGATGTTCCTCCAAATGGGACGCAACAAGCTCGGCATGACCCTCAATCCGGTCAAGCCGGCCGGCCGCGAGGTGGTCAGGAAGCTGGTCGCCGTGTCCGACGTGGTGATCGCCAACCTGCCCTACGAAGACCTCAAGAAGATGGGCATCGACTACGAGACGATCGCCGCCATCAACCCGCGCATCATCCTTGCCACCAACTCGACGTTCGGCTCGGAAGGCCCCTATGCCACGCGGGTCGGCTTCGACACGATCGGCCAGGCGATGTCGGGGGCGATGCACCTGTCGGGCGACGGCACGGTGCCGACCCGGGCCAACGCGCCCTACGTCGATTTCAGCTCGGCGCTGCTCGCCACGGTCGGCGTGCTGGCGGCGCTGATGGATCGCCAGAAGACCGGCAAGGGCCAAAAGGTCGAGACGGCGCTGCTGCGCACCGCGATCAACATCACCAACAGCCACCTGATCGAGCAGGCGATGCTGAGCCTCGACCGCATCGCAACCCTCAACCGCGGCTTCACCGCCGGTCCGTCCGACACCTTCAAGTGCAAGGACGGCTGGATCTACGCCATGACCATCGGTCAGCCGCTGTTCGTCCGCTGGTGCCGCCTGATGGGCAACGAGGATCTGGCGGCCGACGCCCGCTTCAAGGACGACCTCGCCCGCGGCGACAATGGCGAGGCGCTGTCGGCGATCATGCAGAAGTGGTGCGAGACGCGTACCGTCAACGAGGCGCTGGAGCTGCTCGAGGCCAACCGCATCCCGGCCGGCGCGATCTACACGCCGCAGCAGACGCTCGACGACCGGCACGTCAACGAGGCGGGCTTCTTCCATTCCATGGAATGGCCGGGCGCCGCCAGGCCGATCCCGGTGCTGCAGGAGCCGGTGAAGCTGTCGCGCACGCCGCTCACCATCCGCCGCCGCGCGCCCAGGCTCGGCGAGCACACCGACGAGATCCTGGCCGAGCTGGGCTACGCGCCCGAGGCGATCGAGAAGCTGCGCGCCGAACGGGTGGTATGAGCGCGGCGGACCGTTTCGCGGCCCTGCCCCGCCTGCTGGCTGCCGACGAAGACCTGCTGCGCCGCGGCCGCTGGCTGACGGTCGAGTGCCGCGTCGACATCGGCCGCGAGCCGTTCTTCCTCTCGATCCGCGACGGCGCCCTCGCCGTTCTCGACCGCGGCGCGCGGCTGATGCGCTCCACCGCCTTCTCCTTCCGCGCCACCGACGAGGCCTGGACCAACTACTGGAAGCCGATGCCCGATCCCGGCTGGCACGACCTGTTCGCGCTCACCAAGCGCGGTGTCGCCTCGATGGAGGGCGACCTGCGGCCCCTGCTGCAGAACCTGCAATACTTCAAGGATCTGCTCGCCCTGCCGCGGCGGGAGGTCGCCTGATGGCGCCCGCGCTCGAGCCGATGGTCGGCCGCTACGTGCGGCTCGAGATCGACGGCGTGCCGCACCGCATCTACTTCGAGGAGGCCGGGCCCGGGGATGAAGGGGGCATTCCGCTGGTCTGCCTGCATACCGCCGGCGCCGACAACCGGCAGTACCGGCATCTGCTGGCCGACCCCGAGATCACGAAACGCTTCCGCGTGCTCGCCTTCGACCTGCCGTGGCACGGCAAGTCGACGCCGCCCGACGGCTGGGAGCGCGGCGAATACCGGCTGACCACGCAGTCCTACACGGCGGCGATCCGCGCCTTCTGCCGGGCGCTGGAGCTCGACAAGCCGGTGGTGATGGGCTGCTCGATCGGCGGGCGCATCGTGCTCAACCTCGCGATCGCGCATGCGGCGGAGTTCCGCGCCCTGATCGCGCTCGAGGCGGCAGACTTCCAGCAGCCCTGGTACGACACCGCCTGGCTGCACCGGCCCGACGTGCATGGCGGCGAGGTCTGCGCCGCCCTGGTGTCCGGCCTGATCGCGCCGCAGAGCCCTCCTGTCAGCCGCCACGAGACGCTGTGGATGTACATGCAGGGCGGTCCCGGCATCTTCAAAGGCGATCTCTACTTCTATCGCGTCGACGGCGACCTGCGCGAGAAGGTCAGGACGATCGACCCCAGGGTTTGCCCGCTCTACCTGCTGACCGGCGAATACGACTTCTCCTGCACACCCGAGGACACGCTGCGCACCGCCAAGCAGATCCCGGGCGTCGAGGTTACGATCATGAAGGAGGTCGGCCACTTCCCGATGAGCGAGAACCCGGCGCAGTTCCGCAAGTACATCCTGCCGGTGCTGGCAAAGATCTCCTGAGCCGGGGCGCGCGCCACTTGGGTGGCTTCCGGACCGCACGCATCTTGCGCGCTCGGAATCATGAGCGAGTTGGAAGCTCGCGGTCCAGAAGAGCATGACATGCCACTGAGGTAGCGCGCGCCCGGCAGAAGACTCAGCCGGTGATCTCCACCCGGATCGGCGTCGGCTTGAAGCCGTTGCAGGGATTGTTGATCTGCGGGCAGTTGGAGATCACCGCCAGCGCATCCATCTCGGCCCGCAGCGCCACCTGGCAGCCCGGCGGCGAGACGCCCGATGCAATCGCGGCGCCGCCTTCGGCCGTCACCGGCACGCGCATGAACCAGTTGATGTTGGGCACGATGTCCTTGCGGCCGAGGCCGTGCCGGGCCAGCGCCGACAGGAAGTTCTCGCGGCAGCCGGGGCAGTTCTTCACGCCGTACAGCATCTCGTTGGATTGGGCGCTGCAGCAGCCGCCGATCGTGTCGTGGCCGCCGAACTGGTCCTCGACGATGGCGAAGATCGGCCGGGCGATGTCGGAATAGAGCTTGTGGCCGGTGGTCAGGAAGATCGTGCCGGCGGCCTTCAGCGTGTTGGGCGCGTGATAGCGCTCCTGCGGATCGGCCGCGCTGTAGCAGAGGAAATCGACCGCCTGCTGGCCCTCGAGGTCGGTGATGCGCAGCACCTGGCCGTGGCGGACGATGCCCGACCACGGCGCGCCGGCAGGGACGATCGTGCTCACAGGATGTGGAAGACCTCGTAGACCGGGCCGCTCGGGTCGCGCCGGCCGGTGGCGACGCAGACGATGCGGTTGAGGAAGCGGTACTTGTCCGACGCGGTCTCGAACCACGGCGTGGTGCGGAAGTAGTACTGGTTCGGGTCGACCCGCTCGCCCTTGTTTAGCGCCTCGATCACCCATTGCGGCCCATGCCGCATGCCCTCGTAGCGCATGTAGATCAGGTGGCCGTCGTCGGTCTCGAGCGTCAGCCGGACGTTCAGCATCAGGATGCCGTCGCGGCGCAGCAGCAGCCAGTCGCCGCCCGGCGCCGGCCGCACGGTGCCGCGGATCTCCTCGCCCTCGAAGCTGCCCCCGGTGACCGCGGCGATGCGGCGGCGGCCGTAGGGCGTCTCGCCGACGTCGGTCATGTTCGGATCGACCGTCAGCGACAGGGTGAAGAGATGATTGGACCGGAGCTCGGGTTTGCTCATGACGGGTTGCTCATGATGGGCCTCAAATGCGGGCGCTGCGGCCCGCCCAGTAGGGCTCGCGCAGCTCGCGCTTCATGATCTTGCCGATGGTGCTGCGCGGAAGCGAGTCGCGGAACTCGACGCCGACCAGCCGCTGGGTCTTGCTGAGCTGGTTGTTGGCCCACGCCATGACCTCGGCCGCGCTGCCCCGGGCGCCGTCGCGGCGCACGCACAGCGCCAGCGGCGACTCGCCCCACTGCTCGCTCGGGATGCCGATCACGGCGGCGTCGACGATGTCGGGATGCTTCAGCAGCAGCCCCTCGATGTCGGCGGCATAGACGTTGAAGCCGCCCGAGATGATCATGTCCTTCTTGCGGTCGAGCAGGATGACGAAGCCGTCCTCGTCGATGCGGCCCATGTCGCCCGACTTGAAGTACAGCCGGCCCTGGTCGTCGTACCAGAACAGCTCGCGCGTCTTGTCGTCCTGCTTGTAGTAGCCCTTCATCATGATCTGGGCGCGGCCGGCCAGCTCGCCGACTTCGCCCTGCGGCAGCACCTTGCCCTGCTCGTCCAGCACGACGATCTCGGCGCCGAGGCCCGGCTTGCCGACGGTGTGGAGCTTGTCGGGATGGAGGTTGGCCTCGAGCGTGCAGGCGCCGCCGCCTTCCGTCAGGCCATAGATCTCGATCAGCCGACCCGGCCAGCGCTTCACCGCCTCGGCCTTGATCTGCGCACTGAGCGGCGCGCTGGTCGACAGCTTGCACTTGAAGGAGCTGAGGTCGTACTTGTCGAAGTCCGGGTGCGCCAGGATGCGCTGGTATTGCACCGGCACCAGCATGGCATGGGTCACCCGCTCCTTCTGGGCGATCTCCAGGAACCTCACCACGTCCGACCTGGGCATCAGGATCGTCGTGCCGCCCACGCCGAGCGTCGCCAGTACCGCGACCAGCGTGGTGTTGGAATAGAGCGGCGTCGAGGCCAGCGAGATCGTATCGGGGCCGTAGTCGAAGGCCGTGAAGCGCACCGCCAGCAGGTCGCGCATGGCGTGGGTATGCAGGATGCCCTTGGGCAGGCCGGTCGTACCCGACGAGTAGATGATGTTGAAGTCGTCGAGCTGCTCGATCGGCAGTTCGAACGCCAGCTCGCTCGCATCGGCCAGCCAGGCCTCGAAGTCGTGCCAGCCGGGACGCGCGAAATCGTAGGCAATGCGACCGCCGGGAACGAGCTTGGTCAGGCGCTCGTCGTAAGGCTCGACCAGCGGACGATACTGATCCGAGAGGAAGAGCAGCTTGGCGTCGCAATCATCGAGCATCTTCTCCAGCGCATCCGCCGCCGCCATGGTCGAGAGCGGGACGACGCAGGCGCCGGCGCGCAGGCCGCCCATGAAGGTCTCGAGATACTCGATCGAGTTGCCCGCGAGGATCGCGATCTTGTCGCCCTTGCCGATGCCCATGCCGGCGAGCGTGCGGGCGATCTTGTTGATGCGCCGATCGAACTCGCGCCACGTCCGGCTCTTGCCCTCGCACATCACCGCGCGCTTGTCGGGCCATTGGTTGGCGTGACGGCCGATCCGGATCGGGATGGATACGAAGTCGGGGAAATCCTCGAGCGACGGCTGCGGCACGAGCGGCTTTTCTTGCAGCGCGTCGGGCGGGCTCATCGCCTTACTTCTTCGGCTCGACCTTCGCGATGGGACCGCCGGCCTTCTTCCAGGCGCTCAGGCCGCCTTCGAGATGGGCGACCGGCATCAGGCCCATGTCCTGAGCGGTCTTGGTCGCCAATGCCGAGCGCCACGCACCGGCGCAGAAGAAGATGAACTTGTTGCCGCTCTGGAAGTAATCCTTGGCGTACGGGCTCTCGGGATCGATCCACATCTCGAGCATGCCGCGCGTGACGTTGATCGCCCCCGGGATGCTGCCGTCACGCCACAGCTCGCGCGGGTCGCGGATGTCGATGAAGGTCACGCCCGGCTGGCCGACCAGCTTGATCGCATCGTCGACGGAGACGGTCTCGATCTCGGCGTTGGCCTCGTCGACCATCTGCTGCACGGTCTTCTTCATCTTGAGCGGCATCGCTGTCCTCCCGACCCGATGCGCGTATTTGTAGCGAATCCCCCGCTACCGTGTCATCCCGAGCAAAGCGAGGGATCCTTCGGGATCAGAAAAGATCCCTCGCTACGCTCGGGATGACAGCGCCGTCGAGAATCAGAGTCGGCCGATCTCGAATTCCGCACACGAAATTCCGAATTGCGACAGCCCCTCTTCCAGGTAGTCGCTGAGCAGCGGTTCGCCCATCAGGTAGGCCGCGACCCGGCCGGCATGCTCGTGATGACCTTCGCTGCGCATCGCCGCCCACTCCTCGATCGTGCCGTCGCCGCGGCCGAGCCGCAGCAGGCCGATCAGGTCGGCTTTCTCCTCCTCGCCCAGCTCGGCGACGAAGACGCGAATCTCCTGTGCGACCGGATTGTCCGGCTCGTCCTCCAGCACCTCTATCTCGCGGTCGTCGGTGGGGTTCGATCCGCCTTCCAATTCGGTGTCGACGTCCTGCACGTCGAACTCGCGCGCCTTGACGATCAGGAAACAGACTTTCTCGGACGAGATCGACAGGTTCGGCATCACCCCTCCTACCTGGTGGGGACGGACGCCTTCAGCTCTGCCAGCCAGACATCGGGGCTGCCGTCCGAGGGCGCACGCCAATCGCCGCGCGGCGACAGCGAACCGCCCGACGATATCTTCGGTCCATTGGGCAACGCCGAGCGTTTGAACTGGTTGCCGAAGAAGCGCTTGAGGAACAGCTCCAGCCAGCGATGGATCTCCTCCATCGAGTAGGCCCGCTGCGCCGATTGCGGCACGTTCGCCGGCCACGCGCCCTTCTTCGCGTCGTGCCAGGCATTCCACGCCAGGAACGCGATCTTCGACGGCCGGTAGCCGAGCCGTGTCAGGTAGAAGAGGTTGAAATCCTGCAGCGCATAGGGCCCGACGAAGCTCTCGGTCGCCTGCACCGCGCCGTTGTCGCCCGGAATCAGCTCGGGCGATATCTCGGTGTCGAGGATGTCGTGCAGGATGTCGGCGGTGTTCCCGTCGACGTCGCCCGAAGCCGCGACGAAGCGGATCAGGTGCTGGATCAACGTCTTCGACACCGAGCCGTTCGGGTTGTAGTGCGACATGTGATCGCCGACGCCGTAGGTGCACCAGCCGAGCCCGAGCTCGGACAGATCGCCGGTGCCGACCACCATGCCGCGGTGCTGGTTGGCCAGCCGGAACAGATAGTCCGTGCGCAGACCCGCCTGCACGTTCTCGAAAGTGACGTCGTAGACCTTCTCGCCCTTGGCGAACGGATGGCCGATGTCGGCCAGCATCTGCTTCGCCGCCGGCTTGATGTCGATCTCGCCGGCATCGACGCCCAGCGCCTTCATCAGCTTCCAGGCGTTGTCGTAGGTTTTGCTCGACGTGGCGAAGCCCGGCATCGTGAACGCCTTCACGTTCGCCCGGGGCAAGCCGAGCTGATCCATCGCGCGGCAGGTCACGATCAGCGCATGGGTCGAATCGAGGCCGCCGGACACGCCGATGATGGCGTTCTCGGTCCGGCTCGACTGCAGGCGCTGCGCCAGGCCCTGGACCTGGATGTTGTACGCCTCGTAACAATTCTCGCGCAGCTTCGCCGGATCGGACGGCACGTAGGGAAAGCGCTCGACTGGCCGCTCCAGCGCGACGTCCTCCCGGGGCGCATCGAGCGCGAACTCGACGGTACGGAAGCGGACGACGCGATCCTTCTCCTGCCGCGCATTGTCGGCGAAGCCGCCGTTGCGCAGCCGCTCCTGGCGGATGCGGCCGAGATCGACATCGGCCATGACCATGGTGGAGTCCTTCTCGAAGCGCGCGGACTCGGCGAGCTGGTCACCGCACTCGTAGATCGCCGCGTGGCCATCCCAGGCAAGATCGGTCGTCGACTCGCCGGGCCCCGAAGCCGAGTAGGCGTAGGCCGCGCTCGCACGAGCCGACTGGCTGCCGCACAGCAGCCGCCGCATCTCGGCCTTGCCGATGGTGATATTGCTGGCCGACAGGTTCAGCAGCACCTCGGCGCCGGCGAGTGCCGCATGGCTCGACGGCGGGATCGGCATCCAGACGTCTTCGCAGATTTCGACATGGAAGGTCATCGGCACCGAGCCGCGGCTGCGAAACAGCATGTCGGCGCCGAACGGCGCGGTCTGTCCGGCGAGTTCCACCTCGCCGGCGATCGTATTGGCGCCCGACACGAAGTGCCGCTTCTCGTAGAACTCGCGATAGTTCGGCAGGTAGGTCTTCGGCACGACACCCAGGATGCTGCCGCGATGGATGACGATGGCCGTGTTGTAGAGGCGATCGCTCACGCGCAGCGGCGCGCCGACCACCAGGACAGGGAACAGCGTCTTCGACGCCTCGACCACCCGGGCGACCGAGCGCTCGACCTGGTCGAGCAGCGCGTCCTGCAGCAGCAGGTCCTCGATCGCATAGGACGACAGCCCCAGCTCGGGAAAGACCATGATCGCGGTACGGGCCTTGTCGCCCGCCTGGGCGAGCCGCAGCGTCTGGCCGAGATTGAATTCCGCGTCGGCCACGCGCGTGCGCGGAACGCAGCAGGCAACGCGCACGAACTCGTGGGCGTAGAGCGAATAGAAGTTTGAGATCAAGGGATTGTAGTGCGGCGTGGTGGGCGCGACAGGGTTTGAACCTGTGACCCCTGCCATGTCAAGACAGTGCTCTACCGCTGAGCTACGCGCCCGACGCCGCGAAGGCGGTCTCCCTACAATGACACCTTGACGTTGGCAAGTGATGGGACAAGTGACGGGCCGGCTTGCCCGCGCTATGAGAATTTAATGAGTTTGTCGCCGGCCGAACACGAATCCCTGGATTGCCGCCTGCCCGACCGCCAGCGCCTGCCACTGGTCGTGGCTTCCCCGCACAGCGGGTCGCTTTACCCCTCCGAGTTCCTGGCCCAGGCCGCGGTTTCGCTGGCCGCGCTGCGCCGCGCCGAGGACGCCTTCGTCGACGAGCTGTTCGGCGGCGCGACCGACCTCGGCATTCCGCTGCTCGCCGCGCGCTTTCCGCGCTCCTACGTCGATGCCAACCGCGAGCCCTACGAGCTCGACCCCGGCATGTTCGAAGGCCCCTTGCCGCGCGGCCTCAACCACCGCACCACCCGGGTCGCGGCGGGGCTCGGCATGATCCCGCGGGTCGCGGCGAGCGGCGAGGCGATCTATCGCGGCCGCGTCTCCTCGAAGGAGATCGAGCGGCGACTCGAGACCTGCTGGCGACCCTATCATCTGGCGCTGTCGAGCCTGATCGAGCAGACCTACGCCCGGTTCGGCGGCGTGCTGCTGATCGACGCCCATTCCATGCCGTCCTCGGCCTCGGGCCTCGGCCTGCGCGAGCACGGCGTCGACGTCGTGCTGGGCGACAATCATGGCGAGGCCTGCGGCCCGGCCCTGATCGACGGCGTCGAGCACTGGCTGACCGCCCAGGGCCTGCGCGTGCGGCGCAACCAGCCCTATGCCGGCGGCTTCACCACCCAACGCTACGGCCGGCCCGGCGTCGCCCGCCATACTCTGCAGATCGAAATCAACCGCGCCCTCTACATGGATGAAGCCCGCCATACCCAGCTACCGACCTTCGGCGCCACACGGCGCCTGATGACCGGCCTGCTGGCCGAGATCGGCGAACTGGCGACGATGCAGTTCGTTCGGCCCATGGCTGCCGAATAATCTCTGATCGCGCAAAAAAAGGGGCCGTGACTAGCACGGCCCGAGTTTAGGGAGGAAACGCCCAAGACGGGCATACAGCAAACAAAGAGGCCGCCGGAGCGGCGTTTGCTGCCCTCAAAGAATGGTGCACATGCGAAGGAAATGCAAGCGGCAGAAAGGGCATTTAATTCACAGACTTACGGGATTTCTCAAATGTGATCGCAGTGTTGCCTTTCTGCAACGCACACAAAACTTTGAGAATGATCAACGGCTTAGGGTCGAGGTTGTGACGAATTAGCGTTTCAATGGGAGACTGACTGTGGCGAAGAAGAAATTTGTCGTGGCGATGATGATGCACGAGACCAACACGTTCTCGCCGCTGCCTACTCCCATCGAATCGTTCGCCCGCCAGGGGGCCCTGACCGGCCCGGGCGCCATCGCGGACTCCGAAGGCACCAACACCTCCCTGGGCGGGTTCATCGAGGTCGCGCGCAAGGCCGGGGCCGAATTCACGGTTCCCATGGCCGCTTCCGCCCATCCATCGGGGCTGGTCACCAGAGCGGCGTACGAGCAGATGACGACCGCGATCGTCGACGAGATCAGGAAGGGCTGCGACGCCGTCCTGCTTGCCCTGCACGGCGCCATGGTCGCCGAGCACCACGACGACGGCGAAGGCGAACTGCTGAACCGCATCCGCAGGATCGCCCCCGACGTGCCGATCGCCGTCGCGCTCGATTTCCACACCCAGATGACCGCGGCGATGATCAAGGGCGCCACGATCATGACGGGCTATCGCACCTATCCCCACATCGACATGGCCGACACCGCGCGCCGGGCCGGCCGGACGCTGATGCGCCTGCTGGCGGGCGAGATCGAGCCGAAGATGGTGTGGGGCACCCGCCCGATCATGAGCAGCTCGCTGGTCCATACGCCTTCGCGCGAGCCGATGAAGACCCTGATGGGCTTGGCCAACCAGGCGGAGGACACCGGCCAGGTGCTGAACGCCTCGGTATTCGGTGGCTTCCCGCAGGCCGACATCCCTCATCTCGCCCTGTCCTCGGTGATCGTCTGCGACAAGCGCACGGCCGAAGGCGAGATCCTGTTGAACAGGATCCTCGATACGGCATGGGAGAAGCGCGAAGGTTTCCTGTTCCATCCCGAGCCCTTGTCGGTCCAGGTGGCGCGCGCCAAGGGCTACAGCGAAGGCCCGGTGGTCATGGCCGACCACGGCGACAACACCGCCTCGGGTGGCACGCAGGACGTCATGAGCGTGATCGAGGAGGCGATGAAGCAGGACCTCGAGGACGCGGTCGCCGGCCCGATCTGCGACCCGGCCTGCGTCGCCCAGATGGTCGAGGCCGGCGTCGGCAACGAGGTGACGCTCGACCTCGGCGGCAAGATCGACATGCCGGCGATGGGTCTCAAGGGCAAGCCGCTCCGCGTCAGCGGCAAGGTCAAGGCGATCACCGACGGCAGCTTCGTCGTCACCGGCCCGATGGCGACCGGCACCACGGTGCGCATGGGCCGCACCGCGGTGCTCGACACCGGCAAGATGCAGATCGTCGTGTCGGAGAAGCGCGCCGAGCCCTACGACCTCGGCGTCTTCACCCATTGCGGCATCGATCCGCGGCGCAAGAAGTACGTGCTGATCAAGTCGCGCCAGCATTTCCGTGCCGGCTTCGAGCCGATCGCCAGGCACATCGTGATGTGCGACGGCGACGGCTGCACCGCGTCCGACCTCAAGCTCTTCAAGTACGAGAAGGTCAAGCGGCCGCTCTACCCGTTCGACCTGGACATGCGGCTCGGCCGCAACGACCCCCATTCCAACCCTCCTCCTCAGGGGGATGGCAGGGAGGGGGTGAGCAACAGCAAGGCGTAAGGAGTACCGTCATGGCCGCATACGACATCGTCATCCGCAACGGCACGGTCGCCGACGGCACGGGCGGGAAGCTGTTCGCCGCCGACGTCGCGGTGAAGGGCGACCGCATCGCCGCCGTCGACTCGCCAGGCTCGCTCAGGGGCGACAACGAGATCGACGCGAAGGGAAAGGTGGTGGCGCCGGGCTTCATCGACGTGCACACGCACGACGACACGGCCCTGATCGACAATCCGACGATGGCGATGAAGGTGAGCCAGGGCGTCACGACGGTGGTATGCGGCAACTGCGGCGTGTCGGCCGCGCCCTACCTGCGGCCCGACGTCGGCCACTGGATGTCGCTGATCATCAAGAAGAAGGAGAATCTCTCCCGGGACTTCGCCGAGTTCGCCGGCAAGGTCGAAGCGGCCAAGCCCGCGGTCAACGGCGCCTTCCTGATCGGCCACGGGACGCTGCGCATCAACATGATGGGTGACGACCTCAACCGCGAAGCCACCGCGGCCGAGATCGTCCGCATGCGCGACCTGCTCGACCAGAGCCTCGAGCAGGGCGCGATCGGCATGTCGAGCGGCCTGTTCTATGCCGTGTCGAGCGCCGCCTCGACCGACGAGGTGGCCGAGGTGGCCGCGCCGCTCGGGCGGTGGGGCGGCGTCTACACGGCCCACATGCGCGACGAGGGCGACCACATCCTGAAGGCGATGGACGAGACCTTCGAGATCGGCCGCCGCGCCGGCGCCGAGGTCATCGTCTCGCATCACAAGTGCTCGGGCCGCGGCAACTTCGGCCGCATGAAGGAGACGCTGCCCAAGTTCACCGAGGCGATGAAGAAGCAGCAGATCGCCTTCGACGTCTATCCCTACATCGCCGGCTCGACGATCCTGCGCACCGACATGCTCGAGCGCGCCGACAAGGTGCTGATCACCTGGTCGGACAAGGTGCCCGGAATGAGCGGCCGCGATCTCGCCGACATCGCCGGGGAGATGGGCTGCTCGATGAAGGAGGCGGGCGAGCGCATCCAGCCGGCCGGCGCCATCTACTTCATGATGGACGAGAAGGACGTGCAGGCGGCGATGAGCCATCCCGGCGCGATGATCGGCTCCGACGGCATCCCCTTCGACGCCCATCCGCATCCGCGCCTGTGGGGCACCTTCCCGCGCGTGCTCGGGCACTATTCGCGCGACCTCAAGCTCTTCCCGCTGGAGGACGCGGTGCGCCGCATGACGTCCTACCCGGCGCAACGCTTCCACCTCACCGGTCGCGGCACGATCGAGCCGGGCTACTACGCCGACATCTGCGTGTTCGACCCGGCGACGGTGATCGATACCGCGACCTTCGAGAAGCCGATGACGCCGGCCGCGGGCATCGACACGGTGCTGTGCAACGGCGCCCTCGCCTGGCGCGACGGCAAACCCGGCGGCGGCCGCGCCGGCCGCGCCCTCAACCGCCAGCAGATGCAGGACGAAGCGAAGGCCTCCTAGTCTTTCGCCGGAGACGCGCCACTCCATGGCGCGTCATGCTCTTCCCGACCGCGGACCTGGAGGTCCGCGGTCGGGAAGACGAAAAGAAGAAGGCCCGCGTTGGCGGGCCTTCGGTTCGTCAGTCGGCGCCTTCGTCGCGGCGGGTGCGTTCGAGGCGCTCGTGGCGCTCCTGCGCTTCCACCGACAGCGTGGCGATCGGGCGGGCCTCGAGGCGCTTCAGCGCGATCGGCTCACCGGTCTCCTCGCAGTATCCGTAGGTGCCTTCCTCGATCGACTTGAGAGCGGAATCGATCTTCGAGATCAGCTTGCGGAAGCGATCGCGGGTCCTGAGCTCCAGGGAGCGATCGGTCTCGGCCGTGGCGCGGTCCGCGAGATCGGGCTGCGCCAGGCTTTCCTCCTGCATGTTCTGCAAAGTCTGGTTCGACTCTTCGATCAACTCCCCTTTCCACTTCAGCAGCTTCTGACGGAAGTACTCCTGCTGAATCGGGTTCATAAAGGGTTCGCGGTCCGTCGGCCGGTAATTCTGCGGCAACGTAATCGACATCGTTGGCAACTCCACTCCCCAGCGACCACACCAACGTCCGCCTCGAGCGAAGGCGGACCTCCAGAGGCGGGCGGAGTATTAAGGGGCGGTCGGTTGCTCTGCAAGGTTGAACCCGTACCAACACCCCCACTTGTAGTGCAGTGCAGCAAATTCGATGCCGAAGAATTGAAAGGGGACGCGGAGGCTTATGGCAATGGTTCGAAAACGGCTACCGCGCTGCGTCAACGGCGATACTTGCCCACCCTATGCGTGAAAAACCGTCCCCATCCGCCCTCTCTCCGGGCGACTTCGTGCGGCATCCCGGCCGGCCGGACTGGGGCCTGGGACAGATCCAGTCGATGATCGGCCCCCGGATCACGGTCAATTTCGAGAACGCCGGGAAGGTCCTGATCGACGGGAGCGTGATCGAGCTCGAGCCAGCCGAGCCTCCGCGGCCTGGAGTTCCTCAGGGGTATTGATGTTGGCGAACGGCGCCGGATCGCCGGGCCAAACCAGCTCGGCCTGGGCGTGGCGCTCGCCGAACTGACCGACCCGCCGCATCCCCTCCTCCAGGATCGCCTGCCTGAGGTCGTCGACCAGCTTCACCGACCACACCCCGAGCGACGGTTCGCGATGGCCGCCGTGGCGGACCACCAGCACGTCCGGCTCCGGCACATGCATGTGGCCGCACAGCCGAACCGTCAGGTCGAGCGGCAGGAACGGCACGTCGGCCGGCGCGGTTAGAATCCAGCCGGCATGGGGATGGTGTTTCACCGCCCATTCCATACCAGCCAGGATGCCCGCCAGCGGCCCCAGCCGCCGGCCCTCCCGGCTGGCCGCGCGCCGGATGTCCGGCGGATCGGGAATGACCGGCACCCCCAGCCGCTCGAACGCCGGATCGGGATCGTTGGCGACGACGATGAGGTCCATGACCTGCGGCCGCAGCCGCTCGACGACATGCGCGACCATCGGCTTGCCGCCCAGCAGCCGCAGCGGTTTCTTCACGCCCTCGCCCATGCGCCGGCCTTCGCCGCCCGCCAGGATGACGCCGACCAGCGCGCCGGAACGGACCGGCGCAAAGGGACCGCGCGCGTTGACCACCATGGCTGCACTATGCGAAGCGCTTCGGAACACACAAGTCTGAACACAAAAGGGGGAACTTCCGATGGCTCTCAGCATTCCCAAGGTCGCGAACTGGCTGGCGCAGGTCGACAAGGTGCGCGCGGTGGTCGGCCGCTGGCCGGCGCAGTTCGAGACCGACGACGAGCGGCTGGCCTACAAGGTCCAGGACGCCTTCCTGAAGAAGCAGATGGTCAAGCAGGGCTCGCTGGCCGGCTACAAGATCGCACTGACCTCGCCGCAAATCCTGCAGCAGACGGGTCTCAAGGGCCCGTGCTACGGCCCGATCCGCAGGAAGCGCATTTTCGAGCACAAGACCACCGTGCGCGCCGACCGCTGGACGCGGCTCGGCGTCGAGCTCGAGGTCGTCTTCGTGATGGGCCGCGACGTGCCGAAGCCGAAGAAGCCCTACGACAAGGACTCGATCGCCGAGTATGTCGGCGAGGCACGCGCCGGCTTCGAGCTGATCGAGGATCGCGGCGCCGACTACAGCCGGCTCGCGGTCAATCCGCTGATCATGGATGCCGGCTGGAACGGCGGCTCGCTGCTCGCCAGGCCGAACCGGCACTGGCGCGACCTGCCGATCGACAAGCTCGATGGCTCGATCTCGATCGATGGCACGGTGGTTCGTACCGGCCATTCGGGCGACGTGCTGGGACACCCGCTCAATGCGCTGGCGTGGCTTGCCAACAAGCTCGGCGAGCACGGCAAGACACTGAAGAAGGGCATGATCGTGTCGAGCGGCAGCATGGTCGCCTGCCAGTTCGTGCCGCCCGGCAGCACCGCCACGGGCAAGATCGAGGGCCTGGGCGAGGTCACCTTGAAGTACGAGCTGCCGAAGTAGGCTCGATCGCTCTCCGACAGGGGGTGGGTGACAGATGGCAGGAAGTGAGCGAAATGCAAGCCGGCGTGCGTTTTGACCCTGTCACGGACGTGACAGAGTCGGTGACAGGACAGCTTAGCGTACCTCCCGCACCCAGGCGGCCTGCGCCAGTGCCGGGTCCGGGCGGAGCTGTCGCCACGACAGGCGGCGAACGGCGTCGCGGCCGACCACCAGCGCGTCGTAGTCGGACGGGAAGAGCTGGGCGATCGCCGGGTCGAGGGCGTTGAGGCCGCCGGCATAGGTGCCGAAGGCCGGCAGGATCACCCGCTTGCCGTCGGTCAGGAAGCAGCGGCGGCGGATGCCGCGGCCCTGCACTGTCAGCGCCGCCACCGGATGGTAGTGGCCGGAGATCTCGCCCATGACCGGGCCGAACACCGCCTCGTGCCGGAAGACCAGCGGGCTGTCGGCGACCTCGACCGCGACATGGCCCCATCCGTCGGGCGGCGGGGCGGGATCGTGGTTGCCGGCGATCCAGACGAACCGGGCCCGTCCGGTCAGCCGCTCGATCTCCGCCCGCTCGTTCCTGGGCAGGCGCTCGAGGGCGGTGCGGTCGTGGAAGGAATCGCCCAGGCAGACGACCGTCTCGGGGTTCAGCAGGTCGATCAGGGCGGTCAGCATCGCCAGCGTGTGGCGCGTGTCGTGGCGTGGCAGCAGCTTCAGCGCGTTGGCCGCGTAGGACGAGCCCTTCTCGAGGTGCAGGTCGGCGACCGCCAGCAGCCGCCGCGCCGGCCAGTGCAGGGCGCCGGCCGGCCATGCCTCCAGCCGCTCGCCGGCGCACAGGAACTCGAAGGGGGTCATCCGCGTCGCACGATGCGCGCGCCGATCCGCCTTAGGCGCGCCACGAAGCCGGCTACTCTCATGGCGACCACGATTGACCTGTCCGACCTTCCTTCGCAAGGTGACCCGATGCGCAAGCTTGTGTGTTTCCTCGCGGCGTTCACGGCGCTGGGCGCGCCCGGCGCCGGCGCGCAGATGCTGCCGCATCGTGCCGAGTACGCGCTGCGGCTGGGCGTCGCCGCCAATGCGCCGCGCATCGGCGCGGCGATCGAGGACCTGACGCAGGATTGCGGCGGCTGGCACCTCAAGCGCGATATCACCACCGAGATCGCCATCACGACGTCGTGGAAGCTCAGCCTGGTCTCCAGGCTCGATGGCGAGGAGCGGCGCGACGGCAGCGATTTCCGCTTCCGTACCGTGCAGAGCCAGAACGGCGCCGAGCACGAGATGCGCGGCCGGGTGCGGCGCGGGGCCAAGGAGGTGCACGCCGACATCGACTATCCCGGCGGACCACAGCAGCTCGTGCTGCCGCCGCCGACCCTGATGCCGGTCGCCTCGATCAACAAGGTGATCGGCCGCCTGCGCGGCGGTGCCGCATCCTTCCCGTCGATGGCCTTCGATGCCGAGGTGATCGGCGATGCCTTCCTGGTCGATGTCGATCAGCTCGATCCCGGCGTGCTGCGCGGCCGGCCTCCGGGCGAGCAGCCGGTGACCGTGCCGGGCCACTCGTGGCCGGTGTTCATGAGCTTCACCCGCGGCCGCGACCAGCAGCAGCGGCCCCTGTTCACGCTCAAGGCGCAGCTCTTCGACTCCGGCGTCCTCGACCGGATGACGGTCGATACCGGACTGGTCACCGTGACCGCCGACCTCACTGCGCTGGAGATGCGCAAACCGCCCGCCTGCCCGCGCTCCTGACTGCCAACGGACGTTTTGCAGGCGCATTTCGAGCCTATATAACGGTCCCAACAATCAGCGCCCGGGCGGCGGGGCGAGAGTGAACAGGGAAGGCTCGAGGTGCATTCAGGAACGTCCGGAAGCGGCGCGACCGCTGCCGCCAAGATTTCCTTCGGCCGCCTGATCGCCTATGCCACCCTCCAGCTGCCCCTTGCCATGGCGGCGCTGCCGGTCGTGCTGAACGTCAGCCACTTCTACGGCGAGGTCCTGAAGTTCTCGCTCGAGGTCATGGGGCCGATCTTCATCGGCTGCCGCGTCATCGACGCCGTCCAGGATCCGGTGATCGGCCTGATCAGCGACCGCTTCAGTCGCCGCGGACCGCGTGGACGACTGCTGTTCGTCGGCCTGATGACGCCGGTGCTGGCCGGCGGCTTCTACATGCTGTTCGATCCGCCCGACGCCTGGTTCGGCAACGAGTTCCTGATGGGCGTCTGGCTGACTGCGGCGCTGCTGCTGGTCCATTTCGGCTATTCGGGCGTGTCGATCAGCTATCACAGCCACGGCGCCGAGCTTGCCGACGACTACAACGAGCGCACGCGCGTGACGGTCGCGCGCGAGGTGTTCGGCCTGATCGGCATGACGTTCGCCGTCGTGCTGCCGGTCGTGCTGACCTCGCCCAGGGTGTTCGGCAATACCACGGGCTACATGATGCTCGGCCTGATCTTCCTGCCGGTCTGCCTGGTGTTCAGTCTGCCGACCCTCGGCTGGGCCGGCCCGTCGGTCCATCCGCCGGTCGTCCATGGCGAGCGCAACGCCTTCATCGCCTTCTTCTCGCCGCTCAAGAACCGGCTGTTCCGCCGCCTGCTGCTGGTGTTCGTGGTCAACGGCTCGGCTCTCGGCGTCGCCGTCACGGTGATCCTGTTCTATGTCGAGCACGTGCTGGCCGGCACCAAGTTCGACGCCGGCATGATCCTGCTCACCTACTTCATCGCCGGCGCGGTCTCGGTGCCGATGTGGCTGCTGCTGTCCAAGAAGCTCAGCAAGGCCGCTGCATGGTTCTTCGGCATGATCTGTTCGATCGTCGGCCTGGGGCTGGCGGTCTTCCTGGGCCAGGGCGACTTCTACTGGTTCCTCGCCATCTCGGTGGTGACCGGCCTCGGGATCGGCGCGGACTATGGCCTGCCGCCCTCCATCCTGGCCGACGTAATCAACTCGGAGGAAGGCGGCGACACCAAGGGCAAGACCGGCACCTACTTCGGCCTGTGGGCGCTCGCGACCAAGCTCGCGACCGCGCTGGGCGCCGCCCTGTCGCTGCCGGTGGTGGCCCTGCTCGGCTTCAATCCGGCGGACGGCCGATACAGCACGACGGCTCTGGTCATCGTCTATGTCGTGCTGCCGGTCCTGATCAAGGGCGCGGCGGCGGTGCTGATCTGGTACATCCGCATCGAGGCGCTGCGCGGGTCGGTGCGCGACGAGATGCTGCCTCGGGCCTGATCAGCGCCCGTCCCGGTCGCGCCCGTCCCGGTCGCGCCCGCCCCGGTCACGCTCGTCCCGGTCACGCTCGTCCTTGCCGACCTTGGGCCAGCCCATCGCCGCGGTCGATTCGACGACGCGCAGCACGTCGCGCAGCTCGCGCATCGTCCAGCGCGGCAGGATCACCTCGCGCCGCGAGGCGAAGGCCACCACGGCGGCGCCGAGCTGGCGCACCGCTCCGGCGATCGCGCTCGCCACCACCACCGCCTGAAGCAGGCCGATCAGGGTCAGCAACAGGGCCGCCATGCCGAGCACCAGCGCGGTGTTGCGGAACGGCTCCTCGATCACCGCCGCCGGCACGGCGACCGCCGCCGTCCAGCCGCTGATCGTCGAGCGCTGGAAGGAATTGCTCATCCTCACGCCGTCGCGCGAGACGAGATCGAACAGGCCGTTCGCCCGGCCGCTATGCACCGCCACGACCAGCGGGTCCTGTGCCCGAACGCCGATCAGCGTCTCGGCATCGCGGCTGCTCGCCAGGATCGTGCCCTGGCGGTCGACGATGCCGGCGCGCCAGCTTTCGCGCAGGCCGGCCTCGCCGAACAATTTCTGCAGGTGCCGCACGCTGACGCCGCCGCTCAGCACTCCGATCGGCTCGCCGTCGCGCAGGATCGGCACCGAGATGTAGTACGGACCTGCCTTGCCGTCGGCGGCCCGCTGCAGATTCGACACGAACATCGGCTGGCCGGCCAGTACGATGCCGACACCGACCGCGTCGGCGGCCGCGAATGGCACGCCGCCCCCTGGCATCGACACCAGCAGCGTGCCGTTGCGGTCGAACAGCCCGAGCGATTCGAAGCCGCGCTGATGGCCGAGCGACGCGACGCGGCGCACGATCTCGGGGTCGGCTGCCTGCAGGCGCGGCGACAGCGCGACGCCGCTCAGGAAGCCCGCCATGCTCTCGATGTCGCGGTCGATCAGATGGCCGAGATTGTTGGCGACGTCGACGCGTTGCGCCTCGATTATGCGGCGCTCGGCATCGGCATAGTGCCAGGCCAGCACGCCCGCCAGCACCAGCATCGGCACCAGCACCGCGGCGATCAACAGCACGAGGTAGGCGCGGATCGAGAGGTCGACAAACACGCGCCGGGCCGGACGGGATGGCAAGGAAGTCCCCGTTGTCATCGATCGCCTAGGCTTCGAACGGCCGCGGGTCGCCGCCCTCCGGCGGCCAGATCCAGTCGTAGCGGAATACCGCGGAGCCGGGCGCGATCTCGCCGAAGGCGGCACGCATGGCGAACACGTCGCCGTTCCTCACGTCAACCTGGTCGCCCTCGTCGCCCATCGCAGCAACCAGCCGGGCGGCTTCCTGCTCGTTGGCGCAGTTCGTGAGGATCGGCGGCTTCACCCAACCCAACTTGTTCGTCACTTTCACCAGATATGTCGGCACGGCGGGCGATTGTGACTACTGCGCGCCGAAAGACAACCGGAATGAATATCGCTCACAAGGCAACTAAGTTCAGTTTTTGCACTGCCCGTTGACCAAACCCGACGGACCGATCCCAGCAGCTGCGGGCAATGGCCGAATAGACGTCGCGGAAGTCGACGGTGTGTCGCAGATCACCGTCCCGCAGATCCGCCAGTGAGGGATGGCCGCCATGCAGGCCGCCCCTCACGCGGCCGCCCATTACGAAATGCGGCGCGGCGGAGCCATGGTCGGTGCCGAGCGAAGCGTTTTGCCGCGCTCGACGGCCGAACTCCGAATAGGTGAGCACCAGCACGTCCTCCCAGCGCCCGGCCGCAATCATATTGTAACGGAAGGTGGCGAGGCCCCATGCCAGCGCCGCGAGCAGCATCTCGTGCGTCGGCGGTTGGTTGGCGTGGGTGTCGAAGCCGGCCAACGCAATCTTCACCGCCACCACAGATGCGCCGCCGGTGATGAGTCGCGTGGCGACGTCGAGCTGCTGACCGAACGGACTGTCTGCATAGTCGTGTGCAGGCGAGGAAGCCGCGCGCAGCCTGTTGCGCAGGCCGTCGGCGGCCGCATTCAGTCCGCGCCGCACCGCCAGCAGGTGGTGCAGCGCCGGATTGCCGCCGTCCTCGACCAGATCGTCCCTCGGGAGCGGGGCCTGCTGCAGGAAGGTTCGGGCGTCCTGCATCACGACAGTGCGCAATTCAGGGCCCATCAGCGGAAGCGCGTTGCTGTCGATCACGATGGTGTCGACACCGTCGCCGGTGGGCAGCGCCGCATGCTCGAATGCTCGCGCAACCCAGCCCTTGCTCAGGATCTGGCTAGACGACGAGGCGGTGTCCCAGATCTCGATCGAGCGGAAGTGCGAACGGTTGGGATCGGGATAGCCGACGCCCTGCACGATCGCGAGATCGCCGGTCTTCCATGCCTCCATCAGCGGCTCGAGCCTCGCGTGCAGGCCGACATGCTCGTCGATCTGCAACACCCTCTCGCGGGCGATGCCGATCTCCGGCCGCAGCTCGCGATAGAGCGGATCGGCGTAGGGAATGACGGTGTTCAGCCCGTCATTGCCGCCTTTCAGCTCGACCAGCAGGAGGATACGCGACATGCCGCCCTCACTTCAGCTGGTAAACCGGATCGAGCATCGCTGCGGCGACGACCGCGCCCGGCGCACCGCCGGTGTCGACGGCATCGATCGGCTGGCGTGGCAACAAGGTGCGCATCAGTTCGTCAGCCTCGATGCCGGTGAGTGTGGCGGTGAGTTCCACGTCGCTGCCCGCGTTGCGCAAGCTGCGACCTTCGACCGGCCGCTTCATGGCACTGTCCATCGACGCGACGGTCGTGGCCTCGATCATGCGGCGCAGGTACTGCTGGCGCAGCAGCAGCGTGTAGGTCGTGATCCAGCTCTCGCCGCCGGGCCAGCCTCTCACATTGGGCGGATCGAACGGCAACTGACCCAGGTTCTGCATCATGCGCGCGATCGGCGTCTTGTCGGGCACCGGCAGGCCAAGCAGATGCACCGAGCCCAACAGCAAATCGATCGGTGACTTGATCAGCCCGCCGCGGTTCGCAGGATCGCGGAAAGCCGGAGACAGGAACATCGCCTTCAGCACCGGCTTCATCTCGTAGCCGCCACCGCGCAGAACCTCGGCGAGCCGCTCGATCTCGGCGGCATCCGGCGCGAGCGAGACGAACTCGCGCCACAGCTTTTCGCAGACGAGCTCGGCGGTGCGCGGCTGCTCGAGCAGGATGTCGAGGATGTCGTTGCCGTCGAAATGGCCGGCCCGACCGAGAAAGCTTTTCTCGCCGCCATCGTGCCGCTCGACGCGGTTCATGAACGCACCGGTCTTGCGGTCGATCGTCCAGCCAGTGAAGGCACGCGCGGCGTTCCTGACGTCGGCTTCGCTGTAGCGGCCCTCGCCCAGGGTGAACAGCTCGAGCAGCTCGCGCGCGAAGTTCTCGTTGGGTTGCCCGGCGACCGAATCGGCGCCATCGAGATAGATCAGCATCGCCGGATCGCGGGCGACCGCCTTCAACAACCGGGCGAAGTTGCCGAACGCCTCGCGTCGAAACAGCGCGTTCTGGCGAAAGAGCATCGCCGCGTCATGCACCTTGTCGAGCGACGAGGTGAAATGGTTGTGCCAGAACAGCGTCATGCGCTCGACCAGCGGCTGGTCGGTGGCGAGGATCTCCTCGACCCACCAGGTGGACAGCTCGCGGGCCTGCTCATCCGGAGTTCCGTTGAGCCAGTCCGGCGGCGCGGTCAGCGCGTTGCTGTGCCAGGTGGCGAGCAGCCGGTCCACCGCCGCGTCGCGGTCCATCGTCGCGACGGTGCGGATCTCGGCCGGCGTCGCCCCGAACGCCGCGCGTGAGAGCAGATGGCGGGCCTCGTCGAAGCCCATCCCGGCAGCGGCCAGGCCTGGCCGCACGGGCCACAAGGCGGTCGTGCCCAGCGCCGCCACCCCGCCCACGAAATATCGTCGACCGAGAGCGACCACGGGCCTCTGTTCCCGGCGGGCTATTGAGATGGACGCGGAGGCCGCTGCGAGCGCCATCCGGGCGGGCGGCCGTAACGCTCCGCCAGGATCTTGTGCAGTTCGTCGCGCTGCTCGGGCTTCAGCTTTTGCGCCATCTGGTCGATAGTGTGGAGGTTCTGCTTCTGCAGGTCCACGCGCAGCGCCATCATCTGGTCGACCAGCGAATCGATCTTCGCCATGTCGAACGAAGGTTTCTGCAGCTCGGCCGTCATCTCCTCGCGCACCTTGGCGATGTCGTGGAAGCGGTCGCGACGCGCGTTGGTGTACTGGTCGAACAGCGGCTGTAGCTCTTTCTTCTGAGCGTCGTCGAGCTTGAGATCGTGCCCCAGAGCCTCGAGCGGATTGCCCCAGCGCCCGCCTGCGTGGCGCGGCGGCGGCGGTTCGAACCAGCTATGAAACACGAAGCCCGCGAGGACGAACGCGTTGAGCAGCAACGACAGGCCAAGCAGGACCTGGGTAATCCGCAGCGACATCGGCGTCAGGTCGCGTCAGAGAACAGGTCGGCCAACTCGCCAGTGGTATCTCGGCCGAGCGGACGGATCGCCGTGCCGCTCGACGATTGGGACGAGGCGTAGATCGCCTCCTGGTATTGCTCGCTGATTCCGCCGCCCAACATGAAGCCGACCGCGGCCACCACCACGGCACACGCGGCAAGCGCGCCGCGCCGAAAAGCCAGCCCCTGGCTGAAGTCCGGCAGCAGCGACTCCAGCCAGCCCTGGCGGGGCTGGCGTTCGGCCGGGAAGCCGACCAGCGCCTGTGCCCGCACAGACATCCGCGCCGGCGCCGCCGGCAAGGGCTTGCTCAGAATGTCAGCCAGATCGAGAGCAGCCTGCCGCAGGGCCGGATCGGCCGTCACGGCCTCATCGATCCGCGCTGCCTCGGCCTCAGTCAGGTTTCCTTCCAGCCAGGCCGCGAAATCCATGTCCGACACGGCCGCCGGCGCGACCGGCCGCTCGGTGGCGAGGCTTCGCCACAGGGCCTTGTCGTCCAGAGGAGTGCGTTCCGTGCTCATTAGTCTCTCCTGCCATACCTTACGCCACCGGGAGGGGATTCATCCCCTCCTCAAGGCGGCTCCCCCCTAAAATGTTCGCGCAGCCGCAAGAGTGCCTTGTGGTGCGTACTCCGCACGGTTTGGGCATCAATCCTCAGTAACTGTGCAATCTCGGCCACGTCCCTTTCCTCATCATATAGGCATCTGAGGATCAGGGTTTGGCGCTCCGTCAGCAATCCGTCGGGAATTTTCAGCTTCTCGACATGCCGGTCCTCGACCGCCAGGACGGCCTCGGGGACTTCGTCGATCGGCGCCGTGGCCTGGCGGCGGCGGCGCGCGAAATCCACCGCCGCCGAGCGCGCGACCACCGCCAGCCAGGTCGACAGCCCGGCCCGGGTCGGGTCGTAGGTCTTGAGCAGCCGGAAGTCGTTCGCACACAGACGAACGAACACATCCTGCGCGGCATCCATGACATCGTCCTCGCTCAGGCGGTACGTCGAAAGCGTCCGGCGCGCCACCGCATTGATGAGCGGCGAAGCGGCCGCCACGAACGCATCCCAGGTGCGCTTGTGTCCCGCCGCGAGTGACCGCAGGTCGATCTGGCTGAGTTCCGTCACGCCCGCGTTCCGTCGTCGTTCATTGTCCGTCCGCAGAGCAGTCTAACAGGGTTTGTGGCGAAATGAGGCCCCGCTACAGTCGGTGCGCCTCAACCAAGGAAGCGTAATGAGTGAATCGCTGACACGGCAATTCAAGGTCACCAAGCACGCAGTGCGTGGAAAAGGTGTGGTCGTCGCCCAGAACGCCCGCGCCGCCGAGGTCGGCGCCGACATCCTGCGCCGAGGCGGCAATGCCATCGACGCCGCCGTCGCCACGGGCATGGCGATCGGCGCTCTCGAGCCGTGGATGAGCGGCATCGGCGGCGTCGGCTTCATGACCCTGTGGAGCGCCAGGGAGAAGCGCGCTTTCACGGTCAGCTATGGACCGGTCTCGGCCAGGAAGCTCGACGTCTCACAGTACAAGATCGTCGGCCCCGGCCCCGCCAATCCCTTCGCCTGGCCGGATATCCACAACCAGAACAACGAGGTCGGCTACCACTCGATTGCCGTGCCCGGCATGGTCGCGGGCCACGGCAAGGTGCTCGAGCGCTTCGGCACGATGAAATGGAAGGACGTGCTGGCGCCCGGTATCGCGCTTGCCGAGCGCGGCATGCAACTCGACTGGTACATGCAGGTGATGATCGCCAACGGCGCGGAGCACCTGTCGAAGTTCCCCGCCTCGAAGGCCGCCTATCTCTGCGACGACGGCCGCGTGCCGACCAGCGACTGGCAGGGCACCCCGCGCTACCTGCCGCTCGGCAATCTCGGCCAGACCATGCGGCGCCTGGCCGATGGCGGCCCGCGCGAGTTCTACGAAGGCAGCCTGGCGCGCGACATCGTCGCCGACCTGCAGGCTGGTGGCTCGGCGATCTCGCTCGACGATCTCTCCTCCTACCAGGCCGCGATCGTCGACCCGCTCTCCTTCGAGCATCACGGCGTCACGTTCAATGTCGCAGGCGGATTGACCGCGGGACCGACCCTGCGGCGCACGCTCGAGCTCGCGGGCGACCGCACCAGGGGCAAGGGCGTCCCCGACGCCGAGTTCTTCGTCGCCATCGCCGACGGCATGCACACAGCTTACGTCGAGCGCCTGAAGACGCTGGGCGACAAGCCCAACAACACCAGCACGACGCATTTCTGCGTCGCCGACTCCGAAGGCAACATGGTGGCGCTGACCCAGACGCTGATGTCGCTGTTCGGCTCCGGCGTGATGCTGCCCAGGACCGGCATCACCATGAACAACGGCATGCTGTGGTTCGATCCGGAGGCCGGCCGGCCGAACTCGATCGCGCCCGGCAAACGTCCCCTGTGCAACATCTGCCCCGTCGTCGTGGTCAAGGATGGCCAGCCGTGGTTCTGCATCGGCGCTTCGGGCGGCCGGCGCATCGTGCCGGCGGTGACCCAGCTCAGCCTCATGATGATCGACCGCGGGCTGGATGTGGAGGCGGCGTTCCATCAGCCGCGCGTCGACGTCTCCGGTGTCGGTCCGATCCGCGTCGACCGCACGCTGTCCGAGGCGGTGAAGAAGGCGATCGCCGACAAGCAGCCGATCGTCGAGGTCGACGCCCAGATCGCGCCGCTCGGCTTCGCCAACCCGTCGTGCATCGTGCGCGATCCAAGGACCGGCGAGCTCACCGGCATGAACGAGGTGATGTCGCCATGGGCTGGCGGCGCAGCGCAGTAGCCCTGGCGTTCTGCGCCTGTGCCGTCCCGGCCCGGGCGCAGGACGTGCGCCTGCCGGTGCTCGTGCCGCTCACCGGCTTCGTCGCCCTCGAAGGCACCAGCCAGAAGAACGGCGCGCTGCTCGCCACGAAGGAACTTGCCGCCGGCGGATTCGAGATCACGCCGGAAGTCCTGGATACGGCTGCGACCCCGGAAGCGGCGGTCAACGCCTGGACGCGCGCGGTCGGCGATCCGCCGCCGCTCGCCGTGGTCGGCCCGATCCTCGGCACGCAGATGCTGGCGCTGCTGCCGCTCGCCAAGGAGCGCGACGTGCCGCTGATCACCATCTCAGGCACCGCGAGGCTGAGCGAGATGGGCGTGCCCCAGCTCTTCCGCTTCTTTCCCAGCGACGCGACGGTGAAGGTCGCGCACGCCCGCTACGTCGTCGAGAAGCTCGGCGCCAGGCGGCCGGCCGTGATCTACCAGAGCACCGCCTACGGCCAGTCGGGCCGCGAGCAGCTGGCCAAGACCTTCGCCGAACTGAAGACGCCGCCGGTGCTCGAGGAGAGCGTCGCCACGACCGTCAACGACCTCACCCCGGCACTGCTGCGTGCCAAGGCAGCCAACGCCGACGTGCTGGTGCTGCACCTGCACGCGCCCTCGACGGTGCTGGCGATACGCCAGGCACGGCAGCTCCTGCCGAACCTGCCGATCGTCGCCGGCTCGGCGATTCACCAGCCAGCCACCGCGGCGCTGCTGGAACCGGCCGAACTGAAAGGCGTCTGCGCCGAGACCGCCGCCTCGCCCGTCGCCGCGGCGACGCCCGCGATGCGTGCCTTCCTCGATGCCTATCGCGCCACGTACAAGAGCGATCCCGACGCTTACGCAGCGGCGCAATATGACGGTGTGCGCATGCTCGCCGACGTGATCGCCACTCTGCGACGCGGCGGCGGGCCGGTGACGCCAACCAGGGTGCGCGAGAAACTTTCAGTGTCCCGATACGAGGGCGTGGTCACGACGTATTGGTCTGACGGCAAGGGCGACATGACGCGCGATGCCGAGATCGTCTGCTTCGACGGTACGGATCGCGTGCCCCGCCCGGTGGCGCGCTACTCGTTCCCGCCCCGCTGACAGCCTGCACGGACCGCCCGGCGTTCCGGTATCATTACGGCGTCGATGCCGGTTTTCGCACGGTGCTGGAGTTTGCCGCGGATGCAAGCTTCGGCGTTTCGCCGATGACCGATAGGGAGGGCGGCCGCGCAATGATCCATGCCTTCTGTGGGCCACTTTTCCGTTCCAACGGGCAGGGAGACATCCCACCTCTTGGCCGCCTGTGACGACGATAGCTCCTCCTCCACCCGCCCTGCCGACCGACACGATCAGGAGGCTGCTGCCGTGGCTGGTCGCGGTCGCCTTCTTCATGCAGTCGCTCGACACGACGATCCTCAACACGGCGGTGCCGACGATCGCCCAGGCGATGAACATCACGCCGCTCGACATGAAGTCGGTGCTCGCCTGCTACACGCTGAGCCTTGCCGTCTTCATCCCGATCAGCGGCTGGATGGCCGATCGCTTCGGCACACGGCGCGTCTTCGCCTCGGCGATCGGGCTATTCACCCTCGGCTCCCTGCTGTGCGGCCTGTCGGTCGACATCGACATGCTGGTCGCCTGCCGCGTCATCCAGGGCATGGGCGGAGCGATGATGGTACCGGTCGGGCGCATGACGATGGTGCGCACCTTCCCGAAATCGGAGCTCGTGCGCGCCATGAGCTTCGTGTCGATCCCCAGCCTGATCGGACCGATGCTCGGTCCGGTGATCGGCGGCCTGATCGTGCACTACCTGCATTGGAGCATGGTGTTCCTGGTCAACCTGCCGGTCGGCGCGCTCGGCCTCTTCATGGTGTGGCGCTTCCTGCCCGACTATCGCCAGGACAAGCACCATGCGCTCGACGTCGTCGGCTTCATCCTGTTCGGTTCGGGCATTGCGCTGCTCTCCTACGTGCTCGAAGTGTTCGGCGAGCACCGGCTGGGCGACTTCGAGATCCTCGGGCTGCTGGCGATCTCGGCCGTGCTGCTGGCGGGCTACGGCGTCAATGCAATGCACGTCCAGCGCCCGCTGCTGCGGCTCGAGCTGTTCCGGTTGCGCACCTTCCGTGCTGCTGTCGGCGGCAGCTTCTTCAGCCGGCTTGGCCTCGGCGGCCTGCCCTTCCTGTTTCCGCTGCTCTACCAGATCGGGCTCGGCTACTCGGCGGTCGAGTCGGGCCTGCTGGTGATGCCGCAGGCGATGGCCGCGATCGGGCTCAAGCTGGTCGTATCGCGGATCCTGTCGCGCTTCGGCTATCGCACGGTGCTGCTCGGCAACACGCTGATCCTCGGCGTTCTGATCATGGGCTTCGCTACCATCGATGTCGGCACGCCGGCGTGGCGCATCGCGCTGCAGGCCTTCGTGCTGGGGTTCTTCACCTCGACCCAGTACACCAGCATGAACACGCTGGTTTACGCCGACGTCACGGCGCAGGAGACCAGCGCCGCGAGCACGATCGCCAGCACCGGCCAGCAGATGTCGATCAGCTTCGGTGTCGCCGGCGCTTCGCTGATCGCCGCCACGTTCGTGCCCGAAGAGCTGCGCGGCAATCCGACAGCCCTGATCCACGGCGTGCACCAGGCCTTCATCGTGCTCGCGATCATGACCATCGTCTCATCGGTCGTGTTCATGCAGCTCAAGCGCGACGACGGCGGTTCCGTCAGCCGCTACAAGGCGGGCTGACGTCCAGGCCGACGGTTAGCATCCCCAGGCGCGCGTGCTCACAGCAGGCTGGCACCGACGTTGATGGTGAGCGCGAGGATTGCCGTGTTGAAGGCGAAGGCGATCACGCCATGCGCCAGGCTCACCATGCGCATCTGGTGCGTCGTCGTATCGATGTCGGCGGTCTGACAGGCGCAACCGATCACGAAAGAGTAGTAGAGGAAGTCGCGGTAGTCGGGCTTGTGCTCGCCCGGGAAGTCGAGCCCGCCCGGCGGACGGTGATCGTGCGGTCGATAGTAGATGTTGGCGTAGTGCAGCGCGAAGACCGTGTGGGTGAAGCTCCAACTCAGCGCAACCGTAATGCCGGTGATGGTGAGCCCGAGCGCCAGCGGCGCATGGCCCGACTTGATGGCCGCCAGCTCGGCGAAGATCGCGGCGAAGCTTGCTGCGGCGCTCACGACCACCACTGCCATGATCACCCAGTCGCTCTGGTCGTAGAGGGCTGCCCGGGCCCGGCAGGTTTCGACGTCCGAGCCGAAGACCGTCACCAGGGTAAACCCCACATAGCCGGCGGCGGTCAGGTCCCAGGCCAACAGCAGCCGGGTTGCCGGGCGCATCGACGACGGCAGGACCGCCAGCAGCACCAGCCCCGCCAGCGCGGCCAAGAGAAGCCGGCGCCGCGCGAGCAGCATCCGGCCCAGGCGGGTGCGAAAGGACGCCAATTTGGTCAATGAAATAGTCCTTATATGAAACCAACTGCGTTTGGCGGCGCCACCGACCTCGAATCCGCAGCCTTTCCCTTGCCGGTCCTGTGGATGAACGCTAAACACACGACCGTCATTTTGTCGCAAGCGGCGCGGGGGAAAAAGGCAGCATGGCGACGAAGAAGAAAGCCACGTCGGCGTCGCGGTCCGCTGTCGGTTCGACCGCCAAGCACCTGAACGGCAAGGCAAATCACGGTCGTGCCTCGGGTACGGCGGAATCACGCGACACGGCGCGCCTGCTGCTCGACATCGAAGCCATCCACTGCCGGCCGGACAACCCGTACATCTTCACCTCCGGCCGCGCGAGCCCCGTCTATATCGACTGCCGGAAGATCATTTCCTTCCCCGAGGCGCGCGCCAGGATCATGCAGCACGCCCACAAGGCGATCGACCGCGAGATCGGCTGGAGCAAGATCGACGTGGTGGCGGGTGGCGAGACGGCGGGGATCCCGTTCGCCGCGTTCCTCGCCGCACTTGCGAAGAAACCGATGGTCTACGTGCGCAAGCAGCCGAAAGGCTTCGGCCGCATGGCGCAGATCGAAGGCGACCTCAAGCCGAACAAGCGCGTGCTGCTGGTCGAGGATCTCGCGACCGATGGCGGCAGCAAGCTGGTGTTCATCGATGCACTGAAGAAGGCCGAGGCCAGGGTCACCGACTGCTTCGTGATCTTCCACTACGGCATCTTCCCGCAGAGCGTGGAGACGCTGGCGGTCGCCGGCGTGAAGCTGCATGCGCTGGCCACCTGGTGGGACGCGCTCGAGGCCGCGGCAAAGGGCAAGTACTTCGACGAGAAGGGCCTCGCCGAGACACGCGCCTTCCTCGAGGCACCCGAGCAGTGGTCGGCCAACCACGGCGGCCGGCCACCGGTGTCGCGCCCGACGCTGGGCCGCTGACCGGACATCGCTGCAAACCCGTTGCTGAAAACCCATTGCTGAAAACCCATTGCCGAAAACCATGACAGCCTGCGGGCTGTCGTGCGACGGTGGGCGCCGATGTTGCGGCGCCTTTTGTTTTTCGTCTGCCTTGTCTTCGCATCACCGGTCTTCGCATCACCGGCCTTTGCCATGGACGAGTTGGTGATCGGCATGAGCACGGCGCCCGGCACCCTCAATCCGCTGCTCAATTCCATGCTGGCCGGCGCCTTCATCAACAGCATGACCGAACGGCCGATCACGGTCTTCGACCCCGACTGGAAGCTGGTCTGCCTGCTCTGCACCGAGCTGCCGACGGTGGAGAACGGGCACGCCCGCATCGTCGACCTGCCGCCCGACGACAAGGGCGTCGTCAGGAAGGGCATGGAGGTCGATATCGAGCTGAGGCCGATGACGTGGGGCGACGGCACGCCCGTCACCGCACGCGACTTCCAGTTCACGATCGATGTCGGCAGGCATCCGCAGAGCGGCGTGCCGTCGGTCGAGGACTACCGGCGCATCCTCAAGGTCGAGATCAAGGACGACCGCCACTTCACCATCACCAGGGACCGCGTCACCTTCGACTACAACGTCCTCGACTTCTTTCCGCTGCCTGCGCACATCGAGAAGCCGATCTTCGATGCCGACCCGGCCGAATATCGAACCCGCACGACCTATGACGCCGACCCTGCCAATCCCGGCCTCGCCTACGGCCCCTATCGGGTCGTCGAGGTGGTGCCGGGCAGCCGCATCGCGCTCGAGCGCAACCCGCACTGGAGCGGTGCGCCGCCGCAGTTCCGGCGCATCCTGATCAAGTTCTTCGAGAACTCCTCCTCGCTCGAGGCCAACCTCCTGTCGGGCAACGTCGACTACGTCCCCGGCGAGAGCGGCCTCTCGTTCAGCCAGTCGCTCGCCTTCGAGCAGCGCCACGCCGACAGGTACAATGTCGTCTTCAAGCCCTCGCTCACCTATGGCCACATCGACGTCAATCTCGACAATCCGCTGTTGGGCGACGTCCGTGTGCGCCGGGCGATCCTGATGGCGATCGATCGCAAGACGATCTCGGACAAGCTGTTCCACGGCAAGCAGCCGGTGGCGGACGGCAACGTCAATCCGCTCGACCCGATGTACAGCCCGGCGGCGCGGCCCTACGCCTACGATCCGGCGCAGGCGAAGGAACTCCTCGACGAGGCGGGCTTCAGGCAGGTCGCCACGGGCGAGCGGCGCAACGCCAGGGGCCAGCGGCTGTCGCTCGTGCTGGACTATGCCAGCGGCAACCGCGCGAGCGACCAGGTCGCGCAGGTCATCCAGAGCGAGCTGCGCCGGGTCGGCATCGAGCTGCGGCTGAAGGCGGCGCCGGCGCGCATCTACTTCGGCAACCTCAACAAGCGCAAGTTCGACAGCCTCGCCTTCTATTCCTGGGTGACGAGCCCGGGCAGCGTGCCGCGCACGACCCTGCATTCGACCGAGATCCCGAGCGCCGAGAACGGCTGGAGCGGGCAGAATTTCCCCGGCTACCGCAATCCCGAGATGGACAGGGCGCTGGACGGCGCGGAGCGCGAGCTCGATCCGGTGAGGCGCCGCGCGTTCTTCGCCGATATCCTGCGCCTCTATGCCGACGATCTGCCGGCCTTGCCGATGTATTTCCGCGTCGACTCGTTCGTGATCCCGAAGACGCTGACGGGCGTCGTGCCGACCGGGCACCAGGGCTGCACCAGCCTGTGGATCGAGAACTGGCGCTGGCGGGACTGAGGGATGGGCCGCTACCTCGCCTCGCGCGCCGTGCAGATCGTGATCGTCCTCGTGATCATGAGCTTCGTCGTCTACCTGCTGATCGGCCTGATGCCGGGCGACCCGATCGACATGATGATCTCGGGCAACCCGCGGATGACCAGCGAGGACGCCCAGCGGCTGCGCGCGCTCTACGGCGTCGACAGGCCGCTGGTCGAGCGCTACCTCGCCTGGGCGCACCAGGCGCTGCTCGGCAACTTCGGCTACTCGCGCTCGCTCAACCGGCCGGTGCTGGCGGTGCTGTGGCCGCGGCTGCTCAACACGCTGGAGCTCGAGGGGCTGGCCTTCCTGATCGCGACGGCGATCGCGCTGCCGCTCGGCATGTGGGTGGCGGCGCGGCCGCGCAGCAAGGCCGACTACGTCGTCAACCTGTTCTGCTTCGCCGGCATCTCCATGCCGACCTTCTGGCTGGCGCTGCTGCTGATCTCGCTGTTCGCGGTGAAGCTCGGCTGGCTGCCGGCCGGCGGCATGGCCGATCCGCGCGCCGGCGCCTCGTTCCTGGCGGCGCTCGGCCAGAACATCCGCTTCGCCCTCCTGCCGGTGGCGACGCTCGCCCTCGTCCAGCTCGGCGTCTACACCCGCTTCATGCGCAGCGCGATGATCGAGACGCTGCGCCAGGACTATATCCGCACCGCGCGCGCCAAGGGGGCGTCGGAGCGGATGGTGCTCATGGGCCACGCCTTCCGCAACGCCCTGGCGCCCGTCCTCACCATCCTTGCCCTCTCCTTCGGAGCGCTGTTCTCGGGGGCGATGATCACCGAGACCATGTTCGCCTGGCCGGGCATGGGCGCCACGATCTACCAGGCGATCCAGACCAACGACTTCAATCTGGCGCTGGTCGGCCTGCTGCTGGCGACCTTCGCGACCATGGCCGGCAACCTGCTGGCCGACCTGGCGCTGGTCGCGGTCGACCCGCGCGTGTCGATCACGGAGCGCGCATGAGCGCCGGCGCGCATCCCACCCGGCTCGTCTGGCGGCGCCTGCTGCGGCATCGGCTGGCCGAGATCTCGCTCGCCTTCCTCGTCGTGCTGCTCGTCCTTTCGCTGGGCGCGCCGCTGCTCGCCGGGCTGCGCGGCGTCGATCCGTCGATGACCGACCTCTACCACCGCCTCGAAGGCCCGTCGGCGCGCAACTGGCTCGGCACCGACGATCTCGGCCGCGACCTGTTCCAGCGCCTGCTCGACGGCGGCCGCGTCTCGCTGCTGGTCGGCATCATGGGCGCCATCCTGTCGGCGATCCTGGGGGCGATCATCGGCGTGGTCGCGGGCTATCGCGGCGGCCGGCTCGACAGCGTCCTGATGCGCTTCACCGACGGCGTGATCGCGCTGCCGCTGCTGCCGCTGCTGGTCATCCTCGCCGCGATCGATCCGGCCAAGATCGGCATCCCGCCGGACGTGGCGCAGTCGGAGACCTTCTCGCTCTACCGCATCGTCGTCATCGTCGCGCTGACCGGCTGGACCACGGTGGCGCGGCTGGTGCGGGCCGAGACGCTGTCGCTCAAGGCGCGCGACTTCACGCGCGCGGCGCAGGCGCTGGGCGCCCGGCCGTGGCGGATCATGCTGCGTCATATCCTGCCCAATGCCGCGGGCTCGCTGGTGGTCTCGACCACCATGTCGATCGGCACGCTGATCCTGTTCGAATCGACGCTCAGTTTCCTCGGCCTCGGCATCCAGCCGCCGGCGGCGAGCTGGGGCAACATGCTGACCGGCGCGCAGGAGCTGCTGCAGGAAGCGCCGATGCTGGCGGTGTGGCCGGGCCTGCTGATCCTCCTCACCGTGATCGCCTTCAACTTCCTCGGCGACGGCCTGCAGGACGCGCTCGATCCGCGGAGCGAGCGCAGGACGTGAGTTACAGCTTCCAGTTCAGGGACGTCTTCGCCGCCTCCGACTTCCTGCTCGACGGGCTGATCCTGACGCTCGAGCTCTCGCTGGTGACCATGATCGCCGGCCTGATCATCGGCATGGGCGGCGCGGCGGCGCGGGTGTACGGGCCGAGGCCGCTCGCGCGCGCGGTCGCGGTCTATGTCGAGGCCATCCGCAACACGCCGCTGATCGTCCAGCTCTTCCTGATCTTCTTCGGCCTGCCCAGCGCCGGCGTGAAGCTCGACGCCGACACCGCCGCCATGGTGGCGCTGTCCATCAATCTCGGCGCCTACACCGTCGAGATCGTGCGCGCCGGGCTCGAAGCCATCCCCCGGAGCCAGATCGAGGCCGGCCAGTCGCTCGGCCTCTCGGCCCTCCAGATCTTCCGCTACGTCGTCATCTTCCCGGCGCTGCGGCTGATGTTCCCGTCGCTCGCCAGCCAGTTCGTGCTGATGATGCTGGCGACCTCGGTGGTGTCGCAGATCTCGGCGCAGGACCTGTTCCAGGCCGCCTCGATCATCCAGTCGCGCACCTTCCGCGACTTCGAGGTCTATGCCGTGGTCGCCGGCGTCTACCTCGCCCTGGCCCTGCTGTTCCGCCTGCTGTTCGCCGGCCTCTACCACGTGATCTTCGCCCGGCGCTCACGATGATCAGGGAATTCAACCTCAACGACGTCCTCTACCTGGTCGCGGCCATGCGCTGGACGCTGGCGCTCACCGCCATCGCCTTCGCCGGCGGCGGTCTGGTCGGCCTCATGATCGCCCTGCTCCGCGTCTCCTCCCTCCCCCCGCTCCGATGGATCGGCACGATCTACGTGCTGGCGGTGCAGGGCACGCCGCTGCTCGCCTGGCTGTTCGTCTTCTTCTTCGGCCTGTCGATCGTCGGCGTCGAGGTCTCGCCGTGGATCGCCGCCGCCGCCTCCTACTCGATCTATGCCGGCGCCTTCCTCGGCGAGATCTGGCGCGGCGCGCTGCAGGCGATCCCGCGGCAGCAATGGGAGGCCGGCAGCTCGCTCGGCCTCTCGTTCGGCCAGCAGCTCCGCTACATCATCGTGCCGCAGGCGACGCGCCTCGCCATCCCGCCGACCGTCGGCTTCCTGGTGCAGCTCATCAAGAACACCTCGCTCGCCGCGGTGATCGGCTTCGTCGAGTTGACCCGCGAGGGCCAGCTCACGACCGCGACGACCTTCCGCCCCTTCACCGTCTATCTCACCGTGGCCGCGCTCTACTTCCTGCTCTGCTTCCCGCTGACGCAGGCGAGCCGCCGGCTCGAACGGAGGATGCTGCATGGCGCCCACTGAACAGCCACTCGTTGAACTACAGGACGTGGTCAAGCGCTACGGCACGCACACCGTGCTGAACGGCGTGTCGCTCGCCGTCGGGAAGGGCGAGATCATCGCCATCATCGGCCGCTCGGGCTCGGGCAAGAGCACCATGCTGCGCTGCGTGAACGGCCTCGAGCCGATCCAGGGCGGCAGCGTGCGCTTCGAGGGCACCACGGTGAACGACCCCGGCACCGACCTGCGCAAGCTGCGCCAGCATGTCGGCATCGTGTTCCAGAGCTTCAACCTCTTCCCGCACCTCACCGTCGAGAAGAACATCACGCTCGCCCCCAAGGTGGTGAAGGGCATGGCCCCGGCCGAGGCGCGGGCGCTGGCCGGGCGGGTGCTGGCCAAGGTCGGGCTGGCCGAGAAGATCGACGCCTGGCCCGACCAGCTCTCGGGCGGCCAGCAGCAGCGCGTGGCGATCGCCCGGTCGCTGGCCATGCAGCCCACCCTGATGCTGTTCGACGAGATCACCTCGGCGCTCGACCCTGAGCTGGTCGGCGAGGTGCTGAAGACGCTCGAGGAGATGGCCGCCGAGGGCATGACCATGATGCTGGTGACCCACGAGATCGGCTTCGCCCGCAAGGTCGCCGACCGCGTGGTGTTCATGCACGAGGGCAGGATCTGGGAGGAAGGCCCCGCCGCCGACACGCTGGCCAGGCCCCGGACTCCGGAGCTGGAGACCTTCCTCAGCGCCGTCCTTCACTAGGCCCGCCCTGCGGCCGGAGTCCACTGGAGTCCACTTCGGTGTGGACCGGTCGGATGCCGATGGAATCGAGCTTTTCGCCCCGGAGTCCACGAATCCACCGATTCTGTGCGTCACGAAAAACACCCCTATCGTTCTCCCCTGCCGTCGTCCCGACTCGCGCGGGGTAACCCCGCGCTTTAGCGCCGAAGGCGCGTAGCTGCGCTCGGTCGGGACGGCGGGACGTGCATAGCTCTAAAACTTCTCTTGACGTCAATTAACGTCCATCATATATGGAGACGAATGCGGAACGCAACCCATCTTTCCATCCTCGCCGCCGCCCAGCCGATGGCGGCCGACCGGGAGCCGCGCAGCGATCTCGTGCCGCGCTGGTTGGCGTCCGTCACGGCGAGCCCTCCCCGGCCTAGTTCAGAAGACGGAGTGTCCGATGCCCGATCTCTACACGTTGTTCGCCAAGATCCAGACCCTGCCCAAGAGGCGCATTGCCGATGGCGAGGACTTCGTGGACTTCCTGACCCTGCGGCGTGCCGGCACTGCAGCCAAACCGTCTCACGAACTCAAGGAGATGATGGGACCCCTCGAAAAGCCAAGAAGCGCGGCATGGCGAACGCCGGGGTTGAGACTGCGGGGTGAGGCCAGAAGCAGTTGACCTCCCAAGCCGGCCGGCAGGCCCAGCAACAAAAAGGGCCACCCGTAGGTGGCCCTGCATTTTGTGTCCTGACCGCCTTGCGGCGGAGAGACTTGTTAACGGATGGCCCGCGATCATTCGGTAGGTAGGCTATCTGTCGGATCACCGTTTCACATAGGTTGCAAAAGTGATTCACTAAAGTCAAGATTGAAATGCGGACCAACCGCAACTTACCTCTGTCGTAACGATCGCATGAGAGAAGCCGTTCGACCTCCCCGTGCTCGATGCTGTTCTCTTCTACCGCGAGATCATCCACCAGTCTCGAACTAAAAACAGATAGTTAGCTCGACAGAGGTAAAAAAAATATTGACTGAAGGTCGACACGATGTGACGATGAACTTGAGCATCGACGGCAAGATTTCCATTAGGTCTTTTGTTCAGTGAGCACGGCCGGCTCACGCCGTCTGGTTGCGGGTGCGATTGGCGGGCGCTTCACGCGCCCGCCATCTTGGGGAGCGGCAGGTGAACGACACGAATGAGAGTGATACGCGCCCGTCGGGCGGACGCAAATCTCGTCCCTGGCGGCTCGGCCTGGACGTCGGCACCAATTCCATTGGCTGGTGCGCCTTCGATCTGAAAAAGGACGAGACCGGCCGGCAGCATCCCTGCGGCATCCGCCGCATGGGCGTGCGCATCTACACCGACGGCCGCGACCCGCAGTCCGGCGCATCGCTTGCCCAGGAAAGGCGCGGACCGCGCGGCGCCCGCCGCCGTCGCGACCGGTATCTCGACCGGCGCGCCGATCTGCTCAAGGCGCTGATCGGTTGCGGGCTGATGCCGGCCGACCCGATCGAGCGCAAGAAAGTGGAGGCGCTCGATCCGTGGCGGCTGCGCGCCGAAGGGCTCGATCGGCCGTTGAGTTCCCACGAGCTGGGCCGCGCCCTCTTCCATCTGAACCAGCGACGCGGCTTCAAGAGCAATCGCAAGGCGGAGCGCACGCGCGACGACAAGGAGGCCAAGGATACGCAGGACATGAAGGCCGCCGCGCGCAAGCTCCAGGATGCGATCGGACCGGAACACAAGGACGCGCGCACGCTGGGCGAGTACCTCTACAAACGCCATCGTGCCGAGGTCGACTCGACGGGAGCGTGGCAGCCGATTACGCCGGCCAAGGCGAGTGGCGTCCGTGTGCGCCCGACCATCGTGAAGGGACGCAACAACTACGAATTCTACCCTCTGCGCTCGATGATCGTGGACGAATTCCACGCGTTGTGCGCCGCGCAAATGCCTCATCATCCAGAATTGACGGAGGCCGTTCGCGACGAGATCAGCGACATCATCTTCTACCAACGGCCGCTGAGACCGGTCGACCCCGGCCCCTGCACGCTGGACGAGGAGGAGGACCTCGACAAGCGCGATCGTCGCGCGCCATTGGCGCTGCCGATCCAGCAGGACTTTCGAATCCTGCAGGAACTCGCGAACCTCGAGCTGTTCCACAAGACCAATCCCACCATCCGTCGGCGGCTGACGCTGACCGAGCGGGACGCGGTATTCGACACGCTCAAGCGCAGCGAAAAAGTCACCTTCAAGCGCATCCGTACCCTGCTCAAGATCGACGACATCTGGAGCTTCAACCTGGAGAGCGCAAAGCGCGATCACCTGAAAGGAGATGTCGTTTCGGTCCGGCTCTCCAAAGACAGCGCCTTCGGCAAACGATGGTCGGAGGGCTTGCTCGACCTCGAACAGCAGAAGATCGTGCTCACGCTCCTCAATGAGGAAAGCACCGACGAGCTTCTCCGTATTGGCGCCGACTATTGGGGATTGACACGCGAGCAGGCCCAGACCGTCGCCGACACGCCCCTGCCCGATGGTTATGGCAGCCTCGGTCTCAAGGCGCTGTCGCGCATCGTGCCGATCCTGAAGGAGCGCGCCGACAAGGACGGTGGGCCGATCCGCTACGCGGATGCTGTTCTCGAAGCCGGGTACAAGCATCATTCCGACTTCCGCGACGGCGAGCTGCTGGATGCCCTGCCGTACTACGGCGAGGTCCTGCAGCGTTATACCGCGCAGGTCCGCAGCGAATCGGCGCCCGAATGGGAGCGCGCGTTCGGGCGCCTGGCCAACCCAACCGTGCATATCGGCCTCAACCAGTTGCGCAAGGTCATAAACGCCCTGATCGACCGATACGGGCCGCCCGAGGAAATCGTCGTCGAGTTGGCGCGCGACCTGAAGCGCACGCAAGAAGAAAGGGAGGAAGTCCAGAAGCAGCAGGCGGAAAACCAGAAGAAGAACGATCGCCGCCGAGAGTTGCTGCAAAGCATGCAGAGAAGCCAGCCCGGCTGGAAGCCGCCACGCGACGCCATGCTGCGGCTGCGTCTCTGGGAGGAGCTCGACCTGGAGAACGTCGCGAATCGCCGCTGCGTCTATACCGGCAAGACAATCTCGCAACGGATGCTCTTCTCGGACGAGGTCGAGATCGAGCACATCCTGCCCTTCACCTTGTCGCTCGACGACAGCCCGGCCAATCTCACCGTCTCGCTGCGGGCCGCCAACCGCGAAAAGAAGAACGATACGCCGTACGACGCTTTCGGCCACAGTCCCGCCGGCTATGTCTGGGACGAGATCATGCTGCGCGTCTCGGCCCTGCCGCGGAACAAGCAGTGGCGTTTCCGGCCCGATGCACTCGACCTCGTGCGCAGCAGGATCGCGCGCGAGAATGCCCGGCTCGAAGGCTCGCTGCCGAAAGACGCGCTGGATGATATCGAGAAAACCGGCGGCTTCCTGGCGCGTCAGCTCGTCGACACCGCCTACCTCGCCCGGGTTACGCGGCAATATCTGTGGAAGGTATGCGACCCGAACCGCACCTGGGTGATCCCCGGCCAGATGACCGCTCTGCTGCGCCGCAAATGGGGCCTCAATTCTCTGCTCGGCGACCACAACAGAAAGAATCGCGCCGACCATCGCCACCATGCCATCGATGCCTTCGTCGTCGGCCTGACCGATCGCTCGATGCTGATGGAAATCCAGCGTGCCGCAGGAATCACGCGCGAGCGCATTGTCGACGACATGCCCGACCCGCCCTGGGACGGTTGGCGCGAGCAGCTCAAGGCAGCGCTGGATCGCATCGTCGTGTCGCACCGGCCCGACCACGGCATCGATCCGAAGGCGGGCGCGACGCAACGGCTGTCGACGAGCGGCAAGTTGCACGAGGAGACCGCTTACGGCCTGGTCAAGGACGCCGAGCGTGAGGGCGGTAACGTGGTCGCGCGCAAGCCGATCGATGCCCTGTCGGAGAACGAAGTCGATCGCGTGCGCGACCGGCAACTGCGAGAGAAGCTCAGGGCGCACCTTGCGCCGTTCCTGCCCGATGAGAAGTCGCTCGAGAACGCCAAGGGGCGGTTAGCCGCTGCGCGCAAGGCAAAAGACCCCACGGCGCAGGAGCGCGCCAAGGGCGAGATCGCACGGCTCAAGGTCGAGGCGAAGGCGCGGCGCAAGACAGGCGCCAAGGACTTCAAGGCAGCCCTCGCGGCGTTCGGGCAGCAGCACGGCATTCGCCGCGTCCGCCTGGTGAAACCTGAAGGCGCCATCGTGATCATCCGGGACAAGACTGGCACGCCGTACAAGGCCTACAGCGCCGGCGACAATCTCCGCGTCGAGATCTTCGAACGCGCCGACGGATCGTGGGGACGGGAGATCGTCACAGCGTTCGACGGCAACCGCCGCGACTTCCAGCCGAAGTGGCGGCGCACGGCGCCAGAGCCGAAGCTACTGTGGCGCATCCACAAGAACGACCTGGTCAGGCTGCGGGATGGCGGCGAGGACCGGGTGATGCGTGTGGTCTCGATCTGGGAGAAGTATTTGCAGCTCGCCGGCCACGAAGAAACCAATCTGGTCGAGCGTTATCGAGACGGCGAGTTCAAGTGGACGTTCGGTAACTACGACAAGCTCAAGGAATTGAACTTCCGCCGTGTGACGGTCAGCCCGGTCGGCGAGTTGCGCGATCCGGCCAAGGGTCCGTAGCCGATGCTCGGCCGCATCGTCGAAGTCGCGGAGGACGGCCGACATCTGGCGGTCGATCGCGGCTTCATGACAGTGAGCCGCGACGGCCAGGAGGTCGGCCGGGTGCCGCTCGACGACATCGGCGGCCTGATCGTCAATGCCCATGGCTGCACCTATTCCAACAACCTCGTGGTTCGGCTGGCCGAGCGCGGGGCGGCGATCCTGGTGTGCGGCGCCAACCACAATCCGGTCGCCTGGGTGTGGCCCGTCGTGATGCATCACGAGCAGAGGTCGCGCATCGAATCGCAGATCGAGGCGACAAGGCCGCTCGCCAAACGGCTGTGGCAATCGGTCGTGCAGGCGAAGATACGCCAGCAGGGCGCCGTGCTCGAAGCGCTGGGCAAGGAGGGCGCAGACGGCTTCGACCTGATGGCGCGGCGCGTCGGCTCGGGCGATCCCGACAACATGGAAGCGCAGGCGGCGCGGCGCTATTGGCCGCTGCTGTTCGGCGAGGATTTCCGCCGTGACCGCGACGAACCCAGGATCAATGGCATGCTGAACTACGGCTATGCCGTGCTGCGCGCCGCGACCGCAAGGGCGGTGTGCAGCGCCGGACTGCATCCGGCGATCGGCCTCAACCACAAGAGCGAGGACATGGCGCTGATCGACGACCTCATGGAGCCGTTCCGGCCGATGGTCGATCTGCTCGTGAGCCGTGCCCGCGATATCGGCCACGAAGGCGTCACCAAGGAAACCAAGCGCTATCTCGCCAGCGTCGCCAGCCTCGACATGCAGACCGAGCGGGGTCGGACGCCGGTCTTCACCTGCCTCGAACGGCTGGCGCAATCGCTCGCGCGCTCGTGCGAGCGTCGCAAGGCCGAGTTGGAATTCCCGCTGGCACCGTTGCCGCTAGAGCTTCCGGCGCCACCCGACGTCGCGTAGCGCCGGCATGCTGAGCGGTTATCGCCTGATGTGGATGACCGTCCTCTTCGACCTGCCCGTCGGCACCCGCAAGGAGCGCCGCGCCGCGACGCAGTTCCGGAAATTCCTGCTCGATGAGGGCTTCGAGATGTCGCAGTATTCGGTGTACATGCGCTTCTGCGCCGGCAAGGAGCAGGCCGACGCCTATACCCGGCGCGTGGAGCACGAAGTGCCGAGCACGGGCAAGGTCCCACATCATGTACATCACGGATAAGCAATACGAGAACATTGTCTCATTCGACGGCCGCACGAAGGAGCCGCCGCGAAAGAATCCGGAGCAGTACGTTCTATTTTGAGGCCAACGACGTGAACGAAGCTGCATTCAATCCAAGAAAAAGGCCCTGTTTCCAGGGCCTTAAGTCGACAAGGAGCCTACCTACCGAATGATCGCGGGCCAACCGCAACCAGCAGGTGGACAGCAACGGCGCTCCGCTCAGC
>JAFEFF010000203.1 GCA_018240745.1 Pseudomonadota bacterium
TGCGTCGAGCAGGCGGTGCGCACGGGTCTGGGGCTCAATGCGAAGATCAACCTGCGCTCGGTGTTCGATCGCAAGAACTACTTCTATGCCGACCTGCCGCAGGGCTACCAGATCTCGCAGTACAAAGACCCGATCGTCGGCGAGGGCGAGATCGAGATCGATCTCGAGGGCGGCAAGATCCGCACGGTCGGCATCGAGCGGCTGCATCTCGAGCAGGATGCCGGCAAGAGCCTGCATGACCAGCATCCGTCGCAGACCTATGTCGACCTCAACCGTTCGGGCGTGGCGCTGATGGAGATCGTCTCCAAACCGGACATGCGCTCGTCGGACGAGGCGGCGGCTTACCTCGCCAAGCTGCGCTCGATCGTGCGCTATCTCGGCACCTGCGACGGCAACATGGACGAAGGCTCCATGCGCTGCGACGTCAACGTGTCGGTGCGCAAGCCGGGCGGGCCGCTCGGCACACGCTGCGAGGTCAAGAACGTGAACTCGATCCGCTTCGTGAAGCAGGCGATCGAGTTCGAGGCGCGCCGCCAGGTCGAGGTGATCGAAGGCGGCGGTACGATCTCGCAGGAGACGCGGCTGTTCGATCCCGGTCGCGGCGAGACGCGCTCGCTGCGCACCAAGGAGGACGCGCACGACTATCGCTACTTCCCCGATCCCGACCTGCTGCCGCTGGTCCTGACCCAGGACTTCGTCGACGGCATCAGGAAGAGCCTGCCCGAGCTGCCCGACGCCAAGAAGGACCGCTTCGTCTCCGACTACAAGCTCACGCCCTACGATGCCGGCGTGCTGGTGGCGGAGAAGGAGACGGCGGAGTTTTTCGAGGCGGTCGCCAGGGGTCGCGATGCCAAGGAGGCGGTGAAGCTGGTCACCGGCGATTTCTTCGCCATGCTGAACCGGCGGGGCGTCACGATCGCAGACTCACCGATCAGCGCGGAGCATCTCGGCAAGCTCCTGGACCTGCAGAAGGACGGCACCATCTCCGGCCGCATCGCCAAGGACCTGTTCGTCGCCATGGAGGAGACGGGCAGGGACCCGGCCGTGCTGGTCGAGGAGCGCGGCATGAAGCAGGTCACCGACACCGGCGCCATCGAGGCGGCGGCCAGGGCGGTGATCGAGGGCAACCCGGACAAGGTCGCGGCCTACAAGGCCAAGCCGACCATGTTCGGCTGGTTCGTCGGCCAGGTCATGAAGGCGACCGGCGGCAAGGCCAATCCGAAGGCGGTCAACGACACCCTGAAGAAGCTGCTCGACGCGTAGTCTTCCGGACCGCGCGCATCTTGCGCGATCATGCTCATGAGGCGCGCTGGAAGCGCACGGTCCGAAGACCATGACGATCGATGTCAGCGAGACGAAGGAGCTGGCTTGCGCTTGGCGTCCGGCAGCGGCTGGACGTTCTCGGCGCGGCCGGGCTCGCCCTCGTGCTCGTGGCCGTTGGCGCGCTGTTCCTGCGGCTTGTTGGCCCGCGTCAGGTTGAACGCGGTGTTGATCAGCGCGACATGGCTGAACGCCTGAGGGAAGTTTCCCGTCAGGCGCTTCTCGCGCAGGTCGTATTCCTCCGACAGCAGGCCGAGGTCGTTGCGGATCGACAGCAGGCGCGCGAACAGCTTCTCCGCGTCGGCTTTGCGGCCGATCGAGGCATAGGCGTCGGCGAGCCAGAAGCTGCAGGCGAGGAAGGCGCCCTCGCCGGGCTTCAGCCCGTCGTCCACCTCGTGCGTGCTGTAGCGTTTGACGAAACCGTCGACCAGCAGCTTCTCCTCGATCGCCTCGACCGTGCCGATGAAGCGCGGATCGTCGGGCTTCACGAAGCCGGTTTGCGCCAGCAGGAGCAGGCTGGCATCGAGCTGGTCGCTGTCGTAGGCGGCGCGGAACGTGTTCCGTTGCCTGTCGAAGCCTCTGTCGCACACCTCGGCATGGATCGCGTCACGCACCTCGCGCCATTTCTCGACCGGCCCGTCCAGGCGATACTGCTCGACCGCCCTGACGGCACGGTCGAAGCAGACCCAGGCCATCGCCTTCGAATAGACGAAGTGCTGCTTCGGCCCGCGTGTCTCCCAGATGCCGTTGTCCGGCTCCTTCCAGACTTCGCAAACATGGTCGACCAGCGCGACCTGGAGTTCCCAACCCTGCTCGGTTGCGGCCAGCCCGCCCTTGCGCGACTGCTCGAAGGCGTCCATCACCTCGCCGTAGACGTCGAGCTGGAACTGCTGGTGCGCGGCATTGCCGGCGCGCACCGGCCTGGAATCGTCGTAGCCCGGCAGCCAGTCGATCACCCATTCGGTGAGCCGCCGCTCGCCGCGCAGGCCGTACATGATCTGCGTCTCGCCGGGGGAGCCTGCGACCGCGCGATGCAGCCAGTCGCGCCATGCCGCTGCCTCGTCGTAGATGCCGGCGTTCATCATCGCCAGCAGCGTGAGCGTGGCGTCGCGCAGCCAGCACAGGCGATAGTCCCAGTTGCGCTCGCCGCCGGGCTGCTCGGGCAGCGCCATCGTCGGTGCCGCGACGATGCCGCCGCTCGGCTGGTAGGTGAGCGCCTTGAGCGTCAGGAGCGAGCGCTTGATCGCCTCGGCATGCTCGCCCTCGGCCTTGGTCGTCGCCGTCCAGTCCCTCCAGAACTTCTCGCACTTCTCCAATGCGTCGTCGGGTTCGATCGGCGCCGGCAGCTCGAGATGCGACGGCTGGTAGGTCAGCACGAAGGGCACGGTCTTGCCCTTGGTCAGGGTGAACTGCGCCACCGTCTTGAAGTTCTCGCCGCGAAAATAGGCTGGTGTGCGCATCACCACCATGTCGGGCCCGGCGACCGCACGCATGGTGCCGTCCTTCAGGCGCGTCACCCACGGCGTCGTCGCGCCGTAGCCGAAGCGCAGCATGAGCTCCATGCACATCGCGACCTCGCCCTCGTCGCCGCGCACGATGCGGATCAGGTCGGAGGAGATGCCGTGCGGCATCATGAAGTCGATCAGGGTCGCCTTGCCGCCCGCGGTCTCGAACGTGGTTTCGAGGATCATCGTGTCGGGCCGGTAGCAGCGCCGCGTCGCCTTGATCTCCTCGTCCGGGGTGATCAGCCAGAAGCCGTTGCTCTGGCCCCCCAGCAGCTTGGCGAAGCAGGCGTCGGAATCGAAGCGCGGCCAGCACAGCCAGTCGACCGAGCCGTCGAGTCCGATCAGCGCCGCGCTCTTGCAGTCGCCGATCATGCCGTAGCTTTCGATCGGGGCGCTCATGCGGCCTCGGCGAATTGCAGCACCACCTTGATGTCCTCCGGCCGGCCCTGGAAGGCTTCGTGCCAGCGCGACAGCGGCACCTTGCGCGTGATCATGCGCGAAAGCCAGCTCCGGTCGGCCTTGGCGAGCGCGTCCGCGCCCATCTCGTAGTGCCGCTTGTTGGCGTTGACCGAGCCGAAGGTCACGAGATTGGCCAGCACCATGTTGCGGTTGAAGGTTCCGAAGTCGAAGGGCAGGGAATGACCGCTGTTCGACACCCCGGTCAGGCAGACGATGCCGTCGACCGTCGCGCGCTTCATGACATCGGCGATCACCGTCAGCGCGCCGGTGCATTCGATGACGATGTCGGCCTGGAACTCGTCCGGCAGGCGGCGCGTGTGGTAGGTGCCGCCGAGGTCGCGCACCAGCTCGGGCTTGGGCCCGGTTTCGGCAAGGTCGAGCACGTGGATCTCGTGATTGCGCTGCCGGCCCATCAATGCCGCCAGCAGGCCGACCGGCCCTGCGCCCGTCACCAGGATCGTCTTCGGCGACCAGCTCCTGGTGCGATGGCCGATCCGATCGATATGGTCCCACGCCTTGGCCAGGATGGTCGACGGCTCCAGCAGCACGCCGAGCAGGCCGAGGGCGGGATCGACCTTGACCGCATAGTCGGGTTCGAGCCGGTAGCGCTCGGCGCCGTAGCCATCCAGGGCCTTGATGCCGCGTTCGGTGTATTGGCCGTTGCGGCACATGTCCCATTCGCCTGCGGCGCACGCGACGCAGGGCACCGGGTCCTTGCGCCGCACGATGCCGACGACGTGATCGCCCCTGGCGAAGCCGCTGCCGTCCGGCGCCTCGAGGACGCGCCCGAGCGATTCGTGGCCGAGGATCAGCCGATCGCGACCGGGCGGCGCCCAGCCGTAGGCACCGGAGACGATTTCGCGGTCGGTGCCGCAGATGCCGAGCGCGAGCGCCTCCACCAGCAAGGCGTTTCTGTCCGGCCCGGGCTCGGGCCGATCGTCGAGTTGCACGGAGGCAGGCGTGCCGGGGAGGACGGTGATGGCCTTCACGATCCGTCCAAAACGAGTTCCGCCATCGTGCGGTTCCGCCCAGGGTCTGTGCTAGACTGGCGCATGACCGTAAAGCTGTATGCCATGACCTGCGGCCGCCTCGGTGGCGATTTCGGCCGCTTGATGGAAGGCGGCGAGGGCACGATCGACCTGCCGATTCCGTCGTTCCTGATCGAGCATCCCAGGGGGCGCGCCCTGTACGACACCGGCATGCATCCGCAGTGCCGGACCGATCCGGTCGGGCGCCTGGGCGAGCGCGTGGGTCGCCTGTTCGACTTCAAGGGCTACGGGCCCCAGGACGACGTGAAGTCACGGCTGGAGTCGATCGACCGAGACCCCGGCCGGATTGATTTCATCATCAACTCGCACCTCCATTTCGATCACGTCGGCGGCAACGGTCTGGTGCCGAACGCAACCATCGTCGTGCAGAAGCGCGAATGGCAGGCCGGGCACGATCCGGAGACGGCGGCCAAGGTCGGCTTCTCCAGGGCCGACCTCGACTACGGCCATCCGGTGAAGCAGGTCGAGGGCGAGCACGACCTGTTCGGCGACGGCAGCGTCATCTGCATTCCCACCTATGGCCACACACCGGGTCATCAGTCGCTCAAGGTGCGCACTGAGAACGGCGAGGTCGTTCTCACCGGCGACTCCTGTTATTTCTGCCGCACCCTGCGGGAACGGCGCCTGCCGCGCTTCGTGTACGACCGCGAACAGATGCTGAAGTCGCTCGACCGGCTGGAGGAGCTGGAGAAGGGCGGCGCGACGCTGGTCTTCGGCCATGATCCCGATTTCTGGAAGAACGTGCCGCAGGCGCCCGTTCCGGCGTTCTAGTCGCCGGCCTTCTGAATCCCACGAGATGCTGTAACATTGCGACTCCATGGTCCCCGCGAGAGGGACCCCCGGAGGAAGCATGCACTCTGTCGATCGCCGTCGTTTCATCGGCCTCGCGGCCGGTGGCCTGATCCTGCCGCGCTTCGCCATCGCACAAGCCGACGACCGACCGACCATAACCATCGCGGTGCAGCAGGTGGCGACCAGCGCCTCGCTCGAGGTGGTGCGCGAGCGCTCCAACGTCGGCGAGCGCGTGCAGCAGTCGCTCTTCGAGAACCTGATCGCGCGGGACCTGAAGAAGAATCTCGAATCGATCCCCGGTCTGGCGGAAAGCTGGAAGCGGATCGACGATCGCACCGTCGAGCTGTCGCTGCGCAAGGGCGTGAAGTTCCACAACGGCGACGAGATGACGTCGGAGGATGTGGTCTTCACCTTCGGGCCCGAACGCATGTTCGGCACCGGCTACGACAGCAGCTCCAACAAGACGCTGTTCACCACCGTGATGGCGCGCGACAGCATCGAGGGCAAGAAGCTGCCGGCCGAGGTAATCGGCATCGCCAAGCGCATCTGGCCGTCGCTCGAGAAGGTCGAGGCGGTCGACAAATACACCGTGCGCTTCGTCAACCGCGTACCCGACGTCACGCTCGAGGGCCGCATCGGCGGGCCGGCCAGCGAGATCATCAGCAAGCGCGGCTTCATGGAGGCCAAGACCTGGGTCGAATGGGCGCGCAAGCCGATCGCCACCGGGCCCTACAAGGTGCGCGAGTTCAAGCCGGACGAGAGCCTTACCCTCGACGCGCACGACGAGTACTGGGGCGGCAAGCCGCCGATCAAGACCATCCGCTTCGTCGTCGTGCCCGAGGTGCCGAGCCGCATCAACGGCCTGCTGAGCGGCCAGTACGAGTTCGCCTGCGATATCCCGCCCGACCAGATCGAGACGATCGCCAGGAATCCGAAGTTCGAGGTCCAGGGCGGTCTCGTCACCAACCACCGCATCCTGGTGTTCGACAAGCATCATCCGACGCTGGTCGATCCGCGCGTGCGGCAGGCGATCACCCATTCGATCGACCGGCAGGCGATCGTCGACAGCCTGTGGGCCGGCAAGACGCGGGTGCCGTCCGGCCTGCAATGGGAATTCTATGGCCCGATGTTCATCGCGGACTGGAAGGTGCCGGCGTACGACGTCAAGAAGGCGCAGGCGCTCTTGAAGGCCGCCAACTACAAGGGCGACCCGATCCCGTTCCGCGTGCTCAACAATTACTACACCAACCAGGTCGCCACCGCGCAGATCGAGGTCGAGATGTGGCGCGCCGCCGGGCTCAACGTGCAGATCGAGATGCGCGAGAACTGGCAGCAGATCTTCGAGAATGACGGCAAGCGGGCGATCCGCGACTGGTCCAACAGCGCCGCCTTCAACGACCCGATGAGCTCGCTGGTCGGCCAGCACGGCCCGCAGGGCCAGCAGCAGCAGGCCAAGGAGTGGTCGAACGACGAGATGAACAAGCTCTGCGGCACGCTCGAAACCGAGACCGACATGGCCAAGCGCAAGGCGATGTTCAAGCGCATGCTGGAGATCTGCGAGCGCGAGGATCCCGCCTACACCGTGCTGCACCAGACCGCGACCTTCACCGCCAAGCGCAAGGACATCGACTGGAAGGCCGCACCCGCCTTCCAGATGGATTTCCGCGCGGAGAATTTCCACTGGACTCGCAAGACCTGAGTCCTCTCGTCAGCCTGCGCGGCCTGACCGTCGACTTCGACACGGGCAAGCGCGTCGTGCGCGCCCTCCACGGCATCGACCTCGAGGTGCGGCGCGGAGAAGCGCTCGGTTTGGTGGGCGAATCGGGCTGCGGCAAGAGCGTGACCTGGCTGGCGGCGCTCGGCCTGCTGGGCGGTCGCGCGCGGATCGGCGGCGAGGTGCTGCTCGAGGGGCGCAATCTCGCCGGCGCTCCGGTCGCCGAGCTGGAGCGCGTGCGCGGCCGGCGCATCGCCATGATCTTCCAGGACCCGTCGAGCAGCCTCAATCCGGTGCACCGTATCGGCCGCCAGCTCGGCGAGGCGCTGCGGCTGCATCGCGGATTGGAGGGTACTGCGCTCGAGGCCGAGGCGCAGCGGCTGCTCGACCGCGTCGGCATCGCCGATGGCAAACGCCGGCTCGGCGACTATCCGCACGAGCTGTCGGGCGGCATGAACCAACGGGTGATGATCGCCATGGCGTTGGCCGGCCAGCCCGACCTGCTGATCGCCGACGAGCCGACCACCGCGCTCGACGCGACGATCCAGGCGCAGATCCTCGAGTTGCTGGCGGAAATCCGTCGCGAGACGCGCATGGCAATGGTTCTGATCAGCCACGATCTCGGCGTGGTGGCGGAGAACACCGACCGGGTGTGCGTGATGTATGCCGGCCGCATCGTCGAGGACGCGCCGATCGACACGGTGTTCGAGGCACCGGCGCATCCTTACACGCGTGGCCTCCTGGCGGCGCTGCCTGAGCTCGAAGGTCCGCGTCGGATGCTGGTGCCGATCGCCGGCGTCGTGCCGGAGCCCGCCAACCTGCCGCCGGGCTGCAGCTTCGCGCCGCGCTGCGACCGGCGCATCGAGGCCTGCGGGCACGCACCGCCGCCCGCGACCGAGCTGGCGCCGCAACACAGGGTGGCGTGCATCCGCGCATGACCGCTCTGCTCGAAGTCTCCAACCTCGCCCGCACCTACGATGTCCGCCGCGGCCGCTGGCCGTTCGCCAGGCTGGCAACCCTGCACGCCGTGGACGGCGTGTCGTTCGAGCTGCCGGCCGGCCGGACGCTCGGGCTGGTCGGCGAATCGGGCTGCGGCAAGACCACGACGGCGAAGCTGGTGCTGGGGCTGCTGCCCGCCAGCGGCGGCGAGGTGCGCGTCGGCGGCGAGGCGCTGCCTGCCGCCCATTCGCCGCATTGGCGGGCGCTCAGGCGGCGCATGCAGATGGTCTACCAGGATCCGCTCGGCGCGCTCGACCGTCGGCTGAGCGTCGGCCGGCAGGTGATGGAGCCGCTGGTGATCCATGGCGCCGGCAGCACGGCGGAGCGGCGCGACAAGGCGTTGGCGATGCTCGATGCGGTCGGGCTCGCGCAGCATCATTTCGACCGTTTCCCGCACGAGCTGTCGGGCGGCCAGCGGCAGCGCATCGTGCTGGCGCGCGCGCTGATCCTCGATCCGCAGCTTCTGGTGTGCGACGAGCCGATTTCCGCGCTCGACGTCTCGATCCAGGCGCAGGTGGTGAACCTGCTGCTGGCGCTGCAGCAGAAGCTGGGGCTGGCCTACCTCTTCATCAGCCACGACCTGCGCATGGTGCGGCAGGTCAGCCACGAGGTGGCGGTGATGTATCTCGGCCGCATCGTCGAGCAGGGCGATCCGGATCGCCTGTTCGCGACACCGGCGCACCCGTACACGCAAGCCTTGGTGTCGGCGATCCCGACGCACGGGCGAGCCAGGAAGCGGCGCATCGTGCTGCCGGGCGAGCCGCCCAATCCGGTCGATCGCCCGGCCGGCTGCGCCTTCCATCCGCGCTGCCCGCATGCCGTCGAGCGCTGTCGAATCGAAACGCCGGCGCTGCGGCTTCTCGCCGACGGCCGCCGCGCCGCCTGTCATCTCGCCGAGCAGATCGCCTGATGCTGCGCTACCTCACCGGACGCCTGCTGCGCGCCGTCCTGACGATCTTCCTCGTCATCACCTTCGCCTTCTTCGTCCTGCATCTGTCGGGCGATCCGGCGATGATGATCCTGTCGGCCGACGCGCCGCCCGAATCGGTGAAGGCGTTCCGCGCCGCCTGGGGCCTCGACCGGCCGCTGTGGATTCAGTATCTCGCCTATGTCTGGAACGCCCTGCACGGCGATCTCGGCAATTCCATGCGCGACGGCCGGCCGGCGGTCCAGCTCGTGCTGGAGCGCGTGCCGGCGACGCTCGCCATCACCGTGCCGGCCTTCCTGCTCAAGCTGGTGATCGGCATTCCGGCCGGCATCTACGCCGCGCTTCATCGCAACTCGGCGGCCGATCGGCTCACCATGATGGTCTCGGTCGCGGGCTTCACCGTGCCGAGCTTCGTGCTGGCGCTGGTGCTCGTGCTGGTCTTCTCCGTTCAGCTCGGCTGGCTGCCTTCGGCCGGCAGCGACAGGCCCACGAGCGCGATCCTGCCGATCGTCACGCTCGGCATCGCCGGTGCGGCAATCCTGGCGCGCTTCACGCGCTCGGCGATGCTCGAGGTGCTGGGCCAGCCGTATATCCGCGCCGCCTCGGCCAAGGGCCTGCAATGGCGCACGGTCGTGGTCCGGCACGCGCTGCCCAACGCGGCGATCCCGACCACCACCATCGTCGGCTTCATGGTCGGAACACTGATCGCGGGTGCCGTGGTGGTCGAGAGCGTGTTCGCCTGGCCCGGCATCGGTCGGCTGCTGGTTTCGTCGGTGTCCAACCGCGATCTCGCCGTGGTGCAGGTGATCCTGCTGCTGGTCGCCGCGACCATGGTGACGGCCAACATCGTCGTCGACGTCGTCTACGGCTGGCTCGATCCGCGGTTGCGCCGGGGAGGGGCTCGTGGACGTTAAGGGGGGCGTCAGGCGATTTTTCGAGGCGTCGCCGCCGCTCACCCTGCTGGCGCTCGCCTGGATTGCCTTCATGGTGATCGTGGCGTTCGGCGCCGACTTCCTCGCACCTTACTCCTTCACCGCGCTGGATCTGCGCGCCCGCCTGCATCCGCCGGTGTTCATGGGCGGCAAGTGGGCGCATGCGCTGGGCAGCGACGAGCTGGGCCGCGACGTGCTTTCGCGGCTCGTCATGTCGATCCGGCTCAGCCTGCTGATCGCCTTCTTCGGCACCATGATCGCCGCGGCCTTCGGCACCGCCATGGGCTTCGTCGCGGCGCACTTCCGCGGCAAGGTCGAGGCGGTGATCCTGATGCTGATCGACTTCCAGGCCAGCATGCCGTTCCTGATCATCGCGCTCGCCGTGCTGGCGTTCTTCGGCAACAACCTCGTCCTGTTCGTCATGCTGATGGGGCTCAATTCGTGGGAGCGCTACGCCCGCATCGCCCGCGGCCTTACCTTGTCGGCCAACGAGCAGGGCTACGCCGCGGCGGTGCGCCAGCTCGGCGCCTCGAACCTGCGCGTCTACGGCCTGCATGTCCTGCCCAACATCGCCTCGACGCTGATCGTCTCGATGACGATCACCTTCCCCGAGACCATCCTGCTGGAATCGGGCCTCTCGTTCCTTGGTCTCGGCGTGCAGCCGCCGCTGACGTCGCTGGGCAACATGGTGGGCTACGGCCGCGAGTACCTGACGCGTGCGCCATGGATCATGCTGTCTCCGGCGGCCGTAATCGTGCTGTCGACGCTGTCGATCAGCATCGTCGGCGATTGGCTGCGCGACCGGCTGGACCCGACGCTGCGCTGAGATGTGCGAAAAGCCTCTGGATAAGCCGTCGAGTTGGAGGGGATCGGATGACTGACATAGCTTCGCACCGCGGCGGCGCGCTCCTGTGGCCGGAGAACAGCCGCATCGCCTTCGAGAACACGGCCAGGCTGCCGGTCGAGCAGGTCGAGTTCGACGTCCATCCGACGCGTGACGGCAAGCTGGTGGTGATCCACGACGACACGCTCGACCGCACGACGGACGGGAAGGGGCCGGTTGCGGCGCGCGATTGGGCGGAACTCGCGAAGCTCGTGCTCAAGGGCACGGGCGGCCAGCGCATGCTGCTGCTCGACGAGGTGATCGAAATCTTCCGGCCGACGCCCATCGTGCTGCGCATCGAGATCAAATGCGGCGCCGATCGCATGCCGTATCCCGGTCATGCCTCGCGTGTCGCCGAGACGCTGAAGCAGTCCGGGGTGCTCGACCGCTGCGTCGTCAGCAGTTTCCAGCTCTCGACAGTGCTCGAGGCGGTGGCGGCGGCGCGGCCGAGCAAGCATGTCTGGCTGGTGACGCCCAACGTGCAGATCGACATCGGGCTGGCGAACGTGACCGCAACCGCAAAGGCAGCGAACGTGCCGATGCTCGGCCTGCGCCAGAACATGCTGAATGCCGAGATCGTCGCGGCGGTGCGCAAGGCCGGGCTCGGCATCGGAGGCTGGGCCTGCAACGACGCCGACGCGATCGCGCGGCTGCTGGCGCTCGAGGTCGACGTCTTCACCACCGACCGGCCCGACCTCGCCATCGCGGCGAGGCTTCGAAACCCTTCCCATTCTGCTGGGAAGTTGGCGCGGTAGTCCGCGACGGAGGGGGCATGACCTCTCTATCGGGGCGGTGCGGCGCCCGCGCTTCGGTCGCTTCGCTTGCGCGGAGCGTCCTAGTTCTGCGGCATGAACTCGATCATCAGCCCGTCGATCTGCTCGGCCGGCACGATCACCCGGTCGCCTTCGGTCAGGGCGAAGGGCACGTTGTTGGCGCGCAGCAGCGCCTGGAGCGGCCGCGCGCGCTCGACGGCGATGGCGATTCCGACGACCGCCGGCTTCTGCTCCGGCGCGATCGCCTCGACGTCCTTGTATTCGGCCTGGTAGGCCCCGGGCGACCAGATCATCAGCTCGACCGCGCCGGTCTGCACCATGACGCAGCCGTCGAACAGGTCTTCGGTGATGGCGCCCCAGGCCGAACCGAGTTCCTTCGCGGTGGCCTGCGGATCGTCGGACACGGCGTGCACGGCCATCATGCCCAGCGCGCCGTTGGGGTGGACGATCCATTCCGGCTCCATGAAGGCCTCGGGGTTCGCATGCTGCACCGGCCGCCAGGGCAGCGGGCCTTCGGAGTCGCCGATCGTCACCTCGGCCTCGACCTCGAAGCCGTCCTCGGTCTCCCAGCTATGCGACCGGGTCTCGCCCTCGAGCTCGGCGACATTGACCGCGAGCTCGATGCCCGGCTCGCCTTCGATCAGCTCGAGATAGTTCGGCACGTCGTCCTCGGCCGGCTGGAAGCAGATGCAGCGCGGCTCGACGCCTTCGGGCGTCAGGGTGAAGCCGAGCTGCTGCAGCTTGTTGGCCAGCTCGTCGGGCGAGCCGACGTTCAGGGTCAGGTGGTCGATGTCACGCGCTTCGATTTTCATGGCGCGGTCTTTAAGGCCGCGCCGCTGGGCGCTCAAGCGGCTTCGAACGTCTTCTTCATGAAGCCCGCAGCATGATCCATCATGCCGCCGATGGCCGGCGCCAGGTCGTTCGGCAGGATGTCGATGGTCCAGACCAACCGGCTGCCGTCGCCTTCGGGGAAGACCTGGACCGCCGCGTTGTAGTGGCTCGCCCGGCCCTCGACGACGGCATAGACCAGCCGGCAGTCTTCGTCGTCGACGGTAACCAGCCGCTCGCGCGCCACCAGGCCGTTGAAGAAGGTGACGATGCGGTCGCTCCCGTTGGACTCGGGGTCCATCTCGAGCTTGGTGAGGAAGCCCGGCGCCACGCGGGTGTGAACCGCACCGAAGTCGCGCAGCGCCGACCAGACCGTGCTGGCCGGAGCGTCGAGGGCGATCTGTCGTCGAAGGGTAGCCATCGAATGCTCCGTGGTCCGACGCATCATCTAGGCGGTGGCGCGTTGTCGGGCTGGCGGTTTTCGGACATGGTCGCCCGATGGACAAGCCGCGCTCGCCCGAGGTCGAGGCATTCTGGAACGCCTATCGCGTGGCCCGCGGACTGCCCGAGCAGGACTACGATGTCTGCCGCTTTGGCAGCAGCCCCGAGATGGGCGACGAGCTGTTGGCGCTGGTGCTCGAAGGTCGCAAGCGCGCCACCGCCTGCCTCCTGCGCGACATCGAGATTGGCGGCGAGAAGATGGGCCGCGTTGGCGGCCACGTCGTGGTGCTCGACGGCGGCGACCGGCCGCGCGCCATCTGGCGCACGCGGACCATCGACGTGAAGCCGCTCAACCAGGTCGATTCGGCCTTCGCCTGGGACGAAGGCGAGGGCGACCGCACCCGCGCCGACTGGCTCGCGATGCATGTCCGCTACTTCACGGCGCGCGCCGAGGCGGAGGGCTTCTCGTTCGACGAGTCGATGCCCGCAGTGTTCGAGCGCTTCAGCCTGGTTTGGCCGCCGGAGCACGCCGACCCACAGTCCGCAGCCTGAAAAGGCCCGCAGCAGCTATGCAATCGGGCAGCTTGACGAAGCCGCTCCCCCGCAGGACGATTTGTCGCATAACGGCAGTAGGAGGAGCACCCATGGATTTCCGTGTCCTGCGTCCCCTGCGTAGTTTGGCGTGCATCGCGGCTTTGTTCGGTGCGTTCGCACTGCCCGCGGCGGCCCAGGAAGGGCCCAAGCTCTATGTCTTCACCTCGGGCTCGCTCGGCGGCTTCCCCAAGGCGGCGCTGCAGATCGGCGCCACCGGCAACATCGATTGGGCGCCGGTGAGCTTCTACATCATCAAGCACCCCAAGGGCGTGGTGATGTTCGACACCGGCAACAACGACAAGACGATCACCGATGCCGACGGCTGGTGGGGCCCGCTTGCCAAGGGGTTCGGCCTGAAGATGACCAAGGACGACGCCATTCCCGTGCAACTCGCCAAGATCGGCCTGAAGCCGGATGACGTGAAATACGTGGCGGTCGGCCATCTGCATCTCGACCACGGCGGCAATGTCGGCCAGTTCAAGAACTCGACGCTGATCGCGCAGGATGACGAGTTCAAGGCGGCCTGGTGGCCCGACGTCGGCTACTCGCTCTACTATATCCCCGGCGACTTCGCCGAGACCAAGAACATGAAGACGATCCGCCTCAACGGCGATCTCGACCTGTTCGACGACGGCACCGTCCGCCTCTTCCGCGCACCGGGCCACACCCAGGGCAGCCAGTTCATGGTGCTCAAGCTCAAGAATACTGGCACGGCGATCCTGACCAGCGACTGCGTCTACATGACCGAGAGCCTGGACAAGAACCTGCTGCCGCCGATCCCGGGCACCTACAGCCCGAGCGATGCCTACAAGACCTACGCGCACATCCGGCAGATCCGCGATGTCGACAACGCCAAGCTGTTCATCGGCCACGATGCCGAGCTGTTCAAGGCGGCCAAGAAGGCGCCCGAGTTCTACGACTAAGTCGGCTACTGACGACTGAGAGGGCATCCTGACCGCGGCCGTCATCGCACGCGGCTTGAGCAAGCGCTACGGGACCACCGTGGCGCTTGCTTCGCTTGACCTGGAGATCGAGCGCGGTGAGGTGTTCGGTTTGCTCGGCCCGAACGGCTCGGGTAAGACGACCTTCATCCGCCTGCTGTCCGGCTACCTGCTGCCGACCGACGGGCATCTAGAGGTGTGTGGGTGCGATGCCGTGCAGCAGTCGCTCGAGGCGCGACGACGCATCGGCTACGTGCCCGAGACGGCGCCGGTCTACGGATACATGCGGGTGCGCGAGTTCCTGGCCTTCATGGCGCGGCTTCGGGGCTTGAGCGAGAGTGCGGTGCGCGACGCCGTGGACCGGGTGATCGCGGCCCTGGCGCTCGAGCCGGTCGCCGACCGCCTCACCCGCACGCTCTCGCGCGGCTTCCGTCAGCGCACGGCGATCGCGCAGGCGCTGGTGCACGACCCCGAACTGCTGATCCTCGACGAGCCGGCCAACGGCCTCGATCCGCGGCAGATCATCGAGATCCGCCTCCTGATCCGCGGGCTGGCCGGCCGACACACCGTGCTGATGAGCAGCCACGTGCTGGGCGAGGTCGCCCGGACCGCCGACCGGGTCGGCATCCTGCTCGACGGCCGGCTGCGCGGGGTGCGGGCGATGGCCGACACGCCCGACCTCGAAGAGTGGTTCCTGTCGCTGGCATGAGATCGCTGGGCATTCTGCTGCGCAAGGAGCTGCTGGCAACCTTTGGCTCGCCGATCGGCTACACCGTGGCCGCGGTGTTCCTGCTGGTGCTCGGCTACACCTTCAGCCTGACGCTGTTCGCGACCAAGGTCGCCAACCTGATCTACATTTTCCACCAGATGTACGTCCTCACCATCCTGCTGGTCCCGGCGCTCACCATGCGCGCCTTCGCCGAGGAGAGGCGCAACGACACGCTGGAGCTGCTGCTCACCGCGCCGGTCGGCGAGATCTGGATCGTGCTGGCGAAGTTCCTGGCGGTCTACGGGCTGGTGCTGGCGATGTATTGCGGCGCCTTCGCCTATGTCGGCGTGCTCGAAGCCTACGGCTCGCCCGACTGGGGGCCGATCGGCAGCGGCTATCTCGCCCTGGTGTGCCACGCCGCGCTGATCGTCGCGATCGGTCTCCTGATGTCGAGCCTGACCGAGAACCAGGTCGTGGCGGCGGCACTGACGCTCGGCACCAGCCTGATGCTGTGGTTCGCCGATTCGGTCGCCTATCTGCTGCCGGTGCCGCTCGACAGCATCGTGCTCAACCTGTCGCTGATCGGCCACTTCCGGCCGATGGTGACGGGCTCGGTGTTCGTCTCCGACATCGGCTACTTCGTGAGCGGTGCCTTGCTGGCGCTGTTCCTCACTACCCGCCGGCTGGCCGAACGATGAGGGCCGGGCGATGAGCGCGCTCTGGTCGCTTGCCTGCTTGGCTGCGCTGCTGGTGCTGTTCGCGGCGGGGCTGAGGCTCCGGGTCTATGGCGCGGGCTGGCGACGCTGGGTCCTGCGGCTCGGACTCATCGTCGGCGCGGTGGCGGCGACGCTCGCCGCCAACGTCGCCGTGTACCGTCATGACGCGCATCTCGACTTCACCCGCGAGCAGGCTTTCACCCCGTCGACCGAAGCGAGCGACATCGTGCGCGGCCTTACCGAGCCGGTGCAGGTCGTCTACTTCTTCCAGAAGGAGAACGCCGCAGGCCGCGGCCTCGCGACCATGCTGGAACTGCTTGGACGGCTCAACCCGCTGCTGGCCGTGGAGATGGTCGACATCGACCGCAATCCGGCGCGCGCCTCGTCGTTCGGCGTGCAGCTCTACAACACGGCGGTGATCGTCACCTCGAGCCATCGCCTGCAGGTCCTGACGACCGACGACCGCGAGATCGCGCTCGGCATCCTTCGTGCATTGCGCCGCCAGCAGCCGGTGGTGTGCTTCGTCACCGGCCATGGCGAGTACGACATCGACAACTTCGAGTTCCACACCCACTTCGAGGGCAGCCACAGCCATAGCCACAACACCGAGGGCATGGCGCTGGTGCAGATGGAGCAGCACGGCCTCGGCCGCATGCGCCGCGCGCTGGAGAAGCTCGGGCTGGAGCCGCGCAAGGTCGAGCTGCGGCCGGGCCGTCCGCTGCCCGAGGACTGCGCCGCGCTGGTCGACGCCAACCCGCGCACGCCGCATCTGCCGGTCGAGGCCGACCTGCTGCGCACCTATCTCGCCGGCGGCGGCAGCTACATGCTGCTGGTCGAGCCCGACTTCGCGATCGAGGAGCGTCTTGCCGCCGTGATCGCCGACGCCGGAGCGCGGGTCGGCAGCGGCGTGATCGTGGACCCCGCCGACCACTATTTCACCGACGAGCAGATGATCGCCATCACCAAATACGCCAATCATCCCGTCACGCGCTCGCAGGCGCTGTCGTTCTATCCCGGCGCCCGCCCGGTCGAGCCGGTGGCGCGCGACGGCGTGCGTGCTGTCGCCCTGTTTGCCAGCAGCCCGCAGAGCTACGTCGTGCAGGATCGCGCCCGCTATCGCGAGGAGGGCGCGAGCGCGCCGCGCCGGTCGTATCCGCTCGCGGTCGCGGCCGAGGGCAAGCTGGCGGCCGATGCGCGGCCGTTTCGCCTGATCGTCGTCGGCGACGCCGACTTTGCCAGCAACTCGTTCTTCCCGTATCTCGCCAATGCCGACATCGTGCTGGCCGGCGTTTCGTGGCTGCTGCACGAGGAGCGGCGGCCGAGCCTCAAGCCGCCGGTCGAGGTGCTGCCGACCGTCACGCTGACCAGTGCCCAGGTGCGCTGGATCTTCATCCTCACGGTGATCCTGCTGCCCGGCGCGGTGGCCTGCACCGGGCTCGGCGTCTGGCTGTGGCGTCGGCGATGACCCGATGGGCTTGGCCGGCCGCGGCGGCGCTGGCCTTCGCCTTCCTGGTCGGGCTCGCGCTGCACGGCGGGCGCCCCGACATCATGGTGCAGTTCAAGCCGGGCGGCCTGATGAGCTTCGCGCCGGAGCAGGCGCGCGAGATCGAGATCAGGCGGGGCACCGACCGCAGGCACTTCGTGCGCAGTGGCGAGCGCTGGGATGCGCCGGTCGAGACGTCGGAACGGCTCGAGGCCGGCCTGCGCCTGCTGCGCAACGCTGCGCCGATGCGCCTGCTGACAGCAGAAGAGGTGGCGCGTGTGCCGCCATCGGAATACGCGCTCGGCGCCGACAGCCTGCGCGTCACCGTTCGCCCCGAGGACGGCGCGGCGTTCGTCATCCAGTTCGGCGGCACCAATCCGCTGGGCGCGGCGCGCTACGCCAAGGTCGATGGCGAAGCCGGTGTCGCCTTGGTGCCGACCTACGTTGCCGAGGCGTGGGAGCAGGTGAGGTGAAGCGGCTGCTCGCCGCGCTCTTCGTCCTGCTGGCCGTGCCGGCGAGCGCCCACGTTACGAGCACGGGCCTGGCGACGCTCGACATCGACGGCAGCCGGCTGACGTACCGGCTGACTCTCGTGGCGGCCGAGCAGGAGGAGGAGAACGTCCGGCTGCTCGACGGCGCATCCAACGGCGACCAGGTAGCGGCCGAGCGCGTGGCGGCGGCGATGCGCGAGGCGGCGCGCTTCGACCGCGGCGACGAAGCCTGCACGCCGGGCCGCATCCGCTTCCAGGGCTCGCGCACCGGCGACGGCAAGATGATGCTGGAAATGGCCCTGTCGTGCGCGAAGGTCGCCGGCCCGCTGCGTATCCGCGACACGTGGAGCGACGTGCTGGGCAGCCACTTCCAGACCCTGATGAGCGTGCGCGTGGCGGAGCGTCCGTCGGTCGAACTGGTGTTCAATGCCGAGCGGCGCGAAACGACCATCGATCTCGGCACCGCGCGGACCGGTTGGCTCGACTTCATCGAGATGGGCGCCGGGCATATCCTGAGCGGGCCCGATCATCTCCTGTTTCTGCTGGCGCTGTTGGCGCTGGCCAAGGGCTTCTGGCCGGTCGTGCGCATCGTCACCGGCTTCACCATCGCCCACAGCATCACGCTCAGCCTAGCGGCGCTGGGAGTCGTCGACGTGCCGGGCTCGATCGTCGAACCGCTGATCGCCGCGACCATCATCTGGGTCGCCCTTGAGAACCTGCTGGCGCCGGAACAGTCGCGCTGGCGCTGGCTGGTCGCGGCGGTGTTCGGGTTAATCCATGGGCTGGGCTTCGCCTCCGGTCTCACCGAGCTCGGCCTGCCGCGTGCGGCGATGGTGCGGGCGCTGGTCGGCTTCAATGTCGGCGTCGAGCTCGGGCAGCTCGCCTTCGTCGCGGTCGTCATGCCGCCGTTGATGTGGCTTTCCCGGCCGGGCCGTCTCGCGCGGTTGCCGCAAATTCTTTCGGCCCTGGTCGCGATCATGGGCGGCGTTTGGCTTGTCGAGCGGGTTTTGCTTTGATGCCCGGGCATGAAGAAGATCCTCATCATCGGCATCGGCGCGGGCGATCCCGACTTCGTCACCCTGCAGGCCGCCAAGGCGCTGAACACGGTCGACGTCTTCTTCATGATGGAGAAGGGCAGCTCCAAGGACGCCATGGTCGAGCTGCGCCGCGAAATCTGCCGGCGCTACTGCCGTGACAAGGCCTATCGCGTGATCGAGGAGCAGAGCCCGCCGCGCGACACCCGGCCAGCCGACTACAATGCCTGCGTCGAGGACCTCAACCGTGCCAAGCAGGAGCGGTTCGAGCGCATGATCGCCGACAATCTGGCGGACGGGCAGATCGGCGCGGTGCTGGCGTGGGGCGATCCGTCGATCTACGACAGCAGCATCCGCAACATCGAGGCGATCGCGACTCGGCAAGGCCTCGAGTACGAGGTCATCCCCGGCATCAGCGCGGTGCAGGTGCTCGCGGCGCGGCACAGGATCACGCTCAATACCGTCGGCCAACCGGTCGAGATCACGACCGGCCGTCGACTATCGGAAGGCTGGCCGGCCGGCGTCGACAGCGTCGTGGTGATGCTCGACGGCATCGAGGCCTATCGGCGCTTCGCCGATCAGGACATCGATATCTACTGGGGCGCCTATCTCGGCACCGAAAACGAGATCCTCATCGCCGGCCGCCTGAAGGATGTGTCCGACGAAATCCACCGTGTCCGTACCGCGGCGCGAGAGCGGCATGGCTGGATCATGGACACTTATTTGATGCGTCGCCGTTAGGCGTGCTTTGATGCCCCAATCTCGTTTTGGGGAGGACATCAATGTTGAGTCGGACGATCGCCGTCGTGCTTGCGCTGGGAATCGCGCTGCCGGCGGCGGCCCAGGGCATCCCCAAGGCGCAGTCGCCCGAGGAAGTCGGTTTCGTCGCCACCCGGCTGAAGCGACTCAGTGATCGCATCGAGGAAGGCGTCAAGAACAACGAGTTGCCCGGCGCAGTCGTGCTGATCGTGCGCAATGGCAAGATCGCGATGTTCGACGCTTTCGGCTACCGCGACAAGGAAACCAAGGCACCGATGAAGACGGACACGATCTTCCGCATCGCCTCGATGACCAAGCCGTTCACGTCGGTCGCCGCCATGATCCTGGTCGAGGAGGGCAAGCTCACCCTGGCCGACCCGGTCTCGAAGTACATCCCCGCCTTTGCCGACACCAAGGTCTCGACCCGGAATAAGAATCCCGACGGTACGGTCGAGCTCGGCCTCGAGCCTCAGTTCCGGCCGATGACGATCCAGGACCTCATGCGCCACACCTCGGGTCTGACCTATGGCCTCGCCGGCAGCAATCCGGTCAAGCAGTCCTACATCGACATGAAGGTGATGGATCCCGGCCAGACCAACGCCCAGATGGTCGAGAAGCTCTCCAAGCTCGCGCTGCTCTACCAGCCGGGCACGCACTGGGAATATTCGATGTCGACCGACGTGCTGGGCCGCGTCATCGAGGTCGCTTCCGGCATGCCGCTCGACAAGTTCATCGAGGAACGCATCACCAAGCCGCTCAGGCTCGGCGACACCGGCTTCGACGTCTCGCCCGACAAGAAGGATCGCGGCGCCCATCCGCAGAAGGAGGGGCCCAAGAACGAGGTGCCCGCCATCCCCGACGTCACGCTGAAGACGACCTGGAAGTCGGGCGGCGGCGGCATGGTGTCGACCGCGGCCGACTACGCCCGCTTCCTGCAGATGTTCGCCAACGGCGGCCAGCTCGACGGCGCCCGGATCATCTCCCGCAAGACCATCGACCTGATGACGTCTGACCACCTGCCGCCCGACATCAAGATGGGCGACGACATGTGGCGGTTCGAGGCGCTGGAGCCGAGCGCCCGGATGGGCCAGGGCTTCGGCCTGGGCTTCGCGGTGCGCAACGAGCAGGGCCGCAATCCGCTACCCGGCTCGCCCAACGACTATTATTGGGGCGGCGCCTGGGGCACCTATTTCTGGCACGACCCGCGGGAGCACATGCACGTGGTTTTCATGATGCAGTCGCGGACGGCCCGGCTGCCCTACCGCTATCTGATGCGGGACCTCGTCTACCAGGCACTGATCGGAAACTGACCGGCAATCTGCAGGCGCGTGCAAAACCGAAAGAGCTTCCTATATAGGGGCCCATGAGTGGAGATCCCCGTAACTGGATGTGGGCCGAGGCGCTGCAGATGCTGGCACGCGCCGAACGGCTGCATCGCGACGTTTTCAGCCCGTCCGGCCACACGGCCGTGTCCTGGGAGCCGCCGGTCGACGTCCTCGAGACCGAGGATGCCGTCCTGGTCCTGGCAGCACTGCCGGGCGTCGATTCCAAGCAGGTCCAGCTCGTCATCCGCGACGGTGTCCTGCTGATCGCCGGCGCGCGCGTCCTGCCGCGCGAGCTGCGAACCGCTGTCATTCACAGAATCGAGCTGCCGCAGGGCCGCTTCGAGCGCCAGGTTCGCCTGCCTGCAGGCACCTACGAGCAGCCGGTCAGCGCGGTCGCGGACGGCTGCCTGATCGTGAAGCTGCCGAAGGTCGGCAGAAAGGGGGCGGCATGAGCCCTGATATGAACGCCACCCAGCAGCCCGCCGCCCAGCCGTCGCAGCCCGACGCCATGATCGTCGTGCCGACGCGCAACATGGTGCTGTATCCCGAGATGGTCCTGCCGCTCACGGTCGGCCGGCCGTCCTCGGTGGCTGCCGTCCAGCAGGCCGTGCGCGAGCAGCGCCAGATCGTCCTGTTGCTGCAGCGTGACCCGGAGAACAACGATCCCAAGCCGACCGATCTCTATCCTGTCGGAACGGTGGCCAACATCCTGCGCTACGTGACGAGCCCCGAAGGCGGCCATCACCTGGTCGTGCAGGGCGTGCAGCGCTTCAAGGTCACCGACTTCATCGAGGGGCAGCCCTTCCTGGTGGCGCGCGGCGTGCACATCGCCGAGCCTATGGCGACGAGTTCGGAGCTCGAGGCGCGCTTCCTGGTTCTGAAGGACCAGGTGCGGCAGGTGTTCGACCTGCTGCCGCAGGTGCCGGCCGAGTTCCGCGCGACCGTCGAGGCGGCGACGTCGCCCAGCCTGCTGGCCGACCTGGCGGCGACCTATCTCGACGTCACCCCGGCCGAGAAGCAGGAACTGCTCGAGACGATCGACCTGCAGCAGCGCCTCGACAAGGTGTCGAGGCTGCTGGCGCATCGGCTCGAGGTGCTGAAGCTATCCGCCGAGATCGGCAGCAAGACCAAGGCGTCGCTCGACACGCGCCAGCGCGAGGTGCTGCTGCGCGAGCAGATGGCCGCGATCCAGCGCGAGCTGGGCGAGGGCGAGGGATCCAACAAGCAGGAGCTGGCCGACCTCGAGAAGGCGATCTCCGATGCCAAAATGCCGCCCGAGGTCGAGGCCGCGGCGAAGAAGGAGCTGCGGCGTTTGCAGCGCACGCCGGAGGCGGCGGGCGAATACAGCATGATCCGCACCTACCTCGACACGCTGATCGAGCTGCCTTGGGCGCCGCCGGCGCCCAAGGAGATCGATATCGCCGAGGCTCGCAAGGTGCTCGACGCCGACCATTTCGGGCTCGACAAGATCAAGAAGCGGATCGTCGAGTTCCTCGCCGTGCGCAAGCTGGCGCCGGAAGGCAAGGCACCGATCCTGTGCTTCGTCGGCCCGCCGGGTGTCGGCAAGACCTCGCTCGGCCAATCGATCGCCAAGGCGATGGGTCGCAAGTTCGCCCGCATCAGCCTGGGCGGCGTGCACGACGAGGCCGAGATCCGTGGCCATCGCCGGACCTATATCGGCGCGCTGCCGGGCAACATCATCCAGGCGATCCGCAAGGCGGGTGCGCGGGACTGCGTCATGATGCTGGACGAGATCGACAAGATGGGTGCCGGCATCCATGGCGATCCGTCGGCGGCGCTGCTCGAGGTGCTCGATCCGGAGCAGAACGGCACGTTCCGGGACAACTATCTCGACGTGCCGTTCGATCTCAGCCGCGTGGTGTTCATCACCACGGCCAACATGCTCGACACGATCCCGGGTCCGCTGCGTGACCGCATGGAGATCATTTCGCTCTCCGGCTACACCGCCGGCGAAAAGATGGAGATCGCCAAGCGCTACCTGGTGCGGCGCCAGCTCGAGGCCAACGGGCTGAAGGCCGAGCAGGTCGAGATGGAGGATGCCGCCCTGCGGCGCATCATCGACGGCTACACTCGCGAGGCGGGCGTGCGCAGCCTCGAGCGCGAGATCGGCCGCGTGCTGCGGTCGGTCGCGGTCGAGTTCGCCGAGGGCAAGAGCGACAAGCGTTACATCGGCGTCGAGGACATCGAGAAGATCCTCGGGCCGGTGCGCTTCGAGAACGAGGTGGCGATGCGCTCCAGCGTGCCGGGCGTGGCGACCGGCCTCGCCTGGACGCCGGTCGGCGGCGACATCCTGTTCATCGAGGCGACGCGCACACCGGGCAGCGGCCGGCTGCAGCTCACCGGCCAGCTCGGCGACGTCATGAAGGAGAGCGCGCAGGCGGCGCTCAGCCTGGTCAAGAGCATGGCGACCCAGCTCAAGATCGAGGCCGCCGTGCTGGAGAAGAGCGACATCCATGTCCACGTGCCGGCCGGCGCCACGCCCAAGGACGGGCCGAGCGCCGGCGTGGCGATGTTCATGGCGCTGACCTCGCTGCTGACCGGCAAGGTGATTCGCAACGATACGGCGATGACCGGCGAGATCAGCCTGCGCGGCCTGGTGCTGCCGGTCGGCGGCATCAAGGAGAAGGTCGTCGCCGCGGCGGCGGCCGGCATCAAGCGGGTGATGCTGCCGGCGCGCAACAAGCGCGACTACGAGGACATCCCCGAAGAGGTCCGCAAGGCGCTCGAGTTCGTCTGGCTCGAGCGGGTCGACGATGCGGTCGCGTCCGCGCTGCAAACCGAGGCCTCCTAGAAAACACTAGGCAACCTCGCTTCCTCCCGGCAGACTGACGGGCGACGGCGAACATAATCGCTGCGCTCATGCGGGAGGAAGACGATGCCATGGAAGCCGACGCCAGCCTGCTGATCAGCGCCGTGGTCTCCGGGCTGCTGCTCGGCGGCTTCTATGCGGCGGTATCGGTCGGCGTGGCGATCTCCTTCGGCATGCTGGACATCGTGAACATCGCCCACCCGGCGTTCATCCTGCTGGGCTCCTACGTCGCCTTCATCGGCAACACGGTGTTCGGGATCGACCCGATCCTCTCGGTGATGATCACGCTGCCGGCGTTCTACCTGCTCGGTATGCTGGCCTATCAGGTCTACTACGTCGCCTTCGAGCGACGGGACGATCAGTCGCTGCGCGGGCTGTCGTTCTTCTTCGGCCTCCTGTTCATCGCCGAGGTCGGGCTGATCCTGGTGTTCGGCGTCGACTACCGCTCGGTGCAGGCGTGGTACGTCAGCGGCAACCTCAATCTCGGGGTGGTCGAGCTGCCGTGGCGGCTGCTGGTGCCGTTCCTGCTCGGCCTGGCAATGGTCGGCGCCCTGCAGATCTTCCTGGCGCGCACCTTCATCGGCCGCGCCATCCAGGCCGTCGCGCAGGACCAGCAGGCGCTGCGCCTGATGGCCGCCGATCCGACCAAGATCAAGCGCATCGCCTTCGGTCTGAGCTTCGCCACGGCGGCGCTCGGCGGCGCCGCCATGATCATCATCCAGCCGATCGAGCCCTCGATCGGTCGTGAATATATCGGCCGCATCTTCGCCATCTGCGTGCTGGGCGGGCTCGGCAGCTTTCCCGGCATGGTGATCGCCGCGCTGACGCTCGGCGTGGTGGAGAACATCACGGCGACGTTCTTCGGTCCGTCCTGGGCGCCGGCCGTCTCGTTCGGCGTGCTGCTCATTACCCTTGCAGTGAGGCCCAGTGGCATCCTTGGTCGCTAAGCAGGAAGAGGAACGCGAGGGCAGTCGCGGCCTGGGCAACATCGCCTTCATCGCGGTGCTGGCGGTCGCGGCCGCGGTGATCTTCGGCATCACGCGCTGGGTCGGCCAGAGCTACGCCTTCTTCGCCGCCTACGTGGTCGTGCAGTACATCGTGCTGGGCACCGCCTGGAACATCCTGGGCGGCTACACCGGCTACGTGAACTTCGGCATCACCGCGTTCTTTGCGATCGGCGCCTATTCCACCGTCGTGATGTACAAGCTCACGCCCTGGATGCCGCTGCCGGTGATGGTGTTGGTGGGCGGCGTGCTGGCGGCGCTGGTCGGGCTCGGCACCGGCTATCTCACCTTGCGCCTGCGCGGCGTTTTCTTCTCGATCGCCACCCTGGCGCTGGCCGTCGTCGTCCAGACGCTGTTCACCAACTGGGACTTCGTCGGCGGCGCGCGCGGCGCCTACGTCCTGCGACCGCGTCTCGCGCCCCTGATCGGCGGCGAGTACATCCAGTATCTGTTCCTGGTGATGCTGGGCTTGTGCGTGATCGTCCTCGCCACAGCGCGCGCGATCGAGCGCTCGGCGCTGGGCTACGGCTTCGCCGCGATCCGCGACGACGAGGCCGCCGCCGAGGCCTCGGGCGTGCCGACGCTGCGGCTGAAGCTCATCGCCACCGCGCTGTCCGGCGCCTTCATGGGCATGGCCGGGGCGCCGCTGCCGTACTACGTGGCATACCTCGACCCGGCCTCGGGCTTCAGCCTGAACTACGCAGTCAACGCCATCGCCATGCCGCTGATCGGCGGCACGGCCAATTGGGTCGGTCCGGTGGTCGGCGCGATCCTGGTCGGCGGCCTGCAGCAATACATCAGCGTCACCATTTCGTCGGCGGTCAACGTGCTGATCACCGGCCTCCTGCTGGTCGCCTTCGTGATCCTGGCGCCGCAGGGGATCGTCGGCCTGTTCAAGAGGAGGCAGCCATGACGGCCCTGCTGCACGTCGAGGGCCTCGGCAAGCGCTTTGGCGGATTCGTGGCGCTGCAAGAGATCGACCTCGAGGTCCAGCCCGGCGAGCGGCTCGGTCTGATCGGCCCGAACGGCTCGGGCAAGTCGACGCTGGTGAATTGTATCTGCGGCACCTTGAACAACGAGCAGGGCGGCGTGCGGTTCGATGGCACGGCAGTGAACGGGCTGACGGCGCATCAGCGCACGCGGCTCGGCCTGGCGCGCAGCTTCCAGCTCCCGCGGCCGTTCGGCAGCCTGACCCTGGCCGAGAACCTGCGCATCCCGATCCTCTATGCCGTGAATGCGCGCGGCGGGCATTCCCTGTCGGGCCAGGCGATCCTGACGCGCTGCCTCGAGCTGCTGGGGCAGGTTGGCCTCGCCGAAAAGGCGCATCGGTTGCCGCGCGACCTGACGCAGATCGAGATGCGCAAGCTCGAGCTCGCGCGCGCCATGGCGGCCGAGCCCAAGCTGCTGATCGCCGACGAGGCCATGGCGGGGCTGAGCCATGCCGAGGTCGACGAGATCCTGGCGCTGCTGATCCGCCTGAACGGGCAGGGGGTCACGGTGATCATGATCGAGCACATCATGCGCGCCGTGATGGCCTTCTCGCAGCGCCTCGCCGTGCTGGTCGCCGGCCGCAAGATCGCCGACGGCGATCCCAAGCAGGTCGTGCGCGATCCGGAAGTCGTGAGGGCGTACCTTGGCGAGTAGCCTCACCCTCAGCAACATCGTCGCCGGCTATGGCGCGGTGCGCGTGCTCGACGACGTCTCGCTGTCGGTCGGCGCCGGCGAGACGGTGGCGCTGCTTGGCACCAACGGCAACGGCAAGTCGACCCTGATGAAGTCGATCATGGGCATGGTGCGGCCCGCCGCCGGCACCATCACCGCCACGATCGACGGCACGAGCCACGAGCTGGTCGGCCGCTCGACCGAGGAGATCGTTGATCTCGGCGTCGGCTTCGTGCCGGAGGGACGCAGGCTCTTTCCCAAGCTCACCGTGACCGAGAACCTGCTGCTCGGCGCCTTCCGGCCGACCGCGCGCTCGGCGATCGCCAAGAACCTCGATTTCTGTTTCGAGACCTTCCCGCGGCTCAAGGAACGCTCCAACCAGCTTGCCGGCTCCATGAGCGGCGGCGAGCAGCAGATGCTGGCGCTCGCGCGCGCCCTGATGTCGGCGCCGCGCATCCTGCTGATCGACGAGCCGTCGGTCGGGCTGGCGCCGCTGCTGGTCCAGCGCACGATCGACAAGATCAAGGAGCTGAAGGACGGCTTCAACCTCACCGTCCTGATGGCCGAGCAGAACTTCACCCAGGCGGTGCGGATCGCCGACCGCGGCTACGTCATCGTGCACGGCAAGATCGCCTTCACCGGCGAATCCGCCGAGGCGCTGAACAACAACGATCTGATCAGGGAGTTCTATCTGGGCGCATAGGCGAGGGGCGCATCGTCTCGACGAAGCGCCCCTTCTGCCGTCAACTCGGGTTGTACGGGTAGATGATGTTGCCGGTCCTGTACTGCTTGGGCCACAGGATCACCTCGGTCTTGGGGTCCTTGAACTGGTCGACCCCGTTGCCCGAAATGCCCTGGAACTGGACCGCCAAAACCCCGGGCTCCTGCCACTCGCCCTCGTCGTTGAATTTGACGTCGCCGACCACCGTCTTGAAAGTGGTCTTGCGGCAGAACTCGGCGAGCTTGTCGTCGTTGGTTCCGCCGGTGCCCGTCACGGCCTGCGCGATCAGCTGCATGCGCGCGTAGGCGTACGGCGGCAGGTAGTAGCCCAGCAGGTCGACGCCGGCGGCCGCCGACTTTGCCTGATACTTCTTCAGGAAATCGCGGCCCTCGTCGGTGGCGAACTTCGCCCACGGCAGCCAGAAATCGTAGTCCACGATGCCGTTCAGCAGTGGCCCGAGCTGCGTCTTGATGGCGGTCGCCTGCAGGCCGACCATGCCGCCGCCGTAGAGCTTGGGCTTGAAGCCGACCTCGTGGCTGGCGCGGATGATGCCGACCGTGTCGGCCGGGTAGGAGCAGGCGAGGAAGATGTCCGGATTGGTCGCCTGGACCGCGCGCACGACCGGCGTGTAGTCGGCCGTGTTGGGCGGATAGGTCTTGTCGTAGACGATCTTGAGCCCGAGCCGCTTGATCACATTGCGCGCCCCGTCCATGGCGTTGCGCGGATACTCGGCGTCGGCCCCCACCATGGCCACCGTCGTGGGCTTGGGAGTTTGCTCGACCGCGACCTGGAAGAAGGCCTCGGCGGAAGACTCCTTTGGCCGCGGTCCGCCGGTCGGCACCATCGAGAAATAGCGCTTGTAGTGGAACTCGGAATTCACGGCCAGGCCGAACAGGGAGAAGAACGTCCGTTCATGCTGCATCACGATCGGCATGGCCGGCGCGATGATGTTGGTGGCGTAGCTCGAGCCGATGATGTCGACCTTGTCGACTTCGAGCAGCTTGGTGTAGAGGCCGGGAACGTTCGAAGGGTTCGACTGATCGTCGTAGTAGACCAGCTTGACCGGGCGGCCGAGCAGGCCGCCCTTGGCGTTGATGTCCTCTTCCCAGATCTGCGAGGCCAGCAGCGCGCCCTTGCCGTTGGGCGCGAGCGGACCGGTCAGGTTCATGCTGAAGCCGATGGTCAGCGGCTTGTTCTCGGCGATCGCCGGTGCGGCGATCCCGACCGCGGCGCCGGCCGCAAGCTTGCCAAAGGTACGACGTTGGATCCGCATCTGATCGTTCCTCCCAACTTTTGTGCTGTTGCGTGCAATCCTAGCCCGCCTTGCAGAGTTCCGCCAAGCGCCGATGGTCGGTCAGCCAGGCCCATTCCTCGTAGCGACGTGTCGCCTCCAGGCAGTTCATGAACTCGATCGCGCCGAACGGCCGGCCGAACACATGGGCATGCACGGTTATGTCGAGGCAGCCCGCCGGCCGGCCGAGCCGCGGCCAGTTGCCGACGATCCGTTCGAAGATGCGGGTGAAGGCCTCGGGCTCGGCGCCGTAGCGGACGTAGAGCGGCATGTCGTTCACCTCCATGGTGAACGGCACCGCCGTGATCGTTCCGCCGGCCGTCTCGTGCCGGTAGGGCAGGTCGGAATCGAAGAAGTCGGCATGCCAGTCGAAGCCCGATTTCGCCAGCAACACCGAGGTGCGGGCGCTCGGCGTGCAGCGCGGGCTGAGCCAGCCCATCGGCCGCTGCCCGGTCGCCCCGCCGATCGCCTTCAGGCAGCGCTCGAGGTCGCGCGCTTCCTCCTGGTCGGTCTGGTACGACGGGATGATGTTCTGGCCCCAGCCGTGCGCCGCGATGGCATGGCCGCCGGCGACGATCGCCTTCATCAGCTCCGGATATCGCTCGGCCAGCAGTCCGCTGACGTAGAAGACCGAGCGCACCTCGAGCCGCTGCAGGATGTCGAGCAGCCGCCACGCGCCGACCTTGGGGCCGTAGTCGGCCCACGAGCGCCCCTGCAGGTCGAGCACGCCCGCCTTCAGCGGATTGCCCATCGGGCCGATGCCGGGCGCCGAATCGTCGGTCCAGCCTTCGAGCATCACGCTGACGGAGATCGCCAGCGGCCGGGGAAAGCCCTTCATTCCGCGGCTGCTGTCCGCTCGCTGGTGAAGACCGGCATCACCTCGCGGGCAAAGGCGCGCAGGTTGGCGACCGAGGCGTTGGGATCGACCAGCAGGATGTTGGTCGCGCCGCCGGCCTCGAGCTCCTTCAGCCTGGCGATCACCTCGTCCGGCATCCCGAGCAGCGAGGCAGTGTCGTCCTCGACCCGTTCGGGCAGCTTGTCGCGGGCGAGATCGCCGATCACGCTCAGCACGCGCTTGCGCGTTGTGTAGGCGGCGGCGCGCTCGCTCTCGTGATGGATCATTTGCAAGGGCCGCGCGGTGGCGACCATCAGCGGGTCGTAGCGGCGGCCGACCCGCCCGCACTCCTCGCGGAAGATCGCGATGCGCTGGATGATCTGGTCGGTCTGGGCGAGCTGGTCGAGCAGCAGGTTGTAGCCCTCGCGCGCGGCGCGGCGGATGCTGTCGTGGCTGCCGGCGGCGAGCCACAACGGCGGGTGAGGGCGCTGCAAGGGCTCGGGCTCGACCACGACGTTCTCGTAGTGCCAGCGCTTGCCGTGATGGCTGAAGCGGCCTTCAGTGGTCCAAGCCTTGCGGATGATCTCCATCGCTTCGTCGAAGCGCTCGGTCGCCTCTGCGATGGGGATGCAGAAGCCGTCGAACTCCGCCTGGCGGTAGCCCTTGCCGACGCCGAAATCGACGCGGCCGCCACTCAGCAGGTCGAGCGTCGCGGCCTGCTCGGCGATCAGCACCGGATTGTGCCACGGCAGCACGACCACCGCGGTGCCGAGCCGGATGTGGCGCGTACGCGCGGCGAGATAGGCGAGCACGGTCATCGACGCCGAGACCTGGCCCTGGCCAGTGAAATGGTGCTCGACCATGAAGAGGTGCTTGAAGCCCAGCCGGTCGGCCTCGGTGACGTACTCGATGAAGCTCTCGTAGCCCTGGCTGTCCTCCAGGCCGACACTGCGCTTGGTGCGCGCGCCGCCGAACAGGCCGAATTGCATGGGATATTTCCTGGTGGGTGGTCGACGCGACATGCTGCGCGGGCCTACCCTCCGGGCGCAACCTTTTTCGCAAGAGGGCGTTCCACGCCGTGGCCTATGTGAACTCCGTCCTGCAGCCCGGCGAGACCGTCAAGGTGATCGGCCGGCTGCACTGGATCAACTACCTCAAAGCCTTCTTGTTGCTGGCGATCGGCGTGGTTCTGCTGCTCTACGGCACGCAGGACACGACCAAGGTCCAGCGCACCACGACCTATATCGGTTGGCTGGTGCTGGCCGTCTCGGTCGTGATGCTGCTCGGCGCCTGGTTCAGGCGGCAGATGACCGAGCTCTCGGTCACCAATCACCGCGTGATCTACAAGACCGGCTTCCTGCGCCGCCATACGGTCGAGATGAACATGGACAAGGTCGAGACGGTGAACGTCGACCAGCCGATCCTCGGCCGCATCCTGGGCTACGGCACCATTCACGTTCTGGGCACCGGGCAGGGTATCGAAGGCCTGAGCCGCATCGCGCGCCCGATCACGGTGCGCAACGCCATAACGGCGCGCTGACTCATATTCTTCCGGACCGCGAGCCTCCGGCTCGCTCAGATTCATGAGCGAGCCGGAGGCTCGCGGTCCGGAAGACAAGAGTCCTACTTCGCCAGTTTCATCCGGCCCATATAGTCGCGCTTGCCGAGCGGCACGCCCTTCGACCGCAGGATGTCGTACGCCGTCGTGGCGTGGAAATGGAAGTTGGGCATCGAGAAGGTCATCAGGAAGCCTTCGGCCTTGAACGGCATCTTGATGTCGCGCACCGAGAAGACCACGTCCTTGCCCTCGAGCGCATTGACCTCGTCGGGCTTGACCTTCTCGAGAGCCTGCCGGGCATCGCTCACCAGCGTCTGCAGGCCGGCATAGTCGGCCGTCGACGGGCCCGGTGGTGCAAATGCGCCCGCCTTTGCGCCCGCGATCGCGCCGGCGGAATGATGTGCCACCGAGACGACCTGGAAGCGGAAGGGCAGCATGTCGGGATAGAGCCGCGTCTCGAGGATCTCGCCGGGGTCGATGTTCTTCTCCTTGCAATGGGCAAGGCCCTTGGCAAGGAAGCCTTCGACGGCGCCGAGCGTCTGCAGGAACGAGCCGACGGTCGAATCATAAAGTGTGATGGCCATGGTGTCTCCCGAGCTGAACAGACGCTAGCCGTACGACGAATTCAGGCTAAAGTCCCGCCCCAAACTTGGCCCGAACGCGGAGCGTACCATGATCGACCTTTACTACTGGCCGACACCGAACGGCTGGAAGATCTCCATCATGCTCGAAGAGTGCGGCCTGCCGTACGACCTCATCCCAGTGAACATCGGCACGGGCGAGCAGTTCAAGCCGGACTTCCTCAAGATCAGCCCCAACAACCGCATGCCGGCGATCGTCGATCACGAACCGGCGGGCGGCGGCGCGCCGATCTCGGTGTTCGAATCGGGCGCGATCCTGCAGTACCTCGCCGAGAAGACCGGCAAGTTCCTGCCGAAGGACCTGCGCGGCAAGTACGAGACCCTGCAGTGGGTCAACTGGCAGATGGGCGGGCTGGGACCGATGGCGGGCCAAGCCAACCACTTCAACGTCTACGCGCCGCAGTTCAATCCGGTCGACAAGCTCGAGTACGGCCAGCAGCGCTACACCAACGAGGTCAACCGTCTGTTCGGCGTGCTCAACAAGCGGCTGGCCGATCGCGAGTTCATCGCCGGGGCCTTCTCGATCGCCGACATGGCGAGCTGGCCGTGGGTGGTCGGCTTCAAGAACTACGGCCAGAAGCTGGAAGACTTCCCCAACCTGCAGCGCTGGTTCGAGAAATCGGTCGGCGAGCGGCCGGCGGTGGTCAAGGGCAAGGCGGTCGGCGCCGAGCTGCGCAAGACGCCCGGCATCAACACCGATGAGCAGCGCAAGATCCTGTTCGGCCAGACCGCGCGGGTCGTGCGCTAACGTCAAGGCTGGGAGCGGTGCCGCTCTTTCTCGGCCTCATCGGACCGCGGACCTCCTAAGTGGCGCGCTCTCAACTCAATCGGCCTGCCGCCAGGCGGGTTCGCGCTTGGTCTGATAGTCCTCGAAGGTCTTGGCGAGGGCGCCCATCACCTCGGCCGATTCCTCGAACAGGGCCTTGAGCTGGGGCTCGTCGACCCTGTCGACGTCCTCGCGGAGCTGGTTCTGCAGGCCTGCAAAGGCATGCCGCATCTTCTCGGTCAGATGTTGGGCATCGTTGGGTACGGCCATAAGTCCCTCCTGGGTGCCTTTCTGGCAACGACCAGGGAGCTTTTGGGTTCCTCACTCGTTCAGCGTTGCCATGCCGCGTGCTGCGGTCGCGATGCGGCGACGCAACTCCCGCGGCTTCAGGACCTCGGCCTCCGTGCCGAGCATCAGAAGGTCGATCGCGGCCTGGTCGATCGATTCGATCGGGATCGTGATCCTCACCCAACCGTCGGAATCGGGCGAGTCGGCCGATTCTCGCGCGGCTTCCATCACCGTGGCCCCCAGCCTTTCGAGTCGCATCATCGCACGCGGCGACGCGCGCAGAACCGCCTGGTCGCGATAGAGCCCGACTTCGAAGGCGCGCGAGGAGTCGGTCCAGAACCGCACCAGGTCGAAGTCCTTGGGCCGCGTGAAGCGGTCGCCGCTCGGCGTGAGCGATTCGATATTGGAGACGCGATACGTGCGGCGCTCGCCGCTGCGCTCCGCCACGACGTACCAGGTCCCGGCCTTGAGCACGAGGCCGAGCGGATGGATGCGGCGTGTGACCATGCTTTGCGAACGGCGATAGCCGATCTCGACCACCGTCTCGGTCCACACGGCATGTGCCAGCGTCGGCAGCAGTCGCGCCTGGTCGGAGCTCCGGAACCAGCCGACCGGATCGAGATGGAAGCGTTGCGCCATCTTTTGCGCGCTGGCGCGGCTGCGCTCGGGCAGGGCGGCCGAGAGCTTGAGCTGCGCCGACAGGAGTTGATCGGCGAGGCCGAGCTGCGTTGCCGGACCCGGCAGGCCGGAGAGGAACAAGGTCTCCGCCTCGTTCTCGGTCAGCCCGGTCAGCTTGGTGCGAAAGCCGTCGAGCAACTGGAAACCGCCGCCGGGGCCGCGATCGGCATAGACCGGCACGCCCCCTGCGCTCAGTTGCTCGATGTCACGATAGACGGTGCGGACCGAGACCTCGAACGTCTCCGCCAGCGACTCGGCCGTCAGCCGGCCGCGCGTCTGCAGCATCAGGAGGATCGACAGGAGGCGGCTCGCGCGCATGGGGCGATCCTAGCAGGCAACCCTGACACCTTCTGTCAGCTTTCATCATCCCGGGACGACGGGCCTACACCCGGAGCAGCCAGGCCTCGACTTCACCCTTGCCCTTGATGTCGAGCGTGCCGCGCGCCTCGAAGACGTAGCGGTCCTTGAGGCGCTCGTACACGGAGCGGGTCACCTGGATGGAATCGGCGACACCGGCCGACTCCATGCGGCTGGCGAGGTTCACAGTGTCGCCCCACAGGTCGTAGATGTACTTGCTCCGGCCGATCACGCCCGCGATCACCGGTCCGCTGTTGATGCCGATGCGCAACCGGAAGGGTACACGATTTTCCAGCGCATGCTCGCGGCAGATGTGGACCATGCGGATCGCCATGCGCACCATGCGATCGGCATGGTCGGGCACCGGGTTGGGCAGGCCGCATACCGCCATGTAGGCGTCGCCCACCGTCTTGATCTTCTCGATGCCGAGTTCCTGCGCCGCCTGGTCGAACCGGGTGAACAGGCCATTCAGCAAGGCCACGACGTCGTGCGGCGGCATCTCCGAGGAGAGGGCGGTGAAGCCGACCAGGTCGGCGAACGCCACCGTCACCTCGGCGAAGCCGTCGGCGATGCTCTGCTCGCCACCGCGCAGCCGATTGGCGATCGGCGCCGGCAGCACGTTCAGCAACAGCTCCTCGTTCTCGCGGTTCTTGGCTTCGATCATGTCGTTCTTGGCGTGGATCTCGTCGACCATGCTGTTGAAGGCGGTGCAAAGCTGGCCGATCTCGTCGGTGGTCCGGGCGGAGACCTTGACGTCGTAGTTCCCGGCGGCGAAGCGGCGCACGCCGGCGGTCAACTCGGCCAGCGGGCCAGCGAGCGAGCGCGACAGCCAGGCGCCGATGATCAGCACCGCCACCAGTGCGAGCCCGCCGACCAGCAGCAGGTCGCGCTGCAGCCGGTCGACCGGCGCGAACGCCTCGGCCGTATCCTTCTTGGCGATCAGCGCCCATTTCACGCCGGGAATCGAGAGCGGCCCCCACGAGGCGAGCACAGGTGTGCCGTCATAGTCGGTGATCCGTCCGGTGCCCTCCGTGCCCGACAGCGCGGAGGTGACGGCGGCATTGTCGATCTTCTGATGCAGAATCGGCGTGCTGTAGCGGCGGATGGCGTCGATCTCCTGCGGCGGCGTTCCGGTGGCGGCAAGCCGGGCGAAGTAGGCGTCCGGCTGCTCGTAGAACTCCCGCACGCCGGAGCGGAGGTAGCGGCCCGGGCCGACGATGTAGGCCTCGCCGGTGCGGCCGAAGCCTTCGCGGCTCCATTGCCGGTTGCTGGTGACGGCCTTGTCGATCTCCTCGATCGAGAGCTGGGCGATCAGCACGCCGGCGACCGCTCCGCCGTCGAAGATCGGCGCGGCCATGAAGGCGATCGGTGCGCCGTCCGACGGGACATAGGGCGCGTAGTCCTCGAGGCAGACGGTCGACGGCTCGGTCGCTGCCAGGCAGCGCGCCACCGCCGCAGCGACGTTGGACTTCCGGTACGGGCCTTCGCGCAACGACGTGGCGAAGTCGATCTCCTTCAGCATGGCGTAGACCAGACGACCGTCGCGCGCGTCGGCGATCATGAAATCCCAGAACCCGGTGGTGCGTGCGGCGGCCCGCAGCAGGGGATGGTAGAGGGCATGGACGGCGCTGTACTTGCTGCCGTCGCCCGCATCGTCCAGCAGGGCGCGCCGCTCCCCGGCGTGCGGGTTGTTCACGATGTAGTGGTATTGCAGGTAGGTGCCGCTGCGCTGGCCGGGAAGATACTCCTGCACCGAGGCGTCCTTGCCGTACATGCGCTGCAGGTGGGGCAGGACGTTCTCGGCGTACCATGCCTCGACCTTCTTGCGCATCTCCTCCGGCGGACGCTGCCTGTCGAGCTCGTCGACGCCTTCGCGCATGCCGTGCAGCGCGTCGAGCACCATCTTGGAGCTGGCGAGCAGCCGGAGCTCGTCGCGGGTGGTGCGGAAATAGGTTTCGACCTGGCGCGCCTTGGCGATGCGTGTGGCAGTGAGCTGGTCGTAGATCGCCTCCTCGAGAGCGTCGCGCGAGCGCACATAACCCAGCGCCGCCGTCACCACGACGGCAATGGCCCCGAGCACAAGGAGAGTGGCGAAAAGCTTGGCCGCGAGGCCCCAGCGAACGGCCGTCATCGCCTCCAGTGTATCCGACACGCAGCGGGAAAAATATCCTGACACAAGTTGGCAGGTAGACGGGCCTAGAACCTCGTACGCACCAAAGGAGCCCGCCATGCTCAAGACGCTTGCCCGTCCCGTTCTCAGGCCCGCCGCGACGACCTCGGCGGACTTCGATTTCCTGATGGGAATCTGGCGTGTCCAGCACCGCTACCGCGTGCGCCGGCTCGCCGGCTGCAACGACTGGATCGAGTTCGAAGGCACGTGCGCGGCCCGCAAGATACTGGGCGGTCTCGGCAATACCGACGAGAACGACATCGCCATGCCGGGTAACCGTTACACCGGCATGAGTCTGCGCCTGTGGGACGCCGTTAGCGGGCGCTGGACGATCCAGTGGCTCGACAGCCGCCGGCCGGGCGTGATCGGCGCACCCGTATACGGCAGCTTCTCGCAGCGCCCGGACGGCCCATTCGGTGTGTTCCATGGCGATGATGTGCACAACGGCCGCGATATTCGCGTCCGCTACATCTGGTCGCGCATCGCCGCCGACGCCGCGCGGTGGGAACAGGCCTTTTCGGCCGACGAGGGCAACGACTGGGAGACCAACTGGTACATGGACTTCACGAGGCTGTAACCATGCCGAAGCTCTTCGCGGTGATGCGAGAGCGAGGCTGAGGTCGTGGCCCGTTTCCCGGAGGATTGCTGGAGCGCCAAAGGCCTGGGGCGGACGCTCTGGATCGTGCCCTGGCGGTCGCGTCCTGCAACCCTTGCCGGGCCCTGGGGCCCTTGACGCTCGGAAAGGCGACAACCACGTTCTCCGTGCCCTTTCCTGGGAGGGAGGCCCGCCATGCAACAGCAGGAACGCGACCTGATCGCCGATTTGTTCGGCCGTCTGCAGCAATATGAGAACCAGCCGCGCGATGCCGAGGCCGAGCGCCTGATCGCGAGCTACGTCGCGCGCCAGCCGGCTTCGCCCTACCTGCTCGTGCAGACCGCCCTGGTGCAGGAGGAGGCGCTGAAGCAGGCGCGGGCGCGCATCGCCGAGCTCGAGGGCAAGGCGCACGGCGGAGGGCAGGGGAGCTTCCTTGCCAATGCGCCGCGGCCCGGCCCGTGGGGCGCCGCGCCGACCCCTGCGCCGGCGCCGGCCTCACCACCGGCCTCACCGTGGGGCACGGCACCGCAAGCATCGGCCGGCGGCGGCTTCCTGCGTTCGGCCCTCGCCACGGCGGCGGGCGTCGCGGGCGGCGCGCTGTTGTTCGAAGGCATCCGCAACATGTTCGGCCACAGCACGCAGGCGTTCGCCTCACCCCTGTCCGACGTGCAGCCTCTGTCCGACAGTTCGCCGCTGATGCCGCCGGACCAGCTCTCGTCCGCCGATCTCGCACAGGACGATGGCTCGGCCGACGACTACGACCTCACCTCGGATGATTCGAGCGACGATTCGGGCTTCGACAGTTCGAGCGACGACATATAGAAGTCGAGCCAATACGAACACGCCGACAGAGGGGGAGAGAAACATTGGCGACGATCGAACTCCATACTTGGGGCACGCCCAACGGCCGCAAGATCTCGATCATGCTCGAGGAGTGCGGCTTGCCGTACAGCGTGCACAAGGTCGACATCTCCAAGGGCGAGCAGCACAAGCCCGAGTTCCTGAAGATCAGCCCGAACAACCGGATCCCGGCGATCGTCGATCCCGACGGCCCCGGCGGCAAGCCGATCAGCCTGTTCGAATCCGGCGCGATCCTGATCTACCTCGCCGACAAGACCGGCAAGTTCCTGCCCAGGGATCCGGTGGCGAAGTACAAGACCTACGAATGGCTGATGTGGCAGATGGGCGGCGTCGGTCCGATGTTCGGCCAGGCGCACCACTTCCTGCGCGCGGCGCCGACCAAGATCGAGTACGGCATCAAGCGCTATGTCGACGAGGCCAAGCGCCTGTACGGCGTGCTCGACAGGCAACTGGCGAGCAACGCGTATGCCGCAGGCGCGGACTACACCATCGCCGACATCGCGATCTTCCCGTGGACCGCGCGCCACGAGTGGCATCAGGTGAACCTGGCCGATTTCCCCAACGTCAAGCGCTGGTACGACACGATCAACGCGCGGCCACCCGTGATCAAGGGCATGGCGGTTCCGTACCTGAACTAGCCGGATGAAGCGGACGTTGCTCGCCGCGCTGCTGGCGCTCGGCGCCTGCACGCCGTCCGTCCGGACAGCCGCGCCTGCATCCGCTTGCGCGGCGCCGCTCGAGCCGGCGGTCGAGGTCGATCTCTATTTCGGCCTCAGCATCGAAAAGGACCGCCAGGTTTCCGAAGCGGAGTGGGCGGCATTCCTCAATGAAGAGGTGACGCGGCGCTTTCCCGACGGCTTGAGCGTGCTCGACGTGCGCGGCCAGTACCGCATGCCCGACGGCCGCATCGAGCGCGAGCGCAGCAAGCTCCTCGTCGTCGTGGTGTTCGATGCCCCGGCGCATACGGCCAAGGTGCAGGCGGTGATCGACGCTTACAAGAAGCGCTACGGCCAGCACAGCGTGTTCCGCGTCGAGAAGGCGGTCTGCGCCGGCGCTTAGTCGGGCCGCTCGGCGACGAGGCCGAGGCGCGAAGATGTCGAACGGACAACGAAGACGGTTGCGCGCGGTGGCATCCGGTTTGGAAGGGGTCTAAGGTCGGCCGCGAGTGCCACCATGGAGTCTCGGGTCATGAGCAAGAACGTCAAGGCGCGGCGGTCCGCCAACCTCGCGACGCCCACCGATCTCGGCGGCAATGCGACCAAGGATATCACAGGCGGGCTCGCCATCCTCGCTGCCGACGTGCTGGCGCTCTGGATGAAGACCAAGAATTTCCACTGGCACGTGTCGGGACCGCACTTCCGCGACTATCACCTGCTGCTCGACGAGCAGTCGAACCAGATCTACGCGATGGTCGATCCGATCGCCGAGCGTGCGCGCAAGCTCGGCGGCAAGGCATTGCATTCGATCGGCCAGGTCAAGAAGCTGCAGCGCGTGCTCGACAACGATGCCGAGTACGTCAGCCCGCAGGACATGCTCGCCGAGCTGCGCGAGGACAACAAGCAGCTCGCGAGGAACATGCGCGTGCTCCACGAGGTTTGCGACGAGCACAACGACATCGCCACGGCGAGCCTGATCGAGAACTGGGTCGACGAAACCGAACAGCGCACCTGGTTCCTGTTCGAGGCGGCCCGCCGGGACTAAGCGCGGCGCACCATTCCCGGCGCCAGATCCTTCAGCGACGGCGCGCCGACCTGCATCACGGCGGCGCGCCGCTCGCCGCGGAGCAGGCCGAGCACGCGCTCGACGCCCGGCTGGCCGAGCTGCAGCAGCCGGCGGCGGCTCGCTCTCGCTAATGTGTTTCGGCCCATCGGATGAGTTTCCGCAGGAAGGCGTCGCAGGCATCCATCTGCGACCTGGCCACGAACTCGTTGGGCTGGTGCGCCTGGGCGATGTCGCCCGGCCCGCAGATCACGGTGGGGATGCCGTGGCCGCGGAAGATGCCGGCTTCGGTGCCATAGGGCACCGCGTAGGTTCGGTTGCCGCCGGTCCATTGCAGCGCCAGCCTGGCCGCTTCCTCGTTCTCCTGCGGCAGCAGGCCGGGCACGAAGGAGCGGCGCTTGAGCGTGATGTCGGCGTCGGGGTGCCGGGCCTTCATCTTCGGCAGCAGCAGCTCGGCGATGTAGGTCTCGGCGCGGCGCTGCACTTCCCATGGATCGTCGCCGGGCAGGGTGCGGTAGCCCCAGTTGAGCGTGCATTCGCGCGCCAGGATGTTGCCCGCCGTGCCGCCGGTGACGATGCCGACATTGATCGTGGTGTGGTTGGGCACGGTGTCGAGGTGAGGATGCTTGCGCTGCGCCAACTCCTCCTGCAGCTCGTTCAGCCAATGGATGAAGTCGCCGGCGAAATGGATGGCGCTGACGCCGAGATGGGTCATCGACGAATGGGCCTCGAAGCCGGTGAAGGTGGCGACGATGCCGCCGCCGGCATTCTGCGCATTGACCACACCCATCATGGTCGGCTCGCCGACGATCACGGCGCGCGGCCGCGGCACGCTGCCGACCAGCCGCTCGGCGAGCGAATGGGCGCCGAGGCAGCCGATCTCCTCGTCGTAGCTGAAGGCGAGATGCATCGGCACCTTGAGCTGCGCGTTCTGGAACGCCGGCACATGGCTGAGCGCGGCGGCGATGAAGCCCTTCATGTCACAGGTGCCCCGCCCATGGAGATTGCCGTCCGGCGTCTCGGTCAGCGTCCAGGGATCGCTGTCCCACGGCTGGCCGTCGACCGGCACGACGTCGGTATGGCCCGACAGCACGATGCCGCCCTCGGCCTCCGGTCCGATGGTCGCGAACAGGTTGGCCTTGGTGCCCTCGGCGTTGGGCACCAGCGTGCTCCTGACGCCGAACCCGTCGAGATAACTTTGGATGTACCGGATCAGCTCGAGGTTGGAGTTGCGCGAGGTCGTGTCGAACGCCACGAGGCGCTTAAGCATCTCGATCGAGGAGGGGGCCCGGGTGCTCATCCGGCCACCGTCGCACGCCGCCAGCGGAGCGCCAAGAGCCTGATTTTGCGATGAAATTTGCGGTCGTGTTTGACTTGCCCGCCCCCCGCCGCTAGAACCGCCGCGCATCCGTCGTGGAAATCGATCGCCGGGGTCTTAACGGGCTCGCGGAGAGGTGGCCGAGCGGTCGAAGGCGGCGGTTTGCTAAACCGTTATACGGGGTAAACCCGTATCGAGGGTTCGAATCCCTTCCTCTCCGCCATTATCAAGAGACCCAGCAAGAGGGCGTTCTCGGGGGTGTTCCACACAGGGTTAGATGGTGGTTGGCATCGCAGTGTGCTGCGGGTTCGCTTGCGGGCTACTCGACTATCTCATCGATCTCCGCGAAGAACTCAGGCGGCACGGCAATGCCGAGTGTCTTTGCGGTATCCGCGTTGAACACCATTTCGATGCGGGTTGGACGCGCGATCGGCAAGTCGATGACCTTGGCGCCGAGGAGCAGCTTGCCAACATAGCCGCCGGCCTGGCGATAGGCCTCAGCGAGGTTCGCGCCATAGCTCATCAGGCCGCCGCTGTCCGGAAATTCGCGAATATGATAGATGGCGGGTAGGGCGCTTCGCGCGGCAAGCGAGATGAACTGCGCGCGGCGCGAATGGAAGAATGGATCGTTCTCGACGACCAGCGCACCGACGCCATTGCGGGCCATGGCGGCGAAGGCCTCGGTGATCTCGGCTTCGCTGGCTGCCGAAGCGACCAAGAGGGAGCGCCCAAGCTGCTTGGCTGCGGCCTGCACATTCTGCCGGTACTCCGCCATGCCCGGATTGCCTGGGTGGAGCAGCAAGCCGATCTGGCCCACGCTCGGCAAGAGCTTGCAGATCAACTCTAGCCGCTTCGGCCCCAGTTCCCCGCTGACGATGTCGATGCCAGTGACGTTGCCCGATGGGCGGCTGTAGCTGTTCGCCAGTCCGTTCTTCAGCGGGTTAGCGGCCACAAATACTATCGGGATGACTGAGGTCGCGGCCTTTGCTGCAAGCCCGGAGGGCGCCGCGCCCATCGCGGCAATTGCCGAGACCTTCGTATCGACCAGTTCGCGCGCCATCTCCGGCAGCCGGTCATACTTTCCACCGGCCCAGCGCCACTCAATAGTGAGATTGCGTCCCTCGGCGAAGCCGACCTGGGCAAGTCCGCGCCGGAAGCCTTCGACATGCGGTGTCGAATCCTTCTCAGATCGTGAACTTAGAAAGCCGATTGTCGGCCTGCCCGCGCCCTGAGCCGATGCGCCGCCAGTTCTCGCCGTTGCGACGAGGAGCGCCGGTATGAACTGGCGTCGTCTCAAGACCTGACGTCCTCCCTAACGCCTATCGAATACGCTAGCACGAGCGAGAGGCATTACCATCAGCCCGCTCTTCGATAATCTCTTGCAATTTCACGTGACGATGCAGGTCGATGTCCGCTTCCGCAAGGGCCTGGACGATTTCGAGAAGCAGCTCAAAGAGGTCAAGGTAGGTTCCTGCGCCGGCACAGGCGCATCACTCGAATCTCTTCAACCTGACAATAGGAACGGTCGCGATCCATCCCGCTCCACTGCGCTCGAACTGCGGCAAGGGTACCGCCCAAGACCGAACCGTCTGCCGATCCCCCGGGTTGCCCATAGCCAGATTGTCCGCGACACGGCGGGCAATTTGGGGTGCAGCGACGCTGGTCCCACCCATGGCAACTCGGGAATTGCTGTACGAGCCGGCCGCCAAGACGCCTGTATGCACACGCGAATCCTCACTCACCGCGACGGCATCGGGCCAACGGGATGTCGTCGCCACCGGCGGATTAGGGAATGGCGGTGGTGCCGGCATTCCGGTCCTGGACCCGGCCGCCGAGTATTTCGCCACCACTCCCTCCTTTCCCAGGTAGCCTCCCATCACGATCGCTTCTGTTCCGGTCGCCAGTGAGTTGATGGTGTTTTCGCGTTTGACCAAGCTAGAATTGTCGAATTCCTCGTCCCGCCCGGCATGATCGAACGCTCTGTAGAGGGAATCCGTAAGGTATGACTGCCGGCCGCGAACGGGAAAGCCATAAACCTGGTCATCACGGCGAACCCAGGCGTGAATAATGTGGCGGGCTGCAGATGTCAGACCACCGGTATTCCGGAACTCAATCTTCCAGGTGCCGGCAGGGGCAAGCTCCGGGACTAGAACACCCGAGTCAGGCCGTCCGGTCGGCTGCAGCATGATGATGAAGCGCGTGCGGCTCGACGGCAGCCAGGGACTCGAAGCTACTTGGCCGTAATAGGGTGATGCCCCAAAATACACTGTGGAAAATGGCAACTCCGGGATGGTCCAACTTGCACCCGCTGGCGAAGTGATCCTGAGGGTTACTCGGCTTGCAATCGCAATCGGGTCGGGAGGAAGCCAAATTTCCAGGAAGCTGGGCGTCCGATCGTCTGGTTGGACATGCCATTGCAATGTTCTAGGCGCTGCGGACGTGAACGACACCTGGGCGTGAATGCGCGAAAGATAGCTGTTGCCGGAAGGCAGGACCACGCGAAGGTCAATCCCCCTGGTCCGGCATTCCTGGATCTTGTGGTCGATAAAGGCTTCGAGAAATCCTGTCCCATCGTGCGGATCTGCCAGAAGCCCATAGCTCACGTTGATCACGACCGGCAGGCTAGCGAGGCCCCAAGACTGCGCGAGGTCCTGGGCACGCTCCACGATATGGGTGATCCCATGGGCAATATAATAGTAGAGCTCTCCGGGATTTTCGTCGGCCGTCACCCTCGTAGGAAGCTGGACGCACATGATCGGCCGGTTGTGGACCGGCGGGCTGGGGTCGAAGCCACAAGCGAGATCCATGACATGCGTGCCGTGCGAAGCACACCAAGCCGCAGACTGGTGGTTGACGTCCGCCGCGGCAAGCGGCCTGGCAAAGTCGATCAGGCGGACCTTGCGATAGACAAGACCCTCGTCGATCACGCCATCAACCATGGAGTTCTGTAGGGTCCAATCAATCTGCGACTTATACAGTTCGCAGCCAAAGGGCACAGCCTGTGGCGGAGGAAGCGTGAACGGTGGGACCGCAGGTGGAGGATTGGGGCCGTCCTGTAACCACCAATTCTCGACCCGCGATTCGATCACACCGCCGACAATCTTGCGGAACCGCTCGTTGGCGAAACCAATCCCGTCATCGATGACACCCATGACGACGGGGCGCGGATAGGGTGGCGTGGCTAGAGCGATCGACGCCTTGCGCCTTACCACCCGTTTGCTCAGCGTTCCAAGCGCTTGGGTATCGAGCGGGCGCCCGAGCGACACGCTGTCGACGGAGCGCCGCGGCGCGGGCCCGGCAATCCTCTCGACAATGTCCTGGGTCGCCATAGTGCCAACCCAGACCGCGGGCTTCCCATCCCTGGGCTTGGTGTTGCTGCACAAGACCTGGAACGAGTCCTGCCAGCGCTTGCGGAATACCGGTCTCTTGATGAAGACGCCATCAAGGAAATCCTTCGCAGTATCTGCCTTCAATTGCAGGAGAAGGGGCATCCGCTCCTTCCCAGACTCTTGACGCCCAGGAATGAAATAGTCGCTGCGTCCCGGGCCAAGCGCCCAATTGACGTAGGGATTGATTCTGTCCCAAGCGCCCGCGCGTTTTTCCTGCTGTTTCCGCTTTGCCATTGGAGACCTCCCCGTGGCCCTGTCACTGAGCCCTAACGCTTACCGCCACTCGCTCCTCGCCTTGCGCCACAGCCATCTAAGAATCGGACTGGGAGTGAGTGGCTGCACTCCCAGATTGGCGATGTAAGGTACAGGCGGGCCGAGAAGATTCAGCCGGTCGAAGATCACCTCCCAGTAGAAATCGCCGTCATTCGGCGGAGGGTTGCCCCACGGGTAGTTGGTGCCAATGAACCTATAGGCCGGGTAGTTCGGCAGGCCGGCACCAAGCCGCCACAGATATCGTCCGAGTTGAATTCCGAGGAAGCACCCCGCAGCGCTGTCGACCGGGAAGTGCACGCCGGCTATTGTCCGATTGATGGCGATTCGCGACGCCAGACGCATGAGCTGGTTGCGCCAACTTATGTGACCGTAGGGCGGGCTCCCGGATGTCTGCAAAAGCCGCCATAGCACGTACGCTGACGTGAACGCTTCTGTCGCATGGCCGCTCGGAAAGCTGCTGTGCGACGGCGTCAAGATCATCGGCTGAACCTGTGGCGAATATTCGTTCGCTCGCCGGCTGGCGAGCGCCTGCTTAAAGCGCATCTCTGCGAAATTCGCCAGACGCAGCGCCGCGCCAAGCAGCTCGAACGTGTAGGGCGTGCGGGCCGGATTGAGGAACGGAATCGCGCTCAGGAAGGCGAGCGTGCCGTTCATCTGAGTCATGATCTCGGTCGCGCGGTCGCCACGAAGGTCGGCGTAGCTGTTCATAAAGACTAGGTATTGCTTGAACCTCGCCACAGTCGGACGAGAGATCATTGCAAGCCGCCTATAGGAGAGGGGCCCGACGGACCGGAGGTGCTGCAGGAGCATGTTATTGGTTACGCCGACTCGGCGGAAACCAAGGTGCGAGACGAGCTCGAAGTCGAACACGCTTGCTCTGACCCAAGGCTCCCAGCGTTCGAGGTTGTTGGGATTATCGAGAGGCAACTGCACTGGATCGGGAGCTGGAGGCGCCCATGGCCCGACGATGCCGTCGCGTGTGGAGATCAGAGCTTCGGCGACGGCACCGGAATTCGCCAAGTTCAGGCTTGCGAGACCACCGACCTGGCCGAGGCCGCCTAATCCACCCAAGCCGCCCAATCCGCCAAGACCGCCCAATCCACCAAGGCCGCCCAATCCACCAAGGCCGCCCAAGCCGCCTAGTCCGCCGGCCGTTGATTGCGTAGACATGCGTGCCCCCTTTCGGTTCGCTCAATCCATCACTCAGGTACTCCCGCTCTACGCCACACTTCCGCCGCGCGGCGTCCGATCTCGTAGGACGCCGCCGGCGAACTCTTAAGCCAGCCGCTGACCGTCATGCTGGGCTGCAGCCGCATCAGTTCCTGCACCGTCTTGCGTGCCTCGACGTGGTAGCCGAGTTCCCATTGAGCTACCGCCATGACGCGCAAGGTCGAGGTGTGCTTGCGGTTGGCTTTGATCGAGCGCTGTGCCAGCTCAAGCGCACGCTGGTAGCGGCCGGCGGCCGCGGCGGCAGTGGCCGCCAGCGAATCGTAGAAGTAGCGATGGGGGTCGAGCGGTGATAGCGCAAGCGCGCGCTCGGTGTGCTCGACCGCCTGCTCGCCCTCGCTCTTGAAGGCATGCAGCGTGCCCTTGAGCAGCCAGGCGAAAGCGTTGCTGGGATTGGCGTTGAGCGCGCGCTCGTAGGACTCCTCGGCGACGTCAAACTTCTTCAGGAGGTTCACGTGCACGAAGCCGTTGACGGCGAGCGCCAGCGAGTTGTCTGGATCTAGGTCGAGTGCCCGTTTGACGCACTCCGACGCAAGATAGGTGTCGCGCAGAGGGTCCTCCGACCAGCCCTGCTGCACGCGCAGCACATACCAGTTGCCGAGCCAGGCGACAGGTAGCGGGTGGCGCACGCCGCGGTCGATCAGTGCCTGCAGAAGGCGATGCGCCTCTTCGAAGTCGGGCGGCGAAAGGCGGTGCATCAGACTGACGGCAGCCATCAGCAGTGTGTAGGCCTTGAGCGTCGGCAGGGGCTGGCTGCGAGAGAGCTGCAGCGCCTGCTTAGTCACTGCGGCGCCTACACTCTCGATCAGGCGGCCGATCAGCTCCTGCTCGCCGCCGACGATGCTGGACAACTCGCCCTTCAGGCTCTCGGCCCAGAGAACGCGGCCGGTTCGGGTCTCGGCAAGCTCGACGTCGAGTTTAAAATGAGAATTGGCCGTCTGATACGCGCCCGACAGGACGTAGTCCGCACCTAACCGCCCGCCGATCTCCTCCAACGGCGCATTGCGTCCGCTGAAGGCAGTGGTCGAAAGGCGCGACACGAGCTTGAGATTCGTGCCTTGGGACAGGCGGCGGATGACCTCCTCGGCCACGATCTCGCCGACCACGCCGTGATCATTGGCGAGGTTGCGCGAGGTGAAGGGAATGACGGCGATCGACGGGGCCATCTCGTCGAGCATTGTCGAGGGTGGTGCGCGAACCCGCCGTCCAGGCGGTCCGACGCGGTAGGCGCGCACCGGCTGGGCGATCCCCTTCACATAGCAATCGCCGAGATCTTCGATGTCGGCGTCGATGCTGGCAGTCAGCCCGTCGCGCACGTGTTGGGAGACCACGGTCTCACCTGCTCCGGCCAGGCTCATCAGGCGCGCAGCGAGATTGACGCCGCGCCCGAATACATCGTCGGCCTCGACGATGACGTCGCTTACCTCCATACCGCTGCGCAGCATCATCTGACGGTCGGCCGGGCGGGCGGCGTTGGCACGATGGCGCTCGCTCTGGATGGCCAACGCGGCCGCCACGCCGGACCTCACATCGGGGAAGTCGAGCAGCATACCGTCGCCGAGGCTCTTGACCAGGCGACCGTTATGGCCGGGCAGGATGTTACGCTTCACATGCTCGACGAATTCGAGCCAATGCGAGACGGTGCCGACTTCGTCCCGCTCGATGAGGTCGACCGAGCCCACGATGTCGGTCAGAAGAATGGCACGCCTCGCCCATGCGACGTGGTGCTCCGCGCGGATGCCCGACAGATCGAATTCTGCCATGTCGCCCCCCGTGGCCAGTCGAGACGCTCCTCCAAAAAGAACGTAAACAACGAGTGAAGGCGAGAAAACAGCTAAGTGTGCGGGTGAGCCGCTACTGTGGCATCGGCGCAATACCGCCGGGGTGGCCAACTCGAAGGCGTTGGGAGCAAGCAACGGCCGACGCGAACTTCAACTTAAGCCGCAACGGAGGGCCCTTCTGTGATCTAGCGCACTTTCGGTCGAATCTCAGCGAGGCTCCTCTGCTTCCCTGATGCGCTGGGCCAGTTGCGTTCTTGCGCGCCGCGGGCGGCTCAATCACCTAGCGGCAGGGCCTCGACCGGAACGTGAGTCGGTTCCCGGGCGGCTATCGCGTTCAGGTCGGCGGAGCGACCACGACGTAGACGAGCTGGTTGCCGGAGAAGCGCGGCGCGTACCAGGTCGAGCCGCACAGCATGTACGTCGTGTCGCCGACGACGACCTGGCGGCAATCGGCGGGCAAGGAGCTCACGATCGTGTCGGTCGGAGGTGTCTCCGACGGAGGCACCTGCGCGCCATAATACTCGTCGCCATAGACGGGATAGGGTGGCGGCCAATAACTCGGATAGGGCGGCGTATAGACGGGATTGTAGGGGGGATAGTAGCCGGGCGGCCGCTCGACCGGCCGGTCGGGCGGTTGGGTCCCGTCGGGCGGGCGCGTCCCGGGACCTTCCGGAGGACGCTGGGGCGGGACACCGGCGATCGGATGCGCCGGTCTCGGCGGGCCGCCGGTGCCGGGTGGCGGTGGCGCATTGGCGATCGGTGGAGTCGGGCGGGGCGCCAGACCCGACGGTGGCGCTCCGCCGGGCCGCTGGCCGCCGACCGACGGGCGCTGGCTGGCGACTGGCGGCCGGGTGGCGGCGGGCGGCCGACTGAAGTTGCGCGGCCCGTTGAACTGCCGACCGACATTCATGCGCGCGCCGCCGCCGCCGCGGCCGCCGGGGCGTGCATCGGCTTCGACCCACGCGAGCAGGGCGCCGCCGAACGCCAGAAGAAGAGCAGCGGCCAACCATCGGGCGCGCCCGCGTCGCGTCGTCATCGGCGCGGCCCCGGAGGCGGTGCCAGCGGCAGGAAGTCGATGCGCTTGGCATCGGGCACCGGTGGTTCGATGAAGATCGCGTCCGGGAAGTCGCCGGTCTCCGGCCACGACAGCACCGCGTCGTAGCGCGGCAGCGCCGAGTCGGCCGTGTTGATGATCGACAGCTTGAGGGGCAGCGGCGCGTCACCGGTGCGGATCCAGATCTCCCAGTCGGCATCGGCCTCACGGAAGGCCCAGTGGTCGCATTCGACTCCGCCGACATGCGACTTGCCGACCAGGAAGCCTTCGCGGATCTCCGCCTCCGGCGGGTCGGCGGCGGCCCAGTCGAACAGATCGGCCAGCGGCACTTCGATGCCGAAGGTCTGGGCGGCCCAGGCCAGGGTCTCGCGCACCGTCGGCCTGGCGGCAAGACGGGCGAAGTATTTCTCCTTCGGCGCGGTCACGACGAGGTCCTTGCCGTCGTACTGGAAGACGCGGTCGAGGACGTCGGTCGAGAGATCGATGCGCAAGCGGTCCGGGCGGCGCACGCGGTACCGGCTCGTGCCGCCGACCAGGATCTTCTGATTGTTGTCGAGGACGTACTCGATCGAGAGCGTTGCCCCGATCTCGAACGATTCGAGCGAGGCGAGATGCCGACCCATACGCTTCAACGCAGCGATCGACTGGGGCTCCAGAACCGGCGGCTTGGCGGGCGAAGGTTGCGGCTGCCCCGGCGGAGTCTGGGCCTGCGCGCTCCCGCTCGCGGCCAATGCGATGGCAAACGGGCCAGCAGCGAGCAGGGCGAATCTTCGGCACAAACCCGATCTGGAAATATCGACCACAGCCAGACCTTCACCGTGGACAGGCAAAGAAAAATTCTATGCTGCGCAGAGGGTCTCCGATAGTGCCTCGATCACTCGCCGCTCGGCTCGCGGCTATAAGAGGGCATCGATATTGAGGAGCCCGGACTCGACACGCTCGCTGGGTACGGTTTCGTGGCGCACGGCGCTCACGATCGCGACGGCGCACGCGTACCAGGCGGCGGCCCCGTTGTTTGCTCCCGGTCCGCCTCGGGGTGCACGATAAAAGAGAAGCCCGCCTTCTGGGGGTCCAGGGCGGGCTTCTGCCGCCGTTC
>JAFEFF010000204.1 GCA_018240745.1 Pseudomonadota bacterium
CGCCAGCAGGCGCGCCGCGCCGGTCGCCATCTGCTCCATGCCGTTGGGGTCGCCCGGCCCGCCGCGCGCCTTCATGTCGAGGCCCGAGGCGATCTTGCCGGTTTGGATGCCCTCGGCCAGCACGCGCGCCAGCAGCGGATCGGTGTGGGCGTAGAGGTCGGTCAGCCGCTGCGGCAGCTCCGGATCGGCCTGCTTGAGCATGGGCGGCGCCCAACCCAGGACCGGCGCGGGACCGCGGATCACCAAGGGCGCGTTGGCACCGATCGCGAGGGCGCGGGTCTCCGCCGTGCGCGTCACGCGCGAGCCCTTGGGCAGGCCGGCGAGCAGGCGGTTGAGCCAGCCGGAGTCGGTGTGGCCGGGCCGGGGGAAACCCGATTCGAGGACGTCCTGACCGTCGAAGTGCGAGCGGTCGCGATAAGCGGTGGCGCTGGCATGGACAATCGCCGCCTGCTGCGCCCCATAGAGCCGCGCGAAGTTCGGCATCGCGGGATGCAACCCGAAGAAATTGTCGAGCCGCAGCGCCTTGTTCGGTCCCTCGAACCCGAACGCGATCTGCTCGCGCAGGCCCTTGTAGGACGGATCGCCGACCGGCGGCACTGCGGTCAGCCCGTCGAGCGCGCCGCGCAGGATGATCACGACCAGCCGAGGGTCGCGCGCACCCGCGGCCTGGACGAAGCGCGGCATGAAGGCCCAGGAGAAGAGGGTACCGGTGGCGCCGAGAACGGAACGGCGGGGCGTGATGAGGGTCGGCATGGTCAGCGCCTCTGGAACTCGGGAGAAAGATAGGCGATCGAAAGCGCCTGCTTGCGGTTGGCGGCACGGGCCATCGCCTGGTCGGTTTGCGGCGACAGCAGCGGGCCCAGGATGCCGCGGGCGAAGCGGCGCGGATCGTCGCTGCCCGGCGTCGCGGCGGCGATCAGGTTGGCGACATCGATGCGGGTCGCCAGGCCCTCGGACGATGTCCAGGCATCGACCTTATCGGAGAAGCCGTTGGGGCCGGGCGGATTCCAGATCGGCTGGCCGAGCGCATGCAGCGTGCCCGCGATCGCCTGCGGTTTGGGCTTCTCGCCGCTGGCGCGCAACAGTGCCACCACGTACTCGAGCGGCGAGCGCATTTTCGCCAGCTCGGGGTGCCATGCCTCGCCGGAGTCGATCAGCGCGAGATACACCGCCGACAGCTCGCCGCGCGTACGGGTGAAGGTATCGGCGAGCCGCGCGACCAGCGCCGGCGGCGGCGAGTCGGCGACGAAGTGGCGCGCGAGCTTGGTCGCGATGTGCTTTGCGGTCGACGGATGAGAAGCGAGGGCGCGCAGTGCGGCACGGCCCTGCTGCACGCCGTTGTCGGGATAGCTGGCGCCGAGCAGCGTCTGCGTGCCGGGCTCGTGCGCGTTGGGATTGAACACGAAAGTGCCGGGCTGGCCGAGCGGCACGCCATGCGGGCCCTTCTGGTCGCGCTCGATCGTCCAGCCGGTGATGATGCGGGCGAGCGAGGTGACGTCGCGCTGGCTGTAACCGCCGTCGACGCCCAGCGTGTGCAGCTCCATGATCTCGCGCGCCAGGTTCTCGTTGAGGCCGCGCCTGGAGCGCGCGCCGGCGCGGCTATCGGGGCCGATCGACTGGGCGTTGTCGAGGAAGGCCAGCATCGCCGGATGGGTCTCGACCGCCAGCAACATGTCCTCGAAGCGGCCGAAGACGTGCGGCCGGATCGCCTCGCGCTCGAAAGCACCGGCGAGTGTCCGCACGCCCGGTCCCTTCGACACCGCGACGGCGAAGTGGTTGGTCCAGAACATCGCCAGGCGCTCGGGGAAGCCGATCAGCGGCTCGCGTACGGTGCCGTTGAAGCGCGCGTCGACCTCCGCGAGAAAGACGACCTGCGGCCGATTGTTCATCGCGCCTGCAGTCGGGCTGACCGCGGTGCTCTGGCCGCCGGTCATCATCGCCCGGCGCGACATCGGCCTGCCGGCGGCATCCTGCGCTGTTGCCTTCTCGTTCTTGCGCTCGCGCTCCAGCCTGCGCTCCTTCAGGAAGGCGTAGAGGTCGACCAATAGCTCCGGCGAGGACCGGAGCTCCGGGCCGGCCGGCATCCCCAGTGCACGGCCGGTGACCTCGTGGCGCAGTGCGCCGCGCGGGTCCGAGCCGATTGCAGCCATGCTGCCGTCTCGGGCGCCGAGCCCGAAGCGGGAAAGAGCGAGGGCCGCGTCGAGATCATTGGTCATCGAAAAGGCGCTCTCTGGTGTCCTTATTGAGACCTACGCCACGAAGGCAAAGACCATCCCCATGGTCTTCCTCTGCGGATTTGTCGGCGACTTTGTGCTTGCCCCGGCCGGTCGATGCCGCTGGAGTTGCGCGACCCACGAGGCAACGCATGTCCAGTCTGGTGATCCGCAACGGCACGATCGTCGATGGTTCCGGCGACGATCCCTACGAGGCCGATCTTGCGGTTGAAAATGGCCGCATCGCTGCGATCGGCAAGAATCTTTCCAAAGGCGCCGAGGAGATCGACGCGCGCGGCAAGCTGGTGACGCCGGGCTTCGTCGATGTCCACACCCATTACGACGCCCAGGTGACCTGGAGCGACCGGCTGTCACCGTCGACCTGGAACGGCGTGACGACGGTACTGCTCGGCAATTGCGGCGTCGGCTTCGCGCCCTGCCACGCCCACCAGCACGATCTGCTGATCAACCTGATGGAAGGCGTGGAGGACATCCCGGAGGTCGTGCTGAGCGAGGGCCTGCCCTGGAACTGGCACAGCTTCCCGGACTATCTCGATGCGCTGGCCCGGCGCTCCTACGATGCCGACGTCGCAGCGCAGGTGCCGCACGCCGCGTTGCGCGTCTATGTGATGGGTGAGCGCGGCGCGAACCGCGAGCCTGCGACCGAGCGGGATCGCCAGCACATGGCACAGCTCACGACCGAGGGCCTGAAGGCCGGCGCGTTCGGCTTCTCGACCTCGCGCACGCTCAATCACAAGGCGGCCGACGGCCGACACATCCCGACCGTGCGCGCCGAGGAAGCCGAACTGACGACGATCGCCCATGCGATGCGCGACGCGGGCATGGGCTGGCTGCAGATCGTGTCGGACTTCGAGGACCAGGAGGAGGAGATCGGCCTGTTCCGGCGGCTCGCCCGCGAATCGCGCCGGCCGGTCACGATCAGCCTGCTGCAGCAGCACGGCCAGCCCGACGGGTGGCGGACGCTGATGGGGCGGATCGACGAGGCGAATGCCGAGGGTCTGCGCATCACCGCGCAGATCCGCTCGCGGCCGACCAGCGTGCTGCTGGGGCTCGAGCTGTCGCAGAACCCGTTCATCCACCGGCCGAGCTACAAGCAGATCGCCCGTCTGCCGTTTCCCGAACGACTCGCCCGGCTGCGCGATCCGGTGTTCCGTGCCCGCATCCTGGCCGAGAGCTTCGATGGCCCGGCGCGCGCCAGACGGATCGAGCGCTGGGACCGCATGTATCCGTTCGTCGATCCGCCCGAGTACGAGCCGAAGGCGGAGAGCAGCATCGCCGCGCGAGCGGCGCGCGAAGGCCGCTCGCCGGAGGAGGTGGCCTACGACCTGCTGGTCGAGGGCGATGGCCGCAACATGCTCTACCTGCCGGTGACGAACTACGCGTCGGGCAACCTCGACGTGGTGGCCGAGATGCTTGCGGCCCCCAATACGCTGGTTGGTCTCGGCGACGGCGGCGCCCATGTCGGCATCATGTGCGACGCGACGGCGACGAGTTACACGCTGACCCACTGGACGCGCGATCGCTCGAGCGGCTCGCTGTTCCCGGTGGCGTGGGCGGTGAAGCGGCTGACATCGGACAATGCCCGCGAGATGGGCCTGCATGATCGCGGCGTGCTGAGGCCCGGGCTGAAGGCCGACATCAACGTGCTGGACTACGACAACATGCGCTTGCGCCGGCCCGAGGTGGTCTACGACCTGCCGGCCGGCGGCAAGCGCCTGGTCCAGCGCACGGAAGGTTTCGATGCGACGGTCGTGTCGGGCGAGATCGTCTATCGCCACGGCGAGACGACCGGCGCGCTGCCGGGCCGCCTCGTCCGCGCCGGGCGTTAGGCCCGCAGACGGAAACCTCTTCAAGGGCCGCCTTATGGTGGGTTGAAGAGCTCCTCTGGATCCGAAATAACCGGCCGGGACCGTCAAAACAGCGCGATTTCGACACCGAGAATGGCTAGAATCATGCAGTGGTCGCGCGATGGGTGCCGACTGCAGCCGGTGAGAAATTGTTGCCGCCTTCTGGTGAGGGAATGTCGATGCTGAATAGAGTAGCTGGAGCCGCCCTGGCCGCCCTCCTTCTTGCCGTGCCGGCGTCGGCCGAGCCGGCCATTTTCACCTGGACGGGATATGGCGAGAACGTCCCTGGAAGCGGCAAGTGCCCGACCTACAAGATGACCATCGACGTCACGGTCGTCGGCACGGATGTGCAGGGACGCTTCCAGCAGGAAGGCCGCCCGGAGCGGAACTTCAAGGCAACGCTGGGCCCCGACATGAAGTTCAAGGCGACCGCCATCGTGGGCGGCGGCAACAAGATGGACGTCGTGGGCTCCCTCAAGGAGGGCGCCTCGACGATCATGCTCGATGGCTACTGCCTCTTCGAGGGCAAGCTCACGAAGAAGTAGCGGCCCTGCGCGACAGCAGGGCGCGCAGCGGCTACTGGCTCATCCAGAAGGTGTCGGGCTTGTAGAGGCCGATATAGCCGCCCGGATCCCACGCCCAGTAGCCTTTCTCCGGCACGTTGCGCAGCTTCTTGGCGACCGTCAGCGGCTGGCGCACCGCATTCACCGTGCCGATCGAGAAAACCTGCTCGGCGTTCACCGCCAGGATCTCGTCCCATGCCTTGCGGCGCACGGCGTCGTCAGTTGAGCGCTCCCAGGTGTGCAGGAGCTCGAGCAGCTTCTTGCCCTCGTCCATGTCGCAGGGCTCGCCCTGCTTGCCGTGCGATTCGATGAACAGGCCCCATTTCGGCCATTGCAGCCCGCCCAGCATCACCGGCGCGAACTCCTTGGGGCTGGTGTTGACCGTCGGCGCCGCGGTGGTGACGCCGGCATAGGCGGTCATGATCGCCTCGCCCGAGAAGGTGCGCAGGCGGAAGTTCTCGGCGGTTTGCGGCTTGAGCTCGATGTGGATGCCGATCTTCTTCCAGTGGTCTCTGACCAGGGTCATGTTGTCGACCTCGTCGGCCTTCTCGCTGGTGTGCTCGACGACGATCAACGCCGGCTGGCCGTTGGGCAGCAGGCGGATGCCGTCGCCGCCCTTCTTGTCGAGCCCCACCTCGTCGAGCAGCTTGTTGGCCGCTTTGACGTCGTGCGTCGACCACTTGGTGGCGAGCTCCGGCTTGAACAGGGGGGAGCGCGGCATGATGGTGTTGGCCGAAGGTTTGGCCATACCGCTGTAAACCGCCTCGCTCAGCTCCTCGCGATCGATCGCCAGCGAGAGGGCGCGGCGGAAACGGACGTCGCGGTTGAGCTTCCGCCAGGTCTCGTCGGCCGCGTTCATGTTGGGATAGAAGGCGACCTCCGAGCCCGAGCCCTTCTCCCACAGCAGCACCTTGATGCCGGACTTCTTCGAGGCGTCGCGCAGGAAAGTGTAGTCGCTCAGGCCGAGGTAGCGCGGCTGCAGGTCCGATTCGCCGAGGCCCGCCTTGGCCGGGATCAGGTTGGCCGCGACCACGGTGAAGGTGACCTTGTCGAGATAGGGCAACTGCACACCCTTCTCGTCGACCCGGTAGTAGTAAGGATTGCGCTCGAACACGAAGCGTTGCGACGGCGGCACCGTCGTCAGTTTCCAGGCGTTGAGCGTCGGCATGTCGACATTGCTGTTGCCGTACATCGCGTCCTGGCGCCGGAAGACGTTGGCCCAACGGCTGCCTTTGTAACGCTTCAGGATTTCCTCCTCGGGCGTGTACTTGCCGTGGAGGGTCTTGAGATAATGCGCCGGCCGGAACAGGAAGAGGGGCGCAGCGCGCGCCTGGCTTTCGATGAAATAAGGGTTGGGCTTGTCCCAGCTGTAGCGGATCGTCCGCTCATCGACGATCTCGACCTTGGGCGGCTTGCCCTCGACGAGGAGCTCGACGGACGGTCCGGAAGGCGACAGTTCGCTGTTGTTGGCGATATCCTCCCAGAAGAAGCGGAAGTCGTCGGTAGTGAAGGGATGGCCGTCCGACCACTTGTGACCGGCGCGCAGCTTCAGGGTGAACTCGCGGTTGTCCTTGACCTCGTAGCTCTCGAGGATGTCGGGCTGTAGCTTGAACTGGTCGTCGTACACGATCAGCCGCGCATTGGAGTAAAGCGTCATCAGTCGGGTGTCACGTGCGCTCGTCACCAGGATGTTGATTTGCCCGCCCGGCTTGCCCGCGCCGTCGGCGCCGGCGAAATGCTTCACGATCGACGGCGCGTCGGGGATGCGCTTGTCGGCCGACGGCAGGGAGCCCGCCTTCACCTGCTCCGCGAGGCTCGGTGTCTCCTGCATCTTGACTGCGGGGGCCGCCCGGGCGATGGCCGGCGCCAGGACGGTGAGCGCTACGCCCGCGGTGAAATCGCGCCGCTTCATCGTGTCACCTCGTCCTGCCGTTCTTGTTGGCGGAACGGTCCGACACCGCACCGATTTCAGCAAGCCTGAAAAACCGGCCGCAACATCCGGTCGCAGGCGGCAGAAGCAGAAGCCCCCCTTAGGCGTTGTGCGCGCGGTTGAGCCGGTCGAAGCCTTCGGCGAGGTCGGTCTTCAGATCCTCGACGTCCTCGAGACCGATATGGACGCGCAGCAGGTGCTTGTCCTTGGGCCACGGCACCGCCGAGCGGTAGTTGTCGGGATGTGCCGGGATCAGCAGGCTTTCGTAGCCGCCCCACGAGGCGCCCATGCCGAAGATGTCCATGCCATCGAGCATCGCCGCGACCGCCTTCTTGCTGGTGCCGTCGCGCAGCGTGAAGGAGAAGAGGCCGGACGAACCCTTGAACAGCCGCTTCCAGTTGTCGTGCCCGGGGCAGTCGGGCAGGGCGGGATGCAGCACCTTGTCGACCTCGGGCCTCATCTTGAGCCACTGGGCGATGTGGATGCCGCTCTTCTCGTGATGGCGCAGGCGCACCGCCATCGTGCGCAGGCCGCGAAGGGCGAGGTAGCTGTCGTCCGGCGCGGCATGAAAGCCGAAGTTCTGACACGCCGTCTTGGCCGTCTCGAACATCGCCCGATCGCGGCACGAGATGATGCCCATCATCGCGTCGGAGTGGCCGACGATGTATTTGGTGCCGGCGTGGATCGACAGGTCGCAGCCGTGGTCGAACGGCTTGAAGTAGAGCGGCGTGGCCCAGGTATTGTCGATCATCACCGCCGCGCCGTGCTTCTTGGCGACCGCGGCGATCGCCTCGACGTCCTGAACCTCGAACGTCTGCGAGCCCGGCGCCTCGAGATAGACGACCTTGGTGTTGGGCTTGATCAGCTTCTCGATGCCCGCGCCGATCATCGGATCGAAGAAGGTCGTCTCGACGCCGAAGCCCTTGAGCGTGGTGTTGGCGAAGCGGCGCGCCGGACCATAGCAATTGTCGGTCAGCAGCATGTGGTCGCCCGTCTTGAGGAAGCCCACGATCGCGCCAGTGACCGCAGCGAGGCCCGACTGCACGGCGATCGAACGGTACGCGCCCTCTATTGCGGCGACCGCGTCCTCGAGCGCCTTCTGCGTCGGGGTGCCGTTGCGGCCGTAGCCGAAGCCCTCGAACGGCACGCGGTTCTCGAACTTCTCCATGGTCGGGGAGAGGATGGTCGAGGCGTGGTAGACGGGCGGATTGACGATGCCGAAGTTGTTGTCGGGATCGCGGCCGGCAACGGCCAAAACAGTGTCGGGACGGGTATAAGTTTTCTTCGCGGTCATGATCCCAACTATGGCACAGCCGTCACTTCGGCGGCCACAAGTGTTCCCTGCGGATCTTGCGCTACGGCTGACGGATCCAACCTTCGTGGAAGTGAATGCCGGCCAGGAGCCGTGCGCGCGACGACGGGAATGGCGGGCCGGCAGTCGCGCAATCAGATTGTCCAGCATGCGCTCAGGCAGAACGGCCGGCAGTCTTCCAGGCTACGGGCCTGTGACGATGGGCGTGTCGGCCCGACCGCCCCATTCGGTCCACGAGCCATCGTAGATCGCGGCCTCCGGCGCGCCGGTGAGATAGAGGGCGAGGCCGACGACGCAGGCGGTGACTCCGGAGCCGCAGCTCGCGGTGACCTTCTTCGCGGGATCGATGCCCGACGCCTTGATCCGGGCCTTGAGCTCGGCGTCAGGCAGCATGGTCCCGGTCTTGGCGTTGAGCAGGTCATTGTAGGGCAGGTTGAGTGCGCCCGGCATATGGCCGCTGCGCAGGCCGGCGCGCGGTTCGGGCACCTCGCCGCGGAAGCGATTGGCCGCGCGGGCGTCGACCACCTGCTCTCGCTTGCCGTCGAGCAGGACGCGCACGTCGTCGATCGAACGCACCAGCGTGTTGTCGAGCCGCGCCGTGAAGTGGCGCTCGCGCGGCGGCGTCGGATCGTCGGTGACGGGTCGGCCTTCGGCCATCCACTTCGGCAGGCCGCCGTCGAGCACCGCCACGTCCTTGTGGCCCATGGCGCGGAACATCCACCAGACGCGGCAGGCGCCGGTCATCGGCGTGGTGTCGTAGACGATGATCTTGTTGCCGTCGCCCAGCCCGAGCTTGCGCACGCGCGAGGAGAACTTCTCGGGGCTCGGCAGCATGTGCGGCAACGGGCTCGTGGTGTCGGCGATCTCGTCGATGTCGAAGAACACCGCACCGGGGATGTGCTGGTTGACGAACTCGGCCCTGGGATCGCGGTTTTGCGCCGGCAGGTAGAACGAGCCGTCGACGATGCGGATGTCGGGTGCGTCGAGATGGGCCGCGAGCCACTCGGTGCTGACGAGCGCGTCGGGACGGGCATACGACATGTCGGATCCTCTCTTACGGCAGCGCGATGATGAACCGGCGGTTCATCTTGCCCTTGTTCTCGACCTTGATGCATTCCACGCGGCCGATCTCGGCGGTGCGTGCGACATGGGTTCCGCCGCAGGCCTGCAGATCGACGCCTTCGATCGACAGCAATCGCACCCGGCCCTGGCCCATCGGCGGGCGCACGCTCATGGTCTTCACGAGCTCGGGCCGTGACGTGAGCTCGTCGTCGGTCACCCATTGCGGCACCACCGGATGGTCCGTGGCGAGGATCTTGTTGATCTCATCGGTGACCCACTCCTTGGTCGGTACCTCGCCCTCGAGGTTGAAGTCGAGCCGGCTCCTGTCGGCATTGACCTGGCCGCCGGTGACGTTGCCCTTGATGACGGCCGACATGACGTGCAGCGCGGTGTGCATGCGCATGTGCTTGTAGCGACGCTCCCAGTCGAGCTCACAGCGCACCCTGGTGCCGACCGCGGGTTTCGGCGAGTCGGGAGCGAGGACGAGCAGTACATCGTTGTCGTCGGCCTTGACCGTGTCGGCGACCTTGGCCTCGCCGCCATCCCAGCGCAGCACGCCGGTATCGCCGGGCTGGCCACCGCCGGTCGGATAGAAGATCGAGCGATCGAGCCGTACGCCGCGATCCTCGACAGCGGTCACCGTGGCGTCGGCTTGCTTGAGATAGGCATCCTGTCGAAAGAGTTCTTCAACCATGGCAGGGATTTAGGCTCGCGCGAGCCGCGCTGCAACGTCCTTGACCGAAGGCATCGAGATTGCGGCGCCCAGCTTCTCGACCGAGCAGGCCGCCGCCGCGCAGGCATAGCGCGCGGCCTCGGTGGGCGCGGCGCCTTCCGCAAGCTTCACCGCCAGCGCGCCAACGAAGCAGTCTCCCGCACCGGTCGTGTCGACCGCCTTCGCGGCGAAGGGTGGAACGTCAGTGTGACCCTCCTTGGTGACCACGACCGCGCCGCGGGGGCCCAGGGTCGCGATCACCGCACGCGGCCCGCGCTGGCGCAGCCGCTCGCAGGCTTCGCCAATGGCGCGTCGGCTGCTGGTGGCGCGCAGCGCAACGCCGGTCGCTTGGGAGAGCTCGATCTCGTTCAGCACTGCGACGTCGACACACCTCAGCATCTTGGCTGGATGCGGGAGGAAGGGCGCCATGTTCAGCACCGTCCGTGCGCCGGCATGCCGCGCCTGCATCAACAGTGCGTGGGTGGTCTCGACCGGCGTCTCGAACTGCGCCACCCAGACCTCGTCGCTGCGCGCCTTGCTCCGCACCATGGCGCTGGTGAAATGGTGGTTGGCGCCCGAGGCGACCGTGATGGCGTTGTCCCCCTCGGCAACCTGGATCAGCGCAAGGCCGGTCGCGTGCTGACGCAGGGTGCGGACGCCCGAGCTGTCGACGTCGCTGTCGGCCAGGAAGCCGCGAAGGGTGTTGCCAAAAGCGTCGTGGCCGACCGCGCCCATCATCGCCGTCGAGGCGCCGAGCCGCGCCGCAGCAATCGCCTGGTTCAGGCCCTTGCCGCCGGGCAGGAACGACACCTTGGCGCCGAGGAGCGTCTCGCCAGCATGCGGCCGCCGCACGCTCTCGACGACCACGTCCATGTTGAGGCTGCCGCAAACGACGACGCGGCTCATCTCGGCTGGCTCATTTCATCCAATGTGGGATGGGCAGGTTCTTCTCGCGCAAGAATGCGGGATTGAACAGCTTGGACTGATAGCGCTGGCCGCCGTCGGCCAGGATGGTGACGACGGTCTTGCCCGGGCCGAGATCCTTGGCCAGTCGCATCGCGCCGACGACGTTGATCGCCGTCGAGCCGCCCAGCACCAGGCCTTCATGCTCGATCAGGTCGAACAGGACAGGCAGGGCCTCCTCGTCGGTGATCTGGTACGCGAGGTCGATCGGTGTGCCCTCGAGATTCCTGGTGACGCGTCCGTTGGCGATGCCCTCGGTAATCGAGTTGCCCTCAGCCTTGAGCTCGCCGCGCGTCACCCAGCTGTAAAGCGCCGAGCCCATCGGGTCGGCGAGCGCGATCTTGATGTCGGGGTTGCGCTCCTTGAGCGCGCGCGCCACGCCCCCCAGCGTCCCGCCGCTGCCGACCGAGCAGGTGAAGCCCGCCACCTTGCCGTCGGTCTGTTCGAAGATTTCCGGACCGGTGGTGCGGTAGTGGCCGTCGCGATTGGCGGTGTTGTCGAATTGGTTAGCCCAGATCGCGCCGTTCGGCTCGGTCTTGGCGATCTCCTCGGCCAGGGTGCCGGAGTAGCGCACGTAATTGCCGGGATTGGCATAGGGCAGGGCCGGCACCAGCCTCAGGTCGGCCCCGCACAGGCGCAGCATGTCCTTTTTTTCCTGGCTCTGCGTCTCGGGCATCACGATCACCGAGCGGTAGCCGCGTGCATTGGCGACCAGGGTGATGCCGATGCCAGTGTTGCCGGCGGTGCCCTCGACGATCACGCCGCCGGGTCTGAGCTTTCCCTGCTTCTCGGCGTCCTCGATGATCGCAAGCGCGGCACGGTCCTTCACCGAGCCGCCGGGGTTGAGAAACTCCGCCTTGCCATAGATATCGCAGCCCGTGGCGGCGGAGGCGGCCTTGAGCTTGATCAGCGGCGTGTTGCCGATGCTGTCGATGAAACCCGACCGGACGTTCATGTCACTCTCTCGCTCCGTCCCCGCACGCGCTCCCGGATCGACGGTAGCGCAAAGGCTTGCGCTAGCGCCAGCGCCGGCGCACCTCGTCACGATGCAGCGCCAGCCACTGCAGAGCGATCACACCGACCGCGTTGTCGACTTCGTTGCGCTCGACCAGCGCATAGGCCTCGGCAAACGACAGCACCTTGACCAGGATGTCCTCGTGCTCCTCGGCGAGGCCGAACACGCCGCCGGCCTTGGAGCTGTCGACGCGGCCGAGGAAGATCTGGCAGGACTCCGAGCAGGCCCCGGGCGTCAGCATCACGTTGTGGATTGGGATCAGCTCGCCGACCTCGAGGCCCGCTTCCTCGACCGCCTCGCGGCGGATCATGATTTCCGCCGTCTCCTTGTCCTCGATGATCCCGGCGACGATCTCCCATGTCCAGGGATGGTGTCCGGCGACATAGGCGCCGGCGCGAAACTGGCGGATCAGCACGACCTGGTCGCGCCCAGGATCGTACATCAGCACGCCGCCGGCCTGGCCGCGCTCGAACACTTCGCGGCTGATGACGCCGCTCATGCCGCCCCCGTGCAGCGTATGTCGAAAGAAGTACCGGACGACCTTGAAGTAGCCTTGGAACGCGACCTCTTGGCGGACGAGCTCCGCCGTCTCCCTGGTCATCACGCCACTCCGTCGTAGGCCTTCTGCAGGGCCGCGATGTCGAGCTTCTTCATCTGCATCATCGCCTTCATCGCACGCTCGGACTTTGCCGACACGCCTGATTTCCACATGTCCATCACCCGGGTCGGCACGATCTGCCAGGACAGGCCGTACTTGTCCTTCAGCCAGCCGCACTTCTGCGCGGCGGGATCGCCGCCAGCCCCGAGCTTCTCCCAGAAATAGTCGACCTCCTGCTGGCTGTCGCAATAGACGACGAGCGAGACCGCCTCATTGAACTTGAAGTGCGGTCCGCCGTTCAGGGCCAAGAACTCTACGCCATCCAGCACGAAGGTCACGGTCAGGACCCGACCTTCCGGCTGGCCGTGGATGTCGAAGCCTTCCTTGCCGAAGTGGGTGATCGCACCCACGGACGAGTTCTTGAAAATCGAGATGTAGAATCTCGCAGCTTCCTCCGCCTGGGTGTCGAACCACAGGCAGGGCGAGATCTTCTGCACGTTGGCCATGGCATCCTCCTCAACGTGCAACGGCGCGTTCCGGTGAGAACGCGCCGTTGCGGAAGGTGGCTCCGGAGGCAGGGTTCGAACCTGCGACCCGGCGATTAACAGTCGCCTGCTCTACCGCTGAGCTACTCCGGAAGAATTCGGTCGCGGCCGGCGGTATGGCGGCCTGCGAGGCGGCGTCTTTTGGCAGAGCGTCCGGAAGGAGGCAAGTGCACAATGCACGACCCGCCGCGTGGAGGCCTGGGCCGGAATCGAACCGGCATTGACGGATTTGCAGTCCGCTACATAGCCACTCTGCCACCAGGCCGGCGCGAGGAACGGCGGTGCTATACGCATGGCGCGCGGTTGGGGTCAAGCTTGGCCCGCGACCCCGCGGCCTTTGACGCTCTTGGGCTGTGCTGCCTATAAACACCCCAACATTTGGGGTCAGACTTCGATGACGGACTTCACGCTCGCACGTCGCAACATGATCGACGGCCAGCTCCGGCCCAATCGCGTTACCAACACCCAGCTTCTCACGGCCATTGCCGACCTGCCCCGCGAGCGGTTCCTGCCCGAGGGCCTGCGTTCGCTTGCCTACGCCGATGACGATATACCGCTCGGCAATGGTCGCTACCTCATGGAGCCGATGATCCTGGCCCGGCTGATCCAGACCCTGCAGCCGCAATCCGGCGACAGGGCGCTGGTGGTGGCGTCGGGGGCGGGGTACGGCAGCGCGCTTTTGGCACGTCTCGTGAAGTCGGTTGTGGCGCTGGAATCGGACGCCGCGCTGGCTGGTTCGGCCGAGAAGACCATCAAGGCATTGGGCATCACCAACGTTCGCCACGTCACCGGCAAGCTGGAGGCGGGGGTCCCTTCGCCAAACGAGCCGTACGACGTGATCCTGATCGAGGGCGCGGTGCAACATGTCCCGCCGGCGATCGTCGACCAGCTGGCCGAAGGAGGCCGTCTGGCGACAGTGATCGCCGCACCTTCCGCCGGCGTTCTCGGCCTGGCCCAGCTCATCGTGAAGGAGGGCCGCGTCGCGTCGGGGCGCCCGATTTTCGACGCCGGCACACCTGCCCTTCCGGGCTTCGCGTCGCCGCCGCGCTTCACGTTCTAAAAGTTCCCTTCGCGGTAGTTGTGGGGCTACCCATGGCAGCGCGCGCG
>JAFEFF010000205.1 GCA_018240745.1 Pseudomonadota bacterium
GACGGCCGCGACATCACCGCCGCTGGCGGCCGCGGCGTCGCCGCCGCCGGCGGCCGGCGGCCTTCCGGTGGTGACGGGGCACCTGGTGAGCGACACCGGCGCCTCGGCGACCGACGGCATCACTTCGAACGCCGCGCTGGCCGGCACGGCGGATGCCGGCGCCAGCATGCACTTCACCGTCGATGGCAGCTCTGTAGCGGCGACCGCCACGGCCGACGGCTCCGGCCATTGGACCTTCACGCCCTCGGGCCTGAGCGACGGGTTCCATACGGTGATCGCCAGCGAAACCAATGCAGCAGGCGCCACCGGTGCGGCAACCATCGGCTTCACCTACGACACCCATGGACCGATCCCGACCTACACCGGCGAGAGCGTGACGAACGGCACGGTCACCATCACCGGCACCACCGGCGAGGCGGGCGACAGCGTCACGATCTATGACGGCAACCGCTGGCTCGGCGTCGCCGCGACCGGCGCGGACGGCACCTTCGCCTACACGGCAAGCGCGTCGGCCGGGGTCCACCGCTACGGCTCCTACGCCGACGGCCCTGCCGGCCAAGGGCATACCGTGGCGAAGGCGATCCTGGGCAGCACCGGCGCCGACACGCTGACCGGTTCCACCGGCAACGACGTGATCGTCGGCAATGGCGGCAACGACGTCATCACCGGCGGGCTCGGCGCCGACAAGCTGACGGGCGGCAGCGGCAACGCCACCTTCACCTACAAGGCCGCCGCGGAGTCGACGTCCGCCGCGGCCGACACGATCACCGACTTCCACCATGGCGACAAGATCGACTTCACGTCGATCGCCGGCATCGATGCCGGCAACGGGACGCCCACCTTCCAAGGCTACCTGACCGGCGCCGGCAGCCAGACGGTCAACGCGCACAGCGTCGCCGTCATGGAGGTCGGCGGCAACACCCAGGTGCTGGTGAACACCACCGGCACCGCGGAGACGGTCACCCCGACCGACATGCATGCGGCCGACATGAACGTCACCCTGGTCGGCGTCAATCTCACCCTCACCGGCAACGACTTCCATCACAACTGAGAACAAGAGGACCGGGTATTGAAGAAGGTTTCCAGGAGGTCTTCCCAGTTCTCCACCCTGCTGCGTCCCGCCGTGCCGTACCTCGCCACGGCGGGCGCCTTCAGCCTGGCGATCAACCTGCTCTACCTCGCCGGGCCGCTTTACATGCTGCAGGTGTACGACCGGGTGGTTCCGTCGAGCAGCGAGACCACGCTGGTCATGGTGACGCTGGCCCTGTTGATGGCCTACGCGGCGCTCGCCGGCCTCGATGCGATGCGCGCGCGCGTCCTGACGCGCGCCAGCGTCGAGCTCGACCGCAAGATCGCGTCGGCTGTGGTCACGGCGAGCATCGACCAGCCGACCGGCGGCGCACGCAGCCAGTCGCTGCGAGACTTCGACACCTTCCGCCAGTTCGTCAGCGGCGCGGGCATCCACGCGCTGTTCGACCTGCCGTGGGCGCCGGTCTACATCGCCGTCATCTTCATGCTGCACTGGAGCCTCGGCGCCTTCGCGCTGGGCTGCAGCGTGCTGCTGGTGCTGATGGCGCTGCTCAATGAATGGCTGGTCGGCAAGCAACTCGGCGGCGCCAATGCGGCGGCGGCCCGCAACTACGCCTTCACCGAGATGAGCCTGCGCAACACCGAGGCGATCCGCGCCATGGGAATGACGCCCGGCCTGCTCGAGCGCTGGAGCACCGACCGCGACCAGATGCTGGGCCGCCAGGTGATCGCCAGCGACCGCGCCGGCGCGATCCACAGCATCATCAAGTTCCTCCGGCTCAGCATGCAGTCGGTGATCCTGGGACTCGGCGCCTACCTCGTGATCGAGCACGCGCTGACGGCCGGTGCGATGTTCGCGGCGAGCCTGCTGCTCGGCCGCGCCCTGCAGCCGGTCGAGCAGGTGGTCGGCGCCTGGCGCGGCATCGTCGCGGTGCGCGCCGCGTTCCGCCGGCTGGATCGGCTGTTCGCGGCGATCGCCAGGCAGGGTCCGGAGCTTGCCCTGCCCAAGCCCACCGGCAAGCTCTCGGTCGAGGGCGTGAGCTACGTGGCGCCGGGCAGCCCGCGGCCGCTGCTGCGCAACGTCTCGTTCGAGCTCGAGGCCGGCGAGATTCTGGGCGTGATCGGCCCGTCGGGTGCCGGAAAGTCGACCCTCGCCCGCCATCTGGTCGGCGTGCTGACGCCGACTGCCGGCACGGTGCGGCTGGACGGCGCCGATGTCGCCGCCTGGTCACGCAACGGGCTCGGGGCGCATGTCGGCTACCTGCCGCAGGACATCGAGCTGTTCGCCGACACCGTCGCCTGCAACATCAACCGTTTCCAGCCCGGCGACGATCCGGCGGTGCTGGAGGCCGCGCGCATGGCCGGCGTCCACGAGCTGATCCTGCGGCTCAGCGACGGCTACAATACCGCAGTCGGCGAAGGCGGCGCGGTCCTGTCGGGCGGCATCCGCCAGCGCCTCGGGCTGGCCCGCGCGGTCTATGCCTCGCCCAGCCTGGTGGTGCTCGACGAGCCCTCCTCCAACCTCGATGCCGACGGCGACGGGGCGCTCCGCGACTGCCTGGTCGAGCTCAAGCAGCGCGGTGTGACGGTGGTGCTGATCTCGCATCGTCCGGCTTCGATCGTCACCGCTGACAAGCTCCTCCTCCTGAAGGACGGCGTGGTCGAGCTGTTCGGGCCGCGGCTCGACGTGCTCGGCAGGCTGGCGCCACGGCCCGTCAACCGCCTCGTCTCCGTCCCGGCGCAGGCGAGGTCGGCATGAAGGATTTGCGCAAGGCCGGCTTCGCGGTCGGCTCGACCTGGGGGCCGGCGATCATCGGCTGGTCGATCATCGCCCTGTTCTTCGGCGGCTTCGGTGGCTGGGCGGCGTTCGCGCCCCTCGATGGCGCGGTGGTGGCCAACGGCGTCGTCAAGGTCGACGGCAACCGCAAGAGCGTGCAGCACCTCGATGGCGGCATCGTCAAGCGGCTGAACGTCAAGGAAGGAGACCATGTCAAGGTCGGCGACGTGCTGGTCGTGCTCGACGACACGCAGGCGCGCGCCGAGTACGAGGTGCTGCGCGAGCAGTATGTCGTGCTGCGCGCCACCGAGGCGCGGCTGCTGACCGAGCTGGCCGACGGTCACGAGCTGGTCATGCCTCCCGAGCTCGAGGGCCCGCACCAGCAGAGCTATGTCGCGAGCGTCTGGTCGGGCCAGGTGAAGCAGTTCGACAGCCGGCGGGCCACGCTCGAGGGCCAGAAGAAGGTGATCGAGGAGAAGATTCGCCAGTTGCAGTCGCAGATCGACGGTGCGGAGGCGCAGGCCAAGGCCTTCACTGCCCAGGTCGATTCGGTCAAGGACGAGGCCGACAGCGTGGCGCCGCTGGTCGAAAAGATGCTGCTGCCCAGGCCGCGGCTGTTACAGCTCCAGCGCACCGCGTTCGGGCTCGAGGGCCAGATCGCCGATACCCAGGCCAACATCGGCAAATTCCGCCAGGCCATCGCCGAGCAGGAGCTGCAGATCGCGCAGCTGCACCATGACCGCATGGCCGATGTGACCAAGGACCTGCGCGAGGTGCAGGCCCGCCTGCTCGAGGTGATCCCCAAGCGCACCAGCGCGGAGGCGGTGCTGAGCCGCATGGAGATCCGCTCGCCCTACGCCGGCAAGGTGGTGGCGCTCAATATCTTCTCGGTCGGCGGCGTGATTCAGCGCGGCGAAAAGATCATGGACATCGTGCCGGACGACGACGGCCTCGCCATCGAGGCTCAGGTCGCGGTCGACGAGATCAGCGACGTCCATCCCGGCATGGCAGCCGAGGTACATCTCACCGCGTACAAGCAGCGCATCGTCCCGACGGTGCACGGCAAGGTCGTCCAGGTCTCGGCCGACCGGCTCACCGACGCCAAGACCGGCGCGCCGTACTACCTCGCGACCGTCCGGCCCGACATGGACGAGCTCGCCCATCTCGACGGCGTGCAGCTCTATCCCGGCATGCCGGCGACGGTGATGCTGCCGACCGAGAGCCGCACGGCGCTGCAATACGTGATCGGCCCCCTGGCGGACTCCTTCAATCACGCCTTCAAGCAGAAATAGACCAACGGGGTCTCCAGGGCGCGAGTCCAGACGGCTCTGGACGCCTCCAATGCCGATTCCATAAGGGTTCTGGCCCCCGGGTCCACGAATCCAGCGCCACTACCCCGGTTGGACTCCGTCTTGACGGTTTGGACACGAAGCTCGGCGGCCGATTGGCCGGCCGGCCAGCCGTCGTCGCAGACCTGGCCCGGGCCGGGCACGTAGACGCCCCACAGTCGGAAGGTCGTCTTGCCTTGGGCGACGAAGCCGCCCCTGGACCCCTCCTCTGCTCTCGCAGCAACAGCTATCAGGCCGAACGCAAGTGCCATCGCGGACAACCTCAGCACCGCCACCATCGCGTCCCCCTTTTCGCCACACAGCGGGTCCAACTCATTTTTGCTGGGGAGAATAAGGTACTGGAGGCTTCAATGAACACCAGCAGACGCACGTTCCTTCTGGGATCGGTCGCCGGCTCGGGCCTGCTTGCCTGGGCTCCGGCTTGGGCCAAGGGCACCTACGACGAAGGCGCCACCGATACTTCCATCAAGCTCGGCCATACCAACCCCTACAGTGGCCCCGCTTCCTCCTACAGCACGATCGGCAAGTGCATCTCCGCCTTCTGGACGATGGTCAACGACAAGGGCGGCATCAATGGCCGCAAGATCGACTTCATCACGCTCGACGACGGCTACTCGCCGCCCAAGACGGTCGAGATGGTCCGCCAACTGGTGGAGCAGGACCATGTGCTGGCCTGCTTCAACACCCTCGGCACGCCGACCAACACCGCGATCCACAAGTACATGAACCAGAAGAAGGTACCGCAGCTTTACGTCGCGACCGGCGCCTCGAAGTGGGGCGATCCCAAACACTTCCCGTGGACCATGGGATTCCAGCCCGACTACCACACCGAGGCGATCATCTACGCCAAGCACATCCTAGCCAACGTCAAGGATCCCAAGATCGCCGTGATCATGCAGAACGACGACTACGGCAAGGACTACTGGGAGGGCTTCAAGGCAGGCCTCGGCAAGGAGGCCGACAAGGTCGTCAAGCACGTCACCTACGAGACGACCGATCCGACGGTCGATTCGCAGGTGATCGAGCTGCACGGCTCGGGCGCCAACGTGTTCTTCATCATCGCCATCCCGAAGTTCGCCGCGCAGGCCATCCGCAAGGCCGGCGATCTCGCCTGGAAGCCGACGACCTATCTCAACAACGTCTCCTCGTCGGTCACCGCGACCTTGCAGCCGGCCGGGTTCGACAACAGCGAAGGCATCATCACCGGCCTCTACCTGATGGATCCGACCGACAAGCAATGGGACAACAACGACGACATGAAGGTCTGGCGCGCGTTCATGGCGAAGTACATGCCGGACGCCAACACCGCCGACGGCAACTACGTCTACGCCTACGCCGTGTCGTCCCTGATGGAGGTGACGCTCAAGAACTGCGGCGACACGCTGACCCGCGCCAACCTCATGAAGCAGGCGGCGAGCTTCCATAAGCAGAAGGTCCCGCTCCTGCTGCCGGGCATAACCGTGAGCACCAGCGCCACCGACTTCTACCCGATCCAGGCGATCCGGCTGGCGCGCTTCAAGAACGGCAGCTGGCAACTGTTCGGTGACGTGCTCTCACACGAGAGCGCGTGACGGAGCGCCGCCGCTTCGCAGCATCTGCAACACATCCGGGCGGCGCATCCAACAGGATGCGCCGCCGTGTCCTGTGCATAACGCACCATCGAACGGCCTTGCGCCACATTCTCACCATCAGTCAGCGCTACGAATCGGTTCGCGGCGAGGCAGTGCGCGCAGTCGATGCGTGCGGTGCACCCCTTCACGCACAAAAAGGGGAAGAGAATGGACAGCGAAAAGTGCCTGAGCGGAAAGTCGGTGCTGATCGTCGAGGATAACTTTCTCCTCGCAGAGGATCTGCGGTCCAGTGTCGAGCAGGCCGGTGCCAAGATCATCGGCCCCATCGGCGACGTCTCCCAGGCGCTGGCGGCGGCGCAGGAAAGGAAGATCGACGTGGCCCTGCTCGACGTTGGCCTCAAGGGTCAATCCTCGATCGCCGTCGCGCGCGCGCTGGCGTATCGCCTTATCCCCTTCATCATCATCACCGGCTACGTCCGCGATGCACTCCCGCCGGAGCTGGAGAATGCTCTCTACCTCGCCAAGCCGGTGATGACCGATTCCGTGCTGAACGTAATATCGGCCCTGCTCACCTGACGCATGTCGCCGCGCTCAGGCGCCCATCTGGTGCTTGAGCTCGGACCAGCGGTCGAGGATCGGCCTCAGCTTGTCCTCTCTCTCGGCCGGCAAGGTGAACACCACGCGGTCGATACCGAGGTCCTGGCAGAGCTTCAGCCGGTCGAGATTGTCGGGATGGCGGAAGATGCTGATCGGCAGGCTCGCAGGGTCCCGGCCGGCATCGGCCGCCATCTTGCGGAAGGTATGGATCGATTCGATGCCCTCCGTCTCCAGCCAGTCGTCGCGCGGTATCCAGCCGTCGCCGTAGCGGAAGGCGCGCCTGGCCGCATACTCCAGCCGGCCGCCGACGATGATCGGCGGGTGCGGCTTCTGGTAGGGCTTGGGCCACTGCTTCATCTTGTCGAACTTCACGAACTCGCCATGATATTCGGGCTCCTCGTTGGCCCAGATCGTCTTCATCGCCTCGATGCGCTCGCGCGCGAGCTTGTGGCGGCTCTTGAACGCCGTGCCGTGGTTCTCGATCTCGTCCTGGTTCCAGCCGTTGCCGACGCCGAACAGGAAGCGGCCTTGCGACAACTGGTCGATGGTCGACACTTCCTTGGCGGTGATGATGGGATCGCGCTGGATGATGAGCGCAATGCCGGTGCCGACCTTGAGCCTGGTCGTCACCGTGGCCGCCGCGTTCAGCACCAGGAACGGGTCCATGATGTCGTAGTACGGCCGGATCAGCCCGCCGCCGGCCGGATACGGGGTCTTGCGGGTCGACGGGATGTGGGTGTGCTCGGGCACCCAGAGCGATTCGAAGCCGCGCTTCTCCAGCTCGATCGCCAGCGGCGCCGGCCGCATGGAGTCTGTCGTGAAAAACATGACGGCGCCGATCTTCATGGCCTCGCTTCTCCCTTGTCGGGGCCAGTGTAGAATGATCGGGCATGGATACGCACGCCCCGCCGCAGGCCGACGCGGACCATCCCATCGCTGCTCTGCGGAAGTCGGGCGCGCCCGGCAGCGGCCGGGCGCGTCAGTTCAGCCTTGCTGCCTGCGCCATCACCTCGATTGCCTCGGGCTGGCGGGAGCGGACGCTGAGGGAATCGGCGCCGGAGTCCTCCCACGCCCGGAAGCGCTGCCTGATGCGGGCCGCCGGCCCTACCAGCGACTTCAGGTCGACCCATTCGTCGGGGACGGCGGCGATCGCCTCGTCCTTGCGCTTGGCGAGGTAGAGTTCCTGGATGCGCTTGGCGGCGTCGCCGAAGCCGCGCCGCACCATGATGTCGTTGTGGAAGTTCTTGGTCCTGTGGCCCATGCCGCCGACATAGAGCGCCACCTCGGGCTTGAGTCGCTGAAGCGCGGCCTTCACGTCGTTCTCGACCTCGACATGCACCGAGGCCTGGATGGTGAAGTTGTGGAACCCCTTGCCGTTGCCGGCGCGGCGGAAACCCTCCTCCAGCCACGGCCGGTACTCCTCCATCGCGCCCGGCACGAAGCCCATCGGCAGCCAGCCGTCGGCGATCTCCGCGGTGAGCTTGACCGTCGTCTCGCTGCCGGTCGCGAGGTAGATCGGGATGTCCGGGTTCATGTGCAGGATCGACTTCAGCGGCTTGGCGAGGCCCGACGAGCCCGGGCCGGTGTAGGGCAGCGAGATTTCCCTGCCCTGGTGCGTGACCGGCGCCTCGCGCGCGAAGATCTTGCGCATGATCGCGACGTAATCCTTCATCCGGTAGTACGGCCGGCCCCACGGCTGGCCGTACCAGCCCTCGACGATCTGCGGTCCCGACACGCCGATGCCGGCGATGAAGCGCCCGCCGCCCGCCATCGCATCGACCGTTGCCGCCGACATCGCCGCATTGGCCGGCGTGCGCGCGGCGAGCTGCATGATGCCGGTGCCGAGCTTGATGCGGCTGGTCCTGGCGGCGAGGAAGGCGAGCGGTGTCACCGCATCCGAACCGTACGCCTCTGCCGTCCACACCGAGTCGTAGCCGAGCTGCTCGGCGCGCTGCACAAGCTCGACCGGGATATCGAGATGCGCCCGCGAGTAGCCGATCGATAGGCCGAGCTTCATAAGGTTCCCCTGATTTTCGGCCCGAACTATAGCATTTGGGCGGAATTGTGGGCGCAACCCCGCGCCGCCGGATCGGTTGACTCGGCACAATCGAGACCTTCGAGCCTACAGGAGTCCACCATGAGGCAAGTCGGCATCGTCGTCGCGGCCATTGTGCTGGCCGGAACCGTAGGCGCCTGCGCGGACCCGTACTACGGGTACCACCGCACCTACGCCTACACCTCGGACTACTACGCGCCGGGTTACTATACGCGGGGCTACTACTACGCGCCGCCGCCCGCCTACTACGGCAGGTGGGACTATTACCGGCACTACAACGGCATCCACTCCAACGCCGAAGTGAGCGCGATGTAAGCGCGCCCGATCAACCAGAGGGACAGGACCATGAAATCGATATTTGCCGGCCTCAGCGCCGTCGTCGTCCTTGCCGCCCTGACCGCAGGCTGCGGCTATTCGGAGCATACCTACGCCGTCCAGGCGCCGGCCCCGGTGTACGAGGCGCCTGTCGCGGTACCGGGAGCGACGTACTACTACGATTACCCGAGGACGACCTACGTCTATCCGGGTTACTAGTATCCGGGTTACTGGGCTGACCGCCTGACCACGTCAGCCACGGCATCTACCGACTCGGTGGTCATGTGCGGCCCGATGGGCAGGCTGAGCACCGTGTCGGCGAGCGTCTCCGCCAGCGGAAAGGATCCGCGCGGCAGGCCAAGATCGGCATAGGCCTGCTGCAGATGAGGCGGAATCGGATAGTGCACCAGTGAACCGATACCCGCCGCGTCGAGCGCCTTCGTGAGTTCGGCGCGGCGGGTCGTGCGCACGACATAGAGATGCCAGACCGGTTCGGCCCACTGCGGCGCGCGCGGCAGGCCGAGACCCGAAACGCCCGACAAGCGATCGTCATAGCGCGCCGCAAGCACGCGGCGCCGCTCGTTCCATTCGTCGAGCTTCTCGAGCTTGACGCGCAGGAACGCTGCCTGCATCTCGTCGAGCCGCGAGTTGTAGCCGCGCTCTATGTTCACGTATTTCACACGGCTGCCGTAGTTGCGCAGGGCGCGCAGGCGCTCGGCGAGCGCCGGATCGTCGGTCGTGACCGCGCCGCCGTCGCCGAAGGCGCCGATATTCTTGGTCGGAAAGAAGCTGTGCGCGCCGGCATCGCCCAGCGCGCCCGTCCGCCGCCCGCGCACCTTGGCGCCCTGCGCCTGCGCGACATCCTCGATCACCTTCAGGCCGTGCTTGCGCGCGATCGCCGTGATCGCGTCCATGTCGGCCGGCTCGCCATAGAGGTGGACGGGCATGATGGCTTTGGTGCGCGACGTTATGGCAGCGGCGATGTTCCCGGGATCGATGTTGGGACCCGCCGGCGTCGGCTCGACCGGCACGACCTTGGCGCCCATCGCCGTCACCGCGAGCCAGGTCGCGATGTAGGTATTGGAGGGCACGATCACCTCGTCGCCCGCGCCGATGTCCCAGGCGCGCAGGGTGAGCTCGAGCGCCTCCAGGCCGTTGCCCAGCCCGACGCAATGGCGGGTGCCGCAGAACGCCGCATACTCCTGCTCGAACGCCTCGACCTCCCGGCCGAGCACGAACCAGCCCGATCCCATGACGCGCGCGTAAGCAGCGTCCAGCCCGGGCTTCAGCTCGGCATAGGCTGGCTTCAGATCGAGAAACGGGATCATCGATGGGGGAGCCCTTTGCGGAAGGCGTCGTAGTCACGCAGGTATTCGGCCTCGTCGAACAGGGTCGAAGCAACCACCAGGATCGCCGCCCCGGGCGCAAAGTCGGTGAGCTCGTGCCAGATCCAGGGCGCCATGTAGAGCGCCCTGGCCGGATCGTCGAGCGTCACTGTCTCCTTCACCGTGCCGTCGTCGAGATGGACCCGGCAGACACCGTGCAGGGCGACGAACAGAAGCTGCGATTCGCGGTGGGCGTGCCGACCGCGCCATTGGCCGGCGGCGACATCGTGCAGCCAAAACAGTCGTTTGGGTTGGAAGTCCAGACCCTTGCCGAGCTGCAGGAAATTGACCTTGCCGCGGGCGTCGGCGGCGCCGGGTACGGCGATCCAGCGGCAGTCGCGGGCTTTGAGGGTTTCGGTCATGCGGTGATCGGTGTCTGTAGCTTGCGGACCTGCATGTACACCACTCCGCTGAGCGCCACCAAGCCACCGACGATCTGGTAGATGTTCGGCACGAAACCGTAGGCCATCGACCACAGGACGGCGAAGAACGGCACCAGGTTGACCCACAACGACGCGATCGCCACGCCGAGCCGGGCGGCGCCCACGTTCCAGAAGTAGCCGCCCATGCCGCTCGCCAGCACCGCGGTGGCGATCAGCTGGGTCCAGACCCAGCGGTCGCCGACGCCGAACGGTGAGCGGGACCAGCCGGATGCCACCATCGCGACGCCGAACAGGATCAGCCAGCCCAAAGCCGACAGCGAGGCAACGTAAGCCCGGTGGAGCTGACTCGCGCGATCGAACCAGGCCTGTGCCTTGATGCTGTAGAGCGTCCACAGGCCATTGCTCAGCAGGACGATGATCTCGCCGCCGCGGAAGGTCGCCTCGCCGCCGCCCAGCACCGTGCTCGAGGCCAGGATCAGGCCGCCCGTGACCGTGAGCGAGAGGGCAACCCCGAAACCCGGATCGAACGCCTGGCGCGTCACCAGCCACACCGTCGCTGCCGACACCAGCGGCCCTGCGACGCCCACCAATGCGGCGGTAATCGGATTGCTGAGCCAGATGCCGAACGCGTACACGGCGAAGAAGCCGCCCATCATGAAGCCGAGCGCGACGAAGCGGCCGAACGGCAGGTCGATGCGCAGGGCGCGGCGTCCCTCTACCAGCCACAGCAGCACTCCGAGCGCCGCGGTCGCCGCCGCGGTGCGCACCGCCGCCATCGGCACCAGGTCGAAGTACCCCAGCATCACCTTGGTGACGGGCAGGTTCGCGCCCCAGCTCGCGCCCACGAACAGCATGGCGGCAAAAGCGCCGAGGAGGTGGCTGCGCTCCTTCATCTCCCTCTCCCGTCATACGGGGGAGGTGGCGCGGTAATCCGCGACGGAGGGGGAGAGCCACAGACGTGGTGAGGCTCTCCCCCTCCGTCGGCGTAAGACGCCGCCACCTCCCCCGTATGGCGGGAGAGGGGAGATTTGGGCGTCATCCTCATCTCTATTTCCGCCGCACCGCCTCGTAGCCGACGCGGCAGTCGCCGTAGACATCGGGCTTCTCGGTCGAGACGCGCGCCTCGATCACGCCGGGCTGGGCGAGGCAGAGGTCGAGGATGGCGTCGACCAGCGTCTCCTGCAGGTTGAAGTGACGGCTGCCGGCCAGAGCCACGATGCCGTCATGCACCACATCGTAGTTCAGCACGTTGCCGATGCGGTCGTTGTGGGCTTTCTCCGCCGGTGCCAGCTCGAGGTCGACGTTGACCACGACGGTCTGCGGCCCTTCCTTCTCGAAATCGTGGATGCCGATCGAGACCTTGAGGCGGAAGTCCCGCAGGAAGATGCGCCGGCTCACTTGTTCTTTTCCCTGAAGAATGCAACGTCGCGCGGCCGCCCGGTCAGGTGCTCGCCGCTGTCGACAATCAGCGTGTCGCCGCTGACCGAAGGCGTGGCCACGATGTAGCGCAGCGCCCGCACCAGATCATCGGGGCTGACGCCGACCGCGAGCGGATTGGCGACATGCTGCTCGGCGAATCGGGCCGCGGTCTGGTGCAAGCCCTGTATCGTGAGGCCGGGCGCGATGCCCATCACCCGCACCCGTGGCGCCAGGGCCTGGGCGAGCAGATGCGTGATCCCGTGCAGGCCGATCTTCGACACGGTGTAGGTGAGAAAGTCGGGATTGAGGTTGAAGAGCTTCTGGTCCTCGAGATTGACGATCAATCCGACCTCGCCCCTGGGCAGTTGCCGCGCAAGCGCCTGCGAGATCAGCAACGGCGCGCGCGCGTTGATCGCCATGTGCCTGTCGAACGCCGCCGCGGTCGCCGTGGGCGCGCGGTCGAGCTCGAAGATCGACGCGTTGTTGACGGCGCAGACAAGCCGCACGCCGGGCGCGCTGCAGCGGCCGACCAGCGCCTCGGCCTGCTTCGCGGAGGCAAGATCCGCTTTCACGGTCCTGGCCTTGCCGCCCCTGGCCTGGATGTCGGCCACGGTCCGCTTCGCCCCCGTCGCCGAGCGATGGTAGTGCACGAAGACGAAGAAGCCATCCTCGGCCAGCGCCATCGCCAGCGCCCGGCCGATCCGCACCCCGGCCCCCGTGACCAACGCGCCTCTCAATTTGCTCGCTCCTGCATGGCGGTCTAGTAGCATGCGCCCATGAGTTCGTCCCCGTTGGAAACGGTCGACTGCGTGGTGATCGGCGCCGGCGTAGTCGGCCTCGCGGTTGCTCGTGCGCTTGCCCTCGCCGGCCGTGAGGTCATCGTCGTCGAGGCCGCCGAAGGCATCGGCACGGAGACGAGCTCGCGCAATTCCGAGGTCATCCACGCCGGCATCTACTATCCGAAGGGCAGCCTGATGGCCGAGACCTGCGTGGCCGGCCGGCGCATGCTCTACGCCTATTGTGCCGAGCACGGCGTGCCGCATCGCAATTGCGGCAAGCTGATCGTCGCCACCAATGCGCAGGAGGCCGATCTGCTGCAGTCGATCAAGGGCCGCGCCGAGGCCAACGGCGTCGAAGGCATGCGCTTCCTGACCGCCGCCGAAGCGATGGCGATGGAGCCCAACCTGCAGTGCACCGCGGCACTGCTGTCGCCCGCCACCGGCATTGTCGACAGCCACAGCTACATGCTGGCGCTGCAGGGCGATGCCGAAGCCAACGGCGCGATGCTCGCCTTCTTCAGCCCGGTCGAGCGCGGGCGCGCGACCGACCGCGGCATCGAGCTCGAGGTGGGCGGCGCCGAGCCGATGAAGCTTCGCGCGCGGCTGGTGGTCAACTCGGCGGGCCTGCATGCGCCGACGCTTGCCGCCAAGATCGAGGGCATGCCGGTGGACAAGATCCCGACCGCCTACTACGCCAAGGGCAACTACTTCACCTTGAGCGGCCGCTCGCCGTTCTCGCGGCTGATCTATCCCGTACCGGTGCCGGGCGGGCTCGGCGTGCACATCACGGTCGATCTCGGCGGCCAGGCGAAGTTCGGACCGGACGTCGAATGGATTCCGGCTATCGACTACTCGGTCGATCCGCACCGTGCCGACAAGTTCTACGCCGCCGTGCGCAAATACTGGCCGGCGCTGAAGGACGGCGCGCTGCAGCCGGGCTATGCCGGCATTCGGCCCAAGATCGTGCCGCAGGGCGCACCGGCGCAGGATTTCACCATCCAGGGGCCGGCCGAGCACGGTGTCACGGGATTGATCAATCTCCTGGGCATAGAATCGCCCGGCCTCACCGCCTCGCTGGCGCTCGCCGAGAAGGTCCGCTCCCTTGCCGGCAACGCCTAGGTCCGCTGCGCGGAAGCGCGTTCCGAGGGTCTAGTGCCTTCTCGCCCTGTTCGGTAATGCTGGACGGTATTCCAAGCGGGGACCGGGACCGATGATCAAGACGCGCTTCACCGAGATGTTCGGCATCAAGCACCCGATCGTGCAGGGCGGCATGCAGTGGGTCGGGCGGGCGGAGCTCGCCTCGGCGGTGTCGAACGCGGGTGCACTCGGCATCCTGACCGGCCTGACCCAGCCGACACCGGAGGATCTCTCCAAGGAGATCAAACGCTGCCGCGAGATGACCGACCAGCCGTTCGGCGTGAACCTCACCATCCTGCCGACGCTGGTGCCGCGGCCCTACGGCGAATACATCGACGCGATCTGCCAGTCGGGCGTGAAGATCGTCGAGACGGCCGGAAACAACCCCAAGCCGTTCCTGCCGAAGTTCAAGGACGCCGGCATCAAGGTGATCCACAAGTGCACCTCGGTGCGCCATGGCATCTCGGCCGAGAAGGCGGGCGTCGACGCGATCTCGATGGACGGCTTCGAGTGCGCCGGTCATCCCGGTGAGGACGATGTCCCCAACCTGGTGCTGCTGCCGGCCGCGGCCAACGTGATCAGGATCCCGATGCTCGCCTCGGGCGGCTTCGCCGATGCACGCGGGCTGGTGGCGGCGCTGGCGCTGGGTTGCGACGGCATCAACATGGGCACGCGCTTCATGGCCACCAAGGAAGCGCCGATCCATCAGAACGTGAAGGAGAAGATCGTCTCGTCCGACGAGCGCTCGACTTCGCTGATCTTCCGCACCATGCGCAACACCAGCCGCGTCTACGGCAACTCGGTCGCCAAGCAGGCGATCGCAATGGAGGCCGAAGGCAAGACCATCCAGGAGATCGGCCCGATCGTGTCGGGAGCCAAGGGCCGGATCGTGTACGAGACCGGCGACCTCGAGCACGGCGTGTGGTCGGCCGGCACCTGCATGGGCCTGATCGACGACATCCCGAGCTGCAAGGAGCTGGTCGAACGGATCGTCGGCGAGGCCGAGGCGATGATCAAAGGTCGCCTGAGCCAGGCGGTCGCGGCTTAGCGGCACCGACCCACAACCAGCGCAGGCCGAGCCCGAACAGCGGCGGAACCAGGCAGACGCCGACCACCAGCGGGCCGATGTCGCTGAACAGGCAGCCCGGCCCTTTGCGCAGGCCGGCCACGCAGTCGGCGGCATCGATCGAAAAGGACAGCGCCACCAGCAGCAGCGGGTTGGTGCCGGCGCCGGCCAGCCAGAGCTGCCACCACGGGCCGTCATAGCCGGGCCACCACCGGCAGACGGCGGCACTGGCGGCGGCGGCCACGGCCATGATGATGGAGAAACTCTCGATCGAGGCGGTGTTGATCAGCGCGCCGCCGACCGCGCCGATCAGCAGGGCACCGACGACCTGGCCGAAGACGAAGGGAACGGCAGGACGCATGGCTCAGATCGGCATCACGCCGCGGCGCGGGCTCGCGGCGGCCAGTGTGTCGGCGCTGATCGGCGCGCCAAGACTCCTCAGTTTCTCGCGCTGCTCGGCGATCGGCGTGCGCAGGACACCGTCCTCGAGCGTCGCCAGCTTGGCGAAGGGCGGTGACGCGAGCGTGCGCGCCATCCACGCCGCCGCGCGCGGCCACTTGCCGGCATCGATGCGGAAGCGCGCCCAGCCGGCGTTTCGGAAGAAGCAGGCCGGTGCGATGTCTGCCAGGCTGAGCGCACCGAAGCGGAAGCCGTCGGCCGGCGCCTCGGCCTCGAGATAGTCCATCACCGCAGGCACGTCCTCGGCGAGCGTCTTGTCGACCAGCGCGCGGTCGCCCTTCTCGCCCCACACCGATGGGCGGATGGCGATCTGGTTGAACAGCCGCCAGATGAAGACGTCGCCCATGCGGGTGTCGGCGAACTCCTCCAGCCAGCGCGCCCGCGCCCGGTCGCGGATGTCGGCCGGGAACAGGGCGGGCGTGGGCTCGAGGTCCTCGAGGTACTGGCAGATCACCGACGAATCGGTGAGCACGAGGTCGCCGTCGACCAGCACCGGGATACGGCGCAAGGGGCTGAGCTTCGAGAAGCGGTCATTGCCGAAGAACGGCACGAGGTGGTCGACCTCGTACGGGATTCCCTTGATCTCCAGGCACACCAGCACCTTGCGCACATAGGGCGACAGGTAGCTGCCGATGATCAGCAGCGGCTTCATACGAGGTTGATGCGGCAGCCGCAGAGCTCGATCTGAGTCGGGCTGCTCGGGATATGGGGTTGTGGATGGTGCCGCTTGCGCGCGCGCGCCAGCACCGCGCCGCGGTCGACCGCCTTGATATCGTAGGCCGAGACGCCCGGCCCGCGGTCGTCGGCGATCGGCACGAAGCGGATCTCGCCGTCGTCGTCGAGCCGGATGATGTCGCCCTCGACCGGGCGGTCGAGGATTTTGGACCACAGTGCTGCCGCGGCGTCGGGATCGGCAGCCTGGATCTCGACGCCGCCCAGGCCGTTGGTGACGTTGGACTTCGAATGCGGCAGCCAGTCCCTGGAGGCGGGCGGCCACCACAGCTTGGCATCGGTGCCCGCCGGCGCCACCGTCTGGTCGATCGACAGCAGCACGCCCGCCGTGTCGGACGGATGGAAGTGTGTGTACTTGTACTCGGCGGTGTCCTTCTTCTCGACCGCGCGCACCCCGAGCGCGGTGATGCGTTCGCGTTCCCTGATGGCGTCGGGAACCTGCAGGATCACCATGTAACCGCCATCACCGCGGCGGCGCTGGATGTAGCGGCCGGCCGAGGTACCTTCCCGGGTCGGCGAGACGATCTCGAGGAAGTCGTGGCCGGTCGGGCAGACCACGTTGGCCAGGCCCCACTTGCCGACGCCCGGATCGCGGTAGGCGATGTCGATGCCCAAGGTCTCGCACAGTTCGCTGGCATTGCTTTCGAGGTCCTTGCAGACAAAGACCACCTGCCTGAGCTTCATCGTCTCCTCCAAATCCTTCGCTTTCCGTCCTATGGTAACGCGATGCGGACCGTGTGGACCATGGGCTTCGTGGCATCGGCCGCCCTCTCCTTCGCCTTCCCCGACTTCATCGTCTTCCGCTTCACGCAGGCGGCCATCTGGGCGCTGGCGCTGCTGGGGCTGGTCCTGCTGTGCGGGGTGAGCGGCCAGTTCTCGTTCGCGCAAGCCGCCCTGTTCGGCATGGGGGCTTACTCGGCCGCGCTGGTCGTCAATCATACCGTGCTGCCGGTCTACGCCGCCCTGCTGGTCGCGCCGCTGGTCGGCTACGCGGCGGGCTATGGGCTGGGTCGCGTGGCGGGCCCGCACGATATCTGGACGCAGGCGCTGATCGGCTACGCCCTGGCGATTGCCTTCCCGCAGCTCCTGCGCTGGCAGCCGATCGCCGCCTGGACCGGCGGCGTGTCGGGCCTCTACCTCGATCTGCCGGCGGCACCGTTCGAGGGTCTGAGCGCCGACCGTTGGCTGTTCCTGCTGAGCCTCGGGCTGCTGGGCGGCGGGGCATGGCTGGTCGCCGATATCCTGCGCAGCCGCTCGGGCCGCGCCATGATCGCAGCCCGCGACCACGACCTCGCCGCAGCGGCGCAAGGCATCGACGTCGTGGCGGTGCGCGCGGTCGCGAGCGGGCTGGCGGGCGGCTGCCTCGCGCTGGCCGGCTGCCTGTCGGCAATGCAGTACGGCTATGTCGGCCCCACCTCGTACAGCTTCGCCCTATCGGTCCAGATGCTGTTCGGCCTGGTGGTCGGCGGCATGAACTCGATCGTCGGCGCCCTGATCGGCGGGGTGATGCTCGAGTTCCTGCCCGGCCTGATCGCCGGGCTCGGCAAGGGCCTGTCGGCCCTGCTCTATGCCGTGCTGATGATCGCCGCCATCGTGGCAATGCCGAACGGCATCGCCGGCCTGGTGAAGCGCCGAAGGAGCGCTCGAACGCTCAGTAACCCTTGAAGACCGGCGCGCGCTTCTCGACGAAGGCGCGGGCGGCTTCCTTGTGGTCCTCGGTTTCGCCGGTGCGGATCATCCGCGCGGCCTCGCTGTCGAGCGCCTCGGAGAGCGTGCCCTCCTCCGCCACCTTCATGTTCTTTTTCACGTGCCACCACGCGACGCGCGGGCCGGCGGCGAGCTTCCTGGCGAACGCCATGGTCTCGCCGTCGAGCTTGTCGTCCTCGACCACGCGGTTGGCGAGGCCGAGCTTCTCGATCTGCTCGGCGTTCAGGATCTCGGCCGTGAAATAGAGCTCGCGCGCCTTCGCGGTGCCGACCAGCTTGTGGAGGAAATAGTGCGAGCCGAAGTCGCCGGAGAAGCCGACCTTGGCGAAGGCCGTGGTCATGCGCGCGCTCTTGCCGACGAAGCGCATGTCGGCCGCCAGCGCGATCGACAGGCCCGCGCCCGCCGCCACGCCATTCACCATGGCGATGGTCGGCTTGCCCATTTCGTGGAGCAGCTCCGACACGCGCATGCGGATGCGGATATCGTGGACCTTGTCCTCGTAGGTCTTCTCCTGATCGCGCCCGGCCGCCATCGACTTCACGTCGCCGCCGGCGCAGAACGCCTTTTCCCCCGCACCGCGCACCACCACGCAGCCGATGTCGCGGCTGCCAGCGGCCTCGTCGAGCGACTGGTGGAAGGCGCTCATCATGTCCCGGGAAAGCGCGTTCATCGCGTCGGGGCGATTGAAGGTGAGCTTCATCACGCCGTCCTCGACGGACTTCAGCAGGTCTGGCATGGGGGATCTCCTCCGGGATTGCGGATCGTGTCTGTTGCGGTGAATGTTTCCCAAAGAGTGAGGTCGCGCAACGGCATTCCGTCTTGCTGCGCGGAACCCCTTTGGAGGAGCGTCCGATCCATGTCCTACGAGACCCTGCTCACGCAGCTGCAGGACGGCGTCATGACCGTGACGCTCAACCGACCCGACAAGCTCAACGCCTTCAACACGGTGATGAGCCGCGAGCTGATCGACTTCTTCCACGGCGTCAATGCCATGGACGAGGTGCGGGCGATCGTGGTGACCGGTGCCGGCCGCGCCTTCTGCGCCGGCGCCGATATCTCGGGCGGCAGCGGCGCCTTCCAGGTGTGGAATGACGGCACCAAACCCGTGAAGCGCGATCCCAGGGAGTCGATCACGCTGGCGATCTTCAATTGCCTGAAGCCGATCGTGGCGGCGATCAACGGCCCGGCGGTCGGCGTGGGCATCACCATGTGCCTGCCGATGGACATCCGCATGATGTCGGCCACGGCGCGGATCGGGTTCGTGTTCAACAAGCGCGGCATGGCGATGGAGGCCGGCTCTTCATGGTTCCTGCCGCGGCTGGTCGGCATGCAGAAGGCGCAGGAATGGGTGATGTCGGCCGAGCTGTTCGGCGCCGAGGAAGCCCTGAAGGGCGGCCTGGTGCGTTCGGTCCATGCCCCGGAGGAACTGGTGCCGGCCGCACAGGCGCTGGCCAGGAAGTTCGCCGACAAGGGCTCCTCGGCCGTGGCCGCCGCCGTGAACCGCCGCCTGATGTGGAGCATGCTGGGCGCGCAGGACCCGCTCGACGCGGTGACCCTCGACGTCGCCTGCGTCGGCTACCTCGCCGCCGGCGCGGACGCCCAGGAGGGCATCAAATCCTTCTTCGAGAAGCGCCCGCCGGCCTTCCCGCTCAAGCCCTCCAAGGACATGCCGCCCTTCGGGCCGTGGGCAGAGTAAGCCTTCCGGGCCATCCTGGAGAGCGCTCGACCGACAGGGCGCGAGGACACGGACCTGGCGGCACGGCGAAATTGACGGCTTGGAAGGACGGCGCGACAGGCGTCTAATGGACCTCCTGTCGGAGGTGCCTCATGTCGCCTGACTCAGCGTCCGTTGCGAATACGCGTTCCGACCCTCTCTACGGCGCGCTCGAGGAGCGCATCCTCGATCGCGACCAGAAAGGCGCGAGCGAGGTCTACTACGAGCTCGCGAGGTCGGGCCGGCCGTTGACCGAGATGCTGCGCGAGGCCGTGCGCATCCACGCGCCCTACACCCATGTGCCCTATCACGAGCGTATGGACGACGGGTACGTGAACTTCGTCAACAACGACCACTGCCTGCTGAGCGCACGCGCCACGCTGTACCTGTCGAAGATGGTGCCGACCGCCGCTGCCGGCCTGCCGATGGCGCAGACCATCTGGTACATCCCGACGGGTCTCGACATCTGGAACCAGAAGATCGGCAAGGCGCCGGGCCACTACTCGCGTGGCATGACGGTCGAAGGCACACCGCCCGCGCCCGTCGTGCACTGGCCCGACCAGGATCCGCTTCAGCTCGAAGGGCCGTTGAAGGAGCGGCTCGGACAGTGGGCGACCCTGGTGCATCGCGGCCAGGTGGTCGACGCCTATCGCGTGTTCCTCGGCCTGATGGCCAATCCGTCGGAGCGGCGCGCGACGCTGGCCGAGCTCGTGTTCGCCGGCCTGATCGACGTGCAGGACCGCTCGTTCCAGAACCGCTCCTACACCACCGGCCACAAGTCGTTTCGTGCCCGTGCAACGGTCGAGCTCGGCGAGGCGATCGGCTGGGACGCGGCGCACGACGTGCTCTATGCCGGTGCGCTCGACATCGCGGTTGGCCCGCGCTGGTACTCGCTCTATGAGGTCGCCTGCAACGCGGTCATGGTCTACCTCGGCGGCCAGACGCTGCACGCGGTTCCCTATGGCGGCACGATCGAGATGGAGCGCGAGATCCTCGCCAACAACAAGGCGTCGCTCACCAAGGCGGAGTCGGATGCGCTGATCGAGACGGTGCTGCGCCAGCCCGAGCCCGCCTATCTCCTGAAGGTCACCGAGCTGCTGAAGGCCGGCAAGAGCCCGCGCTCGCTGCTCGACGCGCTCCAGATCGGCTCGGCCCAGGTGATCCTGGAGACGCACGGCGAGCTCAACTTCTCCCTGCCGCAGCACTGCTTCGAGTACCTCAACGCGCTCGCCTGGTTCTGGGACACGTTCGAGCATCCGCAGCGGGTCAAGCTGCTCTACCTCGCTGCCGCCTATCTCAACCAGGCCGCGCATCACCAGCGGTTGATCGGTGACCTGCTGCCGCCACGGATCGAGAAGCCCGACGCGAGCGGCCTCGATGCCGAGCGCATGGCGGCCGCGGTCGAGACGGCGACGCTCGCCCTCGACGCGCCCAAGGCGGACGGCTGGACCGAGGCCTATCTCGAGGCCGGGCACGATCCCGCGCTGCTGGTGCGGACCCTGGCGATGGCCTGCTCACGGCTCGGCAACGATCCGCACAACCAGGAGATCGCGCTCTGCCTGCTCGAGGATTACGGCCGCAACCGCAATCCCGACCGCGCGCGCCTGCTGGTGGCGGCGGCACACCACACGGCGGGCCACCGCAAGTACGGCGATCCGCTGGACTGCAGCCGCCGCTTCGGCCAGGCGCTGGGCATCGCGGCGCTGCATTGACAGGGCCGCAGGCGGACCGCATGTTCGGGCGGCTGCTGTAGGGCGCATCGGGTCGAACCGAAGGGGCTATGCCCACCTACGTCACCTCAACCGACGTTGCGCCCATGCCCAATCTCGAGAACCTCCGCAAGCAGGCGAAGCTCTATCTGCGCTGGCACCGCGAGCGCTACCACCCGGTCGCGGCGCAAATCCGTGCCGTGCTGCCGCGCTTCAAGGAGCTGACCGACCGCGCGATCCTCGACGGTGAGTTCAGGCTCGACGATGCGCAGGAGCTGGTCGCCCGCCAGTCGGGCTTCGAGACATGGCAGGCGCTCAAGGCAGGAGTGCAAGCCATGCCCGACATCGATCCCGCCGTCATCGAGCCCAGGCTCAGCGCCGTCGAGGCGCAGCTCTTCGTCACCGACATCAAGTCGGCGTGCGCCTTCTTCACCGGCAAGCTCGGCTTCAAGGTCGTCTTCACCTACGGCGACCCGCCATTCTACGGCCAAGTGAAGCGCGACAACGCGGCGATCAACCTGCGCCTGGTCTGCGAGCCGGTCTATGTCGACGACATCCGCGAGCGCGAGGAGCTGCTCGGCGCTTCGCTGACGGTCGACGGCGCGACGGAGATCAAGCAGCTCTTCCTGCAATACCAGGCGGCCGGCGTCGACTTCTTCCGGCCGCTCAAGCAGGAGCCATGGGGCGCGCGCACCTTCATCGTGCGCGATCCCGACGGCAATCTCCTGCTGTTCGCCGGGCCTCACAGCTAGCCCGGGGCCGCCTGATCAGCGCAACGCCGCCACCATCGCTCGCGCGATCGCGGCCGGCGACTTGGCGCCGGGCCGATACCAGGTGCGGGTCCAGTTGAGCGCACCCAGGAGCTGCAGGCGCCACAGGCTGCGATCGGTTCCGGGCGGCAGCGGCAACGCCGCGACCAGCTCGACGAAGCGCTTCTCGTAGCCATCGCGCAGGGTCACCAGCCGGCGCTTCAGCCGGCTGTCGAGCTGGCCGAGGTCCGCCGTCATGACCGCCGAATGCGCGGAGTCTGCCAGCAGCGAGTCGAGATGGGCCGCGCAGGCCGCCTCGAGCCGCGGCCACGGTCCGCGCGCCTTCTCCAGCGCCTCGTCGACCGCGGCGCCGATCTCGGCCACGCCTGCCTCGTAGACCGCCGCGATCAGGTCGTTCTTCGAGGGGAAGTGATGGTACATCGAGCCGGCCAGCATGCCGGCGCGGGCGGCGATATCGCGCATCGAGGTGGCCTCGAAGCCGTTTCGGGCGAACAGCCGGGCCGACACCGACAGGAGCTTGGCGCGCGACATTGCCGGGCATCCTACCGACCAAACACTTGTTTGGTAAGCCGGTCGCCGCTAGCGTGCCGGCCATGGCCTACGTCTTCGATCTCGGCAATCCCGCGACCAACGCCGACCCGTTCCCCGAGTTCGCACGCCTGCGCGCCGAGGATCCGGTGCACTGGTCGCCGGCGATGAAGGCGTGGATCATCACCCGCCATGCCGACGTCAAGCAGGTGGCGCTCAACAACCGGCAGATCTCGGCCGATCGCCTGACGCCGTTCTTCAAGGCCAACCCCGAGTACCAGCGCGGCGGCATCGAGAGCCTGGTGCGCTACCTCAATCACTGGATGGTCTTCCGCGACCCGCCGGACCACACGCGGCTCCGCCGGCTGTTCACCAAGGCTTTCACACCGACGGCGGTCGAGAACCTGCGGCCCAACATCGAGGGCATCGTCGCGCACCTGATCGACGGCATGCAGGCCAAGGCAAAGCGCGGCGAAGGGGTCGATTTCATCGCCGACTTCGCCTATCCCCTGCCCGCCTCGGTGATCATGGACCTGCTCGGCGTGCCGCGCGCGGACCTCGAGCAGGTAAAGGTGTGGTCCGACGACATAGCGCTGTTCATCGGCACCGCCCAGGTCGCCGGCAACAAGTACCTGCGCGCCGAAGCCGGCGCCAGGGCGATGGCCGGCTACTTCCGCGGCCTGGTCGAGGCGCGCACCGCGGCGCCGACCGCCGACATGATCAGTCAGCTCGTGCTGGCGCGCGACGACCGCGACGCACTCACCACCGACGAGATCATCGGCACCTGCATCCTGCTGCTGTTCGCCGGCCACGAGACCACGACCAACCTGATCGGCAACGGCTTCCTCTATTCCATGCGCCATCGCGGGCAGTGGGAGCGGTTGATTGCCGATCCGCAACTGGCCGACAGCGCGGTCGAGGAGTACCTGCGCTACGACGGCCCGTCGGGCGCTCTGGCGCGCGTCGCCGCCGCCGACATCGCGATGGGCGGCAAGACCATTCGCGAGGGCCAACGCGTGTTCGCATTCATGAACTCGGCCAACCGCGATCCCGAGGCGTTCGACGCTCCCGAGCGCTTCGACATAGGCCGGCCGGCCAATCCGCATCTCACCTTCGGCCACGGCATCCACTTCTGCCTCGGCGCGCCGCTCGCCCGGCTGGAAGCGCGCATCGCCGCCGTGCGGCTGGCCGAGCGCCTGCCCGGCATCCGGCTCGAGGATCATGGCGAGCTCGAATGGCACGATTCGCTGATCCTCCGCGGCGTGAAGCACCTGCCGGTTCTGCTGTAGGGCGGGCTACAATCGCTGCCATGAAGGCAATGATCTGCCGCCAGTGGGGCGGCCCCGAGGACCTGCGGCTCGAAGACGTGCCGCCGCCGGCGCTCGGCACCGGCCAGGTGCGTATCCGCATCAAGGCGGCGGGCGTGAGCTTCGCGACCACGCTGGTGATCGCCGGAAAGTACCAGCGCAAGCCGCCGCTGCCGTTCGCGCCGGGCACCGAGGCGACGGGCATCGTCACCGAGGTCGGGCCCGGCTGCCGGCGGCTCAAGGCAGGCGACGAGGTCGTGGCCGTGCTCGACTGGGGCGGGCTCGCCGAAGAGACGGTGGCGCACGAGGTCAATGTCTTCGCCAAGCCGAAGAACGTGGGATTCGTCGAGGCGATCCAGCTCGCGATCTCCTATCCGACGTCCGGCGGCGCCCTGACCTGGCCGACCGTGCTCGACGTGCAGAAGGGCCAGACCCTGCTGGTCCACGCCGCGGCCGGCGGCGTCGGCATGGCGGCGGTCGAGATCGGCAAGATTCTCGGCGCCACGGTGATCGCGACCGCGGGAGGCCAACGCAAGACCGCGTTCGCGAAGGCGCATGGCGCCGACCACGTGATCGATTATCGTGCCGCCGACTTCCGCGACGAGGTGCTGAAGCTCACCAGTGGCCGCGGCGTCGATCGCGTCTACGATCCGGTCGGCGGCGACGTGTTCACCCAGTCGCTGCGCTGCCTCGCGGTCGAGGGTCGCATCTGCCCGATCGGCTTCGCCGGCGGCACCATCCCGCAGATCCCGGCAAACATACTTCTCGTCAAATCGATCGCCGTGATGGGCTTCAACTACGGCTACTACGCCGGCTGGAGCCCGCACGACGCGCGCTTCGAGGAGGCCGACAAGACCTTCGCCCTGATGGAGCGCATCCGCGGCTGGTGCGAGGCCGGCCTCTGCCGCCCCCATGTCGACCGTACCTGGTGCCTCGAGGATGCCCCGAAGGCCATGGCGGCGCTGCTGGAACGCAGCGTCACCGGCCGCGTCGCCGTTAGGATGGAATGATCCTCGACATCCTCGAACAGGCGATTCGCGACAGGCGCTGCCTCTCGGCGCTGCACAACGGCACGCGGCGAAGGTTCGCGCCACATGCGATCGGCTTCACCTCGAGGAACATCCCGGCGGCCTTCGTTTTCCAGTATGGCGGCGAGACCACCAGCACCCTGCCCTTCAAGGGCGAATGGCGCTGCCTGCACATCGAGGATCTGAGCCACGTCGTGGAGAACGGCGACCCATGGCGGACGCCGCCCAACTACAGCCTGTCGCGGCAGACCTGCCTGGAGAAGATCGCGCGGGCGGTGCCGGAAGAGACATAGACGGTGGCAAAGACACTGGCGAGGATCGCTTGCCTGGTCACGGTACTCGTCTACTTGCGGGTGAGCTTGCCTTCGAACTTGCAATAACCATCGAGCAGGATGCGGCCGTCCTTGTCGGCGAGCGTGCCGCTCACGTCCATGGTGTTGCCCTCGCCGACATCGGCCCTGGTCCTGAACGCGCCCTTGTCGTCGAGCGTCGCGGTGAATGTCCGCTCCGGCCGGCCCTGCTGCTTGAACGAGCCCTTCACCGACTTGCCGTCGACGGCGAGGTCGATCGTGATCTGGTAGGTCGCGCACTTCGACGTGCCGGCGACGCCGGTGCCCATGCCGGTCAGGGTGTACATCGCCGAATCGGCCCACGCCGGACCGGCACCGAGAACTGCCAGTCCGATCGCCGCCAGAATGTATCTCCTCATCTCCTGGCCCCGCTCAGAAGAAATCCTGGATCGCCTTCAGCACGGCCGCCGGCTTCTCCTGTCCGACCGCGTGGCCCGCCTTGGCGATCTTGACCAGCTTCGATTTTGAAACAGCCTTCTTGAAGGCGTCACCATAGACCGGCGGGATCAGCACGTCTTCCCGGCCCCAGACGATCAGGGTCTTCGCCGTGATGCGATAGAGCCGGCCTGCCAGCCCGCGGTCGGGAATGGGGAACAGCAGTTTGCCGGCCATGCCGAGGCGCCGCGCATTCATGACCAGGAACTGTTTCAGGAATTCGATGTCGGCCATGTCGCCGCCGCCCGCGGTCAGCAGTTTCTTGCCGGCCTCGGCGTCGTGGAACAGCAGCGCCGGCAGCTCATAGGGCAGCTTGGCGAAGATGTCGACGATCGGATGCGCGTCGAGCCACAGGCCGGCCGGCGCCAGCAGGCAGAGCTTCTCGATCTCGGTGTGCGCGATCGCCGCCATCTCGGCGGCGATCATGCCGCCCATCGAATGACCGACCACGATCGGCTTCCTGAGCTTCAGCTTCTCCATCACGTCGAGCGCATGCAGCGTGACGTCGAGCATGTCGCGCAGCCCATCCTCGCCCTCCGAACGGCCATAGCCCGGCAGCAGCGGCGCGGAGACTCGATACTTCGTGGCGAGCGCCGCCAGCAGCGGATCGTTCGGCATGTGGCCGCCGGCGCCATGGAGGAACAACAGATCGCGGCCTTTACCGGCCTGCACCACCTCGATACGGGTAGGTGGATTCTTCAGAGTCAGCATCGTGTCATCCCGAGCGCAGCGAGGGATCCTTCGGTTACGGACAAGACCCCTCGCAAAAGCTCGGGGTGACGGCCACGGGCCGTCATTCGGCCGCAATCCTCGTCGGCACCGGCTCGTGCATCGGATGGCACCAGAAGCGGTCGTCGTGGTTCTTCCAGTCGGGCCACAGGTTGCGCAGGTGCGGCATCACCTTTTCGGCGAACAGCTTGGTCGAATGGCGCACCTTGTCGTCCGGCATGTTGCCGATATGCAGCAGGCAGAAGACATTGCCGGCGCGCAGCGTCTTGATCAGCTCCTCCATCTGCTGGCGCACCGTCTCGGGCGAGCCGGCGACGATATAGCGGCCCTCGGTCAGATCCTTCCAGCTCATGTTGGGATAGTCGCGGCCCGAGCCCGGTGCGAACTGCGACAGCGCCCCGGTCTGGATGGTCTTGATGGTGCGATAGCCCGGCGCGTCGGCGAAGCCCGGATAGACGTGCAGGCAGCGATTGTAGAAGTAGCTGACGTGCGGTGCGTACAGCCGCTCGGCCTCGGCATCGGTGTCGGCGACGCAGATCACCTGGGCGAAGCCGGCCCGGTAGGGCGATTCGTCGGCCTTCCGCTCGGCCACCCGCTTCCAGTAGCCTTCCATCAGGAGCTTGGCGCGCAGGTAACCGGAATAGCTGAGATACGAGTACGAGTAGGTGTTATCGAGGCAGAAGTCGTAGGTCTCGACCGAGCCGCCGCCCGGGATGAAGACCGGCGGCGGGTTCTGGATCGGCTTGGGCCAGCAATTGACGTAGCGCAGCTTGGTGTAGCGGCCGTTGAAGGCGAACGGCTCGTCGGCCGCCCACGCCTTGCGGATCAGCTCGTGCGCCTCGGCGTACCTCTCGCGGGTGAGCGCCGGCACGGTGCCGTAGGCGTAGTTGGTGTCCATCGACGTGCCGACCGGGAAGCCCGCGATCAGGCGCCCGCCCGACAGCACGTCGAGCATCGCCATTTCCTCCGCCACGCGCAGCGGCGGATTGTAGAGCGCGATCGAGTTGCCCAGCACGACCAGCGCCGCCTTCGACGTCCGCCGCGTGAGCGTCGCCGCCATGATGTTGGGCGACGGCATCAGTCCGTAGGCGTTGGCGTGGTGCTCGTTCACACCGATCCCGTCGAAGCCTACCTTCTCGGCGTATTCGAGCTGATCGAGATACTGGTGGTAGGCGATGTGGCCCAACTCCGGCTGGTACATCTTGTTGGGCAGGTCGACCCAGACCGAACGATGCTTCTGCCGGAAATCGTCCGGCATGTGCGGCCAGGGCATCAGGTGGAACCAGGTGAATTTCATCCGTCCGGTCTCCCTTCTTCCTTCGCGTTGCCGTCCCCCTCCCCAACCCTCCCCCTGCGGGCGGAGGGAGAAAGAGAGAGCGCCTTCCTCTTCTCTTGTCCTCCCCCTGCGGCGAGGAAGACAGAGAGGACGCCTTCCTCCTCTTGCCCCCCTGTAAGGGGAGGGAGCCTTCCTCCTCTTACCCTCCCCCGCAGGGGGAGGGCTGGGAGGGGGCTGCAGCAAGGCTCTATCGTCCCCTGAACTTCGGTTCGCGCTTTTCGAGGAAGGCCCTGATGCCCTCCTTCATGTCCTCGGTCTGCATCAGCGTGCCGCTCGATTCGGGCAGCACGCCGCGCCTGGCATAGGACGCCGCCAACTTGGCCGACTGCGCCATGATCCGGATGTCTGCGCCCAGCGCCAGATCGAGACCGTAGCCCGCCGCCGAGCCGTTGAGCGCGGCGATCACCGGCTTGTCGAGCGCGTGCAGGACCGGCGGCGGCGTGTTGCGCAGATCGATGTTGGTCGGCGTGGCGCCCGAGCCGACCGAGAGGTTGTCGGTTCCCTTGCTCTGGGCCTCGAGGTTCAGGCCGGCACAGAAGGCGCGCCCGGTGCCGGTGAGGATGATCACCCGCACCCCGCGATCCTCGCTCGCCTTGACCAGCGCGTCCGTGAGCTGGCGCAGCATCGGGCCGGAGATCGTGTTCATGCGCTGCGGCGCGTTCAGCGTCACCGTCGCGACCGGCCCCTCGACGCCGTAGAGCAGCTCCTCCGGCATGACCTGCGATGCAGGCTGAGCCGCAAATTGGCTCATGTTTCCTCCCTCCCGGGTTTGCCGGTATGGTGGCGCAGGAGAACAAAGTACGCCATGCAAAATCGGTTCATCGATCTCTACAGCGACACCAAGACCAAGCCGTCGCCCGGCATGCGGAAGGCCATGGCCGAGGCTGAGGTCGGCGACGAGCAGAAGTACGAGGATCCCACCGTCAACCGCCTGCGCGACCGGATCTGCGAGATCCTGGGCAAGGAGGACGCCGTCTTCATGCCGAGCGGCACGATGTGCAACCAGGCCGCGATCCGCGTCCATTGCCGGCTGGGCGACGAGGTGATCGCCGACCGGACCGCCCACATCATCAATGCCGAGACCGGCGGCACGGCTGCCAATTCGGGAGTCATGATCCGCATGCTCGACGGCCCCAACGGCGTGTTCACCGCCGAGCAAGTGAAGGCCGCGCTGCGCGATCCCAACAGCCGCAATGCGCCGCGCTCGCGCCTGGTCTCGGTCGAGAACACCTCGAACGGCGGCTTCGGCACGGTGTGGCCGCTGGCAACGCTGCAGGGCGTCTCCAGGGTCGCGCACGATGCCGGTTTGGCGGTCCATATGGACGGCGCGCGGCTCTGCAACGCGTCGGTGAAGTCCGGCACCAAAGCCAGGGACTACGCCGCCTGCGTCGATTCGCTGTGGCTCGACTACACCAAAGGCCTCGGCGCCCCAGTCGGCGCGTCTCTGGCGGGTTCCAGGGACTTCATCAAGGAAGCCTGGCGCCAAAAGCAGATGCTGGGCGGCTCGATGCGTCAGTCCGGCGTGATCGCCGCGGCGGCGCTTTATGCACTGGAGCACAACTGGAACCGCCTCGCCGAGGATCATGACAACGCCCACCACCTCGCCGCCGGCATCGCCAACATCAAGGGCCTCGAATGCGAGGTCGCCAGGATGCAGACCAACCTCGTGTTCTTCGAGGTAAAGAAGCCCGGCATGACGGGGGCGCAGTTCGTCGCCGCCTGCAACGAGCGCGGCGTCGGCATGGGCACCAGCGCCGGCAGCACCACCCGCATCCGCGCCGTGACCCACCTCGACGTCAACCGCGCCGACATCGACGCGGCGCTCAAGGTGATCAACGATGTGATGGCGGCTTAGTCTTCCTCCTCTCCCCCTTGGGGGCACGGCTATCACATATGGCCTGCCCGTCGTCTCGACCAAGGCCCGAAGGGCCGCGCGGAGCCTGCCCCGAGGGCATCCGAGGGGCGCCCCGGTCGAGACGACGGGAAATGGCAGATGAAGACAGCCCTACCCCTGTGGGGAAACAGGGAAAAGAACGATGAACACACCCGTTAAGATCGGCCAGCCGCTGACGCGGCGCGAGGACCAGCGTTTCCTCACCGGCCGCGGCCGCTACACCGAGAATACCGCGCCGCGCGAGGCGCTCGCGGTGCTGTTCGTGCGCTCCCCGCACGCGCATGCGCGCATCGTCGGCATCGACAAGGTCGAGGCGCTGGCCGCCCCGGGTGTCGTGGCGATCTACACCGCGGAGGACACTGCGGCCGACAAGCTCGGCCACCTGCCCTGCATCAGCGAGATCAAGGACGCTGCCGGCAATCGCCATATCGAGCCGCCGCACCTGCCGATGCCGGTCGGCAAGGTGCGCCATGTCGGTGACATCGCCGCGATGGTCATCGCGGAATCGCTCGATCAGGCACGCGACGCGGCCGAGCTGCTGGCGATCGACTACGAGCCCCTGCCCGCCGTCGTCACGGTGGCGCAGGCGCTCGCGCCGGGTGCGCCGCTGGTCCATGACGAGGCGCCGGGCAATCTGATGTGCCGCTGGCCGCGCGGCGATGCCGCCGCGACCGACGCCGCCTTTGCCAAGGCAACGCACGTGTCGCGGCTGTCGATCCGCTCGCCGCGCCAGGTCGTGCACTACATGGAGACGCGCGCGGCCTGGTCGGCCTACGACGCGGCGGAGGATCTCGTCACCGTCACCTTCGGCTCGCAAGGCGTACAGATCCCGCACCGGCTGTTGTGCGAGCGCGTACTCGACCTCGCCAGGGACAAGCTGCGGCTGATCACGCAGGACGTCGGCGGCGGCTTCGGGCCGAAGTATCCCATTTCCGCCGAGTCGGCTCTCATTGCGTGGGCGACCCGCAAGCTGAAGCGCGGCCTGCGCTGGAGCGCCGATCGCGCCGAGCACGCGCTGTCGGACAGCCATTCGCGCGACCTCGTCGCCACGGCCGAGCTGGCGCTCGATGCCGACGGCAGATTCCTCGGGGTGCGGGTGAAGGCCGAGGCCAATTTCGGCGCCTATCTTTCGATGTTCGCGCCGTCGATCCCGACGACCGGGCTCGCCAAGGTGATGTCGGGCCTCTACCGCATCCCGGCGATGCACATCCTGTTCGACTGCGCCTTCACCAACACCGTGCCGGTCGACGCGATCCGGGGCGCCGGCAAGCCCGAGGCGCTGTTCCTGCTCGAGCGGCTGATCGACATTGCCGCGCACGAGACCGGCCGCACGCCGGCCGACCTGCGACGCCTCAACCTGCTGCGGCCCGACGAAATGCCCTACAGGGCGGCCACCGGCTACACCTACGACGCGGCCGACTGTCCGGCGCTGTTCGAGAAGTCCCTGGCGACTGCCGATCAGGCAGGCTTCGCCGCCCGCCGCGCCGCGAGCGCGGCCCGGGGCAAGCTGCGCGGCCTGGGCTTCGCCTGCCACCTGCACGGCACCGGCGGCATCGCCGACGAGCATGCCGTCATCCAGGTCACGCCGCAGCGGCTGATCGCCCACGCCGGCACGCAGAGCCAGGGCCAGGGGCACGAGACGACGTTCGCGCAGGTGATCGCCGGGACCCTGGGCGTGCCGGTCGAGCGCATCGAGGTGCGCCAGGGCGACACCCGCACCATCCCGCACGGCGGCGGTACCGGCGGCTCGTCCTCGACCATCATCAGCGGCACGACCCTGAAGCGCGCCGCTGACGTGGTGATCCGGCGCGGCCGCGATCTCGCCGCCGAGCGGCTCGAGACGGCGCCGGCCGATATCGCCTACCGCGACGGCCAGTTCGAGGTCGTGGGCACCGACCGCCGGGTCGGCTTGTTCGAGCTCGCCGCGTGGAAGCCGTTCGAGGGCGACGCCGAGTTCGCCGACAAGATCGAGACCTTCCCGACCGCGGTGATGGTCTGCGAGGTCGAGATCGATTCCGACACCGGCGCGATCGGGCTCGACCGCGTGACCGAGGTCGTCGATTGCGGCGTGGTGGTCAATCCGCGGCTGCTGGCCGGCCAGCTCCACGGCGGAATCGCCCATGGCGTCGGCAACGCGCTGATGGAGGAAGCCAGGTACGACGAGGAGACGGGACAGCTCCTCAGCGCCACCCTGATGGACTACGCCCTGCCGCGCGCCGACGATCTGCCGTCGCTCGAGACGGCCACCATCGCCACGCCGTCGCCCAACAACTTCATGGGCGTGAAGGGCGTCGGCGAGCTGCCGACCAACGGTGCACCCGCGGCCGTCGCCAATGCGGTGATGGACGCGCTGCGCCCGTTCGGCATACGTCACCTCGACATGCCGCTGACGCCGGAGAAGATCTGGCAAGCGCTGGCGGGCAGCCGGTAGGCGGATCCTGGGAGTCTCGCGCCGCGAGAGCGAGGGAGAAGATCGATGATCGATATCTCGAAGACCCTTGCGGCCCTGGCCCTGGGCTACCTTCTGGGCAGCCTCAATACGGCGGTGATCGTCGGCAAGATATGCGGCAAGGATGTCCGCAGCCACGGAAGCAAGAGCGCCGGGCTTACCAACACGCTCAGGGTGCTCGGGAGAACCGCTGCAGTGCTCGTCCTCACGGGCGACATACTGAAAGGGATCGTTGCCTGTCTCATAGGGTTGCAGCTCGGCGTCTATGCTCGTTCCGGAGAGGCTACGGATTGCGTAAGCCTCCTGGCGGCGGGCGCGGGAGCCGTCATGGGGCACAATTGGCCGGTATTCTTCGGCTTCAAAGGCGGCAAGGGAGCCCTTACGGCTGCGGCTGTGATGTTCATGATCAACTGGGTCATGGCGCTCATGAGCCTCGGCGTTTTCGCCCTGATGGTGGCTTCGACCCGTTATGTCTCTCTGGGCACGATGTGTGCCGCCGTGTTCTTTGTGGCCATTTCATTCATACCGGCTTTTGGAAACACTCTTTACTTCCACATATTCGCCGGCCTGATCGCCATCATCATCATGTTCAAGCACAGGGAAAACGTCCGGCGGCTGCTTTCCGGAACGGAAAACAAACTGACTTTTTGATTTCCCTTGCTCGGCTGCGGGTATTCGAGCCCCAGCATCTTCCTCGAATCTTCTGGTCCTCCCTGTCGATCTTCCCTCGCACGGTCGATTTGCAGTGACCCAGATCAAGGCGGGTGCCGTGCCTGAATGGAAGGTTGGCACATGCGCGCGAACATCCTCATCCTGAACGGACATCCCGACCCCAAGAGCAAGGGCCTGTGCCACGCCATTGCCGAAGCTTATACCGAGGGCGCGCGCGAGGCCGGGCACACCGTCAGCCGGCTCGATGTCGCGCATCTCGAGTTCGGTCTCCTGCGGACACAGGCCGCGTTCGAGCACGAACCGCCGCCACCCGACATCGTCCGCGCCCAGGAAGCCGTGAAAGCCGCGACCCACTTCGTGGTGATCTTCCCGCTGTGGATGGGCGATATGCCGGCCCTGCTGAAGGCCTTCTTCGAGCAGACGCTGCGACCGGGCTTTGCCTACACCCATCGACCAAAGGGCCTGCCGGTCATGCACCTCAAGGGCCGCTCCGCGCGCGTGATCATCACCATGGGCATGCCGGCCTTCGTCTATCGCTGGTACTTCCGCGCCCACAGCCTGAAGAGTCTCAAGCGCAACATCCTGCGCTTCGTCGGCTTCGCGCCGGTGCGCGACACGATCGTCGGCAACCTCGCCAGTGTGCCGCGCGGCATCATCGAGCGGCACCTGCGACAGATCCGAAAGCTGGGCCGCGAGGCCGCCTGACGTTCAGCGCGCTCCGAGGCGCTTCAGGGTCGCCGCGATCGCTTCGCGGGCCGCGGGCGGCTGCTCGGCGATGGCGCGCGCCAGCAGGTGGAGTTGGCCGCGCAGCGTATGGACCTGGTCGACCAGGCGGATCACCATTTCGACCGTATCCTCGTCGAAGCCGATGTCGTCGGCCAGCTCCGACAGCAGCCGGGCGCGGGCGACGTCGATCTGCTCGAAGGTCCAGGCGTCGGCGCTGCCTGCGTCGGTGCCGCCGGCCGGGCGCAGCAGGCCGCGCGCCACCCAGCGCTCGACGTGCATCACGGTCAGCCGGTTGTGCAGGCTGAGCAGCTCGTCGAGGGTCGTCATGTGAACTGCTCCATCGCCGCGCGCGGATCGTAGGCTTTGCCGGCCTCCCACGATTCGAGGAATTGCTTGAGCTTGTCGTCGGGATTGTCGGGCAGCACGACCTTGAGCTTCACGTACTGGTCGCCGCGCTGCTTTGTCCTGCGGTCGAGCAGGCCGCGCCCCTTGAGGCGCAGCGACTTGCCGGTGTTGGAGCCGGCGGGGATGCTCAGCATCACCGGGCCGCCGACCGTCGGCACCTTGACCCGGCCGCCCAGCACCGCCTCGCTGAGCGTCACCGGCAGCTCGATATGGATGTCGTTGTCGCGCGGCTCGAAGAACGGATGCGGCTGCACCCGGATCTCCACATAGGCATCGCCTGCCGGCTTGCCGTCGCGGCCGGGCATGCCCTGCCCCTTCAGCCGCAAGGTTGTGCCGTCGGTCGTGCCCTCGGGCACGTCGATGTCGAGCGTGCGGCCGTCGGGCAGCCCGACCCGCTGCTTGCCGCCGCGCGCCGCCGCGAGGAACGGCACGCTGAGCGAATAGGTGATCGGCATGCCGCCCATGTCGAAGCCGTCGCCGTCGAAGCCCGGCTGCTCGCCGCCGAAGCTGAAGCCGCGCGCGCCGCCGCCGCGCTGGCGGAACATCTCGAAGATGTCGCCCATGTCGGCGAAGGATTCGTGGCCCCCGCCGCGCTGGTACTTGAAGCCCCCGGGGCCGCCCGCCTGGTCGCGATAGAAGCCGCGCGGCGGCACTTCCTGGCCGGTCGCATCAATCTCCCCGGCATCGAACCGGCGGCGCTTTTCCTTGTCGGACAGGATGTCGTTGGCCAGGGAGATTTCCTTGAACTTGGCCTCGGCCGCCTTGTCGCCCGGATTGAGGTCGGGATGGTGCTTCTTGGCGAGCTTGCGGAAGGCCTTGCGGATCTCGGCCTCGGACGCGGTCCGGCTCACCCCGAGCACTGAGTAGGGATCGCTCATGCCCCAAAATATTGTGAGGGTTCAGGCAGTTGCAAGAGCCTCGCGATGGCGGCCCAGCGCATCGGCGAACAGACGGTATTTGACCGAATCGACCGAGAACTCGCGACCCCAATTCACGAGGTCGCCCCACGGGTCGTTGAGCTTGCCGAGGCCGGCGACGATCGCGACCACGGTGCCGACCTCGAGCTTGTGCTCGATCGCCAGCAGGCCGCCGACGCCCAGCGCGATCGCCACGGCGGCGTGATACATGAAGTTCATCGCCAGATTCATGCTGAACTTGATCTTGTAGATGCCCATGTTCAGCTCGAACACGCGCTGGATGCCGTCCTCCTCCGGCACGCCCCTGGCGACGATGTCGCCGCCGACATGGCGCAATGTCTTCACCCGGTCGGCGGCACGCCGGTTGATGGCGTGCTGCAGCGCCGGCACGAACAGGAGCTGCGGCAGCAGGAAGCCCGCGCTCAGCGCCAGCGCCCACCATTCGAGAGAGGTCATGTAGCCGATCACGCTGACCAGGATCCCGATCTGCAGCAGCGGCTCGGAAATCGCCATGCCGACGAAGCCACCGATCGGCTCGGCTTCGGACACCACCATCGCGGCGTGCGTGCCGGTTTCGCTGTCGTCGTCCTGGCTGGCCTCGCTCTTGGCCTCGCGGTTCACGTCGCGATGCGCCGGCTCGTGCAGGCCGGCCTCGCGCAGCGTCCGGCGCAGGGTGCGCACCGCATCCTCGCTGACCCAGCCGCGATAGACGTTGAGCGCCAGCTTGAGCGCCTGCTCGACCAGCGCCACGCCGGCATAGGCGACGGCGAGCCAGACGATGGTCGTCGTGGCGCCGCTCCTGATCGCGTCGTTGACGATGCGGCGCTGGATCTCGAGCGGCACCGAGGTCAGCAGGAACACACCGGCCGCCAGTGGCGCCAGCCCGAGCTGGTGTTTGCCCGAGGTGCGCAACACGTAACCCAACATCGAGCGCGGAAGCGTCGCTGGCGGCATCGCAAGGAAACGCGGATCAGTGCCTCGCGTTCCTTGCCTTTTCAAAGGGCCAGGACCGCCTTGGCCACGATATTACGCTGGATCTCGTTGGAGCCGGCGTAGATCGTCGATGCCCGGTTGTTGAGATAGAGCGGCATGGCGGTGATGCCGTAGTCGGGCGTGACGGTCGACTCGTTGTGGCCCAGCATGCGCGCCTCGGGCTCGAAGGGCGCGGCATACCAGGCGAGCGCCTCGACGCCGAGATGATCGAGCGCCTGCAGCGTCTCGCTGCCGCGGATCTTCATCTGGGAGGAGACCGCCCCGGGATTGCGGCCCTTGCTGAGATCCGACAGCACCTGCAGCTCGATCATCTCCAGCGCCTGGACGGCGATCTCGGCCTCGGCCAGCCGTTCGGCGAAGCCGCGCTCGTCGATCAGCCGGCCCGAGCCGTCGGCCGCCTCCTCCCGGGCGATCCGCCGGACGTCCTCGATGCGGGCATAGAGGTTGGGCGTGTAGGCGTCGCCGCCGCGCTCGAACTCGAGCAGGTACTTGGCCACCGTCCAGCCGGCATTCTCCGGGCCGATGCGGTTGGCGACCGGCGTGCGCACGTTGTCGAAGAACACCTGGTTGACCTCGTGGTCGCCGGCCAGGGTCACGATCGGCTTCACGCTGAGGCCCGGCGTCTGCATCGAATCGATCAGCACGAAGGAGATGCCGTCCTGCGGCTTGCCCTCGGTCGCGGTGCGCACCAGGCAGAACATGTGGTCGGCGACATGCGCGCCGGTCGTCCAGATCTTGGTGCCGTTGATCACGTAATCGTCGCCATCGCGCACCGCGCGCGTCTTGAGGCTGGCGAGGTCCGAGCCCGAGCCCGGCTCGGAGTAGCCCTGGCAGAAGGTGATGTCCCCGGCGACGATCCTCGGCAGGTACTTGGCCTTCTGCTCCGGCGTGCCGAACTTCATGATCACCGGGCCGACCATGCGCAGGCCCATCGAGAAGATGCGCGGAGCGTCCACCGCCGTGCTTTCGCGGGCGAAGATGTAGCGCTGCGTGGCGTTCCAGCCGGTCCCGCCATATTCCTTCGGCCAGCTCGGCGCCGACCAGCCGCGCTGCGCCAGCACCTTGTGCCATCGCAGACCGGCTGAAAAGTCGGCGAACACCCCGCCGGTCTTGCGGCCGGCTTCGCGCAGATCGTCGCTCAAATTTGCGTCAAGGAAGCGGCGCACCTCGTCGCGAAAAGTTTGATCCCCTGCGCTGAGGTCGAGGTCCATGGCGTTTCTCCACTGATTGGCCGAAGGCTAGCAGCGCTATCGGGAGGACGGTATGCTTTTTGCGTCGCCGCGGGCCTCGACGAGGAGACCGTTCATGCGCGTTCTCGTTTACCTGTTCATCCTCGGCCTGTTTGCCCTGCCGTCGGCGGCCCAGGACAAGAAGGACATCGATCTCGCGCTGGCGCTCGGCATCGACATCTCCGGCAGCATCGATCCCGAAGAGGCCAAGCTGCAGCGCCAGGGCTATGTGATGGCGTTCCGCGACCCGGTGATCGTCAAGGCGATCCTCGGCGGGCCCAACGGCCGCATCGCCGTCGCCTACTACGAATGGTCCGACTCCTGGATGCAGAAGCTCCTGATCGACTGGACGCTGCTCGACAGCGAGCAGGCAATCGCCGCCTTCGTCGCGCGGCTCGACGAGGCGCCGATCTCGATCGCGCGGCGTACCTCGATCAGCGGCGCGATCCGCTACGCCATCCCGCTGTTTGGCCGCAGTCCCTACGAGCCGACGCGCAAGGTGCTCGACATCTCGGGTGACGGCTCGAACAATGACGGGGGACTGGTGACCGACATGCGCTACGAGGCGCTGAAGGAGAAGATCGTCATCAACGGCCTGCCCATCATGAACGACCGGCCCAACCCGTTCGGCTTCCCCAACGAGGCCGATCTCGACCGCTACTATCTGCATTGCGTGACCGGCGGGCCGCGCTCCTTCGTCGAGGTCGCGCGCAGCTTCGAGGATTTCCCTCGCGCGGTGCGCAAGAAGCTGCTGCAGGAAGTCGCCGATCGCGGCCGGCCCAGCGATTTCGACATCGGTCTCGGGCCGTTGGCGGAAGGCACGCTGCTTGCCCAGGCGGGACGGCCGCGCCCGCACGAGGAGGAGGACTACACCAAATTCGTGCGGCCGGAATACGAGTTGGGCTGCGATGTCGGCGAGAAGCGCAGCCGGGAGTTTTGGCAGCGCCGCTTCGGCGTCTCGCCGGACTGACGGTGCTCACCGGCCTCCCCCGGCCTGGAGGACGGGCAGCGCCTGCAGACGCTTCGCTGCGAAGCCGAGGAACGCCTCGACCTTGGGCGCCCGGTTGGTCCGTCCCTTTGTCAGCAGATGCACCGGGATCGCCGGCGGCTCGAAGGTGCGGAGCAGGCGGACGAGGCGGCCGCCGGCCAGCTCGTCGGCAACCTGGTACGACAGGAACTGCCCGATGCCGCGCCCGGCCAGCACCGCCTGAAGGCGCGTCTCCACGTCGTCGACCCGAAATCGTCCGGCGACCCGCACTTTGCGGCCGCGCAGCGACGCGCCGAACGTCCAGGACTGCGCTGTCCTGAAGGTACCGAGCACCGCCTCATGGCCGGCGACGTCCTTCGGCGTCTGCGGCGTGCCGCGCCGGCGGAGATAGGCCGGGCTCGCGACCCAGAGCCGCTTCAACATGCCGACGGGCTGGGCGGTCAACCCCGAGTCGGCCAGCGGCCCGATGCGCACGGCCAGGTCGATCGAGTCGTCGATCAGGTCGACGTTGCGATCGTTCAGCAGCAGCTCGATCTCGACATCGGCATGGGTATCGAGGAAGCCGGTGACGATCGGCGCGACATGGCGGCGGCCGAACTGGACGGGCGCCGCGATCCGCAGCAGGCCGCGCACCGGCACCGCGCGCACGCCGAGCGTGGCCGCCTCGTAGTCCCCGAGCAGGCCGCGCGCCCGTTCATAGAGCAGGCGACCACCCTCGGTCGGCGCCAGCCGACGCGTCGTGCGATCGATCAGGCGCACGCCCAGCCGTTCCTCGAGCGCAGCCAGGGCCCGCGTCACCGCGGGCGGCGAGCGGCGCAGGCAGCTCGCCGCCCGCGCGAGGCTGCCCTCCTCCACGATGCGCACGAAGACCGCGAGCTCGTCCAGACGGTCCATCATTATTCCATGTTGTGAAAGGCTGAGTTCGGATCGTGACCACTTTTGTCGGACCGGGCAATTCGCATATTCGGGTCCTGTACGGAGGGTCCCATGCTGACCGGAAGCTGCCTGTGCGGCGCGATTGCCTACGAAGCGGATGCCGGGCTCACGCGCATCGTCCACTGCCATTGCCGGACCTGCCGCAAGACCCATGGCGCGGCCTTCTCCTCGGTGACCGCCGTGCCGCGCGAAGCCTTCCGATGGACACGCGGCAGCGAGCTGCTCGGCACCTTCGAATCCTCGCCGGGCAAGTTTCGGCGCTTCTGCACGCGCTGCGGCTCGCACCTGATGGCCGAGCGGGTGGCGCAGCCGGTCGTGCTGCTGCGACTCGGCTGCCTCGACACCGAGGTGAGGGATCGGCCGCAGGTCCACATCTGGCGCAGCGACGGCGCGCCCTGGTACGACCCCAAGGCGTCGTTCCCCGAGCTGCCGCAGGGCCTGTCATGAGCCCGCCCGACGGCGCCTTCCTCTCCTTCCACGAGGACGAGCGACGCGCCCAGGAGCTCGCCGGCCAGAGCGCCGAGCGGGCGGCGATCCGGCCGTTCATGCCCGAGCAACACCGCGGTTTCTTCCCGCTGCTGCCCTACCTCTTCACTGCGACGCTCGACACGGCAGGGGCGCCGGTGGCGTCGATGCTGTGGCGATCGGCGGGCTTCGTGCACTCACCCGATCCAGTGACCTTGCGCATCGATGCCCTTCCCGCGGCAGGCGATCCGGCAGCCCCGGGCTTCGCCACCGGCCAGCCGATCGGCCCGCTCGGTCTCGACCTCACGACACGCCGGCGAAACCGCGCCAACGGCCGCATCGCCGCAATCGACGACGGCATCACCGTGGCGGTCGAGCAGAGCTTCGGCAACTGCGCAAAGTACATCCAGACACGGCGGCCGGCACCGCACCTACGATCGACTGGGGCCACGGAGACGTTGTCCAGCCTCGACGCCGCCGCGCGCCGCCTCATCGAATCGGCCGACACCTTCTTCGTCGCCAGCCGTTCGCGCGCAGGCATCGAGTCCGACGGCGGGCTCGACGTCTCGCATCGCGGCGGCCGCCCGGGCTTCGTCGCGGTGGATGGCGACATGCTGGTCGTGCCCGACTTCTCCGGCAACCGCTTTTTCAACACCTTGGGCAACCTGCTGGGCGATCCCCGCGCCGGCCTGTTGTTCGTCGACTTTCCGACCGGCGACCTGCTGCAGCTCCAGGGCACGGTGACGATCGACTGGAACGTATCCGACACAGCCGTTGCAGGGGCGCAGCGTAGCTGGCGGGTCGCAGTGGAGCGCGGCTGGCGCAGGTCCGGTGCCCTGCCCTTCGCCTGGGCGTTCGGCGACTGCGCACCGACCACGCTGGCCACCGGGACCAACAGGTAGCCGAACCGCGCTTACATGGCCTCGAGGGCGAGGCGATGTGAAGCGATACGCCCGAACCACAGCGAAGAGCACAAGCTCCTGCGCGAGGCCACGGCCGTGACGCGGCGACGTCATTCAAAAGAAAAAGGCGGCCAGTGAGGCCGCCTTTCCCTTGCCGGATGGATCCGGTCTTACTGAAGGACGATCTCCACGCGGCGGTTCTGCGGCTCGCGCACGCCGTCGGCGGTCGGGACCAGCGGCTGGGTCTCGCCCTTGCCGATGACCGTGATCGCCGTCGCCGGCACGCCATCGCGCACCAGGGCGTCCTTGACCGCGTTCGCACGACGCAGCGACAGCGCCATGTTGTAGTTCTCCGGACCCGAGCGGTCGGCATGGCCGGTCGCGGTGATCCGGGCCTTGCCCGTCGCCTTGA
>JAFEFF010000206.1 GCA_018240745.1 Pseudomonadota bacterium
CGGGCGAACTGTCGCGCGGTGTGAATGGCGCAGGCCGCCAGCATCGGCCCGTCGCGCAGATGGACGTGCCAGTCGTCGGGGCGGCGGATCGACAGCGTCGTGAGCTGTTGCGTTGAAGAGGGGGCCATACGGCGTTTCTACGCTTGCTCCCGGAACGCCTCCAATGTTGATTGCGTGCATGACCGATCTCAAGGAGGCGATCGCCTTCGCCCAATCCATCGAATCCAGGTGGGCCGCCGACATGAAGATGCCCGACGGGCAGTTCGTGATGACCGCCGATTCGCGCGAGAGCTTCCCCGACAACGAAATCCTGGGGCCGGTGACGCCGCGCGGCGGGCATTCGGGCATGGTCTATCGCCGCGGCAAGCTGCTGGCCGAATGGGGCGACACCGATCGCGCCGACATGACCTTCAGCGTGGCCAAGAGCTTCCTGTCGCTGCTGGCGGGTCTCGCGCTGGGCGACGGGCTGATCAAGAGCCTCGACGATCCGGTCGCCCGCTATGCCCTCGATGACGACTTCAAGAGCGAGCAGAACCGGGACATCACCTGGCGTCACCTGATGACCCAGACCAGCGAATGGTCGGGCACGCTTTTCGGCAAGGAGGACCGCATCGACCACAACCGCGTGGTCGGCCTGCAGGTCGCCGAGGCCCCGAAAGGCACGCGGCGCGCCATGAAAAAGCCGGGCACGTACTACGAATACAACGACGTGCGCGTGAACCGGCTGTCGCTGTCGCTGCTGCAGGTGTTCAAGGAGCCGCTGCCGTCGGTGCTGAAGCGCCGCATCATGGATCCGATCGGCGCGTCGAACGGCTGGAGGTGGGACGGCTATCGCAATTCGACGGTGAAGGTCGACGGCAAGGACATGGTCTCGGTGCCGGGTGGCGGTCACTGGGGCGGCGGCATCGTGATCTCGGCGAAGGATCTCGCCCTGATGGGCCTGCTGGTCGCGCAGGGCGGCGCATGGAAGGGCCGGCAGCTGCTGCCCGAGGGCTGGACCGCCGAGCTGGTGAAGCCCTGCCCGGTCGCGCCGTTCTACGGGCTGATGTGGTGGCTCAACACCGACCGCCGCCAGTTCGCGGCGGCGTCGGAGAAGAGCTACTTCGCGTTCGGATGGGGCAGCCACGTCGTCTGGATCGATCCCGACAACGATCTCGTCACGGTGCTGCGCTGGGTCGACCGCAAGAAGGCCGGTGGCTTCGTCGAACGTCTCCTGGGGGCAATCAACACGTGAGTCTCGACTACTCCGCCGTCCCGCGCATGCCCGACGGCCGCACCGCCCTCGAAACCATCGAATCAGTCGCCGCCACCTCCAGGGCCATCAAGGTGCCCATGGGCCCGTCGAGCGCCGGAGGGGGCGGCCGGCAGATGTGGCACGTCTGGGGCGAGGGCTCCGGCAAGCCGACCCTGCTGCTGTTCCACGGCGGCTCTGGCTCGTGGATCCACTGGATCCGCAACGTGCTGCCCCTGTCGCAGCACTTCACGGTCTATGCCGCCGACATGCCGGGGCTGGGCGACAGCGATCCGCCCAACGACGTGCGCGACATCTGGTCGGTGACCGACTGCGTCGAGCATGCGGTGAAGGAGCTGCTGCCCAAGGACCGGCAGTTCTTCCTCACCGGCTTCTCGTTCGGCGGCATGGTGTCGGGCCATCTGTCGACGCGCATGCCCGAGCGCATCGAGCGCATCGTGCTGGTCGGCGCCGGCGGGCTGCGGGCGACGCGCAAGCCGACCGGGAAGCTGCACAAGCTGCTGCCGACCATGCCGCCGCAGGTGCTGGCCGACGAGGCGCGACGCAATCTCGAGCTCTTGATGCTGCACGATCCGAAGAACGTCGACGGCGTGGCGATCCACATGCAGATCATGAACACCACGCGCGCCAGGACGCGCAGCCGGGACATGGGCATCGCCGGCGCGCTGTCGAAGGTGCTGCCGCAGGTGAAGACGCCGCTCACGGGCATCTGGGGCGAATTCGATTCGACGACCTATCCCTATATCCAGGAGCGCATCGACATCTTCACGGCGCTGCAGCCCGACTTCCGGATGCACGTCATTCCCGGCGCCGGGCACTGGGTCGCCTACGAGGCGGCGGATGCGTTCAACGAGAAGCTCCTCGAAGTGCTTCGCTAGTTGTCATCCCGAGCGCAGCGAGGGATCTATGAGGCCATGAGCAAAGATCCCTCGCTTCGCTCGGGATGACACGAGCCTTACAGGTAATCGCGAGGTAATTGCGGACCCGGCTCCAAGGAGTCACCTTGGGAGCATGAAAACCGAAATCACCGAGATCGCCGACCGGATCTACCGCCTCTCGACGTTCGTGCCGCAGGTCGGCCCGACCGGCCTGACCTTCAACCAGTTCCTGATCGATGCCGAGGAGCCGTTGCTGTTCCACTACGGCCACCGCTCGATGTTCCCGCTGATCTCCGCGGCGGTCGCGAGCGTGATCCCAATCGACAGGCTGCGCTGGACCTGTTGCAGCCACGTCGAGGCCGACGAGGCGGGCGCGATCAACGAATGGCTGGCGGCGGCGCCGCAGGCGACGCCGATGCACGGCCAGGTCGGCGTCAACATCTGGGTCACCGACATGGCCAACCGCGCGCCGCGAGTGCTGAAGAACGACGAGGTCGTCGATCTCGGCGGCAAGAAGGTGCGCTGGCTCGACACGCCGCACGTGCCGCACAACTGGGATGCCGGCCTGATCTACGAGGAGACCACCGGCACGCTGTTCAGCAGCGACCTCTTCACGCAGTTCGGCCCGTGCGCAACCACCACGAAGGGCGACATCGTCGAGGCGGCGATCGCCACCGAGAAGGCGGTCGCCTTCATGCCCAGCACGCCGCAGGCCGTCCAGACCCTGCGCCGGCTGGCCGGGCTCGGGCCGCAGTCGATCGCGCTGATGCACGGCCCGACCTTCCAGGGCGACAGCGCGGCTGCCCTCAACGCCCTCGCCGATCACCACGCCGCCAGGCACGCCTGACCGCGGATCGCGATCACAGCGACGCCTGGAAGGCCGCCACGGCCCGGCTGGGCTGGCGCGCGCGATGGGACAGCATCGTGAAGTCGCGCTCGGCCAGAGGCCAGTCGAGCCGGCGCAGGCGGCCGGTCTTGACGCGCGCCGCGGCGGCGAGATCGGAGACGGCGGTGACCAGGCCGCCGGCTTCCGCCGCCTCCAGGACGGCGCCGTTGGACGGAAGCTCCAGCCGCACCTGCAGCGAGGAGAAGGCGATCTTCGACCGGGCCAGCCCGGCGATCGCCTGATCGCGCGTCCCCGAACCGCGCTCGCGCAACACCCAGATCGCCGCCTCGAGGTCCTTTCGCGTGACGCGCCGCTTGGCGAGCGGATGGCTGGCGGCCACATAGAGGCTGATCCGGTCGCGGTCGACGACCTGCCGTGCGAGCAGCGGCTCGTCCACGTCGCCTTCGATGAAGGCGAGGTCGGCCTCGCCCTTCAGCACCCACGCCGCCGCCTGCGTGGTGTTGCCGACCGCAAGCTCGAGATGGATGGCGGGATGGTCGGCGGCGAACCGCGCCATCCGGCGCGGCAGCCAATAGGTCGCGACCGTCTGGCTCGCGGCGATCCGCACCTCGCCGCGCGCCAGCCCGGCGAGATCGTCGAACACGCGGCGCGCCTCTTCCAGGCGGGCGATCACGGCGCGCGCTTCGGGCAGGAACGCCCTGCCGGCCGCGGTCAGCTCGAGGTGGCGGCCCACCCGGTCGAACAGCCGCGTGGCATGCCGCTCCTCGAGTGCCGCGATCGCGGCGCTCACCGCCGGCTGCGTCAGGTGCAGCCGCCCGGCGGCCCGCGTCATGCTGAGCGTCTCGGCGACGACGATGAAGGCCTGGAGTTGCTCGAAGGTCATCGATAAATTCTATTTATTGAATATCAAAGATCAATCGATTGGACCTTTGCAACAAAGGTCATCAGTTTCCCGGCATGAGCGTCCTGCAGTCCCTTCGAGCGCAAGCGCCCGGCCTGGCTCTTTCCATCGCCGTTGCCGGCGCATCGGTCTTCGCCGAGCGAATCGAAACCCTGTGGGCGGGCAAGGCCTGGCTCGAGGCGCTGGTGATCGCGATCCTGCTGGGCGCCGTCGTCCGCACGCTCTGGACGCCGCCCAAGCCGTTCGATCGCGGCATCCGCTGTGCCGCCAAGACGATGCTCGAGCTGGCCATCGTGCTGATGGGCGCGACGGTCAGCTTCGGCGCCATCTTCGCCGCCGGCGTGCCGCTCATGGTGTCCATCGTCCTCACGGTGATCGGCGCCATCGTGGCGAGCTTCCTGCTCGGCCGCAGCCTCGGCCTGAACCGCAAGATGGCCCTGCTGGTGGCGTGCGGGAACGCGATCTGCGGGAATTCCGCCATCGCCGCGGTGGCCGCCGTGATCGACGCCGACAGCGACGACATCGCGACCTCGATCGCCTTCACCGCCGTTCTCGGCATCGGCGTCGTCATCGCCCTGCCGATCCTCGCGGCCGCGCTGCATCTCAGCCCGGCTGCCGGCGGCATCCTGGCGGGACTGACCGTCTATGCCGTGCCGCAGGTGCTGGCCGCCGCCGGCCCGATGGGCAGCGTCGCGATCCAGGTCGGCACGCTCGTCAAGCTCGTGCGGGTGCTGATGCTGGGCCCGATCGTCACCGGCCTGTCGCTGCTCATGGCGCGCCGCCGCGCCATCCCGGCAGAGGCGACGCCCAACGGACGCCGCCTGCCGACCGGCCTCGTGCCGGCCTTCATCGTCGCCTTTCTGGCGCTCGCCACCGTCCATTCGCTCGGCCTGCTGCCGGAGGTCATCGTGCGGCCGGCGCATGTCGCGAGCGGCCTCCTGACCGTGCTGGCGATGGCCGGCCTCGGCCTCGGCGTCGATCTGCGCAGCGTCTCCGCCGCCGGCCCGCGCGTCGTGATCGTGGTGACCGCGTCGCTGCTCCTGCTCGGCGGCACCGCCTACGGAATCCTTCGAATGACCGGCCTGGCGTAGCTCACGGCGCCGACTTCAACCCGAGCGACGCCAGGTAGCTCCAGCGCACCGTCGTATTGGTCAGGTGCACGCCGTCGAGGTACTGCGCCATCGCCCGCTCGATCACGGCATCCGGCGGCTTCGCATTCGTGCGGCCGTCGGCGTAGGCGGCGACCTCGTCCCAGCCCTCGGGCCGCCTGATCGACACCACGGTCGACGGCGTGTCGAGGTTCTTGTAGGTCCAGAACGACCAGCCGATGCCGTGCGCCTCGTGCAGCTTGCGGAAGTCGGCGTTCCATTGGTCGGTCAGCTCTCCCGTCTCGCCAAGGAACAGCGGCACGTTGTAACGGTTCGAGAAATTGAGATGGCGCTGGATCGAGTCGCGCTTCGTGCTCGCCCAGAACGAATGGTAGGTGTAGGCGAGGTTCGCCGCGAACGGCGGGCCGAACATGTCGAAGCTCGAGCTCCACTGCCCCGCCGCGAGAATCGCGACGCGCCCGGGATCGACGGAGCGGATCGCCGCGACGAGCCGCTCGTAGAACGGCTCGAGCCTGGGGTTCAGCGTCGCAATGTCGTGGTAGGGCGCGATCGGCTCGTTCAGCAGGTCGTAGCCCAGGATGGTCGGATCGCCGGCATGGACCTGGGCGATCGCCTGCCACAGCTTCACCGTCAGGTCGCGGTCCCGCGGCACGTAGAACATCAGCGGGTAGCCCGGCCCGTCGTCGTGGTTGATGCCGGTCTGGCCGCCGGGCGCGGCATGCAGGTCGACGATGGCGTAGAGGCCGGCGGCGCGGCACCAGCCCAGCACGCGATCGAGCAGCGCCCAGCCCTCGCCCGCCATCACCCCGTCGTCGCTCATGAACAGCCGGTAGTGGATCGGGATGCGAACCGTGTTGAAGCCGACCGACCTGATGAAGCGGATGTCGTCCTCGGCGATGTAGGTGTCGCGGTAGGTGCCCCAGAAGGCGGCGGCGCGCGCCGGACCCAGCAGGCGCTCGAACGCGCCGTAGATCTGGCGCGGCGCCTTCGCCACCTCGAACTTGAACATGTAGCCTTCGGGCATCAGCCAGTTGCCGAGGCTGATGCCCTTGATGTGCAGGACGCTGCCGTCGGGCGCGATGAAGTCCTTGCCTTCGGTGCGGACCAGTCGACTCTCGGCAAAAGCGGGCAGCGCCAGCATCGCCAGCCAGATCGCGAGCAGCAAACGCATGACGGCACTGTAACAGACGCCTATGGTCGGGCCGCATGATTCTCGCTGCCCTGGCTCTGCCGTTTGCCGTCGTCGTCATCGTCCTGTTGATCCAGCGGTTCAGCGTTCCGGCATTCCTCGCCCTGATGGCCGTAGCGGTGGCCTACGGCATCGCCACCGAGATGACCTTCCAGTCGATCGGCAAGGCGTTCGGCCTGGGCTTCGTCGCCGCGCTCGAGCAGACCGGCCTGCTGGTCATGGCCGGGGCGCTGGCCGGCCGCCTGCTGCTCAAGCAGCCCCTGCCCGCTCCCGCCGCCGCGATCGCAGGCGCGCTCGCTGGCCTCGGCGGCTCGGCCTCGGCGGGGCTGGCCCTGCTGCAGCCCGCCGGGCGCGCCGTCGGCGTCGCGCTCACCGTGCTCGCCGCGCAGGCGCTGGTTGCGCCCTCGCCGCTCGCCGTCGCCGCGGCCTCGGTCGTGCACGCCGGCATCGCGAGCATGGCCTGGATCGCCGTGCCGGTGGCAATCGTCGCCGCCGCCGTCGGCTGGTGGCTGTTCGCGCGCGGCGATCGCAAGTCCGGCAGGCTTTCTGGCAGGCTCTCGCTCGGCTGGCTGGCGATCGCGATCCCGATCGCCCTGTTGATCGTGCAATCGATCGCGCAGATGCCGAGCGAGCCGCTCGGCAAGGGCGGCGCGCGCGAGTTCTATACCGGCATCAGCAAGCCGCTGGTTCTGGCAGTGCTGGCGATCGCGCTGGCCATCCTGCTGTCGCGCCGCTGGCAGCCCGCGCTGCTGGCCGACACGAGCTGGGCGCCGCTGCTGCTGGCGGCCGGCGCGGCCGGCGGCTTCGCCCGCGTGCTCGACGAGACCGGCATGGCCGAGCTGCTGGCCGAGTACATGCTCGATCCGCGGCTTGGCCTGCTCGTGCCCTTCCTCGCCGCGGCAACCATGAAGACCATGCAGGGCAACTCGCTCAGCGCCGTGCTGACCGCCGCCGGCATGGTCGAGCCGATGCTGCCCGTGCTCGGCCTCGACAGCCCGACCGGCCGTGCGCTCGCCGCGGCAGCGACCGGCGCGGGCTCGATCGCGATCTGCCACGTCAACGACCCGTTCTTCTGGATCGCGACGAACATGGCCGGTGTCACGCCGGCGAAAGGCCTGCGCCTGATCGGCCTCGGCAGCGCCGTGGTCGCGCTCGCCGCACTCGCCCTGCTCGCGTTGCTGAAGCTGGTGCTTTAGTCGAGCTTCACGCCCGACGCCTTGACGGCCGGCGCCCAGGCCTTGCGGTCGGCCTCGACGAATTCCCTGAAGCCGGCGCGACCGGGCGGCGGCATGTCGAGACCGAGATCGTCCTGCCAGCGCTTCTGGATGTCGGGGGACTGCAATGCCTCGCCGATCGCGGCCTCGAGCCTGGCCACGATCGGCTCGGGCGTGCCGGCGGGGCAGCCGATGCCGTACCACGAGGTCGCGACGTAGCCGGGAATGGTCTCGGCGATCGCCGGGATGTCGGGCGCAGCCTTCGAGCGCTCGGCCGAGGTGACGCCCAGCCCCTTCACCTTGCCGCCGCGGACCTGGCCCAGCATCGACGGCATGTTGGCGAACATCATGTGCACGGTGCCGGCGATCAGGTCGTTGTAGGCCGGTCCGGCCCCCTTGTACGGCACGTGGATGATGTCGACGCCGGCCATCGCCTTGAACAGCTCGCCGCTCAGGTGCAGCGAGGTGCCCGGCCCCGACGAGGCGAACGAGTACTTGCCCGGCTCCTTCCTGCAGAGCGCGATCAGCTCGGCGACATTGTTCGCCGGCAGGCTTTTGGTGACGCCCAGCAGATTGGCGAGCAGCGCCACGCGGGAGATCGCGACGATGTCCCTGTCGGGATCGTAGGGCAGGCGGCTGTAGAGCATCGGGTTGAGCGTGTGGCTCGCCACCGAGATCAGGCCGATGGTGTAGCCGTCGGGGGCGCTCTTGGCGATCTCGACCGTGCCGATGTTGCCGCCGGCGCCGCCCTTGTTGTCGACCACGAACGACTGGCCGAACGTCCTGGAAAGGTGGTCGCAGATCAGCCGGCTCACCGTGTCGGTACCGCCGCCCGGCGCGAACGGCACGACGAAGCGCACGGGTTTACCGGGCCACGCGGCCTGCGCCCGCGCCCGCTGCAACGGCGCGGCGGCGGCAAGACTGCCCAGCAACAGGCGACGGCGCCTCATTTCCCATTCCTCCGGTGGATTTTGTTGGCCGCAGATTATCTGCACCGTTAGCGTGCGGCCCAATGAATTCGCCTGAGACGACGGAAGAGCGTCCCGCTGTGCGAGCGCTGCTGCGCAATGCCGACTTCCTGCGGCTGTGGCTGGTCGGCGCCTTCGCCAACGCCATGCGCTGGCTCGAGACGCTGGCATCGGGCCTGTTCGCCTACGAGGTCACGGGCTCGGCGCTGGCGGTCGCGGGCGTCGTCGCGGCGCGGCAACTGCCGCAGCTCTTCTTCGGCGCTTTCGCCGGCGCGGTGTCGGAGGCGATCGACCGCAAGCTGATCGTGATGCTGGCGCTGCTGTTGCCGGCGAGCATCTCCACCGTGCTGGCCGCGCTCGCCACCACCGGGCATCTCGCGCTCTGGCACATCGCGCTCGGCAATCTCGCCGCCGGCACGATGTGGTCGACCGAGATGTCGACGCGGCGGCGCATGGTGGGCGAGGCCGCGGGCCCACACATCATCCAGGCGATCGCGCTCGATTCGTCGACCAATGCCGCGACCCGCATGATCGGCCCGTTGATGGGCGGCTTCGTCTTCGAATGGCTCGGCATGCGCGGCGTCTACACGGTGACGGCGCTGGTCCAGTTCGCCGGCGCCTTCGCGCTCGCCGGCCTGGTGCACCATCAGTTGACGCGGCGCCTGATGATCGCCCGCATCCCGGCCGACATCGTCGACGGCCTGCGCTTTGCCAGGACCAGGCCGATCATCCTGCTGGTCTATGGCGTCACCATCGTCACCAACGCCTTCGCCTTCTCCTACTCGGGCCTGGTCGCGCCGCTGGGGTTGGGCGCCTTCCATGTCTCGCCCGGCCTGGTCGGGCTGCTGGCGGCCGGCGAGCCGCTCGGCGCGCTGATCGGCGGCACGCTGATCGCGACCGGCCTGATGCGCATGGACCGGCGGCTGATGTTCGCCGGCGGCGCCTCGTTCTTCATGGTGATGCTGCTGATCGCCGCCGCGTCGCCCTTCTACTGGCTGGCGCTCGCCGTGCTGATCCTCGGCGGCTTCGGCACCGCGGGCTTCGGCAACATGCAGACCACGCTGATGCTGACCGAGGCGCCGATCGAGGTGCGCTCGCGGCTGATGGGCATCGTCACGGTGTGCATCGGCACCGGCCCGCTGGGCGTGCTGGGCGCCGGCGTCCTGGCGCGCGAGGTCGGACCGCGCGGTGCGATCCTGGTGATGGCGACGCTCGGCCTTGCCGCGACGCTGGCACTGGTGCTGGCCCTCCGCCGACGTTAGTCAGGGCCATCCGGCGGCGACTGCTACTCCAGCACGATCCGCGGGAAGTGGAACGACACGACCCAGTTCGGCACGTCGACGATCGAGCTGATGCGCAGATCGGCGCAGACGCTGCACAGCATGTAGGCGTCGACCGGCGCGTAGCCGTAGCGCTTGCTCAGCAGCTCGATCATCTCCGACACCGCGACCTTTGCCCCGGTCATCAGGTCGGGGCCGATGCCGGTGGTGACCTCGTAGCCCTTCTTGTCGAAATGGTCGGTCACCGGGCCAGGCGTGACGTAGCGCGGCATCCTGAGGTGGGCGCCCTTCACCAGCTCGAGCTTCAGCGCGATGTCGATCGGGCTTTCGATCGCCGTGCCGCAGACCTCGCCGTCGCCCTGCGCGGCATGCGGATCGCCGACCGAGAACAGCGCACCGTCGACCTCGACCGGCAGGTAGAGCTCGCAACCCTCGATGATGTCGCGCACGTCCATGTTGCCGCCGACATTGCGCGGCGGGACGATGCTGTGCAGGCCCGGCGCCGCCGGCGCCACGCCGATCGTGCCGGGGAACGGCCGCAGCGGCACCTTTCCGCCCGGCCCGTACATCGCCGGCGTCAAGCCGGGATCGTAGGTCCAGTGATGCAGCCGCGCCTCGGGGAACTGGTCGGCGAGCAGGCCGAAGCCCGGGATGTTGCCGGTCCAGCCCCAGCCGGACGGCTTGAAGTTCAGCACCGTCACCTTCACCGCATCGCCCGGCCTGGCGCCGTCGATGAACACCGGCCCGGTCACCGGATTGACGAAGGCGAGGTCGAGCTTCCTGAGGTCGTCCGCGGTCGAGGTCTTCGAGAGCTGGCCCGACGAGGCGTCCCGGGTCTCGAAATGGATGGTGTCGCCCGGCGCCACGGTGAGCACCGGCTTGAAGGCGTTGTTCCAGCCGTGGTGGCCGTGCTCACGATGGATGGTGTGTTTCGGATGGCTGTGACTGGACATCGCGGGTTCCTACACGGCCACCGTGAGGGCGCCGTCGATCACCAGGTTGGTGCCCGAGATGCGGCTCGCCATCGGGCTGGAGATGAAGACGACGCCGTTGGCGACCTCTTCCGGCGTGCCGAACTTGCCGGTCGGGTTGACCTTGAGCGTGCTGGCGAACAGGTCGGGCATGTTCTTCTCGATGTTCTGCCAGATGCCGCCGTCGAAATAGGTGTTGCCGGGCGACACGCAGTTGACGCGGATACCCTTGCCGACGAGCTGGCGGCTGAGCCCCTTGGCGTAATGGATCAGCGCCGCCTTGATCGCGCCGTACGAGCCGGCGGCGAAGTCGACCTCGAAGCCCGAGACGCTGGAGATCAGCACGATCGACGGCGACTTCGATTTCTCGAGGAACGGCACCGCGGCGGCGACCGCGTTGACCGTGTGCATCATGTCGGTCTTGAACGACTTCTCCCAGCTCTCGGCCGAATCGCCGACCGCGAGCGCGCTGACGTTGCAGACCAGCGCGTCGATGCCGCCCAGCGTGCCGGCGGACTCGGCGATCCATTTCTTGAGCGCCTCGCCGTCGGCAACGTCGAGCGCGCGGCCGAACGCCTTGACGCCCTTGCGCTCGAGCGAGGCCACGGCCGCCTCGACCTCGGCCGCGTTGCGCGCGCACAGCGCCACGTCGGCGCCTTCGGATGCGAACGTGTCGGCGATCGCCCGACCGATGCCCTTGCTGCCGCCGGTAACGACAGCCTTCTTGCCCTTCAGCCCAAGATCCATGTGTCCTCCGATCCGGCGGCCAGGAGCCCGTTCCGCGGGCTCATAGTAGCCGAGATTCGGCGGACCGGTGCGCTATTCGGCGGCGCTGGCGGGACGTGCGCGATGGCGGCGGTTGACCGGCTTGGGCAAGCCGAGATTGCCCCGCAGGGTGGTCGCCTCGTACTCGGTGCGGAACAGGCCGCGGCGCTGCAGCTCGCGCACGCACGAATGGTAGTGCGCCTCGGGATGCCGCCAGGCCGTGACGTGCTGGCCGGTCTCGTGCACGAAGGCGCCGAGATGCATCATGCGTCTGGCAGACCTCGGCATGGCGCCAAGTCTCGCTCTTTTGCTGGGGGCGCGCCACTCCGTGGCGCGTCATGAATCGCGCCACGGAGTGGCGCGCCCCCGGCAAAAAGCTACTCCGCGGCGAGGACTTCCAGCTTGGCCAGTTCCTCGGCGATCTGCACCGCGTTCCAGGCGGCGCCTTTCAGGAGCTGGTCGCCGGCCACGAACAAGGCGAGCCCGTTCGGGTTGGAGAGATCGCGACGGATGCGGCCGACATGCACGTCGAGATCGCCGCTCGCCTCGAGCGGCATCGGGAAGTGGTTGCCCGCCGGGTCGTCGACGATCTTCACGCCCGGCGCGCGGCTCAGGATCGCGCGCGCCTCCTCGGGCGACATCGGCGCCGCGAGCTCCAGCACGATCGACTCCGAATGCGCGCGCAGCACCGGCACGCGGATGCAGGTCGGCACGATCGGCAGGTCGGGCGCATGGAACATCTTGCGCGTCTCTTCGACCACCTTGTTCTCTTCCTCGTTGTAGCCGTTTTCGGCCACCCTGGTGTTGTGCGAGAAGACGTTGAAGGCGATCTGGTGCGGGAACACCGAGTGGGTGATCGCCTTGCCCTCGGCGAACTCGTGCGCCTGGTCCTCGAGCTCGCGCATGGCCGCGGCGCCCGCGCCCGACGCCGACTGGTAGGTCGAGACGACGATGCGGCGGATGCCGACCGCCTGGTGGATCGGCCACACCGCCACGGCGAGGATCGCGGCCGTGCAGTTGGGATTGGCGATCACGCCCTTGTGCTTGCGCAGGTCCCCCGCGTTCACCTCGGGCACGACCAGCGGCGTGTTGGGATCCATGCGGAAGGCCGACGAGTTGTCGATCACCACCGCACCGGCGGCCTTGGCGGCCGGGATGAACTCACGGCTGCGCGTGGCGCCGGCCGAGAAGAAGGCAATGTCGACGCCCCTGAACGCCTCGGCCGAGAGCTCCTCGACCTTGTACGGCTTGCCCTTGAACTCCAGGGTCTTGCCGACCGAGCGCTTGGACGCCAGCAGCTTCAGGCCGGCAACGGGGAAGTTGCGGCGTTCGAGCACGCGCAGGATTTCGACGCCGACGGCGCCGGTTGCGCCGACCACGGCGATGTTCTGGGGCCTCATGATCCTTGACTTTCGATGAGCAAAAACGCTGGCCGGCATTCTATCCGGCCCTATGATGGGAACAACAAGAACGGGCCTAATGGCCTGCGATAAATGGCCTAAGGGAGGCTGACGTCTTGAGGCGCAATGTATAGTTACATCGCCCGCAGACTGGTGTTCGGCGCCATCACCGTGATCGGCGTGTCGATCATGGTGTTCGTCATCATGCGCGTCCTGCCCGGCGACCCGCTGGTGGCGATCTTCGGGCCCGAGGGCTACACCAAGCTGACCGAGGAGCAACGCGCCAACTTCATGCGCGACCTGGGCCTCAGCGACCCGCTGTGGGTGCAGTACTTCGCGTGGGTCAAGGACATCGTCCAGGGCAACTTCGGCCGCTCCTTCTTCCGTTCCGAGAACGTCGCCGACATGCTGTTGCGGCGCGGGCCGCTGACCGCCGAGATCGCCCTGCTGTCGGTCGTCATCTCGTGGCTGGTCGGCATCCCGGTCGCGATCGTCAGCGCGCTCAAGCCCAACACCGCGGCCGACAGCGCCGCCCGCTTCCTCAGCATCCTGTTCCTGGCGGTGCCGGGCTTCTGGATCGGCATGCTGATCGTGCTCGGCCTGCTGTTCTGGTTCGGCTACCGCTCGCCCCTGACCGGTGTGTCCCTGTTCAGCGACCCCCGCGCCAACTTCGAGCTGATCATCGGCCCAGCGATCGTGCTCGGGCTCGGCCAGGCGGCCTACATCGCGCGCATGGGCCGCTCGGCGCTGCTCGAGGTGATCCGCGAGGACTATGTCCGCACCGCGAGAGCCAAGGGGCTGAACGGCCGGCTGGTGATCGCCTGGCACGCGTTGCCCAATGCGCTGCTGCCGGTGATCACGCTGTCGGGCGTGCTGATGGGCCTGGTGCTGGCCGGCTCGATCCCGGTCGAGAGAGCCTTCGCCACGCCCGGCCTGGGCTTCGCCATGTTCATCGCCGTCAACGAGCGCGACATCTTCGTGATGCAGAACCTGGTGTTCCTCTACGCCACGGTGTTCGTGGCTCTGAACATCCTGATCGACGTCACCATCGCCTTCCTCGATCCGCGGATACGCCTCAGATGACCGCCATCACCCGGCCGCTCGCCCCGCCGTCCCGCCTGCGCGCCGCCTGGCGCGGCATCGGCAGCCTCTTCCGCCGCGCGCCGCTGTCGGCCTTCTGGGGCATCGTCGCCGCGCTGATCATCGCCATGGCGGTGACGGCGCCGGCGATCTCGCCCTACCCGCCGCTCAAGTCGGACTTCCGCGCCATGCAGAAGCCGCCGTCGGAGAAGCACTGGTTCGGCACCGACCAGATCGGCCGCGACACGCTCTCCCGGGTCATCCACGGCAGCCAGATCTCGCTGATGGTCGCGTTCGGCGCGGTGCTGTTCGGCACCACGGTCGGTGCGCTGTGGGGGCTGGCCTGCGGTTATTTCGGTGGCCGCTTCGACATGGCGAGCCAGCGCCTGATCGAGTTCCTGCAGTCCTTCCCCGACCTGATCCTGGCGATGGCGATCGCCATGGCGCTGGGCGGTGGCATGGCGACGGTGATCGCCGCCATCGCCATCACCCGCATCCCGTTCGGCGGAAGGGTGATCCGCTCGGTCGTGCTGTCTCTCAAGGAGATGCAGTATGTCGAGGCGGCGCGCGGCATCGGCGCCTCGCACACCCGCCTGATGTTCCGTCACATCCTGCCGCAATGCGTGGCGCCGTACCTGATTCTCGCCACTACCCATCTCGGCGTCGCCATCGTCATCGAGGCTTCGCTCGGCTTCCTCGGCGTCGGCATCCCGCCGCCGACCCCGACCTGGGGCAACATGCTGGCCGATTCGCTCAACGCCGGCCTGGTGCCGCCGTGGTGGCTGGTGCTGTTCCCGGGTGCCGCCATCACCCTCACGGTGCTTGCCTTCAATCTCCTGGGCGACGGCATCCGCGACCTGCTCGACCCGCGCCTGCGCGGCTCGGTCTGATCATGTTCCTCTCCCCCAAGGGGGAGAGGAACATGAGCTAAGAAGCCAGCGGAAACTTCACGCCGTCGTCGTGGAGGTGGCAGGCGGCGACGTGGCCGGTAACGACCTCGCGCAGCACCGGCGCCTCGACCCTGCAGCGGGGCATGGCGTAGGGGCAGCGGGCGTGGAAGTGGCAGCCCGACGGCGGGTTGATCGGGCTCGGCACGTCGCCGGTCAGGATCACGCGCTTGCGGCCGCGCGCGCTCGCCTTGGGGATGGGCACGGCCGAGAGCAGCGCTTCGGTATAGGGATGCAAGGGCATCTCGAACAGGCTCTTGCGGTCGGTCATCTCGACGATGCGGCCGAGATACATCACCGCCACCCGATGGCTGATGTGCTCGACCACCGCGAGATCGTGCGCGACGAACAGGTACGACAGGCCGAACTCGTCCTGCAGATCCATCAACAGATTGATGATCTGCGCCTGGATCGAGACATCGAGCGCCGAAACCGGCTCGTCGCCGACGATCAGGTCGGGGTTGAGTGCCAGCGCCCGCGCGATGCCGATCCTTTGGCGCTGGCCGCCGGAGAATTCGTGCGGATAGCGCGAGACCGACTCCGGCCGCAGGCCGCAGCGATCGAACAGCTTGGCGACGCGCTCGCGCCGCTCCGGCGGCGTGCCGAGGCCGTGCACCACCATCGGCTCGCCGACGATCTCGCCCGCCGTCATGCGCGGGTTCAGCGAGGCATAGGGATCCTGGTAGATCATCTGCATGCGCCGTCGATAGGGCAGCAGCCGTTCGCCCTCGAGATGAGTGATGTCCTCGCCCGCGACCTTCACGGTGCCGGCGGTGGGCTCGAGCAGGCGCAAGAGCGTCCGGCCGACCGTCGACTTGCCGCAGCCGCTCTCGCCGACCAGACCCAACGTCTCGCCCTTGGCGATCGAGAACGACACGCCGTCGACCGCGTAGACGTGGCCCGACACCTTGGAGAACACCCCCTTGTAGATCGGGAAGTGCTTCTTGAGGCCGGTGACCTCGAGCAGCGCGCTCATGCCGGATTCCAGCAGGCGATCAGATGGCCCGGCCGATGCTCCTCGAGGGGCGGCACGGCCTCGCGGCACTGGTCGGTCGCCCGGCCGCAGCGCGGCGCGAAGCTGCAACCCTGCGGCAGGTTGAAGAGCGACGGCACCATGCCCTTGATCTCGTTCAATCGCGCCCGCCGGCCGTTGCCGCGCCCCGCCTCGTCGAGATGCGGGATCGAGCCCAGCAGGCCGGCCGTGTAGGGATGGCCGGGCTGCTCGAACAGCACCGCCGCCGGTGCCTCCTCGACCTTGCGGCCGGCATACATAACCACCACCCGGTCGGCGTTCTCGGCCACCACGCCCATGTCGTGGGTGATCAGGATGATCGCCGTGCCGGTCGTCTCCTGCAGCTCGCGCATCAGGTCGAGGATCTGCGCCTGGATGGTGACGTCGAGCGCCGTGGTCGGCTCGTCGGCGATCAGCACCTTGGGATTGCACGAAAGCGCCATGGCGATCATCACGCGCTGGCGCATGCCGCCGGAGAGCTGGTGCGGATAGGAATGCGCGCGCTTCTCCGGCTCGGGAATGTAGACGCGGCGCAGCATCTCGACCGCGCGGTCCCACGCTTCCCTGCGCGACAGGCCCTGGTGCAGCGCCACCGCCTCGGCGATCTGCCCGCCCACCGTGTAGAGCGGATTGAGCGAGGTCATCGGCTCCTGGAAGATCATCGAGATCTCGTTGCCGCGCACGCGCTCCATCTCGGGCTCGCTGAGATCGAGCAGGTTCCTGCCGTTGAAACGGATCCGGCCGCCGACGATGCGGCCCGGCGGATTGGCGACCAGGCGCAGGATGGAGAGCGCCGACACGCTCTTGCCGCAGCCCGATTCGCCGACGACACCCAGCGTCTCGCCGGGCTTCAATGCATAGCTCACGCCATCGACGGCCCGCACGGTGCCGACGGCAGTGAAGAAGTGGGTCTGCAGCCCGTCGATCTCCAGCACCGCCGGATTCACGCGAGACTCCCTGAAACAACCCGTGATAGTTTTTGGTCCATGAGGATGGACGAACCATCTGAGCACATTGTGCGTGGCCTGCAAAAGGCCAAATGGGAGGTAGCGCCATGGACAAGCGTCAGGAGCGTTCCCGCGTAAACCGTCGTCAATTCGTCAAGGGAAGCTCGGCCGCGCTGGGCGCGACCGTGTTCGGCATGCCGTGGTGGGCGCTCGCGCAAGGCGTGCCCAACGAGTTCGACGGCTCGAAATTCCAGCTCAAGGCGCCGGAGGCCAACGCCAAGGCGGGCGGCGTGCTGAAGTACGCCATCACCATGCGGCCGCCGCACTTCGACTTCCACCAGTCGGGCACGATCAACAACCTGGGAAGCCAGGGCTGCATGTTCGACAACCTGGTGCGGCGCGATCCGCGCGATTCGGGCAAGACCATCATTCCCGACCTCGCGCACAGCTGGGAGATCGACAAGGAAGGCAAGACCTACACCTTCCACCTGCGTGAGGGCGTGACCTTCCACGATGGCGCCGACTTCACCTCGGAGGACGTCAAGGCGACCTATGACCGGATCTGCAAGCCGCCGACCGGCATCAGCATCCCGCGCAGCAGCCTATTCACCACGGTGAGCGAGATCACCGCGCCGGACAAGAAGACCGTCGTTTTCAAGCTCGGCGAGCCGCGGCCGGCGAGCTTCATGATGGCCGCCTTCGCGTCGGGCTGGAACGGCATCGTCCGCAAGAAGACGCTGGACGACAATCAGCAGAACCTGCGCCGCGTCGTCGACATCCCCGGCACCGGCCCGTTCAAGAGCAAGCGGCGGGTCGAGAACGAAGTCTGGGTGATGGAGAAGAACCCGAGCTACTGGAACAAGGGCCTGCCCTATCTCGACGGCATCGAGTTCTATCACGCCCTGCCGTTCTCGGCCGAGCTGGGCTCGGCGGTGCTGTCGGGCCGCGTCGACTATGCCCGCATCTGCGACCCGGTATCGGCGCGCAAGGCCAAGGAAACCAAGGGCATGTCGACGACCAACTTCTACCAGTCGGTCATCCAGGGCACCTGGATGAACAACAAGAAGAAGCCGCTCGACGACGTCCGCGTGCGCCGCGCCATCCATCTCAGCCTCGACCGGCCGGTGCTGGTCGATGTCGTCAAAGATGTGGCGCCGATGATGATGGGCGGCATGATCTACCCGTTCTCCGAATGGGCGACGCCGCTGCCCGAGCTGAAGAAGCGGCTGGGCTACCAGGACGACACCGCGGCCGGCATCAAGGAAGCCAAGGCACTGATGGCGCAGGCCGGCCATCCCAACGGCATCAAGGGGCTCGACTTCCTGGTGCGCGACGTCGCCTCGTTCAAGCTGTGGGCGCAGGCGGTCCAGGCGATGCTGCAGCAGATCGGCATCGAATCGACCCTGCGCACGGTGGTCGAATCGGTGTGGTTCGACGACACCAAGACCGGCAAGTTCGATCTCGCGATCGGCGCGATCGTCTCGACCCTGCTCGACCCGTCGGACTACTTCAATGCCTGGTACAAGAAGGACGGGCCGCAGAATTACGGCTTCTGGGACAACGCCAAGTTCAACGAGCTGTTGCCGCAGATCGACCGCGAGGTCGACGTCAAGAAGCGCCTCGCCCTGATCCGCCAGGCCGAGGAGATCATGGAAGCCGACCCGCCGGTCCTGCCGGTGTCGTGGGAGAAAATCAACGACATCTGGTACGACTACGTGAAGGGCCACAACCCCTACGAATACTTCGGCATCTACGACGTCGTGCGCTTCGACACCTTCTGGCTGGACAAGGCGTAACCGACTTCCTCCCTGCGCGCAGCGCGGGGAGATGGCGCGCTCTTGGCGCGACGGAGGAGTCATAGGCATCCGTCCGTCGCTCATGACGCCTCCGTCAGCGTAAGATGCTGACACCTCCCCCGCTTCACGAGGGAGGAATGCTA
>JAFEFF010000207.1 GCA_018240745.1 Pseudomonadota bacterium
CATCGCCGTGAAGCACGAGCTGAAGGGTGTCGGCGAGAACTACGGCGACCACTTCGCGCCGCGCATGAACTGGCGCTGCAAGGCCGACGTCTCGACCCTGAACTCGGAGACGCGCGGACTGAACCTCGTGAAGGAGGTGCTGAAGTACTATACGACCGGCCGCGGCGCGCTTAGCCTCACCGCCGGCGTGGTCTACGGCTTCGTGCGCACCCGGCCCGGCCTCGAGACGCCGGACATGCAGTTCCACATGGCCCACGCCAGCTACGATTCGGCGCAGAAGCGCCTGCTCGAGCGCGAGCCCGGCATGACCGTGGTGATCGGCCAGTGCCGCCCCGACTCGCGCGGCTCGATCCACATCAAGTCGGCGACGCCGGGCGCCGAGCCGGCGATCCGGCCGAACTTCCTGTCGGCGCAGACCGACCGCGACACCACGGTCGCGGGCATGCAGATCGCCCGCAAGATCGTCTCGCATCCGTCGATGTCGAAGTACATCGCCTTCGAGAACAATCCCGGCGACAAGGTGCAGAGCTACGACGAGTGGCTCGACTTCGCCCGCCGCAACGGCCAGACGACCTACCACGTCATCGGCACCTGCAAGATGGGCAGCGACCCGATGGCGGTGGTCGACGACCGGCTGCGCGTGCACGGCATCGCCGGCCTGCGCGTGATCGACGCCTCGATCATGCCGACCGTGCCGTCGGGCAACACCAACGCGCCCACCATCATGATCGCCGAGAAGGGTGCCGACATGATCAAGGAAGACGCAAAGGCGGGCGTGAAACTCGCAGCCTAGAAAGGGAGGAACGGATGGACGCCAACACCAAGAAGACCGCGCTGCGCATGATCCCCTACGGGATCTACGTGCTGACCGCCAATGACGGCAGGGGCGGGATCGCGGCCGCGACGGTCAACTGGGTGACGCAGACCGCCTTCGCGCCGCCGCTGGTCGTGGTCGGCGTCAAGACCGACTCGGGCGCCTACCAGGTCGTGAAGACGGCGAAGACCTTTGCGCTCAACATGCTGGGCAAGGACCAGAAGGGCCTGGCTTTCACCTTCTTCCGGCCGGCCGACGTGAGCGACGGCAAGCTCTCCGGCCACGCCTACCGCAAGGGAAGCACCGGCTCGCCGATCCTGACCGAGGCGCCCGGTGCGGTCGAATGCAAGGTCACCAGCATCGTCGAGCAGGGCGACCACCACATCGTGGTCGGCGAGGTGGTCGACGCCCATCTCAACAAGCCGCCGTCCGGCCGTCCCGACGCCGCGATCCTCGAGATGAAGGAACTCGGCGACAACGTCTTCTACGGCGGCTGATCCCCCACCCTAACCCTCCCCCTTCGGGGGAGGGGATATGATCAAACTCCCTCCCCCGGAGGGGGAGGGCTGGGGAGGGGGACTCTCATTCAGCCGCCGAGCAGCGCCGGCGCGGCCGCGACTTCCTTGCGCTCGACCTTCTTCACGATCTCGGTGAGCCTGGCGTGGGTCGGCGCGGGCACGCCGATATGGTTGCCGCGCTCGGCGACGTAGCCGTTCATGAACTCGATCTCGGTGCGGCGGCCCTTGCGGATGTCCTGGGCCATCGACGGGCGCTGGATGTCGGCGCGCGGGTTGGGATTGACGTTGGAGCCCGGCCGCATGATCGCCTCGATCTCGTCGAGCGCGGCCTTGTCTCCCTCGCTCGCCTTGGCCAGCGTCTCCGGCACCATCTTGCCGATGTTCTCGATGTGGTAGCCCAGCGCCTGGCCGACCCGCACCGCCTCGCCGCCGAGCTTGATCGAGAAGCGGCGGATCGCGTCGTTGGCGTCGCAATCGCGCCCCGTGAGGCCGGTGGCGGCCGAGACGCCGTTCTTCATGCCGTTCTGGCAGAGCTTGGCCCAGCGCTCGCCCCACAGGTTGGTCGTGGTCTTGGCCGAATCGATGCGTCCCACCATGTCGCGCAGCTCCTCGACACGCTTGGTGATGCGGCCATGGACCTCGCCGACGCGGAACACGGTGTGCTTGTCGCCGCCCTTGGCGACGGTGCGGCGGATCCGGGCCGGCTCGAACATGTCGACCGAGATGAGCGAGGCGACCATGCCGACCGTCTTGCCCCAGCCGACCTGGCCCGCGATGCGCTCTTCGTTGAGGCAGTTCTGCAGCGACACCACGAAGCCGTCCGGCGCCAGGTACTGCTTGATCAGCGCGGTCGCCCATTCGGTGTCGTAGGACTTCATCGACACGAAGGCGATGTCGATCGGCTTCTGCCGCGACAGGTCCTGCATCTCCGTGAGGTGCATGGTCTTGGCCTTCTTGACCGTGACCTTCTCCTCGGGCGTGACGCCGTCGAGCTCCAGGCCGCGCTTGCGGATGGTCTCGATGTTCTCCGGCCAGAAGTCGATCAGGGTGACGTCCTCGCCGGTATGCGCCAGCCATCCGCCGACATACCCGCCCAGCGCGCCGACGCCGACGACCGCGATCCGCTTGCCCATGGTCTTCCTCCTATGCTGCCGGCAGCTTGGCGAGGAACGCCTCGACCGCCTGATTGAAACGCGCGGGCTGATGCAGGTTGGCCGCATGGCCCGCGTCGGGGATCACCACCTTGGTCGATCCCTTGATCTTGGCCGCCATGTAGTCGGTGGCGGCGAGGAAATTCGTGTCGTTCGCGCCCACCAGCACCAGGGTCGGCACCTTGATGCTGTCGAGCGACTGGATCACCCGGTCGTTCTGTTGCGCCAGCATGCCGCGCGCCGAGCCGGCAAGGCCGGTCGCGTCGCGATGGCGAGTCAGCCGCACCTCGTCGGAGGCGTTGAGCGCCGCCAGCCCGCGCTCGTCGAAGTCGGCGGCCCGCTTGTGCGCGGTGTCGTTCCACTTCGCCCGCGCCTCGTCCTTCTTGAAGCCGGGGCCGGTGTCGAACAGCATCAGCGCCCGTACCCGCTCGGGGTGGCTGGCATGGAAGGCGAGGGACATGTAGCCGCCGAGCGACAGCCCGCCGACGATCGCCTGCTTCGCCCCGACCGTGTCGAGCAATGCCAGTATGTCGCCGACCGTCAGCGCCTCGGAATACTGCGCGCCGTCCCGGGGATAGTCGCTCTCGCCGTGGCCGCGGAAGTCCCAGACGATCACCTGGTAGCGGTCCTTCAGCGCCGCCACCTGGTCGTCCCACATGCGCGACGTCGAGCTGTAGCCGTGGCTCAGCAGGATAGTCGGTCCTTTTCCGTGGACCTCGTAATGGATGGCGACGCCATTGCGGTCGAGTTTGGCCATCAGGGATTCACCCGCGCTTCGTTGCGCGCCTTCTCGAGATAGCGATCGGCGTCTTCCTGCAGCATCAGCCGGTCGCGCATCAGCTCGTCGACGGCGGTCTGCACCTTGGCCACGTAGTCGGCACGGTTCCCGTAGCGCTGGGCGATCTTGGCCGCGGGAAAGGCGAAGTAGCTGCCGTCGCGGTCGGCGATCTCGCCGGCCGGATACGGCGCCTTGTACTCGTTCCAGCCGGTGTAGGCGGCGAGCGGCACGGCGATGTCGGGCAGGCGGATGCCGGCCACCTCGTTGCCGTCCGGATCGACCCGGCAGACCAGCGTGCGATAGGCGCAGTCGGCATCGCGCGGCTTCACCCAGTCGGGATTGGGGGCCACGACGTTGGTGCGACGCACGATGGCGGCGCCCGGAATGTCCGGGAAGCCGGTCTTGTCGGGCTCGACCAGCGTGCCGTCGGCCAGCGTCGGCACGCGGCTCGGCGGCGGCGCCCGGCCGGAGACGACCCATTCCTCCAGCGCGACCAGCAGCGCGCGCACCGCCGGCATCGGATTGTGCGGGTTGCGCGGATTGACGTTGGGGCCGGCGTCCATCGTCGCGCCGGCGCGGCCGCCATGCTGGGTGCCGGCGATCATGTAGCAGCGGCAGTTGTCGGGCAGCGCCACGTCCTTCATGCCGAGCGGATCGGTGGTGAGCAGCGAGGCGCCCTTCTGCCAGTACTCGGTCGAGGTGTTGGTCTCGATCAGCTTGGGATCGTTGGCGCCGTGCAGCACCGAGCCCTTCCTCCTGGTCAGCGGATCCTCGAGCGTCGCGGTCGAGAACGGGAACCAGGCCTCGGGGAAGCCGTGGTCCTCGTGCTGGGTGTTGGTGCGCGCCGGCTGGCCGAACGGCATGTCGAAGAACAGGCGCCCCACGCCGGCGATGTGGCTGTGGATGCCGTCGAACACCGTGCGGCCCTGCTCGTCGCGATTGAAGCCGGCGCTGATGTGATGGCGCAGATAGCGGCCGGCCTGGGAGAAGCCGATCGCGAGCGCGTGACCCACGCGCCGGCCGGTGACCTCGACCGCCCCGGGATCGTACTTCAGCCAGCTCACGAAGTCGCGGGTGGCCGCGAAGCCCAGGCCCTGCACCTTGGGGTTCATGGCCTCGTAGGTGAATTCGTAGAGGAAGCCGGGTTTGGCCTTGTCCTTGAGCTTGATCGACTTCGCATCGACGAACGACCACTCGGTCGCCGGCACCGGCGTCGCCTTGTCGGAGGCGCGCTCGCGCACCGTCAGCATCGCCTTGCCCTGGTCGGTCGAGGTGGCTTCGTAGGAGAGCTTGAACGCCTCCAGCACGCCGCCGCGCGTGCCCGAGACCCATTCCTCGCGCACGGTCCGGGTGATCGGCTGTCCGTTGTCGGTGGCGACCGGCGCGGTCAGGCCGAGGCCCTTGTTGGCGCGCGGGGCATCCGGATCCCAGCCGGACCAGACGACGATCCAGCCGCGGCGCATCGGGAAGCCGTTGCCGACGTCGGCGAGCTTCTGCGGATCGTTGATGCCCTGCGGGCCGTCGGCGATGTTGCCGAACAGCATCTTGCGGCCGCGATTGTTGACCTCGTAGAGGATGCGGCCGGTGCCCTTGGCCGGATCGCTGGGCCGCAGCACGTAGAAGTCGGTCGTGTACTCGACCAGGCCGCGCGCATTGCGCGGCGCCTTGTCGATCAGCGCAATGCCCTTGTTGCCGGGCGCCGCCGGATCGACCTCACCCCTGGCAATGCCGATCACCTTCTCATAGGCGCCGACCGAGCCGAACGGCGCGCCGTCGGCCAGCGGTTCGATGGCTTGGACTTCGACCGAAACGATCACGCTCTCACCGTCTTCATCTTCAAACTTCCTCCCTGGCGAAGCCGGGGAGGTGTCGCGGTAATCCGCGACGGAGGGGTCGGAAGTCCCCCTTTTGATGCCCATGACCCCTCCGTCGGCGTATGACGCCGACACCTCCCCGGCTTCGCCAGGGAGGAAGGAAACTACGCCGGCGGGAAGTTCAGCTCGACGCCCACGCCGTCGGGATCGAACAGGAAGATCTGCTGGCCGCCGGTGCGCGGGATCACGTTCTCGCGGAACTTGATCTTCTTGGCCTTGAGCTTCCTGCGGAGGCCGGCGATGTTGGTCGCGGCGAAGGCGATGTGGTCGAAGCGGCCGGTGTCCTTGAACTTCTTCCTGGTGCCGCGGACGGTGATGCCCTCGCGCGGCTTGCGCTTGCCGAGCAGATGCACGGTCGGCACGCCGCCGGAATAGAGCCAGTAGCCCGGGAAGCCGAGCGGCGGCCGGTCGCCGTTCTTGAGGCCGAGGACCTCACAGTAGAACTTCTTCGTTTTCTCGAGGTTCGACGGCTCGATCGTGTAGTGCTGCAAGACGCCAAGCGGCATGTCGGTCTCCCTAGATCCAGGTCAGATCGGTGTCGACGCCCATCATGAACGCGCCGACGGTCTCGAAATGGTTCAACCGGCCCTGCAACTGCTGGGTCACGGTGTGGATGTCGCGGAAGCGGCGCTCCAGCGGATGGCTGTGGAAGATCGCCGTCGCGCCGGCGGCATTGTAGGCGTAGTCGACCGCCTCGCGCGCCGAATGGATGGCGTGGGTCGAGGCGCCGCGGATGGTGATGCGGTCCTCGATCGACAGGTCGGCGCCGGCCTGCACGCGCTTCCAGATCCCGGCCAGCGACTGCAGCAGCCAGGCGCGCGCCGAGCGGATGCGGATGTCGGCTTGCGCGAGGCCCATCTGCACCACCGGGCTGTCGCGGATCGGGCTCTTGGCGCCGCGCGGGATCTTGGTCTTCGCCGTGTCGACGAAATCGTCGAGCGCGCCGCGGGCGATGCCCAGCGCCACGCCGGCGAAGCCGGTCTCGTAGCAGGTCATCGCCGACATGCGGTAGAGCGGCCCCGGTTCGCGCCGCTCGCGGCCGGGGTTCTGGAAGTCGCGGGTGAAGCCGTGGTCGTGCGGCACGAAATGATCGGTCAGCGCGAACTGGTCCGATGCCGTGCCGCGCAGGCCGACCACGTCCCAGATGTCGGTCCACTGCACCACCGAAGCCGGGACCAGCAGGGTGCGCTCGACCTGCTTGCCGTTCTCGATCCTGGGCGAGCCGTCTTCCCTGAAGACCGGGCAGTGGGCGCCGAGCCAGGTGGCGTGCCGGCCGCCCGAGGCGAAGGCCCAGGTGCCGGTCACGCGATAGCCTTTGACCCCGCCCTCGGTGCATTCGACCGCCTTCACCCGCGGGCCCGGCCCCCAGGCCAGCACCGAGCGGGCGTCGCCGAAGATCTCCTGCGCCACCGGCAGGTCGAGATAGGCCGCGGTCATGGCGCAGCCGCCGGCCTGGCTGAGGCACCAGGCGGTCGAGGCATCGGCGCGGGCGATCGTCTCGATCACATGAAAGAAGGTGATCGGGTCGGTCTCGATGCCCTTGCTGGTCCGGGGCATGAGCAGCCGGAAGAGCTGCTGCTCGTGCAGCTTGTCGAGCAGGTGGCCGGGCAGCCGCCGCCCCGTCTCGATCTCGGCCGCAGCCGCGGCGACGGCGGGCCACACGGCTTCGGCGCGGGCGATCACGGCGGGATCGCCGGCAAGCTCGGCTTGTGTCGGGATCAGCGTGTCCAAGGAAGCGCCTCCAGTGGTAAGAACGCTACGCTTTCGGCAGGTTGGGTGGAAGAGCCCGGTTTGCCCGTCGGAATTTGGAGGCATGCCATGCACTGGACCGACCGCCGCAAACGCTTCCGCGCCGTCCTCGATGGCAACGTGTGCGTGCATCCCGGCTCGGTTTACGACGCGATCTCCGCGCGCATCGCCGAGGACCTCGGCTTCGAGCTCGGCATGTTCGCGGGCTCGACCGCCTCGCTGACCGTCCTCGGCGCGCCCGACCTGATCGTGCTGACCTTGAGCGAGTTCGCGCAGCAGGCCTATCGCATCAACCGCGCCGGCAACCTGCCGCTGATGGTCGATGCCGATCACGGCTACGGCAACGCGCTGAACGTCAAGCGCACGGTCGAGGAGCTCGAGACCGCGGGCATCGCCGGCATGAGCATCGAGGACACCGAGCTGCCGACGCCGTTCGGCACCACCAGGCCGCGCCTCACCTCGATCGCCGAGGGCGTCGGCAAGATGAAGGCGGCGCTCGCCGGCCGGCAGGACCCGTTGCTGTCGATCGCCGGCCGTACCAGCGCGATCCAGATCGGCGGCCTCGACGACGCGATCGCCCGCGGCAAGGCCTACGAGGAGGTTGGCGTCGACGCCTTGTTCTTCGTCGGCGTCAGGACCCGCGCCGAGCTCGACGCGTTGTCGGCGGCGACGAGGATTCCGATCATCCTGGGCGGCGCCACGCCCGAGCTCACCGACAGGCAGTATCTCGCGAGCCGCCGCGTGCGCATCGCCCTGCAGGGCCACCAGCCGTTCGCCGCCGGCGTGAAGGCCGTCTACGAGACCCTGAAGGCGCTGCGCGAGGGCACGCCGCCCGGCAAGCTGCAGGGCGTGGCCGACGCCGAGCTGATGAAGCGCGTGACGCGCGATGCCGACTACACGAAATGGACCAGGGAGTTCCTGGGCGGCTGACCCTCAGGGCAGGTACCCGTACATGCTGGCCACATCCTGCGCCCACATTTGCTCGTATTGCTGCTCCGCGGCGAGAATGGCCGGCGTGTTCTGCCCAAGGAAGTTGGTGGCAATGAGCTGCTGTAGCTGCGATCGGTTGGCCGCGACCACCGAAGGCGGAACGGTCGCCGCCACCGCTGCTTCGAAAGCTGCCGCCGCTGTGCCTGTTTCGGATGGATCGTCCTCGCGATGGCGGCGGATCAGCGGCTTGTCGGGGCCGAAGTAGAACCGCACGCCGGCGGTGACGCTGTAGCTCGAGTGCTCGGCCAGCGCGCCGTCGACGTAGAACGCGACGTTGTGACGGGCGAACAGGTCGGGCTGGAACTCGAGCGCGGCGGTGCCGGCGACGCGGCTGAACTCCGACGTGGCGCCGAGCGACACGGCGAGGTCCGGGAGGGGATAGGCCGTGACGCTGCCGCCATAGAAGCCGCTGCTCGCGCTGATGCCGAAAGCGCCGTCGGCCGCCTCGTGATAGCCGCCCCACGCCCCGAAGGTGAAGATGCCGGCGTAGAGCTCGGCTTCGGCGCCGTACCAGCCCAGCCGCAGGCTGTTGCCGCCGGCGATCGAAACGACCGGGCCGAACAGCCCGATCGCCGGATCGCGCCAGAACAGGTGTGCCGTGCCGCCGCCGAACGCGGCATTGAAGGACGTCCCGGCCACGCCGTCGAGCTGCAGGCCAAAGGCGTGGCCGAGCGGCGTCGTGATCGAGCCCTTGACCACCCCGACGCCCGAGGACTCGCCGTTGATGCCGGTCACGCCGCCTTCGCCGGAGATCTTGCCGTTGACCGCCGACACGGCCGGTCCCGGTCCATCGGCCCACGCGGTCGCAATCGGAGCCGCCAGCAGGATTACCGTGACGAGGTTGGCCGGCAGGCCCCGGAGATGCACACAGTCCTCCTTCATGCAACGCAACACCTGACACAGATATCGCGTCTCGCAGTCTCACGCTCTTGGGAACGAGACGGTGAGACGACACGTCCCAGCGCTAGCCCGCCGGCACCAGCGTCTCCGTTTCGCTTCACAGTGCACTTAGGCAGTGACATGCCAGCGACGCTATGGGTTCCGTCGTCCCGAGTCGCGCGG
>JAFEFF010000208.1 GCA_018240745.1 Pseudomonadota bacterium
GGTACGCGAAGGACTACGTCTGGGCACGGCACGACGATGTGCCTTTCGCGAGACTGCCGAAACCGCTGGCCGAATGCAGCCTGGCCCTGATCACGACGGCAGGTCCGGTCCCGTACGACGGGAAGCGACAGGTGTGGTCCGGAACGATCGATCCGGCTCCGGCCAAACTGCACACCGCCAACCTGGCGTGGGACAAGGAATCGACTCACACCGAGGACCGCGGATCGTTCCTTCCCATCGAGGCCGCCTCGAAGCTCGCGCGCGAGGGCGTATTCGCCGGCCTTGCGCCGCGCTTCCACGGCGTGCCGACCGACTACAGTCAGCGGAGCACGACGGAGGATGTCGCGCCGAAGGTCCTGCAGCGGCTGCGCGACGATGGCGCCGACGGCGCGATCCTCTGTCCGCTTTGACCCGTCTGCCACCAAACCGTGAGTTTGGTCGCCCGACATCTCGAAGCGAACGGCATTCCGACGGTGATCATCGGTTCGGCCCGGGACGTCGTCGAACATTGCGGCGTTCCGCGGTTCCTCTTCACCGATTTCCCGCTGGGCAATCCGTGCGGTCATCCCTGGGATCGCGCGATGCAGGAAAAGATCGTTCGGCAAGCCCTCGCTCTGCTGGCCGGCGCAGCGGGACCGCGAACGACGGTCAAGGCTCCCTTCACCTGGAAGGAGAGCGACCCCGGGTGGCGAGCCAGATACGGCCGGGTCGACCCGGCCGAGCGGGCCCGCCTGCTGGCGCTCGGCGAAGAGCGGCGGCGTCAGAAAGCCGAAGCCAAAGCCGCAGCCCGCGACGCCTGACGTGTCGGTGCAACCGTGGGCGCCGCTGTGGACTCACGCGACCTTTCTGGTCTTCGTCGCCGGAGCCGTTTACGCGCAGGCACTGACCGGGTTCGCGCTGGCCCTGATCCTTCTCGGCCTGATCGGCGCCACGAACCTGGTGCCGCTGACCGACGCCGTGAACGCAGCGACCGTCATCGCGTTCTGCAGCGCCTGGACTTTCCTCTATCGCCGCAGAGCCCTGCGCATCGAGCGGATCCTCGTACCGACTCTCGTTGCCAGCGCGGCGGGCATCGTGGTCGGCGCGCTCCTGCTCGACTGGCTCGCCGGAACGGCCTATCAGGTCCTTCGTCTTCTGCTCGGCGCGAGCATCGTCGCATGCGCCCTCTCGCTGTGGCGCGCCGCGCAGCCCCTGCCGTCGCTTTCGCCTCCCTCCGTCTATGCCCTCACCGGCGGCATTTCCGGACTCCTGGCGGGCATGTTCTCGTCGCCGGGGCCGCCCCTGGTCTACCTCCTGTATCGACAGCCGAAGCCGCTGGCGTGGATCCAGCAGTCGCTCATGGTGATCTTCGGGCTCGGCACGGTATTGCGCCTGCTCATCGTGGTGCCGTCCGGCCAGTTCTCGCTCTTGTCCCTGCAACTGGCGGCGGAAGCCGTGCCGGTCGTGTTCATCGTGACATCCTATGCGGCGCGGCGCGCGCCGCCGCTGTCCCCCAAGCTGTTCCGAGGCCTCGTCTGCGCCCTGCTGATCGGCACCGGCCTCAGCATGGGCATCAGCGCGCTGGTTGCCATGCGGTAGCTCTTTCGCTGGGGGCGCGCCACTCCGTGGCGCGATCTTCACAGGGTCGACAAGCATGACGCGCCACGGAGTGGCGCGCCCCCGGCGAAAGACCACTCTATCTGGCGACGCGAAGTAGCAGCCCGACGGCGACTCAGAGCTTCGCCGTCTTGAGCCACTCCGCCTGGCCTTCCTCGCCTTCTACGCCGGTCGTCTCGAGGAAGCGGCAGACCATCATGTAGTAGCCGATCGTGAGCGTGAGCTCGACCACGGCGCCGGGCGACAAAAACGCCTGCACCGCCTTGAGATTCTTGTCCGACGCCTTGACGTTGCGCACCACGTCGTCGGTGAAGCGCAGCACCGCCTTCTCGTTGTCGCTGAACGCCGGCGCCTCGATGGTGGCGTCGCGCAGGGCGGCGATCTTGTCGTCGCTCACGCCCGCCTCGCGGGCGATGCGCTCGTGCTGGAAAACCTCGTAGGCGGCGCGGCAGAGCCGTCCGACGCGCAGGATCGCCAGCTCGCGCAGCGGCGGATCGAGCTCGCAGCGATAGAGCAGCGCATTGCCCATGCGGATGAAGCCCTTCAACCCGGCCTCGGAGTTGGCGAGCATGCGGTAGATATTGAGGTGCGGTTTCAGCTTGTCGAGAAACTCGGCGTGCTTGCCGGTGGCGGAATCGACGTCGAAATACGGAATGCGCGGCATGGATGTCACCTCGAGGCTCCCGCGAGCCTGAATTACATCCAGCCGCGGCGCAATAATCCGTTGAACAGGCGACCCCGGAAGCCGGTCAGCACGATCGGCTTCTCGAGCACGATCAACGCGATGCAGGGATCGCCCGGATCGGCGACCGGCCGGTGCTCCTGCGCGCCCGGGCCGACCGCGAAATCGCCGACGACGTAGTTGCCGGTGTTGTCGGTGTAGCCGCCCTGCAGCACCACCGCGTACTCGTTGGCGACATGGCGATGCGGCGGCAGGCCCTGGCCGGGCTCGAGCTTCAGCAGCACGACGCGATGCGGATCGCCGTGCAGGTCGAGCCGGATTTCCTCGAAGCCGCCGAACGCGCGCCGCCATGTCTTGCCCGCAAGATAGGGCCGCAGGGCCGCCGGCGCCCATTCGAACCCCGCCCGTGCCCTCGGCGCGACCGGCCCGGCGTCGCCCGGCAGATCGTCGAGCCGCGCCAGCGCCTCCTCGAGCGCCGCCTCGCCCATGTCGGCGGCGCCGGAGTCCTCGTGGAACAATGCGCCGCCCACACCGAGCAAGCGATGCACCAGCCGCCGCGACCCGGGATCGAGCGCGACATGCAGCGCCACCGCCAGCGCCGGCCCTTCGGGCAGCGCGCCGGCGGCGTAGTCGAGCAGGAGCTCGTCTGGCGCGTGGTGACGGGTCATGTCTCCTTCTCTTCGCGATCCAATGCCTCGCGCAGCCTGCCGAGAGCAAGGCGAATGCGCGACTTCACCGTGCCGAGCGGCAGCGCCAGCTCGTCGGCGATCGTGGAGTGCGTCTTGTCCTCGAAGAACGCCTTGCGAATCACCAGGAGCTGATCGGCCGACAGGCCCTGCATGAGTTCCTTCATCCGCCTGTACGTTTGTCCGGCAGACATGGATTTGTCGGCATCGGGCTCCTCGGCGGCATACACCGCGAGCCAATCCTCCGTTGAAATGTCCGGCCGCGTCCGCCGCAGCAGATCGATCCGCTTGTTGCGTGCAATGGCGTAGATCCAGGTGGCAGCCGAAGCCCGCGTGCGGTCGAAGCTTGCGGCCTTGCGCCACACCATGATCATCGCTTCCTGGGCGACTTCCTGCGCCGCTTCGGCATCGGCCCCGCCTTTCATGACGAACGCCTTGATGCGCGGCGCGTAGAAGCGAAAGAGGCTGGCGAACGCCGCACGGTCCTTGCAGGCCGCAATGGCCTCGATCAGGTCGGCCGCTTCGTCCGGCGTCAGGCGGGCCGTCCCTCTCCCAGGTCCCAGAACAGCCCCGTCATCAGCCTCAGGCCCTCGCGCGCCACCGGCGCCAGCAGGTGCTCGTTCGGCGCATGCTGCGAGCAGGCGGCATAGGAGTGCGGGACCCAGACCGTCGGCAGGCCGAGGATGTCGGTAAAGACCTCGTTCGGCAGCGAACCGCCGAGATTGGGCAGGATGTGCGGCTTGACGCCGGCCGTCTCCTCCATCGACTTCGCCGCGAACTTCGCCCACGGGCTGTCCGGGTCGAGCCGCGTGGCGTTCATGATCACGTCGCGCGCCGGCTCGACCGTGATGTCGCCGAAACCGTGCTTCTCGAGATGGCGGCGCAGCGCCGGCACGATGTCGTGCGGATCGGTGCCGACCACGAAGCGTAGCTGGCAGTAGGCGATCGCCGACGGCGGGATCGCGTTGACCGGCCGGTCGGGATTGCCGGTCTTGAAGGCCAGGACCTCGAAGGAGTTCCAGCCGAACACGCGCTCGATCGGCGTCAGGCCCTTCTCGCCCCAGTCCTCGTGGATCCTCGGCGCGCCCTCGCCGGCGTCGATCGTCACGTCGGCGAGCGCCGCACGCACCGAGTTGGTCAGCGTTCTGGGGCGCCATTCCGGCACTTTGATCTGGCCGCGCTGGTCGGTGATGGTCGCCAGCGCATGCGCCATGACGATGCCGGGATTGGCCAGCAGCCCGCCCCAGTTGCCCGAGTGATGGCCGCCCTCGCGGTAGCTGAGCTTCAGGTTGAAGTTCATCGTGCCGCGGGTGCCGCCGAAGATGCAGGGCCGGCGGTGGTCGAGCCTCGGGCCGTCCGAGCCGATCAGAGCGTCCGCCTTGAGCGCCGCCTTGTTGGCCTTGCAGAACTCGGCCAGGCCCGGAGAGCCGGTCTCCTCGCCGGTCTCGATCAGGATCGTCGAGTTGAAGCCCAGCGCGCCGCGCTCCTCGAGCACGCAGGCCAGCGCCGCTATGTTGATGGTGTGCTGGCCCTTGTTGTCGGCGGTGCCGCGGCCATACATCTTCTCGCCCTCGACCACGATGTTCCATGGCGAAAGGCCCTGCCGCCATTGGTCCTCCTGGCCACGGATCACGTCGCCATGGCCGTAGGTCAGCACGGTCGGCTTCTTCTCGTCCTCGATACGGCGGGCGATCAGGAACGGACCATATTCCGCCCGTGGATTCGGCAGGACGGTGCAGTCGTAGCCCAGCTTCCGCAGCGACTCGGTCATCTCGCCGGAGACGTACTGCTGCAGCGCGGGCATCGAGCCCTGCTCCTGGCTGGTGGTGGGGATGGCGACGCGCCTCTGCAGATCGCCGAGGAAGCCGCCGTCGTCGAAATATTTCTCTGCGCGCCCGATGGCGCCGTTTCGTGATCCGCTCATGGGGATTAGGCTACCTCATCCTCGGGAGGGAGCGCCATGACACAGGCGGGCCAGGTCGTCTTCAGCAGGATGGAAGAGGTCGTCTGGGGCAAGCCGGCTGCCGAAACGGTCGCTGCGCTGGCGCAGAAGCGCGGCGCCGAGCGCGTCTTCCTCATGGTGAGCGGAACGCTCAACCGCACGACGGACGAGATCGACAGGCTGCGGCGCGCGCTCGGAAACAAATGCGTCGGCACCTTCGACAGGATGCCCGCGCACACGCCGCGCAGCGCCGTGATCGCCGCGACCGACCAGGCGCGCGCGGCGCGCGCCGACCTGATCGTCACCCTGGGCGGCGGCTCGGTCACCGATGGCGCCAAGGCGGTGCAACTCTGCCTCGCCAACGATATCCGCGCGCCGGAAGCGATGGACGCCGTGCGCGCACCGAACCCGGTGAAGCCGCCGACGGTGGCGCAGATCTCCGTGCCGACCACCCTGTCGGCCGGGGAGTTCTCGCACATCTCCGGCGTCACCGACGAGCGCACCAGGGTGAAGGAGCTGTTCCGCCACGCCGACATCGTGCCGCGCGCCGTGGTGCTCGATCCGGCCGTGACGCGCCACACGCCGCAATGGCTGTGGCTCTCGACCGGCATCCGCGCGGTCGACCATTGCGTCGAAGGAGTCTGCTCGAACGAGGCGACGCCGTATGGCGATGCCTCCGCCCTGCACGGCCTGTCGCTCCTGGCGCGCGGGCTGCCAAAGGTGAAAGCCGATCCGACCGACCTTGCCGCACGGCTCGACTGCCAGCTCGGCTCATGGCTCTCCATGGCGCCGCTGGTCGCCGGCGTGCCGATGGGGGCGAGCCATGGCATCGGCTACGTGCTGGGCGCGGTGTTCGACATCCCGCACGGCCACACCTCGTGCATCATGCTGCCGTCGGTGATGCGCTGGAACAAATCGGCGAACGGCCCGCGCCAGGCGATGGTCGCCGCGGCGATGGGTCAGCCGGGCAAGGACGCGGGCGACGTGCTCGACGCCTTCATCGGCGGCCTCGACATGCCGCGCAGCCTGCAGGAGGTGAAGGTCGGCCGCGAGCACTTCGACCGCATCGCCCGCCAGGCGATGGGCACGCCGTGGGTGCCGCGCAACCCGCGCCCGATCCCTGGCCCCGAGCAGGTGAAGGAGATCCTCGAGCTTGCCGCCTAGCTCCGGGAGAGGATTGAGAACCCCTCTGAACGTCTTGATTACTCACCGCTTTTATGCGGCTGCACGTCGCGTCCTCCGGTTGTTTGGAGTATGCTTCTATCCCCTCGAACAGGAGGCACGATGATCCCTCGCCGTGGGCTGCTCGCAGGTTTGGCCGCACTATCGGGCCTGTCGCTGGCCGGGTGCGGCGGTCGCCACGCCACCACCGCACCGAGCTATGCCTATGCACCGCCGGGCGGGGTGAGCTGGAGTCCCAAGGTCGACGGGCTCGATGCGGTGATCGACATCAGCCACAACGTGCAGGTCAGCGACTTCAGCGAGGTACGCAAGGCCAACATCCTGGCGGTGATCCACAAGACCACCGAGGGCGGCGACTGGATCGATCCGTCCTACGCGCCGCGCCGGGTCGAGGCCGAATCCAATGGCCTGCTGTGGGGTGCCTACCACTTCGGCACGCGCCAGTATTCCGGTGTCCGCCAGGCGCAGACCTTCCTGGCCGCAGCACGGCCCACTCCCCGCACCTTGCTCGCGCTCGACTTCGAGCCCAACGATCTCAACCCCAACAACACGATGACGCTGCAGCAGGCCGAGGACTTCGTGCGAACGGTTCACCACGCCACCGGGCGGCTGCCGATCGTCTACACGCACGCCGCCTGGGCCAACGGCATGCACTCGGGCCGTCGGGGCGTCCGGCTGCAAAGGCCCGTCGGGCCCAATTCCATCCTCGCCCAATGCGATCTCTGGCTGGCCGATCCGCGCGAGGAGCCCGTGGTGCCCGAGGCCTGGGCCAATCGCGGCTGGCGGCTCTGGCAGTACGTCGCCAACGAGAGCGACGGCGACGCCGCCTACGGCACCGCCTCGCGCGCCGTCCCGGGCGTCACCCACTGCGACCGCAACCTGTTCGCCGGCAACGCCGCCGAGTTGCATCGATACTGGGGCATCGGTCGCGCGCGGGCGTGACCATCGCCACTCGCGGTGGGCGCGGATCGGCACGGCGGTCCGGCACAGGATATCAGCGGCGAGCCCCCTTCAATAGCGAACCGACGCCGCGCCGTGTGTTCCGAGTGCCTGCCGACTGGCCCACCCGGCTGCAGTCGGAGATGTGGAACCCACGCATCATTGCACTCTCTGTGAAATAGCTTCAAACCATATGGTATGGATGCTTGTTGCGAGGGGTGTGCGTTGAGTGCTGATGCATCACGGGAGGACTACGGTACGACGCTGCGCGGGCGCGAGTTCCGGGGAGCATCTCCGCTTACGCTTGGACAACAGCCGATGCCCTGTTCGGTTGTCGTCTTCTCGGGGAAGGGTCGACGGGCCAAGTAGGTCATGAATCGATTTGAGCGCGCAGTCCTGTGCGCTGTGCCGCTGGGGTTCGTCGGGACGGAAGTGGTTGCGCGCCTGGCCGGCCTGCATCACTTCCCGTTCGCGGTTCTCAGCCCGTATTCCTCCTTCCCGCTGTTCACGGCGGCGGCGATCATTACGGCTCTCAGCACCCTGCGTCGCCGCGAATGGCCGAGGTTCCTGGTGTTCGTGACCGCCTTCGAAGCGACAAAGGCACTCGTGCTGCTGGCGCAGCATCGGAATCTGCTGGATTCCTGGAGCACGATGGGGATCGGCGCATGGTATGCCGCCATCGCCCTCTCCTTGTGGTCTGTCACGAGCGGCCCCAAGAGCGAGCGGCTTCGGGAGTTCGATCTCGGTCTGGTGCGCCTGGCCCTGCCGATCGGCGTCATCCTCTCCCTGTTCGGCCTGGCACTCACCGGGGACTACATCGAGTCGACATACGACAACTTCCTTTATGCCTTCGATGGCCTTCTGCTCGGCCATCTCGCGCAGCGTCTGGCGGACTGGTGCAACCGCAGTCCGATCCTGTGGGCCGCGGCTTTCGCCTGCTATCAAAGCTTCTGGCTCGTTCTTTCGGTCTTCGTCTATGCGCTGTGCCGCAGCGAGCCTGGGCGCGCGGGGCAATTGATGACCCGGTGGACGCTCGCCGGTCTCGTGGGCTGGTGGCTCTATTTCGTACTGCCGGGGATCGGGCCGAACATGGCGTTCTATGCGCACTCTGGAACCACCGCGTCATCGCCCGCCGAGGTCTACTTGTCGACGATGCTCGTCACCGGCGACAGTCCGCGCAACGCCATGCCATCGCTCCACATGGCATGGGCCCTGCTGCTGGCAATGACGGGCTGGGAGATGGCGCGCCGATGGTTTGCGGTCGGCGTCGTGTTCTGCGCCCTGACAGTGTTCGCGACGCTCGGTCTCGCCGAGCACTACCTGATCGATCTGATTGCCGCCGTCCCGTTCGCGGTCGCGATCAACGCCCTGCCGGCCTTGTTCGACCGGGACCAGCCCCGGGCTCCCGTCCTTCGCGCCGTGATCGGAGGCGTGCTGCTGACGGGTCTTCTGTTGTTGATCGTTCGGTTCGCGACCGAGCCTCTGCGCGACGCCGCCTGGCTCGCCGACGCCACCTCGATCGGCATCGTCCTTGCGTCCCTCGCGCTCCATCCCACGTCCCGTCGACGATGGGACCACGCCGGCGCCGCAGCACTTCCCTGAAATCGGCAAGGCACGCCGTTCCGTCGATCGGGCTGCAAATTCATATTGTGTGAATATCCTCGTAGGCGTAGTGAGTCGTGCCGTGTCGGAACTGGCCAAAGTCCTCGAAGACATGCGCACGGCGCCGAGCATGCGGCGCAAGCTCTACTTCGTATCGCCGCTGCTCACAGCGATCCTGTTCGGACTCTATGAACGGCTCGGACTGAGCCGCCCGAAGTCTGCCGTCCTGCGCACATTGTCCGGCCGCGGACCGGGCCCCACCCCCGCGGACTTCGCCCGCCAGAGCGCCCGCCGGATTCGCGCCTTGGGGCTCGACCGCCTCGAGGTTCTGTCCGGCCCGTTCAAGGGCATGCGCTACGGCGACTTCAGCTACAACAGCGCCCTCATTCCGAAGCTGCTCGGCACGTACGAGACCGATCTGCAGGGCTGGGTCGATGAGGCCCTCGCCGCCGGCTACGACGCCATGATCAACATCGGCTGCGCCGAAGGCTATTACGCGGTCGGGTTCGCCTACGCCCACCCGACGATCGAGGTCGTGGCGTTCGACACCTCGAGCGTGGCCACCGATATGCTGTCGAAGTTGGCGGCACTCAACGGCCTGCAGAACCGCGTCCGGCTCGCCCCTGCCCGCACGCCGGCCGAGCTCGAAAGCCTGTTGCAGCGCTACAAGCGCCCGCTGCTGTTCGTCGACGTCGAGGGCGCCGAGGACGACCTGCTCGACATTCGCCGCGCGCCGTCGCTCGCCCTGGCCGACATGATCGTCGAGACGCATGACGGATATAATTTCGGCGTGACCCGGCGCCTGATCGAGCGCTTCTGGCCGACCCACCGCTTCGAGATCACCGGCGGACGCGAGGCTGAGGACTACCCGTTGCCGGCGATCGTACGCGAGCGCATCGCCGATCCGGCGGCGGCGCGCGAACTGCTGTCGGAATCGCGCGGGCTGCCCGAGCTGTGGCTGCGCTTCCGGGCGCGCCACTCCACTGGCGCGTCACGATCTTCCGGTCCAAAAGAGCATGAGAAGACGCGCCACAAGAGTCGAACGCGCGCTAGAGTCGCCCCTTCCGCAGCGCCGTCGCCTCGGCGAGCAGGCAGAGGATCTCCCACATCATGGTGACGCCGACCAGAGCGGTGTTGCCGCTCATGTCGAACGGCGGCGAGACCTCGACCACGTCGCCGCCCACCAGGTTCAGCCCGCGCAGGCCGCGCAGCATGCGCTGCGCCTCGTGCGGGGTGTAGCCGCCGATCTCGGGCGTGCCGGTGCCGGGCGCGTAGGCCGGATCGAGGCCGTCGACGTCGAAGCTGACGTAGGTCGGTCCGTCGCCGACGACGCGGCGCGCCTCGGCGATCACCCTGTCGACGCCGAGATCGAAATACTCCTCGATGGTGATGACCCGCATGCCCTGCTCGACCGCCCAGTCGTTGTCGTCGCGCTTGTAGAGCGAGCCGCGGATGCCGATCTGCACCACGCGCTTGGGATCGAGCAGCCCCTCCTCGACGGCGCGGCGGAACGGCGTGCCGTGGGTGTACTTGTAGCCGCCGAAGTAGGTGTCCCAGGTGTCGCTATGGGCGTCGAAGTGCACCATGCCGAGCGGCGCCTGCCCTTTCGCGATTCCGCGCATGATCGGCAGGGTGATCAGGTGATCGCCGCCGGCCGACAGCGGGATGGCGCCCGCCTCGTGCAGCTTGGCGTAGAAATGGCCGATGCGCTCCAGCGAATCGTCGAGGCTGGCCGGATTGACCGGCGCGTCGCCGAGGTCGCCGCACCTGGCGAGCTCATAGGGCGCCACGCCGGTGACGTGATGGACACGGCGCATCATGGTCGAGAGGTCGCGCATCTGGCGCGGGCCATGGCGCGCGCCCGGCCGGTTGGTGGTCCCGCCGTCCCACGGCACGCCGACCATGCCGATCTCGACATCCGCCGGGTTCCGGAAGAGCGGCAGGCGCATGAAGGTGGCGACATCGCCGAACCGCGGCACCACCGTCCCGGCGACCGGCTGCGGGAAGCTCCGAGGGGATGAGTCGTTCATTTTTCTCCTGCCATTCGACAGAGATGGGAACTCATGATGGCTTTAGCAGGGCCTTGCGCGCGCTGATGAATTCCTCGACGGCGGCGACGAAGCGGTCAGCCTCGGCGTCGCCGATCATGATATTGAGCGCGACGAAGCCGCGCCGGGCGATCCAGATGCCGGCGGCGACCATGTCGAAATAGAACAGTTCCTTGGCGTCCTGGTTGGAGGTCGCGATGTCGGCGGCGCTGCGGATCGGCCGCGTGGTGGCGTGCGCCGTCATCATCGAGCCGATACCGGAGAACTGGAACGCCACGCCGGCCTTCCGGCAGATCGCGTTCAGCCGCTCGCGGATCTCCTCGCCGCGCGCGTTCAGCGCGTTGGCCGCCTCCGGCGTATAGACCTCGCCGTAGCCTGCGACGCCCGCCGCCATGGTCAGCACGTTGTTGTTGAAGGTGCCGGCGTGCGGCAGCGAATCGGGCCTGGTCGGGTCGAACAGCTCCATGATGTCGCGCCGGCCGCCGAAGGCGCCGAACGACATGCCGCCGCCGATGTACTTGCCGAGCGTCGTCATGTCCGGCGTGACGCCGAGCCTGGCCTGCAGGCCGCCCGGCGACAGGCGCGAGGTCATGACCTCATCGAAGATCAGCGTGATGCCGTGGCTCCGGGTCTCCTCGCGCAGCATGTGGAGGAACGGTGGGTCGCCGGGCAGGCAGCCGTGGCTGCCCTGCATCGGCTCGAGCAGGACGGCGAAGATCTCCTCGGCGTGCCTGCGCAACAGGTCGCGCGTGCCCTCGACGTCGTTGTAGGTGCCGACGATGTACTCGTACGGCATGTTCACCGGCGAGCCGCCCGAGACGAAGTACAGCACCCCGCCGTGATAGCCGCCATGGAAGACCATCACCTTGGTCGCCTTCCTGCGGCCCCCATTCGGTCCATGGCGCTGGGCGAAGACGCGGGCGCCGGCGAGCGCCATGACGTTGGCTTCGGTGCCGGAGTTGGTGAAGCGCACCAGGTCGATCGACGGGATGCGATCGACGATCAGCCTGGCGAGCCTGGCCTCGTGCGGGTTGCGGCCGGCGTAGTTCCAGCCGTGGTTCAGCGCCTTGTCGATCGCCGCACGGATCACCGGATGGGAGTGGCCGTAGATGCCGGCGGTGTATTCGCCCAGCACGTCGATATATTCGTGCCCGTCGGCGTCCCACAGGCGGCAGCCCTCGCCGCGTACCACGGTGAGCGGGAACGGCGCGTTGTGCAGCGTGGTGCGGGTATTGCCGCCGGGCATCGCCTCCGCCGCCTCGTTCTGGCGGGCCAGGCTCCTGGGGTTGCGATCGATATAGGCCTGGCGCGCCTCGGCGAGCGCGGATTGCAGGTCCGAATTGACGAGCGGCGAATCGGGCACGGGCTTACTCCCTGGCGACGGCGCAAGCCTATCACACCACGTTCAGCTCCCGTATGGGCCGCCCTGCGGATATCCGCTCATAGCCGAACGGAGAAAGATTCAGGGTCCTGTACTCGCCGTGCGCGAGCAGCTCGGCGACGGCACGGCCTACCGCGGGCGACTGCTGGATGCCGTGACCGGAGAAGCCGGTCGCGAAGACGATGCTGTCGATTTTCGGATGGCGGCCGACGATGCCGTTCTGGTCGAACGTGTTGTACTCGTAATAACCGGCCCATGCGTTGACGACCTTGGCGGCCTCGAACGCCGGCACGCGATGGGCCAGCGCCGGCCATACCATCTCGTCCCATTCCTGGTGCTGAACCTCGAGCGGCGCACCGGGCGGGTCGTTGCCGGCGGCCGGCGTCGTGCCGCCGATCTGGAAACGGCCCTCGCGCCGGAACCACACGCCCGACGGATCGATGGTCAGCGGCAGCAGCGGCAGATCCTCTCGGCAGTCGAACACGAACACCGAACGCCGCCGCGGCTCGACCGGCAGCGCGATGCCGGCCAGCGCCGCGACCTCGCCCGACCACGGGCCGGCGGCGACGACAATGGTCCGCGCATCGAGCGTCTCGCCCGAGCGCAGCGTCACCTTGTGTGGGCCGAGACCCACGACCTCGTCGGCGAGATAGGCGACGCCCCGCTCCCGCGCCTTGCGGCGGAAGGCCTGCATCAATGCCGGTCCGTCGAACCAGCCTTCGTTGGCAGTGCCGTGCGAGGCGAGCGCGATGCCGTCGGTCGACAGAGCCGGGAACCGCTGCGCCAGCCCCGCCGGCCCGAGCAGCTCGACGGCGCAGCCCTCGCCCTTCTGGATCGCGTGATTGGCGCGAAGCACGGCCTCACCGGCGGCGCTGGCCAGAAACAGGTAGCCCGGCTCCTTGAGGCCGAGATCGACGTCGAGCAGTTCTTTCGCCCGGCGCAGGAAGCCGATACCGTAGCGCGACAGGTGGATGTTGAGCGGCGTCGAGAACTGCTGGCGGATCGAGCTCGCCGAGAGGGCCGACGAGGCCCGCGCATAGGTCGGGTCGCGCTCGACGACGACGATCTTGCCATCGAAAGCCGGCTCGCCCGCCAGATGCCAGGCGATGGAAGAGCCCATCACGCCGCCGCCGACAATGACAATCACGCCACACCTCCCACCCCCGGACCGTACAACATCCGCGGCGGGAAATGGAGCCGGTTCGCAGGCGTGAGTGCGGCACGTAGGGAACAGGCGGC
>JAFEFF010000209.1 GCA_018240745.1 Pseudomonadota bacterium
CCGCTCAGGCCAGGGGCCCGCGGTCCGGAAGAGTATGAAGCTCATCCTCCGACCTTCAGCAGCTGGTCGGTCGGGATGTCGATGCCGTGGTACTTCTTGTAGATCGCGGCGAGCTTGCCGTTCTTGAGGTTGGTCCTCACCCACTCGTCGACCCAGGCCTTGAGCTTGGGCTCGTTCTTGCGCAGGCCGACGGCGAGATAGAAGGTCTGCATGGTGATCTTCGACTCGGCGGTGCGGCCGGGGTTCTTCTTGCTGATCGCGGGCAAGAGCGAGCGGGCCGTCGCCAGGATGTCGACCTGGCCCGAGGCGAAGGCGAGCGCCATTGTGGCGTCGTCCTCGTAGCGCACCAGCTGCGCGCCCTTGGCCTCGCGCGTGAGGTCGGTATCCTGCGTCGTGCCGCGCACCACGGCCACCTTCTTGCCGGCAAGGTCGGCATAGCTCTTGATCTGGATCGACGGCAGCCCCGCCACGACCGACGGGTGGTCGGCGTACGGCACCGAGAAGTCGATCACCTTGGCGCGCTCGGGTGTGATCGACAGGGTCGAGATCACCAGGTCGGCCTTGTTGGTCTGCAGCGCCGGGATGCGTGACGGGCCGGTGGTGGTCACGATCTCGAGCGGCACGCCGAGATCCTGGGCCAGCAGCTTCGCGGTCTCCACGTCGGAGCCCGCCGGCTGCATCTTGTCGTCGGTCATGCCGAAGGGCGGGATCGCGGTGTCGATCGCGATCCGGACCTTGCCGGCCTTCTTGATGTCGTCCAGCGCATCGGCATGGGCGACCGCGCCGAGCGCGAACAGGGCGACGGCTGCGCCTGCGATCAGTCTTTTCATCATGAACCTACTGCTGCTTGGTGATGAGATCCGGCAGGTCGCTGCCGAAGTACTTCTTGTTCAGGGCGTTCAGCTTGCCGTTCTTGATGTTGGCCAGCACCCACTTGTTGACCTCGTCGAGCAGGCGCTGCTCGCCCTTCTTGACGCCGACGCAGAGCTTGAAGTTGTCGAGAATGAACTTGATCTCGACCTGCCGCGCCGGGTTCTTCTTGTCGAGCTGCGGCACGATCATCTCGGCGGTCGAGAAGATGTCGACCTGGCCGCTCAGGAACGCCTGGCCCTCGGTGGCGTCGTCCTCGTAGCGCACCAGCTTCATGCCCTTGGGGCCTTCCTTGGTGAGCTGCGTGTCGTGCGTGGTGCCGCGCACCGTGCCGACGGTCTTGCCGTCGAGGTCGGCGAGCTTCTCGACGGTCACCGACCTGGGCGCCGCGACCACCGTGCGCAGCACGGCGTAACCCTGCGAGAAGTCGATCACCTTGGCGCGCTCGGCCGTGTAGGACAGGCTGGAGATCACGAGGTCGGCCTTGCCGGTTTGCAGCGCCGGGATGCGCGAGGCGCCGGTGGTCGACACATGCTCGAACTGCAGGCCCCAGTCCTTGGCCAGCAGCTCGGCCGCCTCGACGTCGAGGCCGGTCGGCTTCATCTGCGCGTCGGTCATGCCATAGGGCGGCACGCCGAGATCGATGGCGATGCGGATCTTGCCGGATTTCTTGATGTCGTCGAGCGCGTCGGCGTTCGCGACGTGACTGACGCCGATCATCGCGGCGAGCGCGACGGCGAGCGCCGTCAGGGTGGTCTTCATCGTTTTCCTCCTCCTTGAAAACTCTATCGGCCCGCATCCATGTCGGCGAGCTTGGCGACCCGTCGGCGGAACTCCTCCGCCGTCGAGAACCTGGCGTCGAGGTAGGCGGCAATCAGGTCCCTGGCGAGCCAGGGACCGACGATCTGCGCGCCGATGCACAGGACGTTCACGTCGTCGTGCTCGACGCACTGGTGCGCCGAATGCACGTCGTGCCCGACCGCGGCACGGATTCCCTTCATCTTGTTGGCGCCGATCGAGGCGCCAACTCCGGTGCCGCAGATCATCAGCCCGCGCTCGACCTGGCCCGAGGTGATCGCTGCCGCGACCTTGCGCGCGACGTCCGGAAAGTCGACCGGGTTGGGATCGTAGGAGCCGACGTCGAGCACCTCGTGGCCCTTCTCCCTCAGGAAGGCGAGGATCTCGGCTTTCATCGGAAAACCGGCATGGTCGGAGCCGACGACGAGCTTCATGAACGTTTCCTCTTGGGCTGGTGGGCGGGGGGCTGGTAGGCGGAGATCAGGTTGCGGCGGCGCAGCTCGTCGCCGATCGCGAAGTGGTCGCGCAGGCCGGCTTCGGCCGCATCGGGATCACGGTTGGCGAGCGACAGGAACACGCGGCGGTGCGCGTCGACCAGGCCCGAGGTAATCGCGGGCTCGCGGAAGGTGTCGCGCCGGCGCTCGACGTGGGAGCGCATCAGCAGCGGCGAGATCGCCTCGTAGATCTTCATCAGCGAGGCGCTGCCGCTCGCTTTCACGATGGCCAGGTGGAAGGCGTAGTCGGCGTTGCCGCCGCGTTCGGGATCGTCGAGCGAATCGACCAGCGTGTCGAGCGTGCCGGCAATCGTCTGCAGGTCGCGCTCGCTGGCGCGCTCGCAGGCGAGGCGAATGGCCTGGCATTCGATGGCGATGCGGGCCTGCAGGACGTCGTCGAGGATGTTGGGCTCGGGTGCGAGGCAGAGCGTCAGCGCCTGGCCCAGGACGGAGGCGTCGGCGCCCTTCACGAAGGCGCCGCGGCCGTGCCGGATGTCGAGCAGGCCGAGCATGGCGAGCGAGCGCAGCGCCTCGCGCAGCACCGGCCGGCTGACGTCGAGCGCCGCCGCCAGCTCGCGCTCGGGCAGCAGCCGGTCGCCGGCCTTGATCTCGCCGGACAGCAGGCGGTCGCGGAAGAAGGTGAGGACGCGTGCCGCGCCGCTCTTTGTTTCCTCCAGGTCCGGTTTGGTGACTTCTATCGTGGTCATGCCGTGGTCAGACCACTCTACGATCCAAAAAAAGGGGCCGCTAGCGGCCCGTTTCGAAGCCCGAAAGGAAATGCACCAGGTTCCGGCCGAGGTCGTCGCTGAGATAGCCGCCCTCTTGCACGAGCACTGCCGGCAGGCCGAGCGCGGCGATCTTCCTGCCCATCGCATTGAAGCCGGCAGCGGTGACCTTCAGGCCCTGCAATGGATCGCTCTCGCTGGCGTCGAGGCCGAGCGCCACGACCAGCGCGGTTGGAGCGAACTGCTCGATGCGTGCGATCGCGGTGTCGCCGGCCGCGAGCCACGGCGCATCGGGCGAGCCGATCGGCTGCGGCAGGTTGAGGTTGAAGCCGGCGCCTGCCCCGGCGCCGCTCTCGTGCGCATGGCCCCAGAAGTAAGGATAGTAGTTCGCGGGATCGGCGTGGATCGAGAGGGTGAGCACGTCGGCGCGCTCCCAGAAGATGCCCTGCGTGCCGTTGCCGTGATGCACGTCGACATCGAGGATCGCGACGCGCTCATGCTTGCTGCGCAGCCGCTGCGCGGCGATCGCGGTGTTGTTGAGGTAGCAAAAGCCGCCCGCCATGTCGGCGTAGGCGTGATGGCCCGGCGGGCGGCAGAGCGCGTAGGCTTCGCGCGCACCTTCGAGTACGAGGTCGGCCGCTGTGGCTGCTACCTCGCTGGCGGCAAGCGCGGCATCCCACGTTCCGGGGCCGATCGGGCAGGCGAGGTCGGTCTGATGCCAGCCGGCGCGGCCGACCAGGATCTTCGGGTAGGTCGCGGGATAGCGCGACGGATGGACGTTGGGCACGACCTCGGCCGAGGCATCGGCGAGCTGCGCCCAGTCGCGCGCGGCGGTCTGCAGGAAGTCGAGATATTCGGGCGTGTGGACCGTCGCGGCGGGTGCGCTGCCGTAACCGCGCGGCGCCACGACCTCATGGCCGGCCTCGGTCGCAGCGCCGAGCAGGCGCTCGGCGCGCTCGGGCTGCTCGGCCGCGGTACGATTGACGCCGCGCACGAAGAAGGTCTGCGGATCGTGCGCGGCGTGCTTGTCGGAATAGACGATCTTCACATGAGTGCCTTACACGAGGGTCTTCACACGAGGGTCTTCTTGAACAGGGCGATGGTGCGCTCCCAGGCGAGCTTGGCGGCCGCTTCCCGGTAGCGCGGGGTGGAGTTGTTGTGGAAACCGTGCTGCGTGCCGGGATAGGTGTACTGCTCGTACTTGACGTTGGCCGCCTTCAGGGCCTTCTCGTAGTCCGGCCACATCGAATCGATGCGCTCGTCTTTCTCGGCGTAATGGATCACCAGTTGCGCCTTGATGTCGGGCACCGCCGTCGCGGCAGGCGCCGCGCCGTAGAACGGCGCCGCGGCCAGGAGGTCCGCGCCCAGCATGACGGCGAGATAGTTGACCGTGCCGCCGCCCCAGCAGAAGCCGGTGGCGCCGAGCTTGCCGGACGAGAGCGGATGCGCCTCGAGGTACTTGGCGCTGTTCAGCATGTCGGTGCGCAGCTTGTTCTGGTCGAGCCTGGCCTGCAGATCGCGGCCGTCATCGTCGTTGCCGGGATAGCCGCCGACGGGAAACAATCCGTCGGGCGCCAGCGCCAGGAAGCCCTCGACGGCGCAGCGGCGCGCCACGTCCTCGATATAGGGATTGAGGCCGCGATTCTCGTGCACCACGACGACCGACGGGAACGGTCCGTTGCCTTTCGGCTGCACGAGATAGCCGCGCATCCTGCCGGAATTGCCGCCGGGAGAGTCGTAGATGACGTAGGTGCCCTTGATGCGCTCGTCGGTGAAGGAGATGGTCTGCGCGTTGGCGTAGCGCGGCATCAGTGCCTGCGCCATGGCGAGGCCGCCCGCGACCAACGCCGCCTGTTGCAGGAAGGAGCGGCGGTCGATGCGGCCGTGGCAGTACTCGTCGTAGAGATCGAAAACACGCTGGTCGATCCAGTCGTGCTGCCCCACGAGCCCGTCCATCCGCCGCCTCCTCTAGCTTCCGGCGATCGCCCTGGCCTCCCGAAGGGCGGCGATCTCGCCATCGCTATAGCCCACTTCGCGCATGATCTCGACGGTGTGCTCGCCCACGGACGGCGACTTGCGGCGCACGCTCACGGGAGCGTCAGAAAGTTTGATCGGATTGTTGGCCGATTTCACCGGGCCGATGCCGGGATAGTCGACCTCGAGCACGCTGCCGCGCGCCTGGGCATGGGCGGTCGCCATCGCCTCGCTGATCTTGTAGGCGGCCGAGCAGGGCATGCCGGCAGGGATCAGCTTGTCGAGCAACTCGTCGGCGGTGTGCTGCAGGAAGTACGCCTCGATCATCGGCTCGAGGATGGCGCGATTGGCGACGCGGTCCTGGTTGCTGGCGAAGCGTTGGTCGGCCAGCCAGTCCAGCTTGCCGAGCGCGGTGCAGAGCAGCTTCCAGAAGGCATCGTTGGTGCCGGCGATGAACACCGGCTGCGTCCTGGTTGGGAAGACACGCAGCGGGCAGAGGATGGTGTTGGAGGTGCCCATGCGCTCGGGATCCTCGCCGGTCAGCCCGTGGTTGGTGATCCAGTGGCTCATCAGGTGCATGCCGACATCGAACAGCGAGAGATCGAGCCGCTGGCCCTTGCCGGTCTTGTGACGGTGCAGCAGCGCGAAGCCGATGCCGCCGGCGCAGGCGAGGCCGGTCGAGTAGTCGATCGGCGCGGTGCCGACGCGGCACATCTCGCCCTTGTAGGGACCGGTCGCGTCCATCAACCCGATCTCGGCCTGGATGCAGGGATCGTAGCCGGCACGGTGCGAGTACGGGCCGGTCTGGCCGTAGCCCGAGACCGAGGCGTAGACGAGTCGTGGGTTCGCCTGGGAGACGACATCCCAGCCGAAGCCCAGCTTGTCGATCACACCCGGCGTGAAGGCCTCCATGAAGACGTCAGCCTTCTTCACCAACCGCATCAGCACGTCGCGGCCGCCGGCGGTGCGCAGGTCGAGCGCGAGGCCGCGCTTGTTGCGGTTCATCGACGGCACCCAGGCGCCGCCGAAATGCGGACGGAAATGCTCGCCCTGCAACGGCTCGACCTTGATCACGTCGGCGCCCATGTCGCCGAGGATCTGGCCGGCCGTGGGGCCCGCGATGACTTGCGTGAGGTCGAGGACCAGGGTGTCGGAGAGAGGCAGCATTTCCGACCAATAGCGTCGCCATGCCCGCTCGGCCAGCAGGGCCGGCCGGGCGTTCCGCATTGGCGAAACGGTCCGCTAGCGCCGAGCGCGTGGCAGCATGCGCAGCAGGGTGGCGTCCTTCAGGACATAATGATGAAGCAGCGCGGCCGCCGCATGCAGGCTGGCGAGGATCATCAGGGCGTCGGCCAGCAGCTCGTGCACTTCCTTGACAGACTTCGCGAATGCCCGGTCGCGCGTCCAGGGCGAGGTGATCTCGAACAGCCCGAACACCGGCACCGGCTGGCCGCGCGCGAACTCGAGCACCACGCCGGACACCGGCCCGGCCAGCAGCAGTCCGTAGAGGATCCATTGCATGAGCAGGGCAAGTCGATCCGACCAGGGGCCCAAGGCGGTTTCCGCCGAGGGCTGCAGCGGATCGGCCAGGCGCCATCCCAGTCTCACCAGCAGCAGCGCCGCGACGGCGAGGCCCAGCGACATGTGCACGAACAGCACGGAGGGCTCGGCCGCCTTGGGGAAGTCGTCGATGAAGGTGCCGAGCAGCCAGGCGACCAGGACGAAAAATCCGCTCGCCCAGTGCAGCGTCTGGGCGACGGCACCGTATCCGGTCTTATCGTTGCGTAATGTCATGGCATTTCCCTATGCGGAGCGGGCAGCGGCTTCATTGCGCCAGATCAATTGCGCCACGGGCCTTCGTATGACGCGCGGCCATTTGCTATCGTCATGCCTCGTACCGAGTGGGATGCCGCATGACGACTGCCGTAACCAACCTCCGGGTCGATCCGGATCGCCTGTGGGCCAGCCTGATGGAGCTTGCCCGGATCGGCGGCACCGACAAGGGCGGCGTGTGCCGCATCGCGCTGACCGATCTCGACCGGCAGGGACGCGATCTGTTCGTGCGCTGGGCCAAGGCGGCGGGGGCGACGATCAAGGTCGACCAGCTCGGCAACATCTTCGCGCGTCGCGAGGGACGCGATCCGTCGAAGCCGCCGATCATGACGGGCAGCCACCTCGATACCCAGCCGACCGGCGGCAAGTTCGACGGCGCGTATGGCGTGATGGCGGGGCTCGAGGTGCTGCGCGTGCTGCACGATTCCAATTACGTCACCGAGGCGCCGATCGAGGTCGCGGTATGGACCAACGAGGAAGGCTGCCGCTTCGCGCCGGCGATGGTGGCGTCGGGCGTGTTCGGCGGCGCCTTCACGCTCGACCAGGCGCTGTCGATCAGGGATCGCGACGGCGTGAGCTTCGCCGAGGCGCTGAAGCAGATCGGCTATGACGGGCCGGAGCCGGTCGGCGGCCGCACGGTCGGCGCCTTTTTCGAGGCGCATATCGAGCAGGGCCCGATCCTCGAGCGCGAGAAGAAGACGATCGGCGTCGTCACCGGTGCGCAGGGCCAGCGCTGGTACGAGGTCTCGTGGACCGGCATGGAGAGCCATGCCGGCACCACGCCGATGGAAGGCCGGCGCGACGCGCTGGTCGGCGCGGCCGAGCTGATCGTGAAGTGCCGCGAGATCGGCAACCGGCCGAACGGCCGCTCGACCGTCGGCGTGGTCGAGAGCCAGCCGCAGTCGCGCAACACCATTCCCGGCCGCGTGTTCATGACCATCGACTTCCGCCACCCCGACGATGGCGAGCTCGCGAAAATGGATGCCGAGATGCGCGCTGCTGCCGCCGACATTGCCAGGCGCCACCGGCTCGAGGTGAAGATCGAGCAGATCTGGTACTTCCCGCCGTCGCCGTTCGCCAGGGAGCTCGTCGATTCGGTGCGCCGCAGCGCCGAGCAGGCCGGCTATCCGCACATGGACATTGTGAGCGGCGCCGGCCATGACGCCTGTTACGTCTCGCGCGTGGCGCCCACCGCGATGGTGTTCGTACCGTGCAAGGACGGCATCAGCCACAACGAGGTCGAGGACGCGACCAGGACCGACATCGGCGCCGGCTGCCAGATCCTGCTGCAGGCGATGATCGAGCGCGCGAACGGCTGACCGAGGGCGCGTGAAAGGCGGAGTTCTTTCGGCCGCATCCGCGGCGCTGGTCGCGACGGTGGCGGGCGTCGGCGGCACCCTGCCGGTGGTGCTGGCCGCTGCGCAGGCGGTCGGCGCGACGCCGGCAGAGGCGAGCTCGTGGGTATCGGGGCTCGGCATCGCCACCGCGGCGAGCGCGCTGATCCTGTCCTTGCGCTATCGCATGCCGGTCATCACCGCGTGGTCGACGCCGGGTGCGGCTTTGATCGCCTCGACCTCGGGCGTACCGGGCCTCCACGCGGCGATCGGCGCCTTCGTTCTGGCAGCCGTGCTGATCCTGCTGACGGCGGCGATCCAACCGCTCTCGCGCCTGATCGAGCGCATCCCCGGCAGCATCGCCGCCGCCATGCTGGCCGGCATCCTGCTGCATCTGGTGGTGGCGATGGTCGAGCAGGTGCCGCACGAGCCGCTGCTGGTACTGGCGCTGATCGTGCTGTTCCTGGTGATGCGCCAGGTGTGGCCCACGCTCGCCTCGCTGGTCGTGCTGGCGGCCGGTGCGCTGCTTGCCTGGGTGCTCGGGCTGGTGAAGACGATCCCGCCGCTCGGCGTGTCGTCGCTGGTGGTCGAGACCCCGGCCTGGGATCTCGCGACGCTGGTCGGGCTCGGTGTGCCGCTCTATCTCGTCACCATGGCGTCGCAGAACCTCCCGGGCTTCGCCGTGCTGCGCGCCTTCGGCTACAAGCCCCCGAGCCAGCCGGTGCTGGCGGTGACCGGCATCGCGTCGCTCGCGACGGCGTTCGTCGGCGCGCATACCTCGAATCTGGCGGCGATCTCGGCCGCGCTCTGCACCGGCCCCGAGGCGCATCCCGATCCGGCCAGGCGCTGGATCGCCGGCGTGTTCTATGCCCTGTGGTGGGGCCTGATCGCGCTGTTCGGCGCCTCGCTGGTCGGCCTGTTCGGGGCGCTGCCGCCGGCGCTCTTGATGACCGTCGCCGGCACTGCGCTGCTCGGCTCGATGGCAAGTGCGCTGGGCGCCGCTCTGGGGCCCGAGAAGGACCGCTTCGCCGCCGCCGGGACGCTCGCGGTCACGGCGTCCGGCGTCACGCTGATGGGCGTCGGCTCGGCGTTCTGGGGACTCGTCTTCGGCTTGCTCATGCTGGGTCTGGAAAGCGTGCGCTCCAGGCTTCGAGCGGGAGGCTGAGGCCTCGGCACAGGAAGCTGATCGTGTGGTAGCACCCCACGAGAGCGATCGCCTCGAGGATCTGCACGGAGTGAAATGGATGGTGAGCAAACGCGTGCGCGGTTCACCGGACCGGGCGACCGAGGTGAGGCTGGTCGCACTCGATCCCGACAGTGGCTATCGGCTCATAGCGCTGGGCGAGGAGCTGCTACGGCTGATGCTGCCGCTGCACGTCTGGTCGGAGAAATGGGCGAGGACTCTCTAGGAGCACACCTCGAGCTGGAAGCGCACAGCAGGAGCGGCCATGGTGGGGTCTGGCCTTACTGATGCGACCCGCGGGGGCCGCTCCCGGTGCGTCATTCGCATCTAACCGCTATGCCGCCGCCCGAATGACTGCTGCGGCAATCACCGCGGCACGCTTGTCCGGTGGAAGCATCTAAACCTCCGCGTCCGTTGGTGCGTATAACTATCTCGTCACTGGGCGGCGCGCTTGTCAACGCTTCTTCGGGTCAGGACTGCTGACGCAATCAGCGCGCTCGCGGCGATGGCGACGACGATGGTCGCCAGCACATTGATCTGCGGATCGACGCCGAGACGCACGCTCGAGTAGACGCGCATCGGCAAGGTCTGCGACTGCGCGCCGGCGACGAACTGGGTGAGGATGAGATCGTCGAGCGACAGGGTGAAAGCGAGCAGCCATCCCGAGACCAGCGCCGGCGTGAGCAGCGGCAAGGTGACGGTCAGGAAAGTCGTCCACGGCGTCGCGCCGAGATCCATCGCCGCCTCCTCGAGCGTACGGTCGAAGTCGGCGAGGCGCGCCTGCACGACGATGGCGACGAAAGCGAGCGAGAAAGTGACGTGGCCGATGGTAATGGTGAGGAAGCCGCGCGCCGGCCCGCCCAGCAGCTGGTCGCTGCCGACGAACAGCAGCAGCATCGAGATGCCCATGACCACCTCGGGCATCACCATCGGCGCGACCACCAGGCTCGCGAACAGGGTGCGGCCAACGAAACGCGGTACGCGCGCCAGCGCATAGCCGGCGGCGAGGCCGAGCACGGTGGAGAGCGTGGCACTGGCCAGGCCGATGCGCACCGACAGCCACGCGGCATCGAGCATCGCCTCGTTGTGGAACAGCGCGATCCACCATTTGGTCGACAAGCCGGCCCACACGGTGACCAGGCGCGATTCGTTGAACGAGTAGGTGATGACCAGCGCGATCGGCAGGTAGAGGAAGGCGTAACCGAAGGCCAGCACGGTGAAGGCGAAGCGGGCGCGGCCGATCATGTCCGCTCCAGGCTGCGCTGCTGGTGGCGCTGGAAGATCACGATCGGCCCGACCAGCAGGATCAGCAGGCAGATCGCCACCGCCGAGGCGAGGGGCCAGTCGGAATTGGTGAAGAACTCGTCCCACAGCACCTTGCCGATCATCAGCGTGCGCGTGCCGCCCAGCAGGTCGGGGATCACGAACTCGCCGATCGCCGGGATGAAGACCATCAGGCAGCCGGCGACGATACCCGGCAGCGACAGGGGCAGGGTGACGGTGAGGAACGCCGGCAGCGGCTTCGCGCCCAGATCGGACGCCGCCTCGAGCAGGCTCCAGTCGAGCTTCTCCAGGCTGCTGTAGAGCGGCAGGACCATGAACGGCAGGTAGGCGTAGACGATGCCGAGATGGACCGCCCATTCGGTGCCGAGGATGGTGCCGGGATTGCGCACCAGGCCCGACCAGCGCAGGAACTGGTTGAGGATGCCGTTCTCCGCCAGCAGCCCCATCCAGGCATAGACGCGGATCAGGAACGAGGTCCAGAACGGCAGGATCACCAGGGTCAGCAGCAGCGGGCGCAGTTGCGGCCGAGCGCGGGCGATCGCGTAGGCCATCGGATAGCCCAGCAGCAGCGCGCCGAATGTCGAGACGGCGGCGATGCGCAGCGAGGACAGCCAGGCGGCGAGGTAGAGATCGTCGGTGAACAGGAGCCTGAAGCTCGCGAGATTCAGGCCCAATTCGACCGGCGGAGCGAGATCGGGCGAATTGGTGCCGAACGACAGACCCAGCACCAGGACCAGCGGCAGCAGGAAGAACACCACCAGCCAGGCGAAGGGCAGGGCGATGACGAGTCTCATGCGCTGGGGGCGCGCCACTCCCGTGGCGCGATCTTGGATGCCGAGGAAGAAGACGCGCCACGGGAGTGGCGCGCCCCCAGCGAACTACTCATCGAGCACCTGCCCGGCATCGTCCGACCAGCCAAGCCACACCGTGTCGCCGCGGCGGTGGGCGCTGCCGTGGGCGCGGGCGACGTTCATGGCGGCGACCAGCATGACCGGTCCGTTCTCGATCGCGACGCGATAGAGCGAGCGGTCGCCCTCGTAGGCAATGTCGATCACCTGGCCGGTCGCGACGTGCGCCGTCGCAGGGCGCGCCGAGGTCAGCACGATCTTCTCCGGCCGCAGCGCCAGCCAGCGCCTGGCCCCGGTCTGCAGGATGTTGGCGATGCCGATGAAGTCGGCGACGAAGCGCGACGCCGGCCGCTCGTAGAGTTCGTGCGGCGGGCCGGTCTGGGCGATGCGGCCGGCGTTCATCACCGCGAGCCGCGTCGCCATCGACATCGCCTCTTCCTGGTCGTGCGTCACGATCACGAAGGTGAGGCCAAGCCGTTCCTGCAGCCGCACCATCTCGAATCGCGTGCCCTCGCGCAGCTTGCGGTCGAGCGCGGCCAGCGGCTCGTCGAGGAGCAGCAGCTTCGGCCGCTTGACCAGGGCGCGGGCGAGCGCCACGCGCTGGCGCTGGCCGCCCGAGAGCTGCGCCGGTCGCCGCGAACCCAGCCCATCGAGCTTCACCAGCGAGAGCACCTCGGCGACGCGCTGGGCGATTTCGGCTCTCGCCACGCCTTCGCGCTTCAGCCCGTAGGCGATGTTGCCTGCGACGTCGAGATGCGGGAACAGCGCGTAGGACTGGAACATCATGTTGACTGGCCGCTTGTGCGGCGGCACGCCGGTCATGTCCTGGCCGTCGATGATCACGCGGCCGGTGTCGGGCGTCTCGAAGCCCGCGATCATGCGCAGCAAGGTGGTCTTGCCGCAGCCCGAGCCGCCCAGCAGCGCGAACAGCTCGCCGCGCGCGATCTCGAGATCGACGCCGGCCACGGCCGGGACCTCGCCGAAGCGCTTGGTCAGTCCCTCGATTCTGACGATGGGTTCGCTCACGCCGCCAACTCAGCGGCCGGTCTTGATCGCGGTCCACAGCCGCGTGCGTTCGCGCGTCTGCTCGGCGTTGCCGGGCGTGATGGTGTAGAGCCGCGCGCGATCATTCGCGGTGGGATAGATCCATGGGTTCTGGGTGATCGACTTGTCGAGCAGTGCCGTCGCCGGAATGTTGGCGTTGGCGTAGCCGGTGAGTGCGCTCGAGGCCGCGGCGACCTTGGGATCGAGCATGAAGTCGAGGAAGCGGTGGGCAGCGTCGGGATTGGGCGCGCCCTTGGGGATCGCCGCGGTGTCGATCCACAGCATCGCACCCTGCTTGGGAATGGCGTAGGCGATCTCGCGCTTCTGCGCCGCCTTGGCCGCGCGGTCGCGCGCCTGGAGGATGTCGCCGGAATAGCCGAAGGCGAGGCAGATGTCGCCGCCCGCCAGCGCATTGATGTACTCCGACGAGTGGAACTTGCGGATGAAGGGGCGGATCGCCTTCAGCACCTCGGCCGCACGCTCGAGCTCCGCGGGGTCCTTCGAATCGGGGTCGAGCGCGAGGTACTCGAGCGCGGCGGGAAAGACGTCGGTCGGACTGTCGAGCATCATCACGCCGCAATCCCTGAAGCGCGAGACGATCGCCGGGTCGAACACCATGGCGAGCGAATCGACCGGCGCATCGGCCATGCGCTTCTTGATCTCCGGCACGTTGTAGCCGATGCCGATCGTGCCCCACATCCATGGGATGGCGTGCGCGTTGCCCGGATCGTACTTGGCGAGCTCGGCCATGATCTTGGGATCGAGGTTGCCATAGTTCTTGAGCTTGGCCTTGTCGAGCGGCTGGTAGAGCTTGGCGGCGAGCTGGCGCACCAGGAACGGCGAGGCGGTCGGCACGACGACGTCATAACCCGAGCGCCCGGCCCTGAGCTTGGCGTCGAGGATCTCGTTGGAATCGTAGGTCGTGTAGTTGACCTTGATGCCGGTCTGCTGGGTGAAGACCTTGAGCTGGTCCTCGGCGATGTAGTCGGACCAATTATAGACGTTGACCTGTTTCTGGGCGAAAGCGGGACCGACGGCGAAAACCGCGAACAGACAGGCGAAAAAGCCGAGGCGCATCGAGGACTCCGGACGAAGCGGCGCATCATTCCGGCCGACTGACGGAAAGGCAAGCGGCGCCGTTGGGCTGCGGTGCGCGCTGGCGAGCTCCTGTCGTGCTTCGCTCGCTCCGGGCTAGAGGCCGGCCTTTCGGAAGCGCTCGACCAGAAGCCGTTGATGTCGCTCCATCAACACCAGTGTCTGCTCAAACGTATCCAGCATGAATTCCGCCCGAAGCCGGTTCTCGTGCGGCTTCAAGGAGCCGAGGAGTTCGCGCTGTCGTTTGACCCGTTCCTTGCAGTCTTCCACCCGTCGCGCGCCGTTCTCCATGTGCTCGCGGCTGCTGCCCATTCGGCGCTCTTCCTCCACCAGACCTCGGAGCAGCACATCGCGTTGGTTGGCGTCCAGACAGGCGTAAGCCCTGGACAGGTATACTTCGACGTTGGTCTCGCTGTCGGAGGCAGCCTGCTCCAAAGCCCTTGCTTCTGCCTCGAGTTCCTCTGCGAAGGCCAGCGCCCGCGCCCGATCCTCGGGCAGGAAAAGTTGTTCGGCCAATCGCCGGGCTTGTTCCGAGGCTTCCCTCTTGGCCTTGATGCTGTCCGGATTGCTCATGCGAGCGGACCTCCTGTCCCATAACGTACCGACAGGCGAATTGGTTACTTTCCCGGGGACGAGCGGACAAGGCGCAGAACTCATGACGAAACTGGACTGGCGGTCTCGGTGCCCGAAGCTACGGCCGGGCGTCTTTCGTCTCCCGCACGGTTGGCGCAGGCGCTGACTTCACTGCACGAGTCGCGGCAGAAACATCAGCTGAAGAACGGTCGCGGCGGCGACCGCCGCGACCAGTGCTCCCAAAGCGAGTCCCAGGACGCCGTTTGACTCGAACGGCCGAGGGTATCTCTCCTGTGCGGCCTGCCGATCGATGCGCGTGGCGCAATGCCAGGCCAGCACCCCGCTCACCAACACGGCGACCAGTGGCATGAAGCCCAAAGACCACATGGCGCACGCCCTCAGAGCTGCGGGAAAACGCGCGGCCACGCAGCCTGCGGGGGCGGCGTCCGATAGAGGCGACTGCTGGCTTGCTGCCTCTCGGCCGCGTCCATGGCCGCCACGAGCGCGACGCGGTCGAGGGGCCGATCGAGGGCCGGCGCGTGGGAGTGTGCGGCCGGCAGCACCGCGTCGTGATCCGGCACCAGCCACACGAACGGCACCGACTCGGCGGCCAGCCGGTCGGCAATCGCTGTGGCCCCCGGCAGCCCGACATGGAGCAGCGCACAGTCGATCGGACTGCGGACAGCCGACCTCGCAATTAGCTGTTCGGCTTCGTTGCCGGAGGCGGTGGGGCCGACTACGGCGTAATCCAGTTCGCGCAGCAGCCGCTGCAGTCGCAAGGCTGCCGCGGCGTCGTGCCAGGCGATCAGGATGCGGGCGCGGGGCGGCTCACTGGCGCCTTTCTGCATGGGCAGCATTCGAGCCAGCGGCAGCGGACTCGATTGCGGCTGTGGCATCACGGTGAAGCGCGGACGACGCGCGAATGACGAAGGGGAAAGCGGTCCCTGCGGCATCGGCAGGGAAGCAGCTGACCCGGCGGGCATGGCTGAACCTCCTTGCTGTGACTGAATCCATGGCTCCGAAGGAGGCGCGTTGACGGCACCTCCTCGCAGCCGAGCTTACTACTGGGTGATGGCGCGCTGGCCGGATTCGGCTTCGATGCGGATGGCTCGGGCCTTCTTGTCCTCGGGCAGTTCGCGCTCGAGATCGATGCTCAGCATGCCGTCCGCCAGGCGGGCACCCATGACCTTGACGTAGTCGGCGAGCTGGAAACGCCGCTCGAAGTCACGGCCCGCAATGCCACGGTAGAGATATTCCTTCTCCTGCGCTGACGGATGAGAGTGGCCGCTGATCAACAGCTCGTTTTCCTTCTGAGTGATGTTCAGCTCGGCCTCGGTGAACCCAGCCACCGCCATGACGATGCGATAGGCGTCCTCGCCGGTCTTCTCGATGTTGTAGGGCGGATAGCCGGACGGGCCACCCTGGCTGGCTACCGAATCGAGCAGGTCGAACACCCGGTCGAAGCCGATGGTGGCGCGATAATACGGCGAGAAATCAAAATCGCTGCGCATGATGCATCCTCCTTGGAGCGATGGGTTTGCGACTCCAGCCCCCCGAAGGGCGGCTGGCGAATGTGGCGATCGATTTAGGAGCGCGCCGGCGGGCGTCAAGGGGGCTGTGCATAGCGCCGTTGTTCGTTCCGGAACCCAATTCCCGTGAACCCGTTGGATGGTTCCGGAGTGCGAGAGGGTGGACGAGTTCGCTGAAATTCTAGCGAAGCGGGAAGGAGCCCGCCGGGCCCGCAGGCTGGCTCGGACTGTGACAGACGACGTCATCCGCGATCGGATGCTGGCGTTCGCGAAGGAACTCGAGGCGGAAGCCGATGCCTTGGCCTGGGACCGCAGCTCGACGGAACTGAAGCGCGAGATGGCACAGTGACAGGGTCGGTGTCCTCGTGTCCGGCCCCGCGGGCAGGCAGCGATGGGATCATGGCGACAGCCCGATCCACCGTCCGGTTCATTCAAGGCGTCATGCCGCCGCCTGCAGGCCGGCATCCGCGGTCGGCACGAGGCGGGGACGTCGCAGCGCGCCGACGTCGACGCCCGGCAGCCCGCGATAGATCGCCAGATAGTCGCGCGCCATGCGCTCGACGGTGAAGCGGTGTTCGAACACCTCGCGCACCTTGCGGCGGTCCAGCTCGGGCAGGCGCTCGACCGCAGCCACGGCCTCTTCGACGTTCCTGACCACGAAGCCGGTGATGCCGTCGTCGATCACCTCGGGTACCGACCCCGCGCGGAAGGCGATCACCGGCGTGCCGCACGCCATCGCCTCGATCGAGACCAGGCCGAACGGCTCGGGCCAGTCGATCGGGAACAGGAGCGCACTCGCGTTGCCCAGGAACTCGGCCTTCTGGCGTTCGTCGATCTCACCCACGAACTCGACGTTCGGATGCCTGGCGACCAGGGGCGCGACGACGTCGTCCCAGTAGGCCCGGTCGACGCGGTCGATCTTCGCCGCGATCTTAAGCGGCAGGCCGGCGCGTGCTGCGATCTCGATGGCGCGGTCCGGCCGTTTCTCCGGAGCGATCCGGCCAAGGAAGGCGAGATAGCCGCGGGCAGGATCGGGGTTGAACGGCAGGACAGTCCTGGGCAGGCCGTGATAGACGTTGCCCACCCAGTTGACAGGCCGTGGCAGAGGCCGCCGCTGGTCGCGCGAGATCGACACGACCGGCATGTCCGGGAAGGCCGCGAACAGCGGCCTGAGGTCCGGAAGGTCGAGGCGGCCATGCAATGTCGTGACCGTGCGATCGACGAAGTCTCGCACCATCGGGAAATGCAGCATGTCGATGTGAAAGTGCAGCACGTCGAACTGGTCAGCCCGGCGGCATACTTCGTCCAGCATCATGAGCTGATAGGGCAGCGGATCCTTGACGATGGGATTGAGCCGCAGAGCGATATCGCTACAGCGGACCAGCTTGGCGGACGTTCGGGAATCGCCGCTGGCGAACAAGGTGACGTCATGTCCTTGACGGACGAGCTCCTCGGTCAGGTAGGAAACGACCCGCTCGGTTCCGCCATACAGCTTCGGCGGCACGCTCTCGGCGAGCGGAGCGATCTGGGCGATTTTCATCAGCAAAGACCTCCTCGGATGAGCGAAGTTTCGGCAACGAAAATGCGCGGCCAAACGGCCCGCGCGAGTCGAGTTGGGTGCGGCTCTTCCAAGGTTCAAGCCCGCACCGCATTAGCCAGTGTCCGAGTTCAACCAGTGTCCGGGTCCGATCTCGACCGGGTGCCTTTTCCTGGCCGGACCCCCGAAGGGGGATCGAATGCACCTCCGAGTGGGGGATGCTTTTCCTCGTAGTCGGCCATCCTTTCCCAAGTCTCTGCGATCTGGAGGAGGCTCTTACGCTGGGCTTCGTCGGTCGCAGCCTCAGCTCTTACGCGCGCCTCTTCTGCCCGCTGGCGATACTGGTTCGGCCGGTTGTGTATCAGTGAAGCCATCGCCGGACATGCTCTTGGCCGGGATTTGGGGGCATCGTCCGAAAATTGAAGAGGCAAATGCAGACTGCAGCGGGCTTCAGTTGCCCGTCAGCAAGTCCGATACCGGACGATCGGGACGATGACAGCATACCATTCTTGAAATCCACGCTTGCCGACCTAGGTAGTCGCCCGGGCAGCCCCTCCGGGTGCCCACTGGTGGTTTCCGTGGTTGTCGCTTCGAAAGAGGATGGCTATGGCGACACTCGACATCGGCGAGACGGCATCATTCCGATCGCGGCTACCCGACGGGCGGCATGCCGGTCCGGTCGCCGACAGCGAGAGGCGGGAGGCGGCCAATTCCGACCGTGGCGACCCGATGCTGAACCGCAGCTATCGCCTTGGGTCTCCACCGCGCATCCGTACACACGGACTCCACTACGTCGTCATCGATTCGCCGGTTCGTCGGTTGACGAAGCCGGTGCTCACATCGAACCACAGAATGGAGACGTGCTATGGTTGACTTGAAGTCTCTCGTGCCGTGGCGGAATAGCAGTGCCGCGGCGCCCGCCATGCGGGGCGATTTCTTCGATCCTCTGGTCAACTTCCGGCGAGAGGTCAACCGGATGTTCGACGACTTCTTCGAGGGTGCTGGCTGGAGCGGGCCAGGCCACACCGGCATGATGCCGGCGGTGGATGTCCACGAGGACGAGAAGGAGCTCGTGGTGACGGCCGAGCTGCCGGGCGTCAACGAGAAGGACATCGAGGTCAGTCTCGCGGGCGACGTGCTCACCATCAAGGGCGAGAAGAAGGCCGAGCGGGAGCACAAGAACGGCGAGAGCTGGCGTATGGAACGCCATTACGGCTCGTTCGAGCGCGCGATCGAGCTGCCCTTCGACGTCAAGGACAGCCAGGTTGACGCGAAGTTCACCAACGGCGTGCTGAGTGTGCGTATTCCCAAGCCTGCGGACCTGCAGCATTCCACCCGCAAGATCGAGGTGAAGGCTGGGTAGACCGTCGCTCGGCCCGAACTTCGGCGGGCGCGTGCCCGGCTTCGGCTGGGCACGCGCCTTCGTCGGTGGGTGATCGCCGCGATCCCGATGAGTTGCGCCAAGTTCCCCTAGAAGGCGCCCCGCGCCGATCGGGCCGTATCGATGCACGGCCGCGGTGCGGCCGCCAAACCGGCGGAGTAGTTGATCTCGGCGGCATCGCTGGCCACAAAGCCACGATGACCGCCGCCCAACGCTTCGCCCGCCACGCGCTCGAGCCAAGGTTTGCCGATCTGCCGAACGCGGCGGTCGAGCGCGCCAAGGTTTTTCTGCTGGACGGTCTCGGGGTCGGCATTGCGGGATCGTCGGTCGACGGCGGCGAGGGGTTGCTGCGCGTGGCGTCCGGCTGGGGCAATCGTGTCGTGCCGGTCTGGGGCCGTTCTGCGCGGCTGTCGGCGCCGGCGGCCGCGTTCCTCAACGCCTGGCAGACCCACAATCAGGAATTCGACTGCCTGCACGAGGGCGCGGTAGTGCATGCCATGGCGACCGTGCTGCCGGTCTCGCTGGCGGCCGCGGAGCTGCGCGGTGGCTCGAGCGGCGCCGAGCTGATCGCTGCGATTGCCGTCGGCGCGGACATCGCCGCCGGGCTGGGCCTCGCGTCGCAGTCCGCATTCCGCTTCTTCCGTCCCGGCACGGCTGGCGGTTTCGGCTCGGTAGCGGCGGCTGGGCGCATCCTCGGCCTCGACCGAAGCACGCTCGAAGCGGCGTTCGCATGGCAGCTTGCGCAGGTCAGCGGGACCATGCAGGCCCATACTGAAGGGAGTCCGATCCTGCCCGTGCAACTCGCCTTCAACGCCCGTGCGGCCCTGCAGTCCTGCGAGCTGGCGACGCTGGGCTTCGCGCCGGCCCGCGAGATCTTCGAGGGCGCCTACGGCTACCTCGCCCTGTTCGAGGGCGCGCACGACCTCGTGCCGATCCTCGACAGCCTCGGCCGCACCTGGCGCATCGCCGAGTTCAGCCACAAGCCGTTCCCGGCCGGCCGTGCCACGCACGGTGGCATCGAAGGCGTGATGGCGCTGCGGGCGCAGCACCGCTTCGCCGCAGGCGACGTCGAGTGTGTCGAGATCGATGCGCCGCCCCTGATCGTGCGCCTGGTCGGCCGGCCGCTCGTGTCACCGGTGGAGCCGAGCTACGCCCGGCTCTGCCTGCAATACGCGGTGGCGAAAGTCCTGCAGAAGGGATCGCTCGACCTGGCGGACTTCCGCGGTCAGGCGCTGGCCGATCCCGAGACGCATGCGCTGGCGGCGCGCGTGACGACCCGTGACGACGGCAATCGCGACCCCAACGCGCTGTCGCCGCAGCGCGTCACCGTCCATCTCAAGAACGGCACGGCTCTCTCCTGGCGCTGCGAGACGATGCTCGCGAATCCGGCGCGCCCGCTGACGCGCGAGCAGCATCTCGCCAAGTTCCGCCGCTGCCTCGACTTCGCCGCGGTCCCACTGGCGCCGGGCTCGGGTGAGCGCCTGATCCAAGCCGTCGACCGGCTGGAAGAGCTCGACGACGTCCGTGACCTGTCGCGGCTGGCGAGCGCGGTATCGTAACACCGTGCGCGAGGGTGGGTGTCGCGCGAAGAGTCGTGGAAAAGTGCCGTGCCATGGGCATCGGAAGCTCCCCACGGAAGTGGGAAGCTACACGCCGAGATAGCGATGCTGCAGCGCCTCGTCCCCGGCAAGCGCGGCCGAGGTGCCGGACCACACGACGCGGCCCTTCTCGACGATGTAGTGGCGGTCGGCGAGCGCGATCAGGTTCTTGACGTTCTTGTCGATCACCAGGATCGCCTGGCCCTCGCCCTTGAGCCGCGCCAGGCAGGCCCAGATCTCTCGCCGGATCAGCGGTGCCAGGCCCTCGGTCGCCTCGTCGAGGATCAGCAGGCGCGGATTGGTCATCAGCGCCCGGCCGATCGCCAGCATCTGCTGCTCGCCGCCGGAGAGCTGGTTGCCGCGATTGCCCTGCCGCTCGCCGAGCCGCGGGAAGAACTCGAACACGCGGGCGAGCGTCCAGGGATCGGCGCGGGCGGTGCGATTGGCCGAGGCGGCCACCAGGTTCTCGCGCACCGAGAGGTTGGGGAAGATCTGCCGGCCCTCGGGCACCAGCCCCAGGCCGAGGCGGGCGATGCGGAACGACGGCAGTTGATCGACCCGCCGGCCGTCGAACTCGACCATACCGCGGCAGCCGGGCAGGACGCCCATCACGGCATGCACAGTCGTCGTCTTGCCCATGCCGTTGCGGCCCATCAGCGTGACGACCTCGCCGGCATCGACCGCAAACGCCATGCCGAACAGTGCCTGGCTCGCGCCGTAGAAGGCCTCGAGGTTCTCGACCCGCAGCATCAGGCCGCCTCCTCGCCGAGATAGGCCTGGCGCACCTCGGGATGGCGGCGGATCTCGTCCGGCGTGCCGGTGAAGATCGCACGGCCGTAGACCAGCACGGTGATGCGGTCGGCCAGCGCGAAGACGGCCTCCATGTCGTGTTCGATCAGCAGCATGCCGCAGCGCTGCTTCAGCCCGTGCAGGAGGCCGATCATGCGCTGGCTCTCCTCCGGGCCCATGCCGGCCATCGGCTCGTCGAGCAGCAGCAGCTTCGGCGCGCCGCCCAGCGCCATCGCGATTTCGAGCTGCCGCTGCTCGCCGTGGCTCAGCGCCGAGGCCGGTACGGTCGCGCGCGCCTCGAGGCCGACAGCGGCGAGGCCGCGGCGAGCGGCCTCGGTGCGGGCGGTGTCCTTGCGCACATCGGCGAGGAAGCGGAAGGAATGGCCGTGATGCGCCTGCTGGGCGAGCGCCACGTTTTCGATGGCGCTGAAGTCGCGCAGCACCGAGGTGATCTGGAACGAGCGCGCGAGCCCCAGCCGGGCGCGGGCATGCACCGGCAGGCGGGTGATGTCGCGGCCGAGGAAGCGGATGGTGCCCGAATCGGGGGCGAGGCTGCCGGTGAGCTGGCTGACCAGGGTCGTCTTGCCGGCGCCGTTGGGACCGATCAGGGCGTGGATCTCGCCATGCCTCACGTCGATCGAGACGTTGTCGGTCGCGAGCAGGCCGCCGAAGCGCTTGATCAGCCGGTCGGCGACGAGCAATTCAGTCATGGCGGAAGCCCAGCAGCGAGGCGATGCCGCCTTTGGCATGGAGCGCGATGATCACCAGCAGGGGGCCGAACACGATCTGCCAGTACTCGCCCCAGCCCTTGTGCAGCAGATCGAGGCCGGGCTTCAGCGACTCCTCCAGCACGAAGAAGGCGAGCGCGCCGTACAACGGCCCGAACCGCACGCCAATGCCACCCAGCACGACCATCACGATCAGGTCGCCCGACTTCACCCACGACATCATGGCCGGCGAGATGTAGGCGCCCTCGTTGGCGAGCAGGACGCCGGCCAGCCCGCCGAACGCGCCGGCGATCAGGCACGCGACCAGGCGATAGCGGAACACCGGGAAGCCGAGCGCGGCCATGCGGCCCTCGTTGGACCTGGCGCCGCGCAGCACGTGGCCGAACGGCGACCGGGAGAAGCGGCCGCAGAACCACAGGGCGGCACAGAGCAGGGCGAAGCACAGCCAGTGAAACGACGCCTTGTCGCGCAGGTCGATCAGGCCCGTGAAGCGACTGCGGCCGATGTTGAGGCCGTCGTCGCCGCCATACGCCGCGAGGCCGGAGCCGAGATAGTAAACGAGCTGCGCGAAGGCCAGCGTGATCATGATGAAGTAGACGCCGCGCGTCCTGAGCGACAGCGCCGCCACCAGAGCGGCCCACACCGTCGCGGCCATCAGCGCCGCCGGCCATTGCACCCAGCCGCTCTGGATCCCGTTGGCCGACAGGATGCCGACCGCGTAGCCCCCGATGCCGATGAAGGCGGCATGGCCGAAGCTTACCAGTCCGCCGTAACCCAGGATCATGTTGAGGCTGACCGCGGCGATCGCCCAGATGACGATGCGCGTGCCGACCGAAAGGATGTAGCGGTCGCCGACGGCCTGGGCGATCAGCGGCAGCGCGGCGAGCAGCACCAGGAGCAGCGTCGTGATCAGCGCGCGCGGCGTGAACAGCCGCTCGCTCATTGGCGCTGCCCGAACAGGCCGGTCGGCCGCCAGACCAGTACGGCCGCCATGACGATGTAGATCAGCACCTGGCTGATCGCCGGCGCCGCAGCCGAGGCGGCGGCGGGGTCCATCACCGCCTTCAGCCAGTCGGCGAGATAGACGCGGCCGACGATATCGAGCTGGCCGACCCCCATCGCCGCCACGAAGGCGCCCTTGATCGAGCCGATGCCGCCGGTGACGATGATCACGAAGGCGAGGATCAGGATGTCGTCGCCCATGCCGATCTTCACCGAGGAAATCGGCGCGGCCATCAGCCCGGCGAGGCCGGCGAACACCGCGCCGAGGCCGAACACCAGGCTGAACAGCAGCTCGATGTTGACGCCCAGCGCGGCGATCATGCGCCGGTTGGAGGCGCCGGCGCGGATCAGCATGCCGAGCCGGGTGCGCGCCACCAGCCAGGCCAGCAGCAGCGCCACGCCAGTGCCGACGACGATGATGGCCAGCCGGTACGCCGGATAGAGCGCCCCGGGCAGGATCTCGATCGTATGGTCGAGGAACGGCGGCACGGCGATGCTCTTGCCGGCCGGACCCCAGATCGCGCGCACCAGGTCGTTGAAGAACAGGATGAGGCCGAACGTCGCCAGCACCTGGTCGAGATGATCGCGGGCGTAGAGCCGGCGGGCGATCACGACCTCGACGATCACGCCGACGATGAATGTCGCCGGCAGCGCCAGCAGCGCGCCCAGCACGAAGGAATCGCTCCAGCTGATGAAGGTCCAGGCGATGTAGGCGCCCATCATGTAGAGCGAGCCGTGCGCCAGGTTCACCAGATCCATGATGCCGAAGGTCAGCGTCAGGCCGGCGGCGAGCAGGAACATCAGCAGCCCGAGCTGCACCCCGTTCAGGACCTGGATCAGGACTTCCATATTGTGTCATCCCGAGCGCAGCGAGGGATCTATGTGCAGCAGAATAGATCCCTCGCCTTCGGCTCGGGATGACAATCGGCGCAGCGCGCCGATTGTCACTTCATCGAGCACTTCTGGTAGTACGAGTCCTTGCCGTCCTTCACCGCGGTAGCGATGGTCTTGACGGTCATCATGCCCTGCGGGTCCTTGACCGTCTCCTGGATGTAGAAGTTCTGGATCGGGAACTGGTTGGTGTTGAACTTGAAGTCGCCGCGCAGCGACTTGAAGTTCGCCTTCTTGAGCTCCGCCCGGACCTTGTCCTTGCTGGAGAGGTCGCCCTTCAGCGCCTCCGCCGCCGAGGCGATCAGCATGATCGCATCGTAGCTCTGCGCGCCGTAGTAGGACGGGTAGACCTTGTACTTGTTCTTGAAGTCGGCGACGTACTTCTTGTTCTGCTCGTTCGGCAGGTCGTTGACCCACTCCTGCGCGCCGAGCGTGCCGAGCGCCAGCTCGCCCTGCTGCGGCAGGGTGATCGCGTCGATCGAGAACACCTGGTAGAGCGGCACGGTCTTGTTGATGCCGGCCTGCACCCACTGCTTGACGAACTGCACGCCGTGCGCGCCGGGATAGAAGATGAAGATGCCGTCGGGCTTGGCGGCGGCGATCTTGGTGAGCTCGGCCGAGAAGTCGAGCTGGTCGGGCCACTTGGTGTAGTCCTCGCCGGCGATCTTGCCCTTGTAGGTGCGCTTGACACCGGCCGCCATGTCCTTGCCGGCGGCATAGTTGGGCGCGACGACGTAGAGGCTCTTCACGCCCTTGGTATTGAGGTACTCACCCATCGCCATCGGCGTCTGGTCGTTCTGCCACGACGTCGAGAAGAAGTTCTTGTTGCACAGCTCGCCGGCGATCTGCGACGGGCCGGCATTGGCCGAGATCAGGATGGTGTCGCCCTCGTCGGTCACGGTCTTGAGCGAGGCGAGCAGCACGTTCGACCAGATGTAGCCGGCGACGAAGTTGACCTTGTCCTGCTGGACGAGCTTCTCGGAGCGCGCCTTGCCGACGTCCGGCTTGAACTGGTCGTCCTCGTAGACGATCTCGATCTTCTTGCCGGCCATCTTGCCGCCGAGATGCTCGACCGCGAGATCGACCGAGCGGCGCATGTCCTCGCCGATTGCCGCCTGAGAGCCCGAGAAGGTGCTGATGAAGCCGATCTTGATGCTGTCCTGCGCCCAGACCGGCTGCAGGCCGAAGGCCATCGCCGCGATTGTTGCGGCTCCCAACAATTTGCCCGCCATCATCCCAACTCCCTGTTTTCAGTCGAAGTGTATAGAAGCGGAAAATGCTTCCGCTGTCAGCTACGCCCGCAGCTTGAAGCGTTGGATCTTGCCGGTCGCCGTCTTGGGCAGCTCGGCCACGTACTCGATCCAGCGCGGATATTTGTAGGGCGCGAGCGTCTTCTTGCAGAGTGCCGCCAGCTCCTCGGTCAGCTCCGCGCCGCCTGAGCCGGCCTGCTTCAGCACAACGACGGCCTTGGGCTTGATCAGCTGATCGGCGTCGGCCTGGCCGATCACCGCGGCCTCGAGCACGGCGGGATGGGTGATCAGGCAGCTCTCGATCTCGACCGGCGAGCACCAGATGCCGCCAACCTTCAGCATGTCGTCGCTGCGGCCCTCGTAGATCAGGAAGCCGTCAGGATCCTCGCGGTAGGTGTCGCCGGTGTTGAGCCAGCCGTCGACCATCGTCTCGGCGGTCTTCTCGGGCTTGTTCCAGTAGTACCTGGCGGTCGACTCGGCGCGGATCCACAGCGCGCCGCTTTCGCCCTTTTTCACCGGCTGGCCCTTGTCGTCGAGCACCTTGATCTCGTAGCCCGGCACCGGCTTGCCCGAGGTGCCGGGACGATACTCGTCGAGGCGGTTGCCGATGAAGATGTGCAGGCACTCCGTCGAGCCGATGCCGTCGAGGATGATCGTGCCGGTCTTCTCCTTCCAGCGGCGGAAGATGTCGGCTGGCAGCGCCTCGCCGGCCGAGACGCAGGCGCGCAGGCTGGAGAACGAGTGCGGAGCGGCATCCAGCGCAGCGAGCTGGGCGGCATACAACGTCGGCACACCGTAGTAGAGCGTCGGCTTGAATCTCTCGATGTTCTCGAAGGTGACATCCGGCGTCGGCCGCCGATCGTCGAGGATCGCCGTGCCGCCCGCCCACAGCGGGAAAGTCATGGCGTTGCCGAGGCCGTAGGCGAAGAACAGCTTGGCGGCCGAATAGCAGATGTCGTTTTCGGTGACGCCCAGCACGCGCGCGCCGTAGAGCTCGCTGGTCACGACCATGTTGCGCTGCGCATGCACCGCGCCCTTGGGCCGGCCGGTCGACCCCGACGAGTAGAGCCAGAAGCAGTCATCGGTCGGCGCCGCGAGCCGCGCCTCGAGCTTGGGCAAGGCGTTGGCCATCTCGGCCAGGAACCCCTCGACCGTGAGAGCCTTGACCGGCGTCATCAGCAGCGCGGCATCGATCTCGCTCGCATACTCGCTGGAATAGACGACGAGCCTGCAGCCCGAATCCTCGAACATGTAGGCATAGTCGGGCGCGCGCAGCAGGGTGTTGGGCGGCACCGGCACGATGCCCGCCTTGATGGCGCCCCAGAACAGATAGAAGAAAGCCGGGCAGTCCTTCACCACCATCAGCAGCCGGTCGCCGGGCCTGAGCCCCTGCGCCATCAGGCTGTTGCCGGCACGGTTCACGTTCTCCGCGAGCTCGGCGTAGGTCACGTCCTCGCCGTGCACGGTGCGGATCGCAACCTTGCCGCCGCGACCTTCGGGCACGTGGCGGTCGATGAAGGGCACCGCGACGTTGAAGCGGTCGGGCAGCCTGACCTTGTGGTCAGCGCCGAAATCGATCCCCTGCACCATTGCCGTCTTTCCTCCCACGGTCGTCCCCCTCCCTAATCCTCCCCCTGCGGGGGAGGGAATATGATTCTTGATTGCTCCCTCCCCCCGAAAGGGGAGGGCCGGGGTGGGGGGCTCAGTTGAACCGCACGTACTCGAAGTTCGCCGGCTGGTTGTTGATGCCGCGGACCGGCGGGGCGATCCAGTTGGCGAACTTGCCGGGCTCGATCACCGCCGGCCCCATCAGCGAGGTGACGTAGGCGCGGTCCTCGTCGGTCGGCAGCCACTTGTGGGCGCTGGCCTTCCACTCTTCGGCGCTCATCACCGCGCCGTCGGGCGAGACGTGGATCTCGCTGAAGGCGCCGATGCGGCGGTTGAACGCGCGGTGCGGCAACTTGAGCTCGAAGTCGAGGCCGGCGTCGGCGATCACCTTGTTCCACAGCCGCAGGCCCTTGGCGCAGTCCTCGACATAGTCGTTGCGCAGCCGCTCGTTCAGGGAGGCGAGCGCCGGCACGGTCTTGCGCACGATGCGGCCGTCCTCGACCGTGTCGATGTCGAAGGTGCTGCCGGTCAGCACGTGGTCGTCCCCGATCCGGGTCTCGAGGTACCGGCCCTTGACGCCCATCGTGTAGTAGTTGGCGGCGTTGGTCGACGCCTCCTGGCCGAACAGGTCGAGCGACACCGAGAAGTGGAAGTTGAGGTACTTCTGGATGGTGGCGAGGTCGATCGCGCCGAACGCCCGCACGTCGTCGGTCTTGTGCTCCTTCATCAGCTCGCAGGTGCGCTGGACGATGCGCTGCACACCCGATTCGCCCACGAACATGTGGTGCGCCTCCTCGATCAGCATGAAGCGGCAGGAGCGCGCCAGCGGATCGAAGCCCGACTCGGCGAGCGATGCGAGCTGGTACTTGCCGTCGCGGTCGGTGAAGTAGGTGAACATGAAGAAGGACAGCCAGTCCGGCGTCTTCTCGTTGAAGGCGCCGAGGATGCGCGGCTTGTCCGGGTCGCCCGAATGGCGCTCGAGCAGCATCTCCGCCTCCTCGCGCCCGTCGCGGCCGAAATAGGCGTGCAGCAGGTAGACCATGGCCCACAGGTGCCGGCCTTCCTCGCAGTTGATCTGGAAGACGTTGCGCAGGTCGTAGAGCGACGGTGCGGTCTTGCCGAGCAGGCGCTGCTGCTCGACCGAAGCGGGCTCGGTGTCGCCCTGGGTGACGATCAGCCGTCGCAGGGTCGAGCGCAGTTCGCCCGGCACTTCCTGCCACGCGGGCTTGCCCTTGTTGTCGCCGTAGGCGATCACGCGGTTGGGATCCTGCCCGGCCAGGAAGATGCCCCAGCGATAGTCCGGCATCTTCACGTAGCCGAAATTGGCCCAGCCGTTGGCATCGGCCGAGATGGCGGTGCGCAGGTAGACGTCGAAATTCGACGTGCCGTCCGGCCCCATGGTCCTCCACCAGTCGAGGAAGCGCGGCTGCCAGTTCTCGAGCGCGCGCTGCAGGCGGCGGTCGGACGAGAGATCGACGTTGTTGGGGATGCGCTGGGTGTAGTCGATGGCCATGAGTGCCTCCTTCACGCGCGCTTGCGGTCGTACTTGGCTTGCTTGCCGGTCCCGTAGAGTTTCAGCGCGCCCTCCGGTCCGGTGGCGTTGGGCCGCTGGAAGATCCAGTTCTGCCAGGCCGAGAGGCGGGCGAAGATCTTGGTTTCCATCGTCTCGGGTCCGGCGAAGCGCAGGTTCGATTCCATGCCGATCAGCCCGTCGGGCGAGAAGCCGGCGCGTTCCTCGATCGCGAGCCGCACCTCGTCCTCCCAGTCGATGTCGTCGGGCGTGAAGGTGACGAGGCCGAGGTCGTCGCACTGGCCGGAGTCGAGTGCCTGGCCGATGTCCTTCTTCAGGACGTCGACATGCTCGGGCTCGGCGAGAAAGCGGGTGGCGAGCCGCGTCAGGCCATTGCCCATCGGGTAGGGGCCGAAGTTCATGCCGGTCAGCCTGATGGTTGCCGCCGGCAGGTTCGAGCCCTCGAACACGCCATCCAACATGTAGGAGCGGTCGGCCGCCAGGACGAGCTCGAGCAGCGTGCCCGCGAAGCAGGACCCCGGCTCGACCAGCGCGATCAGGCTGCGCGAGGAGACGTCGAGGCGCTTCAGGGTGCGCTTCCAGTAGAGCACGATCTCCCGTACCAGCCAGTTCGATGCTTCCCTGGCGAGCAGCGCATCGAAGGCCTCGACGGCTGCCGGATCGCCCTGGCTGTGCAGCACCCAGGTGCCGATCTCGGTCTCGTTCAGGCGCAGATGCATCATCGCATCATCGAGCGCGCGGGCGAGGGCGAGCGGCCAGAAGGCAGCGCCCTGCGCATGGACCGCTGCCGCGTCCGCGGGCGCCGGCGCGGTTGGGCCGCCGAGCCGGAAATGCGCGGCACGGCGCTCGCGATCGATCTCGACCGTGAGATGCGGATAGCGCAGCGTATCGCCGTCGAAAGTGCGCTCGACGTCGGGCAGGGCGATGCCCTTGGCGTCCTTCGGGCGCTTCGACTTGCGGGCAACGTCCTCGGCGATCTTCTTCGTCTCGTCGGCGAGCTTGCTGGGCGGGATCAGCTTGTCGACCAGGCGCCATTGCTGGGCGCGCTTGCCGCGCAGGCCCTCGGCGGTAGTGCAGAAGAAGTCGGCGTGGTCGCGCCGGACCAGGCGCTTGTCCACGAGTCGGGTGAGACCACCCGTGCCGGGCAGCACCGCGAGCAATGGCAGCTCGGGCAGCGACACCGCGCTCGAGCCGTCGTCAGCCAGCAGGATCTGGTCGCACGCCAGCGCCAGCTCGTAGCCGCCGCCGGCGGCGATGCCGTTGATCGAGCAGATGTAGGTCTGGTCCGAATGCTCGGTCGCATCCTCGATCGCGAGACGCGTCTCGTTGGTGAACTTGCAGAAGTTGACCTTGTGGTCGTGGCTCGACAGGCCGAGCATGTTGATGTTGGCGCCGGAGCAGAAGATGCGGTCGCGCTGGCTCCTGATCACCACCGCGCCGATCTCGGGATGCTCGAAGCGCAGCCGCTGGATGGCGTCCGCCAGCTCGATGTCGACGCCGAGGTCGTACGAATTGAGCTTGAGCTTGTAGCCGGGGCGCAGGCCGCCATCCTCGTTCACGTCCATGGTGAGGTAGGCGACGCCCTTCTCGGTGCTGAGCTTCCAGTGCTTGTAGCGGCTCGGCTGGGTGCGGAAGTCGATCAACGCGTCGGCCATGGCGCTCCCTATTTCCGGTAATTCGGTGCGGCAATACCTATTTACATTCTAATCCGCAAGCGCATTCTGTCCGCCCAAGCATGGTCGCAATCCGCCCCGTACAAGCCGCTGATCTGCCGGCGATTTCGGCCTTGGACGCGCGCCTGACCGGCTCGGACAGGCCGGCTTACTGGCAGGAGATGCTGGCTCCCGGGCGCCATTTCCTGCTCGCCGAGACCGACACGGGCATGCTCGCCGGCTTCATTGCCGGTGAGATCCGCGCCTGGGAGTTCGGCCAGCCGCCAGCCGGCTGGGTGTTCGCCATCCAGATCGATCCCCGGCTGCGCCTGAAGGGCGTCGGCACGGCCCTGTTCGAGGCGCTGGTCGCAGGCTTCAAGGAGAAGGGGGTCACGCGCGTGCGCACGCTGGTCGACCGCAAGGATCATCTGATCCTGTCGTTCTTCCGCGCTCAGGGCATGATCGCCGGGCCGTCGCTGCAGCTCGACAAGGAGCTCTCGTGAATCTTGCCGGACCGCGGGCGTCCCGCCCGCCTCATGATCATGAGCGGGCGAGACGCCCGCGGTCCGGCGAGACATGAAGCTGCAGACGGCGACGCGGCTCGGCCTCTACGCCGTGCTCGAGCTGGCGCGTGACCCCGACCGCACTCTGTCGTCCGCCGAACTCGCCGAGCGCTTCGGCGTGTCGAGCCATCATCTGGCGAAGGTGCTGGGCACGCTGTCCAATGCCGGTCTCGTCCGGGGCGGCCGAGGCGCTTCCGGCGGCTACCGCTTCATCGCTAACCGGCGCCGCATCACCCTGATGGACATCGTCGCCCTGTTCGAACCCGCCCCCGGCCAGCGGGCCAGGGAGCCCGGCGAGGAGACCGATATCGGCGCCGCCCTGCAGCGCGTGCTGCTGGAGATCGACGAGATCGCCGAGGCTACCTTGCGGTCGATCAGCCTGGAGACCATGCTCAAGCCGAAGTGACGCTCGTCCGTCTCCTGTCGACGATCGCGATTCTCTGCGCCCTGGCCGGTGCCGCCCGCGGGCAGACTGGGACGTGTGATACCAGCGCCGGCCCGCCGAGCCGGGAGTTCGAGCTCTACGCAACCGAGCAGTGGCCGAAGGAGGCGGCGCGCTTCAAGGCCGACGCCGGGAACGTGTCGCGCGACGGCGAACGGCTGCGGCTAAAGCTCGACAACGGCAGCACGGTCGAGTTGGCCGACTGCCGGCATGGCATCACGGCCCATGCCTATCTCTACGAGCAGTACGACGGGGTGGGCGGATTCTACGTCGTGCGCCGGCCGGCCTACCGCGATTTCTCCTACACCCTGGTAATGCGGTCGAGCGGCAAGCAGTACCGGGTGTACGGTACACCGATCTGGACGTCGGACAAGAAGCGCTTCCTCACCGTCGCCTGCTCGTGGATCCCGCCGCGCGGCACGTTGACGATCCAGGCAGCGGCCAAGGGCGAACTCGCGACGGAGGCAGAAGTGCCGCTGCCGACCTGCCTCGACGAGACCGAAACCTGCGCGGCGCGCTGGGACAACCCGTCGTGGATCGCGGTCACCTGCACGCGCGGCGACGGCTCGAGCCGGCGGGGCTCGGAGTTCGTCGTGATGAGGACCAGCGACGGCCAGTGGAAGACGTTCGGGCGCTGAAGCCCAGGGGTTGTGGATAAGTCGTCCCGCGTCCCGCCAATCCGACCATCGTCCCAACAGGCATGTGGCGCAGGAAGCGGGACGAATCGGCCAAAACCCTTATGGAATCGGCATCCGAGCCGTCCCAGCCCGGCGGGATTCGGGACGAATTGGTCCCATCAGCGAAGGTGCAGGCGTTTCACCTGCACCGCCCGGACCTTCGACAGCAGCAGCGAAAGGTCGGCTTCCGGTTTGACGCTCCACAAGCCGACGGCGTTCGTCGGCTGCGGCCGCTTCTTGCCATTGTTGCTCGCGTGGCTCTTGGCTTGTCGCTTGGTCCGTCGCTGCATTGCCAGCTCCTCCCGTCGACCATCCATTCCGCGGCAAGCCTCGCACCGGCCGCGCCATCGCGCAAGACCGGCCCTAGGCCTTGCCCCAGCCGTCGCGCGTCTGCGGCAGCTTCTTCTTGAGCAGTTGGCCGGCGACGACGTTGCGCAGCACCTCCGCGGTGCCACCGCCGATCGTGAACATGCGCACGTCGCGGGCCATGCGCTCGAGCGGCAGCTCCCGGGAATAGCCGCGGGCGCCGAAGAACTGCAGCGCGTCGTTCACCACCTGGATCGCGCTCTCCGAGGTGAAGACCTTGGCCTGCGCCGCCAGCAGCATGTCGGGGAAGCCCCCTTCGCCCGAGCGCGCGGCGTTGTAGATGAGGGCCTGCGCCGCGGCGAGCTTGATCGACATGTCGGCGAGCTTCCACTGCAGCCCCTGGAACTCGTTGATCGGCCGGCCGAACTGATGGCGCTTCTCCGACCAGTCGAGCGCCAGCTGGTACGCGCCCTCGGCGATGCCCAGCGCCACCGTGGCCGCACCGACGCGCTGGCTGTTGTAGGCGTTCATCAGGTCGGCGAAGCCTTTCTTCAGGCCGCGCGGCGGGATCACCAGGGACGAGGGCGGCACGTCCATGTCCTCGAAGTCGATCACCGCCTCGGGGATGCCGCGCAGGCCCATGGTCGGCTCGCGCTTGGTGACCTTGAGTCCCTTGGTCTCGTCGCGGATCGCGAGGAAGCCGCCGACCCCTTCCTCCTTTCCCTGCTCGTCGAATACCTTGGCGAAGATCAGGTGCAGGCGCGAGACGCCGCCGCCCGTGATCCAGTGCTTGCGGCCGTTGATGACGTAGCGGTTGCCCTTCTTGTCCGCACGCGTGGTCATGCCGCCGGCGTCGGAACCGGCCTCCGGCTCGGTGATGCAGATCGCCGGCTTGTCGCCGGCCAGCACCATGTCGGCGGCGAGCTTCTTCTGCTCCTCCGAGCCGTAGGCCATCACCGCGCTGATCGCGCCCATGTTGGTCTCGACGGCGATGCGGCCGGTGACCGAGCAGGTCGCCGACAGGGCCTCGATCACCAGCACCGCGTCGAGCCAGTTCTTGCCCTGGCCGCCATACTGCTGCGGGATGGTCATGCCGAGCAGCTTCTCGTGCTTCAGAAGCTCGACATTGTCCCAGGGGTACTGCTCGGTGCGGTCGATCTCGGCGGCGCGCCTGGCGACCGGGCCGGCGGCCAGCTCACGTACGCGCGCCTGCAGCTTGACCTGATCGGGAGAAAGACCGGACGCGTTCATGGAGCTGTTTCCTGGCGCTTGGGATCGACACTGAAGATCGCAACGGATTCGCTGCGGCCGCGCACCGTAACGCTGCCCAGCGAGTCGAACCGGAAAGTCTCGCCGCAGGCGTTGCGGGTGCTCTGCGAGACCAGAATGCGCGTGCCGTACTGCTTGTTCAACTCCTCCAGCCGCGCCGCAAGATTCACGGTGTCGCCCAGCAAGGTGAAGTTCATGCGCTTGCCGGCACCGATGTCGCCGCCGATCACCGGCCCGGTGCTGATGCCGATGCGGGTGGCGAGCGCCACGCCCTGGTCGCCGAAAGTGCGGCTGCCGACCGCCCTCTGGATGTCGAGCGCGGCACGCACCGCGGCCGTCGCATGACCCTCGCAGGTCAGTGGCATGTTGAAGGAGGCGAACAGGCCGTCGCCGATGAAGGTATGGACCACGCCGCCATGCTCGCGGATCGGAGCCAGCACGGTCGCGAGGTAGTCGTTGAGCGCACCGACCAACTCGGCCGGCGTCAGGTACTCGGCGATGGTGGTGAAGCCGGCGATGTCGCTGAACAGGATCGTCGCCTCGCCGGTCTCGCCTGAGCGTGCGTCCTGGCCCTGGCGGCGCAGGATGGTGGCGGCGACGCTCTCGTCGACGTAGCGCCCGAAGGTCTCGCGCAACTGCTCGCGCTCGCGCAGGCCCTCGATCATGGCATTGAAGCGGCCGGTCAGCTCGCCGATCTCGTCGTTGGAGGTGACCGCTGCACGCACCTCGAGGTCGCCCTCGGCGACTCGCGTCATGGCGCGCGACAGCACGCCGATCGGCCTCAGCAGCGAGCGGCTGACGAAATAGGCGGAGATCGCGAGGCCAATCACCGAGGAGGCGGCGTCGACCAGGATCTCCGCCTGCTGGCGCTCACCGGTGTAGGAGAACAGGTCGACGATGATGGTCGCCAGCGGCACGATCGAGACGACGAGCAAGGCAACGATCAGCTTGGTGGCGTAGCGGCCGAAATAGAGCGTGAGGTTGCGGCCGGTGCGCTCGAAGATGAAGGTGCAGAGGCTCGCGAGACAGTCGCTGATGACGAAATAGGTGTAGGTGAAATAGTAGACCGGCACCAGAAGGCAGACGGCAATGAAGTCGGCGATCGTCTGGCCCTGCAGCCCGATCGCGATCGCCGGCCCGGGAAGCCACCAGCTGAGCGAGCCGCGCCAGGCGTAGAGGGCGACGGCGAAGAGCGCGACCCATTGCGCGGTCAGCAGGGGCAGCTGTGTCAGTCGCCGCTCGATCTCTTCGAACTTCGCCTCATCCTTCAGGAAGCGGCGGATCGGCTCGAACAGCCGGCCCGCCAGCAGCCAATTGACGCCGAGCAGAAGCACCAGGCTTGGGACGACCGAAATCCACAACCCCTCCCAGCCGCCGTTGACGATGCGGAAGATCACCGAGATGCCGATGTCGAGAGCGCAGATCGACACCGCCATCCGGAGATAGCGGCGGCGCAGGCGGGCGATCTCCTCGGCGCTCGCGATCATGCCGGATCGATCCGGTACACCACGACCTCGCCGCGATGACCGCGCACGTCCGTCTCGCCCAGCCGCACGCAGGGGAAGCCGGGGCCCGCGGCCTGCACGGTGCTTTCGGTGGCGAGGATCCCGCTGCCGAAGCGCTTGTTGAGCTGCTCGACGCGCGAGGCGACGTTCACCGCATCGCCGAGCAGGGTGTGCTGCAGCCGGTTTTCCGGTCCGATGGTGAGACTGATCACCGGCCCGGTGTTGATGCCGATGCGCACCCGGAGGCGCGCGCCGGCGGCGAAGGCTGCGTCGCCGACCAGCTTCTGGATCTCGAGAGCCGAGCGGATGGCCGCAACGGCATGACCCTTGATCGGCAGCGGCAGGTTGAACGAGGCGAACAGGCCGTCGCCGATGAAGCTGTTCACCACGCCGCCGTGGCGCTCGATCGCCGGCACCACGGTGCCGAGGTAGGTGTTGAGGATATTGGCGACCTCGCCGGGCGGCAGGGTTTCCGACAGCGTGGTGAAGCCCTCGATATCGACGAACATCAGGGTTGCCTCGTCGAGCGAGGCCGCGACGCGGCCCCGCCGCTGCCGGTCGCCGAGAATTTGCGCGGCGACGCTCTCGCTTACGTACTTGCCGAAGGTGTCGCGCAGGTACCGTCGCTCGGCCAGGCCATCGATCATCTGGTTGAAGCCGCTGATCGCTCGGCCGACCTCGTCGTCGGAGGTGACGGGCAGACGCACATCGAGATCGCCGTCGGCGACCCGGGCCATGCCGCGGTCGAGACGGCCGATCGGGCGGGTGAGGGCGCGCGAGATCCAGTAGTAGGTCGTTGCGGCGGCGACCACCGATGCCGTGAGATCGAGGGAGGCCTCGCGCAGCAGCCGCGTGCCCTCGTAGCTCGCGATGTCGCCGGCCAGCAGGATCATGCCTGCAAACGAGGCGAACAGGACGGCCAGCCCGATCTTGTGCCGGAAGGTCCCGGGAAAGGCGCCGATGTTCACGCCGTGCCTGTCGAACAGGTAGCTGCACAGCCTGTCGAGGTAGGCGCTGACCACGAAGAAAGTCAGCACGAAATTGAAGCCGGTGGCGACGAAGAAAGAGCAGATCGCGTCGATCGGCGCGGAGACTTCGATGGTGACGCCGAAGTTGTACTCGTAGCGCGCCGCCAGCAGGCGGATCAGCAGCAGCGGGCCATAGAGGCATGCGACCAAGGTTGCCGAGCGTCGCGGTAGGCTGGTGATTGCCGGCTCGACGGCCGCGAAATCGCCGTCACCCTCCAGGAACAGTTCGATCGGCCGGAACAGCCGCCAGGCGCCGATGCCGACGCCGAACAGCAGGAAGACGATCGACCCCGCCGCAAGCGGCACGAGGGTCAGCGGACGGGCATTGATCGCGGCGTAGACGGCCGAGGTCAGGATGTCGATGCCGAACGGGACCGCCATCGCGAAGTGGTACCGCCGGATGAGGATGCGGGAGTCGCGGTCGGCTCCTGCTCCGGACGTGGCCGTCATGCCGGCCGGTATAGTCGGCTTCGCGTCGGAGCGGAACGGCTAGGAGGTCAGCTCTCTGGCCGTGATCGTGTACTTGAAGGCCTCCGGATCGAGCGAATCGATCAGGCCCTGCTTGTCGGCGGCCTGGGGATACATGAGAAACGGCAGAGGGTCCTCGTTGCTGCCGGGCAGCTTCACGTCATGCGCGGTGTTGAAGGCGAGCCAGTTGCCTTCCCAGGCGCCGAACAACGTCCTGCGGGCGGCCATCACCTTGAGATCGGTCATGGAGTTGTTGGTCGGCGGCTCTTCGAGCACGACCTTGCGCACGTCGGCCGGATCGGCCGGCGTCCAGCCGCTGCCGGCGAGCCAGACGTCGGCGCGGCAGTGCTGGGCCTTGGTGACGTTGGCGCTGCCGGCACCGAGCGATTTGTAGCCGAACTCCGACGGCACGACGCGGATGCCATAGAGGTCGCGCGCCGGTACGCCGACCGAGCGGCACATGGCGACGAAGAGCGCGTTCAGGTCCGCGCACTTGCCGTTGAGGTTGCCGGTCTTGATCATCCAGCTCACGTCGCCAACGCCGCAGCCGCGCACCTTGGCGTTGCGGAAGGTGTTCGCGACCACCCACTCGTAGAGCGCATGGGCCTTGTCGACGTCCTTGGTCTTGCCGCGCACGATGCCCTCGGCAGTCTCCTTGACCAGGCCGTCGACCGGCAGCAGCGCAGTCGCTTTCAAGTTGAAGCGGCGCTCATCCTCGCTGAGCGGCGCCACCGAGCCCTGGCCGGGACGCACGGAGCGGTTTTGTGTCCGCACCTGGGTGGTGACTTCGAGCACCGGGTTCTGCTGGTCGGCTGCCCATTCGACCTCGAGCATCTCCGCGCCGTGCCTCGGATCGCCGACTCGTTCGGCGCGCTTGGCGTTGCCGGTCCAACTGGTGGCGCCGGGCTGTTGCCAGTCGCTGGCGACGAAGGTCGGCAGCGGGATCCACGCCCTGGTGGCGAACACCGGCTCCACCTTGGTCGTCAGCACGAATGTGCGCCAGCCCCTGGGAGTCGGCGAAAAATTGACTTGGGCGGATGCCAGGCGCGGTGCGAGACCGAGGGCGCCGGCAGCGACGCCGGCCTTAAGCACATCACGGCGATTCATCGTACGCACTCTCCCGAGGTCAGTCGGACGCGCGAGAATGGCAAAGGGTGCGGTGGGTCACAAGCCCAGATAGGCCTGCCGCACACGGTCGTTACTGAGCAAGCCCGCGCCCGAGCCTTCGAGCTCGATGCGGCCGTTCTCCAGGACATAGGCGCGATGGGCAATCTTCAGCGAGGCTGTGACGTTCTGCTCGACCAGCAGGATGGTGAGGCCTTCCTCGTTCAACCGCCGCACGATGCGGAACATCTCCTGCACGATCGCCGGCGCCAGGCCAAGCGACGGCTCGTCGAACATGACGAGGCGCGGCACGCCCATCAGGCAGCGGCCGATCGCCAGCATCTGCTGCTCGCCGCCGGAGAGCGTGCCGGCCGCCTGGCTGCGCCGCTCGGCAAGGCGCGGGAACAGGCCATAGACGTGCTCGAGGCTCTTCTTCTCGTGCGCTCGGGCATGCTTCGGTGTGGCGCCCATCTCGAGGTTCTCGAGCACGGTGAGGTTGGGGAAGACCTGGCGCCCCTCGGCGACGTGGCCGATTCCCGCCTCGCACACGCGATGGCTCGGCCAGCCGGTGATGTCCTCGCCATCGAGCACGATGTGCCCGCGTGCCGGCCTGTGGATGCCATGGATGGCGCGGATCAGCGAGCTCTTGCCCGCACCGTTGGCGCCGACGATGGCGACGATCTCGCCCGCATCGATGTGCAGGCCGACGCCGGCCAGCGCCTGGGCATCGCCATGGTAGAGATCGAGGTCGGAGACCTGCAGCAGCCTCACGCGACCTCCTCCTCGCCGAGATACACGTCGAGGACTGCCTGATGCCGCGTGATCTCGGCCGGCGTCCCCTCGGCGATCTTGTCGCCGTAGCTCACGACCACGACATGCGCCGCCAGCGCCATCACCGCCCGCATCACATGTTCGATCAGCAGGATGGTGAGACCGGTCTCGGCGTTCAGCTCGCGCAGGAAGCCGACCATGACGTCGACCTCGGTCGGGCGCAGGCCCGCCATCACCTCGTCGAGCAGCAGCAGCTTCGGCTCGGTGGCGAGCGCGCGGGCGACCTCGAGCCGCTTGCGGTCGGGCAGCGTGAGGCTCTCGGCCGGATGATGCCGGCGGTCGGCGAGGCCGAGGCGCTGCAGGATCGCCTCGGCGGCGCCGCGCGCTTCGCCGAGCTTCGGCCGGCGGTGCAGGGCGCCGATGGTGACGTTCTCCAGCACGCTGAGGCCGCGGAACGGGCGCACGATCTGGAAGGTGCGGCCGACACCGGCGTCGCACACCTTGTCGGGACGCAAGCCGGAGATCGTCCGGCCGTCGAGGCTGACGGTGCCGACGGTCGGCACGTGCACGCCGGCGATCATGTTGAAGATCGTCGTCTTGCCGGCGCCGTTGGGGCCGATCAGCGCATGGATCGCGCCGGCCGGCACGGTGAAGCTGACATCGTGCACCGCGCGCAGGCCGCGGAAGTTCTTGCCCAGCCCGGAGACCTCCAGCCGTGCGCCGCTCATTTGATTCCCAGCTTCGCGGCGAGCCACGGCCACACGCCGGCCGGGCGATACATCACGATCACCAGCAGGGCGAAGCCGTAGAAGATCTGCTTGATGCCGGGGATGTCGAGATGATCGCCGGCGCTGGTGAAGATCTCGCCCAGCCCGGTCAGCACCACCGCGCCGACGAACGGGCCGAACAGCGTGCCGAGACCGCCGATGATCGGGGCCAGCGTCATCTCGATCGAGCGGCCCATTGCGAACGCCGTCTCGGGAAAGAGGTTGTTGTAGTAGAAGGCGCTCCAGACGCCGGCCAGGGCGGTCAGGGCGGCGGAGATCGTCACCGCCAGCATCTTGCACTTCAGCACCGGCACGCCGACAGCCTGCGCCGCCTCGGCGTCCTCGCGGATCGCGAGCCAGTAGCGGCCGAGCCGGCTCTCCAGCAGGAGGCGGCAAAGAACGAAGGCGCCGACCGCCAGTGTCAGGATCACGTAGTAGAACATCACCGGGCCGCCGCGCAGGTTGGCGATGTCGGTGACGCCGCGCTCGACCCGCAAGAACATGCCGCCCGAACCGCCGGTCCACGGCCAATTGTCGAAGCCGATGCGCGTGAACTCGGCGAAGGCGATGGTCAGCAGCGCGAAGTAGACGCCGGCCAGCGAGAAGCGGAAGCCGAGGTAGCCGACGACCGCCGCGGCCGCCACGGCGGCCGCAACGCCGGCGAACAGGCCGGCCCACGGGCCGATGCCGTAGTGGAAATAGATTCCGGCCGCGATGTAGCCGCCCAGCCCCGCATAGAGCGCGTGGCCGAGCGAGAGCTGGCCGGCGAAGCCCATCATGATGTTCCACGCCTGGCCGACATAGGCGAAGTAGAGGATCAGGATCAGCACGGACAGGCCATAGCCGCCGAGCAGCGCCGGCGCGACCAGCAGCAGGGCGAGCAGGACCGCAAGACCGACCGTCGTGCGGTTCATCGCGCATCCTTGCGGCCGAGCAGGCCTTGCGGGCGCAGCAGCAGGACGACGATCAGCAGGCCGAAGCTGAACATGCTCTTGAGCGAAGGCTGCAAGAGCAGGCCCGCCACCGCCTCGCTGACGCCGATCAGCAGCCCGCCCAGCAGCGCGCCGGTCATGCTGCCCAGGCCGCCGACGATCACGATCACGAAGGCGAGCAGGGTGTACTCGCTGGCCAGGAAAGGTGTCACCGGGATCAGGGTGATCATCAGCGCACCGGCCGCGCCGAGGCAGGCGGCGCCGACACCGAAGGTGATGGCGTACAGCTTGCGCACGTCGAGCCCGACCACCAGTGCGCCCATGTGGTTGTCGGCGGCGGCGCGGATCGCCTTGCCGGTACGGGTGCGGGTGAAGAAGAGCCAAAGGAGGGCGGCGATCACCAGCGCCACGGCGGCCGCATGGACGCGCACCGCATCCAGCACCAGCGGCCCGAGCTCGTAGGAATCGAACTGCGAATCGAGCTGGACGGTCCGCGAATCCGGCCCGGCAATGGCGAGGCAGGCATTGGCGAGCAGCGTGCCGACCGCCAGCAGCAGCAGGAACTGCTGGTGCTCGGGCCGGGCGATGAACGGCTGGATCAGGCCGCGCTGCAGGACGTAGCCGATACAGAAGAAAACGACCGCGATCAGCGGCAGGCTGTAGCTCGGGTCGAGCTGCAGGGTGTCGAAGCCCATCCAGGCGAGGTACATGCCGACGATCATCATCTCGCCGTGCGCGAAGTTGACCACGCGCATGACGCCGAAGATCACCGACAGGCCGAGTGCCATCAGCCCGTACACCATGCCGGTCAGCAATCCCTTGCTGACCGCCTGGGCGAGCGAGAGGAGGAAGTCGGAGGTCAAGAGCGCGTCATGCCTTGGGCTTTCCTGCCTTTGCGAAGCAAGGGGAGGTGTCGCCGTCTTACGGCGACGGAGGGGTCATGGGCCGCAGTCACGCCGTGGCTCATGACCCCTCCGCCCCGCTATGAGCGGGGCACCTCCCCTTCGTGGTCTCCGCGAAGGGGAGAAGGGCGATCAAGTCCGGCGCTTGTCGTTCCAGCCCGGCTGCGGGAACGTGAGCTCCGCCTCGGCCGACTCCTTGGGCAGCACCACGGTCGGCTTGCGCTTCAGGTTCTGCAGCGCCGTGCCCTTGATGTTGACATTCTGGCCCTTGGCATCGAACTCGATCGGACCGCCGACCATCACGTGCTCGTCGATCCTGGTCTTGCGCAGCGCATCCATCAGGGCATCGGGCTTGGTCGACTTGGCGGCGAGCCAGGCCTGGGCCGCGATCAGCAACGCCTCGAAGGTGAAGCCCGCGTCGATGTCGATCTGCACGCCCGGGAACTTGGCGGTGTGATGCTTCTCCAGCACCTTGGTCATGTTCGACTTCGGATTGAGCCACGGCTGGATCGACAGCGTGTACTCGCTGTACTTGCCCATGCTCTTGATGAAGTCCTGCTCGTACATGCCGGGCGTGCCGGGATTGATGCTCATCGGCTCCCAGCGCTGCTTGACCATCTCCTGCACGATCAGCTTGGCGTCGTTGAGCCGGCAGATCGGCATCAGCATCTCGGCCTTGCTCGCCTTGGCCTTGGCGACCTCGACCGACAGGTCCTTGGCGGCGGCGTCGTAGGTGATCGTCTCGACGATCTGGTAGGGCATGCCGGCCTTGGGGAACATCGCCTTGATGCCGCCCAGCATGGCGCTGCCGAAGGTGTCGTTGATGGTGAGCAGCACGGCAGTCTTGGGGGTGACCCCGGAGACCTGGAAGATCTCCTTCTGCAGGTCGAAGGCGCTCTTCAGCAGCATCGGCGCGGTCGGGAAGTTGCGGACGATGAACTTGTAGCCCGACTCGGTGATCGGCGGCGCGGCGGCGATGTTCACCACCAGCGGGATGCCCTTCTGCTCGGCGACCTGGGCGATCGCGATGGTCTGGCCCGAGTCGAACGCGCCGACCAGCACGTGGCAGCCGGCCTCGACCGCTTTCTCGGCCTGGGTGCGCGCGGCGTCGGGCTTGGTCTCGGTGTCGAATACCTGGATGTCGAGCTTCACCGGCACCTTGATGTCGGCGAACACGTCGTTGGCGATGTCGGCGCCGTGCTTGCACATCTGGCCGATCAGCGCCTGCGCCCCTGACATCGGCAGGATCAGGCCGACCTTGAGGTTGGCGGGCGCCGACTGGGCCGAGGCGAAGCGCAGCGGCAGCGGCGCCCCGAGCACGGCCAGGCCGGCGGCAGCGCGGCCGAAGCCGCGGCGGGTGAAGTTCTCGTTGGTCACGCGACCCTCCCTGGAATAGCTGGCCCGGACTATAGAGAGGCCGGTCTTGGCGTGCTAGTTCGGCGGACATGACCGAGCTCGCCGACCTCAACCGCATGGATGCTGCCGCTTTCGGAGCGGCGGTCGGCGAGGTGTTCGAGCTGGCGCCGTGGGTCGCCAAGGCGGCTCATGCATGCGGCCCGTTCGCGACCGTGAGCGACCTGCACGCGGCGATGATGGGCGCGGTCCGGGCGGCACCGCGCGAGCAGCAACTCGCCTTCGTGCGCAACCATCCCGATCTCGCCGGCAAGGCGGCGCGGGCCGGCGAAGTCACCGGCGAGTCGAAGCGCGAGCAGGCGAGCGCCGGGCTCGAAACTCTGTCGGACGAGGAGTTCGCGCGCTTCCATCGCCTGAACGATGCCTACAAGGCGAAGTTCGGCTTCCCGTTCATGATCTGTGTGCGCCGCCACACCCGCGATTCGATCCTGTCGGAGTTCGAACGCCGGTTGGCGCGCGACGAGCCGACCGAGTTCGCCCAGGCGATGCAGGAGGTCTTCTACATCACCCGCCTGCGTATCGCCGCGAAGGTGACGGGTGAGGGCATGCCGCAGGTGAACGGCCGCCTCAGCACGCACGTGCTCGATACGCATGCCGGACGGCCGGCGGTCGGCATGGCGGTCGAGCTCCACGAGCTGGCGGGCGACCGGCATCACCGGCTGGCGGCCATGACCACCAATGCCGACGGCCGCACCGACCGGCCGCTGGTCGCCGGACGGCCGCTGCCGATCGGCCGCTACGAGCTGCGCTTCTCGGTCGGCGATCATTTCCGCCGGAAGGGCATCGAAGCCGGCAATCCGCCGTTCCTCGACATCGTGCCCTTGCGCTTTTCGATCGCCGAGCCGGAGGGGCACTATCACGTTCCGCTGCTGTGCACGCCGTGGAGCTATTCGACGTATCGGGGGAGTTGAGGAGCCGCGTCTGCCGAGTCAGCTCACCCGCATCAGCCAGTTTCGAAGGCGGGAATTGCGGCTGTAGGGCGGATAGCGCAGGGCGGCGTCGAAGCGCGTGCCGCGATAGAGCACGCCGCGCGCGTTGGTGTAGGCGCGGAACCCCCACTGGCCGTGGTACTTGCCCATCCCGGAGTTGCCGACACCGCCGAACGGCAGCTCGCGCACGATCGGCTGTACCGCGCAGTCGTTGAGCGCCGCGTCGCCCGAGGCGGTGTTGGCGAAGATCGTGTCGGCGACCGAGCGGTCGCCGGCGAAGACGTAGAGTCCCAGCGGATGGGGCCGCTCGTTCACGTGCCGGATCGCCTGCTCGACGCTGTCGACCGGCAGCACCGGCAGGATGGGGCCGAACACCTCTTCGTGGAGGATCGGTGCGTTGGCCGACACATCGGTCAGGATGGTTGGCGCAATGTAGAGATCGTCTCGGTCGTGCTGGCCGCCGTGGAACACCGTGGCGCCGGCCAGAAGCGCCTTGACGCGGTCGAAGTGGTGCGCGCTGACGATGCGGCCGTAATCGGGACTCTTCTGCGGATCGGCGCCGTAGAAATCGAGCAGCGTCGCCTTCAGGCGCCCGAGGAAGGCCGGCATCACGTCGCGCGAGACCAGCGCATAGTCGGGCGCGGTGCAGGTCTGGCCGGCGTTCAGCCAGCGGCCGTGGGCGATGCGGCGGGCGGTGACGTCGAGGTCGGCCGACGAATGCACGATGGCGGGGCTCTTGCCGCCGAGCTCGAGCACCACCGGCGTCAGGGTCTTGGCGGCGGCGGTCATCACGATCCGGCCGATCGAAGTGCCGCCGGTGAAGAAGATGTGGTCCCAGTGCTGCTCCAGCAGCGCCGTCGTCTCCTCGACGCCGCCGGTGAGGACCGACACCGCCTCGCGGTCGAGATACTGTGGCACCAGGCGCGCCAGCGCCTCGGCCGAGGCCGGCGACACTTCCGACGGCTTCAGCACCGCGCAGTTGCCGCCGGACAGGGCGGCGATCAGCGGCGAGAGAACGAGCTGGATCGGATAGTTCCAGGCGCCGATGATCAGGCCGACGCCCAGCGGATCGAAATGGGTCATCGTGCGGCCCGGCCACAGGACGAACGGCGTGCGCTCGCGCTGCGGCTTCATCCAGCGCCGCACCTGGCGACGCGCATAGGCCGCCTCGTCGGCGACCGTCCGGATGTCGGCGATGGTCGCGTCGACGCGGTTGCGGCGCAGGTCCGACCACAGCGCCTTGACGAAGTCGCCGGCTCGTTCGGTGACCATCGCGCCGACTGCGGCGAGCTGCTGTTCCCGCCACTCGGCCGGCCGCGTCTTGCCCGACTGGAAGCAGGTGCGATGTCGCGCGAGCGTGGCGACGATATCGGTGGTGTTCATGAACGATATGCTAGTCAAGCCCGCAGGCAGCGGCCAGATGCAGGAGGCTCGCTTTACCGTGCCGACGGCGGGCGCTATTACTGTACGGCTATAGCGGCTTCGACGGAGACGGCCGACGATCGGCCGCAGGTTGCCGACCGGCATCCCGCATGCCATTGCTCGGAACCCCTATCGCGGAAGCTGGACGGAAATGGAGGAAGTGATGACCACGTACAGCGATGTCTCCCTGATGATCGACGGTGCCTGGACCAAGGGAGCCAGCGGCCGGACGATTCCCGTGATCAACCCCGCGACCGAAGAGGTTATCGGCCAGGTGGCGCATGCCGAGAAGGCCGACCTCGATCGCGCGCTCGCCGCGGCCGAGAAGGGCTTCAGGCAGTGGCGCAAGGTCTCGCCGTTCGACCGCTACAAGGTGATGAAGAAGGCGGCCGAGCTGATCCGCCAGCGCGCCGATGCGATCGCGCCGATCATGACCATGGAGCAGGGCAAGCCGGTGATCGAGGCCAAGGGCGAGACGCTGCTCGCCGCCGACATCATCGAGTGGAT
>JAFEFF010000020.1 GCA_018240745.1 Pseudomonadota bacterium
GCGGTTCACGATGGACGGCGTCTCCCGCCGCAATTGAGCCAAACTGTAGTGGTGGTTTGGGCATCCGGTTCAACAAGCCGAGTTGGGAAACGAGCTGCTCGCGTGTGGTGCAAGATCAAGACTCTGATCTCGACATTGGCTGTCGCCGTAGCCGGCGTCGCCGCGGGCGCATCGGCGCAGAGCATCGAATTCCACCAGTGGCAAGGCACCACCTCCTTCATGCGGCAACCGGACCAGGTCGTCGCCAACACCATGGCCGAATGGCGCAGCCTGTGGGCGCGTGTCGGCGCCCACGCCCCTGACGTCTTCGAGCCTGGCCGCAACCATGCCGTCGGCATCTTCCTCGGCCTGCGCAATGGGCCGGGCTACGGCGTGAACGTGCTGCAGGCCGTGCGCCGCCGCGACCGTATCATGCTGGTATTCGAGGAGCGCGGCCCCCCCGCCTACATGATGGCGCAGCGCACGATGCCTCCGCCGCAACCACGGATGGAGCCGACCTCCCGCGCCCTCTCGGCCGGCCCGAGCTACGGGGTGGCCAACAACTTCACTCCGCCAGGCGCCGCGGGCTTCGTATCGCCGGGTCCGCCGCCAGTAGTCAGCCGGCCGCCGCCGCCGATCGGGCCGCCGACCTCGCCATGGGCGATCGTGCTGATCAACCGCGCCGACCTGCCGGTTACGATCGAGCAACGCCTCTTCCGTTAGCCTTCATGCTCTTCTGGACCGCGAGCCTCCGACTCGCCTCACGAGCATGAGCGAGCCGGAGATTCGCGGTCCGGAAGACCTTGACCTCGCCCCTAGTGGGAGTGCCGCGGCGCTCCCTTGGTCTGGGCGATCTTCTGATAGTTGACCGCGAAGTCGAGGCAGGCGCCCGACGCGAGTTGGCCGACATACTTGCGCTGCAGCTCCTGCCACGGCGTCTGGCTCTCGCGGATATTGGGCTTCCATGCAGCCTTGCGTTTGGCCAGCTCTTCGTCGCTGATCAGGATGTTGGCCGTGCGCTTGCCGATATCGACCCGCACCTTGTCGCCGGTCTGGAGCAGCGCCAGGCCGCCACCGACCGCCGCCTCGGGCGAGGCGTTGAGGATCGACGGGCTGGCCGACGTGCCGCTCTGCCGGCCGTCGCCGACACAGGGAAGAAGCAGCACCCCACCCTTCACCAGCCGGTCCGGCGGCAGCATGTTCACCACCTCGGCCGCGCCGGGATAGCCGACCGGGCCGGTATAGCGGATGAAGAGGATGCTGTTTTCGTCGATCGGCAGCGACGGGTCGTTGATGCGGTGGTGGTAGTCCTCGGGCCCCTCGAACACGATCGCGGTGCCCTCGAAGGCATCCTTGTCGCCCGGCTTCTCGAGGTACTTCTTGCGGAATTCCGGGGAGATCACCGAGGTTTTCATGATCGCGCTGTCGAAGAGGTTGCCCGACAGCACGGCGAAGCCCGCCTGCCCCAGCATCGGTTCGTCGTAGGTCTTGATCACCTCGCCGTCGGCAGGCTTGGCGGTCTTGAGATTCTCGGCATAGGTCTTGCCGGTCACCGTCATCGCGCCGCCGTGGATCTTGTTCCTCGCCAGCAGCTCGCGCATCACCGTCGGTACGCCACCGGCGCGATGGAACGCCTCGCCGAGATACGTGCCGGCCGGCATGCAGTTCACCAGTAGCGGAATGTCGTAGCCGAGCCTGTCCCAATCACCGTTGTCGAGCTTCACGCCGATGTGCCGGGCGATCGCGTTGACGTGCGGCGGGCAGTTGGTCGAAGCGCCCAGCGCGCTCGCAGCGACGATGGCGTTCTCGAATGCCTCGCGCGTCAGGATGTCGGACGGCTTCAGGTCCTCCCATACCATGTCGACGATGCGTTTGCCGGTCTCGTAGGCGATCTGGCCGCGCTCGCGGTACGGGCCGGGAATTGCGGCGCAGCCGGGCAGCGACAGGCCGAGCGCCTCGGCCATGCTGTTCATCGAGAGTGCCGTACCCATGGTGTTGCAGTGGCCGACGCTGGGCGCGCTGTCGGCGACCCACTTCATGAAGGTCGGCATGTCGATGCGGCCGGCGGCGAGCTCCTGCCGCGCGTACCAGACGATGGTGCCCGAGCCCGCGAGGCCGCCGGCATAGTGGCCGTCGAGCATCGGCCCGCCCGACAGGACGATCGCCGGGATGTTGACGGTGCAGGCGCCGGTGATCATGGCCGGGGTGGTCTTGTCGCAGCCGGTGGTCAGCACCACACCGTCGAAGAAATAACCGTACAGGCTTTCGACCAGGCTGAGATAGGCAAGGTTGCGATCGAGAGCGGCGGTCGGCCGCTTGCCGGTTTCCTGGATCGGATGGACCGGGAACTCGATCGGGATGCCGCCGGCATCGCGGATGCCGTCACGCACGCGGCTCGCCAGCTCCAGGTGATGACGGTTGCAGGGCGAGAGGTCGCTGCCGGTCTGGGCGATGCCGATGATCGGCCGATTGCTGGTGTACAGCTCGCCGAGCGTCAGGCCGAAGTTCATGTAGCGCTCGAGATAGAGCGACGCCATGGTCGGATCGCCCGGCGCGTCGAACCATTCACGGCTGCGCAGCCGGCGCGTGCCGTTGTTCTTCCCGTTGTCGGCCATTTGCGGTCCTCCATTCATTGGATCGCACGCATCCTGCGCGCTCGCGAATCATGAGCGGGCGGGAAGCCCGCGGTCCAACGAGCCTAAGCCGTCTCCTGCTCCATGACCACTTCGGCCTCGAGGTTCGCCACGTCGCGGTAGATCGACGCCGCAGCCATCGTGCGGCCCTCGAGCTTGTAGCGGACCAGGCAGTCCTTGCCGGCGATGTCGCCCTCGACCTCGATCTCGTCCCACCTCTCGGCGTGGCCGACATAGTTGATCGGCACGTCGTAGTGCTGGCTCCAGAAGAACGGCACGGCGGCGAACCGCTCACGGAAGCCGAGCATGTTGAGCGCAGCGGTTTGCCCCTGGCGCTCGGCCACCACCCAGTGCTCCACCCGGATTGCCTGCTTGCTGTACGGATCGGGCCACTTGGCGATGTCGCCCGCGGCGAATACGCCGGACACACTCGTTTCCAGGAACGTATCGGTGACGACGCCGCGATCGACCTTGAGGCCGGCCTGCTCGGCCAGCGCCGTGCGCGGCCGCACGCCGACGCCCATGACCACCAGGTCGGCCTCGAGTGAACCGCCGCCCTTCAGCTTCACTTTCCTGCCCTCGATCGCCACGGGCGAGTCCTCGAGATGGAAGACCACGCCCTTCTCCTCGTGCAGCTTGCGCACGAGATCGCCCATGTCCGGCCCGAGGATGCGTTCCATCGGCCGCTTCTCCGGCGCCACGACATGGACCTCGATCTGACGCGCCCTCAACGATGCCGCGACCTCGAGCCCGATGAAGCTCGCGCCGATCACCACCGCGCGCTTGGCTTCCTTGGCGCGGGCGATGATCGCCGTGCTGTCGGCCAGCGACCGCAGCGTATGGACATGCGGCAGGTCGGCGCCCGGCAGCTGCAGGCGCACCGGCTCGGCGCCTGTCGCCAGCAGCAGGCGGTCGTACGGTAGCTTGCTGCCGTTGCCGAGGCTCACCTCGCGGGCCTTTGGATCGATGGAAGCAACCTTGGCCTTCAGCCGCAGGTCGATGCCGTTGTCCTTGTAGTAGTCGTCGCCACGCAGAGGGATCCACTCCTCCGGTGCATTGCCGGCGAGGTAGTCCTTCGACAGGTTCGGCCGGTCGACCGGCGCCGCCTCGTCGTCGCTCAGCATGACGATGCTGCCCTCGTAGGCCTGGCGCCGCAGCATCTCGGCCGCCGCAAACCCCGCCGCGCCGCCGCCCACGATGACGACCTTGTCGGGCGCCGCGACCACCGGCTTGGGCCGGGCGAACGACTTCGGCTCGTGCTTATCCTTGACGATGACATGGTTGCCGCGGTGCTCGACCTTCCAGCAATCGATCGGGCTCAGCGCCGGCGGATGCAGATGCTCGCCGGTGCGCAGGCTGAAACAGGCGTGATGCCACGGGCAGCGCACCGTGTCGCCGACCAGCAACCCTTCGGCCAGAGGACCGTGATAGTGGCTGCAATGGGCGGAGACGGCGAACACCTCGCCGCCACGGCGCGCTAGCAGCACCTCGTCGCCGCCCACGTGGCCGAGCAGCATGCCGCCGTCGGCGATATCGGAAAGAGGCACGCCCTCGGTCAGGTCCGGGCCGCTGGGCTTGTTGTCGGTGTCGGCCATGTCGTCCTCCCTTGAGTGCGGTGCGGCACCATGAGAAACCTCGGGCGTCATGTCCACCTCTCCCGCTCCGATCTCTCCTGCCATAGTCTCCATCGGCGAGCCGCTGATCGAATTCAACCGTCCCAAGGAAGGCGACGGCCGCACGTGGCTGCAGGGCTTCGGCGGCGATTCTCAAAACGTCGCGATCGCTGCGATCCGGCAGGGTGCGACCGCCGGGTACATCACCAGCCTCGGTCTGGACTGGATGGGCGATGCCTTTCTCGACCTCTGGAAGAGTGAAGGCCTGGACGCCTCGAAGGTGACGCGGCATCCGACCGCGCCGACGGGCGTCAGCTTCGTGACGCACGGATCGAGCGGACACAAGTTCGACTACCTGCGCAAGGGTTCGGCCGCGTCGCTGATGAAGCCGGAGGACCTGCCCCACGACTACATCGTGGGCGCGCGCGTCCTGCACGTCTCGGCGATCGGCCAGGCGATCAGCAAGTCGGCCCGCGCGACCTGCGACGCCGCGATCAACCTTGCCCGCGCCAACGGCGTCAAGGTGTCGTACGACACCAACCTGCGGCTGCGGCTGTGGGACCTCGAGACGGCGCGCGACGCGATCCACGCCACGTGCGCCCGATGCGACATCCTGCTGCCGAGCCTCGACGACTCCCAACAGCTCACCGGCCTGTCGATTCCCAGCGAGATCGCCGACTTCTACCTGAAGCTCGGCGCGCCGCTGGTGGCTCTCAAGATGGGCAGCGAGGGCGCGCTGCTGGCCATGCCCGGCCGGCGCATCCGCATCCGGCCGCACCACGTGACGGCGGTCGACGCCACCGGGGCGGGCGACACGTTCGACGGCGCGTTCCTCGCCCGGCTACTGGAAGGCGACGATCCCGAGACCGCCGCGCGCTACGCCAACGTCGCGGCGGCGCTGTCGACTACCGGCTACGGCGCGGTGACGCCGATCCCGCGCAAGGACGCGGTACTGGCGGCGCTCAAGGCCGGCTGAACCCCGCGCCTCATGAGCGAGCCGTAGGCTCTCGGTTCGGAAGAGCATGACGGTCTGTCGGTGGCGCCAATGCGACCACGAAGCGCCTGAACACGCGGGCCTGCTGGCCGAGCCAGCCGCGGCCGTTGTCGGCGTCGATCTCGCGGTCGTCGATACCGGTCGGGCGCGGCGGGGTGTCGAAGCGTGCGGTACCGAACAGCACGTCCCAGATCGGGAATACCGCGGCGAAGTTGTGATCGTGGATGTGCGGCTCTTGCGCGTCGGCCAGCGCGTGGTGCAGGCGGTGGAAGCGCGGCGCCACCAGCAGGCGTGCGCCGAGGGGGCCGAAACACAGGTCGATACCAGCGTGGCTGAAGCTCTCGACCAGCCGACCGACGACCACGATCAGCACGAAGTCGTCGGGCTGCACGCCCACGAACTGTGCGAACACCGCCAGCACGAGGTTGACCAGCACATCGTCGAGAATGTGGTTGCGGTCATCGGTCCATGCCGTCACGCGGCGCTGGCTGTGATGCAGGCTGTGCAGCGCCCACCACCAGCCGAAGCGGTGCTGTGCGCGATGCACCCAGTAGGCGGCGAAGTCGTACAGCACGAAATAGGCCAGGAACGACGCCAGCGCGCTGTCATACAGGCCCGGGATCAGCCGCTCGAGCCGCGGCGGGGCGAAGCCCAGCACCCGAACCAGGTACTCGAACTCGTTGGTGATCGGATAGGCGACCACGAACACCAGCAGCGGTACCACTCCGAGCTTGTTGAGTGCGGTGTACACGCGATCGACACCGACCAGCCGCTCCTCGCCTCGTCCGATACCTGCCTTTTCGATTCCGAAGCGCCGCTCGATCGGCCGCATCACCAGCGCGATCATCGCGATCTGCACGAGGCCCAGCATCACGAACTCGACTGCATTGAAGGCGGGCTCGTACCATTCCATGAGGTCGAGGGCGAACAGCAGCGGGCTGACGAGGGTCTCGAACGCCCATGCCTGCGCCCCGACCCAGAGATCGATCAGCGGGCGCACTAGTCGTTGGCGGCCGCGCGCATCGGCATGACCGGCGTCTTGAGGATGAACACGCCGTGCGGTGACTTGCCGACCGGGATGCTGCCGGTGAGCTTGAGCGTCGCCAGATCGAGGATGGCGATGCGCCTCAGGAAACGCTGGGTCACCCACAGCTCCTTGCCGTCGGGTGTGATGTCCATGCAGTCCGGCCCGCCCGGCACGCGCACGGTCGAGTCCACCTTCATTTCCTGGGTGTCGATCAGCGAGATCGTGCCTTCGACGCGGTTGCTGAGGAACCAGTAGCGGCCGTCGCCCTTGGGCCAGAAATTGTGCGCGCCTCTGCCGGTCTGCAGCCGGCCGGTCATGATGCCGGTGGCGGGATCGAGCATGACGACCGCGTCTTCGCCGGTCAGCGCCACCAGCAGCCGCTTGTTGTCGGGGAGCATGACGAGGCCGGCTGGCACCTTGCCGACCTCCATGTTCCACTTGATCGCTTGGGTCGCGAGGTCGAAGGCGACCACACGGGAACTCTGCTGCAGACTGACGAACACCGTCTTCGAGTCGGTGCCGAAGGTGAGATGGCTCGGCATGCCTCCGGTGAACGTCCGGTTGGCGAGCGTGAAGGTCGTGCCGTCGTAGCGGTAGATGTCGACGTGATCGAGCCGGTAGGACGCGGTGACGAACCACTTGCCGTCGGGACTGAAGCCGAGCTGATAGGCATCGACGATACCGGGGATGGTGCGCTTGCGTTCGCCGGTCTTCGTATCGAGCGCGACCAGCTCGTTGGTCACGGTCGAGGCGATCAGCACTTCCTTGCCATCGGGCGTCTGGATGAGGTGATGCGGTTCGCGGCCGAGCGGCAGGCGCTGCACCTCGGCGCGCTGGCTGCGGCTCAGCACGCTGTATGACGCTTCTTCGGAATTGAGGACGATGACCTGATCGGCACGCGCAAGAGTGCTCGCGCCCAGGACCAGCGCCAGTGCCGCAATGAACGCGCTATTCATAAAGGAAACAGAACCCCCGGCCTGCCAATATTTCAGCAGGTTTCCCGTCACCGCGCTAGGAACGTTTGAGCGCAGCCGCCTGTGACGCGAGGTGCTCTATGCGTAACCAGTCGCCCGCCGCGACGGCGTCTCGCGGCGCCACCCAGGAGCCGCCGACGCAGGCGACGTTCGGCAGCGCGAGGTAGGCCGGCGCGGTCTCGATCCCGATCCCGCCGGTCGGACAAAAGCGCAGGCCGGCAAGCGGCGCCGCCACGGCCTTGAGCCAACCCGGCCCGCCCGCGGTGTCCGCCGGGAAGAACTTCAAGACGGAGAAGCCCCGCTCGCGGGCCGCCAGGGCGTCCGACACGGTCTGCACGCCTGGCAGGAACGGCAGCCCGGACGCCTTCACCGCCTGGGCGAGAGCTGCCGTGCAGCCGGGGCTGACGCCGAAGCGGGCGCCGGCGTCGATGGCCTGACGCAACTGTCGCTCGTCCAACACGGTCCCGGCGCCGACGATGGCGCCGGGCACCTCGCGGGCGATCGCGGCCAACGCCTCGACCGCCATGCCGGTCCGGAAGGTGATCTCCAGCACGGGCAGGCCGCCCTTCACCAGCGCGCGGGCGAGCGGGAGGGCATCGGCCAGCCGCTCAACCGTCAGGACCGGAATGACCGGGGCGCGGGCCGCCAGGGCGGCGATGTCCATTCAGACGCTCCAGCCGCCGTCGATCACGTTGACCGTGCCGGTGGTGAAGGCCGATTCGTCGCTGGCGAGGTAGACAGCCAGGGCAGCGATCTCGTCGGCGGAGCCAAACCGGCCGGTCGGCTGGCGCTGGAGGAAGAACCGGCGGGCATCGGGGCCACCGCCAAGGCTCGCGATACGCTCGTCGAGCGAGGGCGTCTGGACCGTGCCGGGGCAGATCGCGTTGCAGCGGATGCCCTTGCCGACATAGTCGACCGCGACCGACTTGGTGAGGCCGATCACCGCGGCCTTGGTCGTTCCGTAGATGAAACGCAGCGCCGCACCCTTCACCGAGGAGGCGGCGGACGACATGTTGACGATCGATCCTGCGCCCTTCTCCAGCATGCCCGGCAGGAAGGCCTGGATCGTCCAGAACATGCTGCGGACGTTGAGGTCGAAGGCGAAGGTCCACTGCGGATCGGTCGCGTCCAGGATGCTGCCGTGATGGACATGGCCGGCGCAGTTGAACAGCACGTCGACCGGCCCGGTTTCCTGCGCCAGTGCACCGATCGCCGCCTTGTCCAGCACGTCGAGCTTGCGCGGCTTCAACCCGTCGCGCTCGAGCTCGCGGAGCTTGGCCTCGTCGACGTCGGTCGCCCACACCGTGGCGCCCTCTTTCGCGAAAGCCCGCGCCGTCGCCGCACCGATGCCCTGCCCCGCCGCCGTGACGACGCACACTTTGCCCTTCAACCGCATGATCTCTCCGCGTTAGTCGGTGACCTGACTCTATTTGTAGCGACAGGAGCAGCCGCCGTCATTTCCGGGAGCGCGCGAGGCGCGCTCCCGCCGCATGAGTTGCTATCGGATCAGGCCCTGCTCCTTGTAGAACCTCTCGGCGCCGGGATGCAGCGGGATGCCGAGGCCTCGGGTCGCTGTCTCGAGGCGGATCTCGCGGCCCTTGGCGTGGCCGGAGTCGAGGAGCCGGCGGGTTGCGGGGTTCCACAGCGCAGCGGTCACCTTGTAGATCAGCTCGTCGCTCTGCTTGCTGGAGGTCGCCCAGATCGCGTGTACGCTCACGGTCGGCACGCCGGCCACGCCCTTGTAGGCATTGTCCGGGATCTCCTCCTTGCTGAAGAAGCTGAACTGGTCGATCAGCTTGTCGACCTCCGGCCCGGCGATCGGCACCAGCTCGATGCCGACCGTCGCGGCGAGGTCGGCGACCGAGCTCTGCGGCCAGCCGCTGACGCTGAAGAAACCGTCGATCGTGCCGTCGCGCAGGTTGTCGGCGACGCGCTGGGCCGGGAAATACTGCGCCTGCAGGTCCTTCTCGCTGAGACCGAAGGCCTGCAGGATCAGGCGGGCATCGACCAGCGTGCCGGAGCCCGGCTCGTCGAGCGAGATTTTGCGGCCGCGCAGGTCCGGCACCGACTTGATGCCCGAGCCCTTGCGCACCACGAGCTGGATGCTCTCGGGATAGAGATTGGCGATCGCCCGCAGGACCTCGACCTTCGGCCGGCCGCTGTAGATGCCGGTGCCGTTGTAGGCCCAGTAGGCGATGTCCGACTGTACGAAGCCCGACTGCGCGCTGCCCGCGGCGATCGCCGCGACGTTGGAGACCGAGCCGTTGGACGTCACCGAGGTCGCGACCAGCCCCGGCACGCCGCACGAGCCGCCCTCGGCGCACGGCCGCGAGCCCGGCGGGTTGGAGATCGCGTTGGCGATCAGGCCGCCGATCGGGAAATAGGTGCCGACCGTGCCGCCCGTCAGGATGCGGAAAAAGGTGACGTCCTGCTGCGCCCTGGCGACCGGCGGCACCGCCGCCATCGGCAGCGCCGCCGCGCCCGCGAGAAAAGTTCGGCGCCGCATCAGTTCACGCCGACCACGCGGCTCATGGTGGGACCGATCTCGCCATGTATCACCAGGTCGGCATCGTCGTCCTGGTCGGTCGGATCGCGGTTCAGGATCACCAGGCCGGCGCCGCGGCGCTTGGCGATGCGCGGAAAGCCGGCCGCCGGATAGACCACCAGCGAGCTGCCGAGCACGATGAACAGGTCGCACTGCAGGGTCTCGTCCTGGGCACGCGCCATCTGGATCTCGGGCATCGCCTGGCCGAACGAGATGGTGGCGGTCTTCACGATTCCCTCGCACTTCTCGCAGATCGGCAGCGTGCCGTGCGCCTGGAAGGCCTGCCTGATCGGCTCGAGCTCATGACGGTGGCCGCAGTCGAGGCAGCTCGCATAGGTCGAGTTGCCGTGCAGCTCGATGACCCTGGACTCGGGCACGCCCGAGCGCTGGTGCAGGCCGTCGACGTTCTGGGTGATGATCGCGCTCATCCTGCCTTGCTCGACCAGCTTGGCGAGTGCGCGGTGGCCGGCATTGGGCTCGGCCTTGAGCATGGTCTCGTCGGTCGCGAACTTGCGCCGCCAGGATTCGCGCCGCATCTCCTCCGAGGACATGAAGTCGTCGAAGTAGATCGGCTGGTACTTGGTCCAGATGCCGCCGGGCGAGCGGAAGTCCGGGATGCCCGATTCGGTCGAGATGCCCGCGCCGGTGAAGGCGACGATGCGCCTGGCGCCGTCGATCATCTCGCGCAGCCGGTCGATCTCGCTCATATGGCCTCCTGGTGGCACCCTCCGTCGGCGCCTAGGATAGCCAGCGTTTGCGCCGCTTGTAATGCTTGGTGTCGTGATAACTCTTGCGCGCGCCGCCCTCGTTGAGCCCCAGGTAGAATTCCTTGATGTCGGAGTTGTCGCGCAGCTTGCCGGCCGGGCCTTCCAGCACGATCCGGCCGTTTTCCATCACGTAGCCGTGGTCGGCCACGGTCAGCGCCATGGTGGCGTTCTGCTCGACCAGCAGGACCGATAGCTTTTCCTGCTTCACCAGCCGGCTGACGATGCCGAAGATTTCCTCGACGAGCATCGGCGCGAGGCCGAGCGAGGGCTCGTCGAGCAGCACCACCCTGGGCCGGCTCATCAGCGCCCGGCCGATCGCCAGCATCTGCTGCTCGCCGCCCGACAGGTAGCCCGAGACCTGCGCCCGCCGCTCCTTGAGCCGCGGGAAGTAGGAATAGACCATGTCGATGCCCTGCTTCACCGCGGCCGCGTCCATCACGTGGCCGCCGGCGACCAGGTTCTCCTCGGTGGTCAGGTGCTCGAAGACGCGCCGGCCCTCGAACACCTGCACCAGCCCGAGCCTGGTCACCTCGTGCGCCCGCATGCCGTCGATGCGGCGGCCGGCGAGCTCGATCGCGCCCTTGGTGACCTCGCCGCGCTCAGAGCGGAGCACGCCGGAGATCGCCTTCAAGGTCGTCGTCTTGCCGGCGCCGTTGGCGCCCAGGAGCGTCGTGATCGCGCCCTCGCGGACATCGATCGACACGCCCTTGAGCACCAGGATGACGCGGTCGTAGACGACCTCGATGTTGTTGATCGACAGCAAGGTTCAGGACTTCGACGCGTCCGCTGCCAGGTGCTTCTGGATCACCGAGCGATAGCCCTGGAACCAGTCCTTGGTCCTGGTGAGCTTGCCGCCGTGCACCGTCCAGACCTGGACCCAGCCGCCGCCCTCGTGGTCGGCCGGCGTCAGCTCCATCGGCGGCAGGAGGCCGCCGAGGGTGAAGCCCTTGATCGACTCCATGCCCTTCTTGACCTCCTCGCCGGTCGGCGCGGCGCCGCCCTTGGCCTTGATGGCGTTGCGCACCGCCTCGACGTGCAGGGCCGCGTTCAGGATGCCGCGGTTGTAGTAGACGGTGGAATCCATCTCCTTGGGCGCAGGCTTGTTGGCCGCCTTGTACATCGCGACGATGTCCTTGTTGACCTGGAAGTCCTTGCCCACGCCGGCGAACTGCAGAGTGTTGTAGCCCTCGGCCACGCCCATGCCGCCCGCCGCCGTGATGTCGGCCTCGGCGCTGCCCCACACGAAGGCGACCACCTTGGAAAGCGGATAGCCCTTGCCCTTGAGCTCCTTGATCGACACCGACGGCGCGCGCCCGAACAGGTGGGTGATCACGAAGTCGGGCTTGTAGCGCTGCACGATGTCGGTCACCTGCGAGCCCATCTCGACGCCCGGCGCCGGGACAGCGAAGGTGCGCAGGTCGAAACCCTCGCTCTTGGCGAGGTCCTCGAGGATCGGCAGCGGCTCCTTGCCGGCCGGGTTGTCGTAGAACAGGTAGGCGATCTTCTTGCCCTTGAGACCGCCCATCTTCTCCTTGGCGAACTCGACGGCGCCGCCGGCCTGCGACCAGTAGCTGGCCGCGATCGGGAAGGTGTACGGGAAGCGCTTGCCGTCGGCCGCGGCCGCGGTGCCGAAGCCGGGCGACGTGCCGAGGATCTTGTCCTCCTCGAGCTTCTTGTTGAGCGCCGCGGTCTGCGGCGTGCCGTACAGGCCCTCGAGCACCGCACCCTCCTTCTTGAAGCGCTCGTGCGCCTCGACGGCCGGCGGCACCTTGTACTCGTTGTCGACCTCGATGACCTTGATCTTGAAGCCTTCGACGCCGCCCTTGCTGTTCACCAGGTCGATGTAGTCGTGATAGCCGGGACACAGCACGGTGCCCACGGTTGCAGTCGGTCCGGTGCGGTCGCACTGGAAGCCGAACACCAACTCCTTACTCTGAGCGAACGCACTCGACGCAAACGCCAGGCTGCCGGCCGCAACCGCCAGGCCCAACCAACGCCTTTCGAACCTCATCATGGGTTCCTCCCTTGCCTTGCTTTCCTCAACGAATCCCTCCGCCTCAGTAGGAGAAGGGCCAGACCCGGAAGTAACTCCGGACATTGCGCCATAGCCGATTGAGCCCCTCGGGCTCGATGACCAGGAAGAAGATGATCAGCCCGCCGAACACCGCCAGGCGGGTACCCGAGACCACGTTCGCCAACTCCGAATCGCTGAAAAACAGGGAGCCGACATTCTCCATCAGAGTACGGATCACGATCGGCAGCAAGGTCACGAAGATCGCACCGAAGATCGAGCCCAGCACCGAGCCCAGGCCGCCGATGATGATCATCGCCAGGAAGTCGATCGAGACCCCGAGCTGGAACTGCTCGTAGTTGGCGATGCCCAGGTAGTACGTATAGAGGACGCCGGTGACCCCGGCATAGAACGAGGAAACCGCGAACGACAGCAGCTTGTAGCGGAAGATGTCGATGCCGATGATCTCGGCGGCGATGTCCTGATCGCGCACGGCGATGAAGGCGCGGCCGATCCGGCTGCGCATCAGATTGAGAGTGGCGACGATCGCCAAAGCGGCGAAGAACAGCAGGAAGTAATAGAGCCGGCTCTGCGTGTTGAGCACGAAGCCGAACAGGTCGGGCCGCGGCACCTGGATCGAGGCCTGCGCGCCGCCCGATATCGCCGGCACGTGGTTGATCGTCCATTCGATGATCAACTGGCCGGCAAGCGTGGCGATCGCCAGGTAGAGGCCCTTGATGCGCAGGCTCGGGATGCCGACCAGCGCGCCGATGAACGCCGCCATCAGGCCGCCGGCCGGCAAGGTCAGCCAGAACGGCAGGCCGAGCCGCACCGCGAGGTTGGCCGCCGTGTAGGCGCCGACCGACATGAAGGCGCCGTGGCCGAGCGAGATCTGGCCGGTGTAGCCGACCAGGATATTGAGTCCGAGCGCGCCGACGACGGCGATGAAGATCAGGTTCAGGATCGAGAGGTAGTACTCTTCCAGGCTGGCCGGCAGGACGATCGCGAACAGCACCGCCAGCGCCACCATCGTCCACTTGGCGATCGGCAGCGGATACAGCGCCATGTCCGACGCGTAGGTGGTCTTGAACACTCCGGCTTCGCGGTGAAACATCGGCTACGCTCCGGCCCTCTCGTTCGCATGCCGCCGCCTGTCGTCCTGAGCGCAGCGAAGGACCCCATGGCGGTGCCTCACGCACGGCGCTGGCCTTCGCGTCACGGACCCAACGAGGTCCTTCGCTGCGCTCAGGACGACGGGAAGGGCGATCACCATCTTCACACCCGCTCGATCTGTCGTTTGCCGAAGATGCCGTAGGGCCGGAGCATCAGGACCAGGATCATCAGCAGGTAAGGCGCGAAGTCCTTGGTGCCGCCGCCGACATAGGGGTCGAGATAGCCGGAGGCGAGACTCTCGACCAGGCCGACGATCAGGCCGCCCACCATCGCGCCGCCGATCGAATCGAGGCCGCCCAGGATCACCACCGGGAAGACCTTGAGGCCGACCACGGCGATCTGCACGTCGACGCCCAGCATGCTGCCCCAGACGATGCCGCCCAGCGCCGAGACGATGCCGGCCATCGCCCAGGCCAGGGCGAAGTAGCGCTCGACGTTGATGCCCATCGCCTGCGCGACCTGCTGGTTGTCGGCGACGGCGCGCATCGCCACGCCCATGCGGCTCTTCTTGAAGAACCAGTTGAAGCCCAGAAACAGCAGGATCGCCACCCCCGCCCCCAGCACCTGGATCGGCGGCAACGTCGCCGGCCCGATCACCACCGGATCGTCCGGGATCGGCAGCGGCAGCGCCCGCGTCTCGCCGCCGAAGACGATCGGCGTCAGGCCGCGCAGCACCGAGGCCAGGCCGATGGTCGCCATGATCACCGCCACGATCGGCCTTCCGAGCAACGGCCTCAAGACAACGCGTTCGAGCGCGAAGCCGAAGCCGATCATGATCGCCAGCACGACCACGACCGCGGCGATCGCCCCGACGATCGGCGAGACATTGAAGCCGACCACCACGGCGCCGAACAGCGCCGCCATCATCACGAACTCGCCCTGGGCGAAGTTGATGGCGTCGGTCGACTTGTAGACGAGCACGAATCCCAGGGCGATCAGCGAGTACATCAGCCCGATCGACACCCCGTTCAGGAGCAGCGCGATGAAGAAGCCGAGATCCTCCGACATCTAGGCCGCCTCCCGAACCGGCTCGACGTGGCCGAGATCATGAATCGCGATCTCCGAAGTGAGCGACGACTTGCGGCCGTCCTCGAAGGTGATCTCCATCGTCACCTGGACGCTGTTCGCGCCGCCATAGAAGCCGTCGATCACCCTGGCGTACTTCTCGGCGACGAAGCGGCGGCGCACCTTGCGGGTGCGGGTCATCTCGGCGTCGTCGGCCTCGAGCTCCTTGTTGAGCAGCAGGAAGCGCTTGACCTGCTGCACGTCGGGCAGGCTGGCATTGGCCTTTGCGATCTCCTCGCCGATCAGCGCCGCGACCTCGGGCTTGCGGCTCAGGTCCATGAAGCTGGTGTAGGGCAACCCTCTCTTCTCGGCCCACGTGCCGACCGTCTGCATGTCGATGGCGATCATCGCCACCACCATCGGCCGCTCGTGGCCGAAGGCCACCGCCTCGCGGATGTAGGGGCTGAACTTCAGCTTGTTCTCGATGAACTGCGGCGCGAAGGCCGAGCCGTCGGCGAGCTTCCCGACGTCCTTGGCGCGGTCGATGATCACCAGTTGGCCCTGCTTGTCGAAGAAGCCCGCATCGCCGGTCATCAGCCAACCGTCGTTCGTCAGGGTCTCGCGCGTGACTTCGTCCTGCTTGAAGTACCCGCGGAACACGTTCGGTCCCTTCAGCATCACCTCGCCGCGATCGTCGATCTTGACCTCGATGCGCGGCATCGGCCGGCCGACCGTGTTGGGATTGGCTTCGGCATCGGACTGGCAGGCGATCAGTGCCGACGCCTCGGTCGCGCCGTAGACCTGCTTGAGATTGATGCCGAACGAGCGGAAGAAACGGTACGTATCCGGACCGAGCGGTGCGCCGCCGGTGTAGCACCACCGCGCATTGCGCAGGCCGAGCTGGTCACGAACCGGGCCGTAGACGAGGAATTCGCCCATCATCAGACCGAGCCGCTCGCCGAGGCCGAGCGGTTTGCCGTCGGTGCGCTTCAGCTCGCAGCGCTCGGCCAGGCCGCGGAAATAGTCGAACACCCGCCGCTTGATCGGCGTTGCGTCGCCACCCTTGACCTGCATGACCGTCAGCATGTTTTCCCAGATGCGCGGCGGGGCCAGCATCGAATTGGGCCCGAGCTCGCGCAGGTCGCGCTGCACGCTCTCCGGGCTTTCCGGGCAGTTCGCTACCAGCTTGCCGGCCAGCGCCATGCCCAGCGAGAAGGCTGCGTCGCCCACCCACGCCATCGGCAGATAACTCAGCCAATTGTCGCCGGGCTTCGTGTCGTTCACCTCGATGAAGGCTTCGGCCGCGGCGATCATGTTGCGGTGGCTCAGCATCGCGCCCTTCGGGTTGCCGGTCGTCCCCGAGGTGTAGGCGATCATGACGATGTCGTCGGCGCGTCCCTTGGCGAGTTCCTCGCCGTAGAAGCCGGGATCGGCCTTGCCATAGGCCGCGCCTGCCTCGAGCACCGATTCGAAGGACTTCAGCATCGGGTCGTCGTAGGACCACAGACCACGCTTATCCTCGAACACGATCCAGCGCAGGTTGGGCAGCCTGTCCTTGAGCGACAGGGCCTTGTCGACCTGCTCCTGGTCCTCGGCGACGATCACCGACGTCTCGGCGTGGTTCAGCACGTAGACCAGCTCGGAAGCGATCGAATCCTGGTAGACCGGCACCGACATGCCGCCCAGCACCTGGGCCGAGAGCTGCGCCATGTAGAGCTGGGGCCGGTTGTCGCCGACCACCGAGAGCTTGTCGCCGCGCTTGAAACCCATCGAAGCGAGGCCGAGCGCGAAGTCCCGCACGATATCGCGATAGGCCAACCAGTCGAAGGTCTGCCACACGCCGCGCGTCTTCTCGCGGATGGCAGGCGCGTGCGGGCTTTCCTCCGCATTGCGCTGCAGCAGCTTGGGCAGCGTGTCGGTCTTGGCCGAATCGAGCAGGCTCATCTAGCGTCCTCCGGACTTGGCGGTGCCGAGATAGGCTTCGATCACCTTGGGGTGTCGCTGGACCTCCTCCGGCGTGCCGCCGGCGATGCGGCGGCCGCGGTCGAGCACGACCACGTAATCGGAGATGTCCATCACCACGCCCATGTCGTGCTCGATCAGCACGACGGTCATGCCGCGCTCCTGGTTCACATCCAGGATGTAGCGCGCCATGTCCTCCTTCTCGTCCTGGTTCATGCCGCCCATCGGCTCGTCGAGCAGCAGCACCTTGGGCTCCAGCGCCAGCGCGCGGCCGAGCTCGACGCGCTTGCGCAGGCCGTAGGCGAGCGCCGCCGTCGGCAACTTGCGCAGGTCCTGCAATTTGAGGAACTCGATGATCTCCTCGATCACCTCGCGGTGGGCGATGTCCTCCTTCTGCGCCATGCCCCAGTAGATGACGCTGGAGAGCACGTTCGCCTTCATGCGCACGTGGCGACCCAGCATCAGGTTGTCGAGCACGGTCAGGCCCTGGAACAATGCAATGTTCTGGAACGTACGGGCGACGCCGAGCTTGGCGATGTCGCTCGGCTTCTTCTGGGTGATGTCCTGGCCTTCGAGCAGGATGCGGCCAGTGTCGGGCTTGTAGAAGCCCGAGATCATGTTGAGCAACGACGTCTTGCCGGCGCCATTGGGGCCGATGATGGACACGATACGGCCTCGGGGCACTTCGAGCGAGATGTCCGACCCGGCCGTTACGCCACCGAACTTCTTCGACACACCCTCGACGACCAGCTGGTTGTCGCCCTTGGCGGCAGATGCACGCCGGGCGGACGCCGCCGCCATGAACCCTCCCTAAAAGGTTCTTTTCTCTTTTCGTTGCGCGGCATGATGCAGGCTCCGATGGGCGAAAGCAACAATTCCGCCTACACTTCCGGCCTTCCAGCGAGGACCTGCGACATGTCGCGCCATATCGTATGCCTTACATTCGACCACGATCACATGTCGGGCTTCATTGCCCGCGGCCTCACGACCCCTACCTATATCTCGCGTGGCGAGTACGACATGGTGGTGATTCCCCGCTTGGTGGCATTGCTCGGCCGCTACGACATCAAGGCGACCTTCTTCACCCCGGGTCACACGATCGACAGCAGCCCGCAGTCGGTCATGCCCTATGTCGACGCCGGCCATGAGCTCGCCCATCACGGCTGGACGCACCGCCTGCCGGCCAGCCTGTCGAAGGACGAGGAGGAAGAAGAGATCGTCCGCGGCAACAACTCGATCAAGCGGGTCAGCGGCCAGTTCGCCCGCGGCTACCGCTCGCCGGCCTGGGATCTCTCGCCCCACTCGATCGAGCTGCTGCTGAAGCACCGCATCAAGTACGACAGCTCGCTGATGGGGCACGACTACGACTGCTACTACGCCCGCCAGGGCGACATGGTGGAGCTCAAGAAACCGTTCGTGCGCGGCCGCGAGACGCCGCTGCTCGAGATGCCGATCAGCTGGTCGCTCGACGACTACCCGCACTTCGAATACATGCGCAACCCCAACGGCTCTATCCAGGCGGGCCTGATGAATGCCAACAACGTGCTGGAAAATTTCGTCGACGACTTCCACTACATGCGCGAGGTCTGCCCCGAGTTCGGCATCCTCACCTACACCTTCCATCCGCACGTGATCGGCCGCGGCCATCGCATGATGATGCTCGAGCGCCTGATCAAGCAGCTCATCGCCGGCGGCGCGGTCTTCATGACCATGGAGAGCGCGATGAAGGAGTGGCTGGCGCGCAAGCAGGCGCCGAGGGCCGCCGACTGACCTTCACCCCGACTCACTGGAGCGAGCTCGGCCGTCAGGGCTACACGATCGTCTCCGGGGCGATCGACGAGGCGCACCTGCGCGCGGCGCAGGCTGCCGCCAACGACATCAACGCCCTCTATCCCGAGGGCGGCTGGGATCTGCGCAAGAAGGATCTCTGGCGCCAGGTCCATGCTTGCGAGGAGCCGCGGATCGTGGCGCTGGCCACGGGCATCCTCGATCCGTGATGCACTGTCGTCCTGAGTGAAGCGAAGGATCTCATGCAGGTTGCAAGCGGCGATGAGGTCCTTCGCTTCGCTCAGGACGACAGACTATGAGCGGACCTGGAGGTCCGCGGTTCAATGAGTCTGATCATGGCCGGCGTCTGAATCCCACTGGAGTGGCGCGCTCCGATGACGATGACTACCGGCCCTTGAAGACCGGCTTGCGCTTTTCCATGAAGGCTCGGCGGCCCTCGATGTAGTCCTCGGAGTCGAAGCACTCCTTCACCAGGCCGCTGAGCCGGGCAAAGTCGGGCTTGCCGTCGAGCCGCGTCAGCTCCTCGATGGTGCGCTTGGCGGCGTGCATGGTCAGCGGCGCGTTCTCGCCAATCATCCGGCAGTAGTTGTCGACATAGGAATCGAGCTCGGCGTCCGGCACCATGCGGGTGATCAGACCCATGCCGAACGCCTCCTGGGCGGAGAAGTGCCGCGCCGTGAAAAAGATCTCCTTGGCATGGGACGGGCCGACCAGATCCGTCAGGACCTTGAGGCCGCTCGCACGATAACCGAGGCCGAGCCGAGCTGCCGGCACGCCGAACTTGCTGACGTCGGAGGCGATGCGGATGTCGCAGAGCAGCGCCACCGCGAGTCCGCCGCCGATGCAGTAGCCGCGGATGCGGGCGATGGTCGGCTTCGAGCACTTGTTGAGGCGTGCGTTGGCGATCTCGCCGATCTTGTCGTAATAGGCGACCTGCTCGGGCGTGTTGCGCGCCTTCTCGAATTCCGAGATGTCGGCGCCCGACACGAATGCCTTGTCGCCCGCACCGGTCACCACGACCACCCGGATCGCCGGATCCTTCTCGAACTCGTCGAGGATGACCGGGATGGCCTCCCACATGTCGGTCGAGGTGGCGTTGTGCTTCTGCGGCTTGTTGAAGACGAGCCGGCCGACCGGCCCGGCCTTCTCCGCGATCATGTTGGGCGCGGGGCTGAAGTTCATGACAATCCTCTTTTGCTGGGCGCGCGTCACTCCAGTGACGCGTCATGTGTCGATACAGCTGAGGACGCGCCACGGAGTGGCGCGCCCCAGCAAAAGACTAGATGACCCCGCGCTGGCGGAAGCCGTCGATGGCGGCAGAGTCGTAACCGAATTCCTTCAGCACCGACTCGGTGTGCTCGCCCTGCTCCGGTGTCGCGGTCCAGTGGTCGAGCGCGCTTCGGCTCATGTTGATCGCCTGGCCGATCACTTCCTGGTCACCCAGCTTGGGATGCTTCAGCGGATGCGCCATCTTCAGGTGCTTGACCTGCGGATCGGCGAACATCTCGTCCATCTTGTAGATCGGGCCGGCCGGGACACCGGCCTTGTTCAGCTTCTCGACCGCCTCGGCGCTGGTGAAGGCAGCCATCCGCTTGTCGATCTCCGCATTCAGCACGTCGCGGTGCTTGACCCGGGCCTTGGCGGACGAGAACCGTTCGTCGGTCAACAGCTCCGGCGCCCTGATGCACTCGCAGAAGCGCTTGTAGATGTGATCACCGGAGGCCGCGATGTTGATGTAGCCGTCGCTGGTCTTGAACACCCCGGTCGGGATTCCGGTCGGATGGTTGTTGCCGGCCTGGCCCGGCACGTCCTTGGCAAGCGTCCAGCGTGCCGCCTGGAAATCGCACATCGAGATCATCGCCTGCAGGAGCGAGCTCGACACCCATTGCCCCTCGCCCGACTTCTCGCGCTCGAGCAGGGCGATCAGGATGCCGATGGCGCAATGCAGGCCCGCGCCCACGTCGGCAACCGCGATGCCGGCACGCACCGGGCCGCCGCCGGGCATGCCGGTGATCCACATCAGCCCGCCCATGCCCTGGGCGATCTGGTCGAAGCCCGCGCGCTCGGCATAGGGCCCGTCCTGGCCGAAGCCCGAGATCGATCCCAGGATGATCTTCGGGTTCACCTTCTTCAGGCTTTCGTAGTCGATGCCGAGGCGGAACTTCACGTCGGCGCGATAGTTCTCGACCACCACGTCGGCCTTCTCGACCATCTTCATGAAGATGGCCTTGCCCTCGGGCTCCTTGAGGTTGAGCGTGATCGAACGCTTGTTGCGGTGCAGGTTCTGGAAGTCCGGTCCGTGGCGCGGGCCGCCCATGTCGCCCTCGGCGACGTGCGGCGGCATCTCGATCTTGATGCAGTTGGCGCCCCAGTCGGCGAAATAGCGCACGCAGGTCGGGCCGGCCCGTACCCGTGTCAGATCGAGGACGGTGAAGCGGGAAAGCGGGCCTGCGGTCATGGTTTCACTCTGCTGGGATTACGCCTCCACACGTACCATGGCGGCGGGATCGATCTCCAGCCAGACGCGCTGGCTGAGCTCGAAGATCGCATTGGGCCCGGCCGAGACGCGCAGCGGCTTGGCCTCGCCCAGCGGCTTGACCTGGTAGTCCCAGTGCTCACCGAGATAGGCGCGGTCGACGATCTCGGCCTCGATGCCGTTGGCGGCCGGTTCGGCCACCGACAGACCGATCGATTGCGGGCGCAGCGAGTAGGTCGCCCCGCCGCGCTCGACGAAATTGGTGCGGCCGATGAAGCCCGCGACGAAGCGGCTGCGCGGCTTGCCGTAGAGCACGTGCGGCGGATCGATCTGCTCGATGCGGCCCTTGTTCATCACCACGATGCGGTCGGAGGTGACCATCGCTTCCGACTGGTCGTGCGTGACGTAGACCGTGGTGATCTTGAACTCGTCGTGCAGGCGGCGGATCTCGAAGCGCATCTCTTCGCGCAAGTTGGCGTCGAGATTGCTGAGCGGCTCGTCGAGCAGGAGCACCTCCGGTTCGACGACGATCGCGCGGGCGAGCGCAACGCGCTGCTGCTGGCCGCCCGACAGCTCGGCCGGATAGCGGCCCTTGAGCGCGCCCATCTGCACCACCTCGAGGATGCGATCGACACGGCGCCCGATCTCTGCGCGCGGCAGCTTTCGCACCTCGAGGCCGAAGCCGACGTTCTCGCCGACCGTCATGTTCGGCCAGATGGCGTAGCTCTGGAAGATCATCGACATGCGCCGCCTCTCGGGCGGCACGACTCCGGCCGCCGACGAGATCACCTGGCCGTCCATCTCGATGGTACCGGCGCTCGGCGGCATGAAGCCCGCGATCATGCGCAGGGTCGTCGTCTTGCCGCAGCCCGAGGGGCCGAGCAGCGACACGAACTCGCCCGGCTTCATCTCCAGGGAGAAGTCGTTGACCGCCTGGAAGTCGCCGAAGCTCCTGGCGATGTTGCGGAGGATGAGCTTGCTCATGTCGCCGTGCGCCTCAGCATGAAGTCGCGCCCGATCGCGCGCTGGCCGATCCACAGCAGCGGCAGGGTCAGGAGCTGCAGGATGAGCGCGAGGGCCGCGAGGTACTCGAAATTCCCCTCGTCGCTCATGTCGAAGATCATCACCGCCACGACCTTGGTCTTGGGCCCGTAGAGGAAGATCGCCGAGGAGAGCTCGCGGGTCGCCGGGATGAACATCAGCAGCCAGGCGCCGAGCAGGCTGCGCTTCAGGAGCGGCGTCACGACCCGGCGCAGCGCCGTCATGCGGCTGCCGCCCAGCACCCGCACCGCCTCCTCCATTTCCGGATTGAGGCTGCGGATCGCTGCGTTGGCATTGACGTAACCGATCGGCAGGAAGCGCGTGGTGAAGGCCAGGATCATGATCCAGGCCGTGCCATAGAGCGCAATCGGCGGCGGCGCATAGGCGGAATAGAATCCGATCGCCAGCACGACACCGGGGATCACGAACGGCGCCACGCACAGGAAGCCCAGCCCGTCGGCGAAGCGGATCAGCCGGCGATTGACGATGTATGCGACGCTGATGGCGATGACGGTCGCCACGGTGGCGCTGGCGGCGCCATAGAGGAAGCTGTGGGCCACGGCGCTGGGCGCGGTTGCATGCTCGAACAGCACGAAATGGAAGTTCCGGATCGTCAGGTTCTCGAGCGAGAAGCCCTTGCCCCATGCCTTGGCGAAGGCCGCTTGCAGCAGGAAGAGATACGGCAGGAAGACCGACATGGTGGCAATCAGCATGGCGTAGCCGAAGGCGACCCACCGGCCGCGGCCGAGCGCGATCGGCCGGCGGTCGCCGCCCTTGCCCGTCAGCGCGACGAAACCCTTTCGGCGGGTCATCAGGCGCTGGACCACGACCAGCAGGATGGTCACGACGAGCAGCGGCATGGCGTAGGCGGCCGCGACCTCGACCCGCACCGGATTGCCGAAGAACTGGAAGAGCTGGGTCGTCACTACGTTGAAGCGCGCGGGAATGGCGATCATCGCCGGCGAGGCGAACAGCGCGATCGCCTCGAGGAAGCAGATGATCAGGCCGCCCAGGATCGCCGGCAGCGCCAGCGGCAGCGTGACCCGGCGCATGGTGCGCCAGGTCCCGGCGCCGAGGATGTTGGCAGCGTCTTCCATCTCCGACGAAACCAGCTCGAGCGCCGCGGTCGTGAAGATGAAGATGTAGGGATACGAATAGAGAGCGACGACCAGCACCAGGCCGGGAAAGCTGTAGATGTTGAACGGCCCCGACTCGGCGCCGGTCAGCGCGACGAAGATGCGGTTCAGCCAACCGGCATTCGGTCCGGCCAGCAGGATCCAGGCGACCGCGCCGGTGTAGGGCGGCGTAACGAAGGTCGCCAGCACCAGCGTGCGCACGAGCCCGCGGCCGGGCATGTCGGTGCGCGAGACCGCCCAGGCGAGCGGGACGGCGAAGAGCCCGGCCAGCAGCGCCGCGCAGGTGCCGAGCTGGAGCGAATTGAACAGCGCCTGGACGTAGCGCTCACGGCCGTAGGCCGCGGCGTAGTTGGCGAAGGTGAAGGCGCCGGTCCGCTCCGACTTGAAGCTGGTGATGAGCAGATGGACGAACGGGCTCACCACCAGGAACAGCAGTACGGCAATGATGACGATCCACAGCAGCCACGTCGGATCGAACCCGCGCGAGCGCTGGACTGCCGTCGTCGGTGCGGCCGGTAATGCGGAGACGGTCATGGGTGCCCATTCCTCCCTGGCGAAGCTGGGGAGGTGCCCGCGTCTTCGCGGGCGGAGGGGTCGTAGGCCCCAGTGGAGTCGTTGCTCATGACCCCTCCGGCCCTTCGGGGCCCTCCCCGCGCTTCGCGCAGGGAGGAAAGCTCTCAATTGCCGAACGTGTCACGCCAGTCCTCGATCGCCTCGGGGATGCCCTTGTCGATCTGCTCGTTGGTCGGATGGAAGTGCTTCACCTCGTCGACCGGCTTCTCGCCCTTGGCCACGTGCACTTCCGGCCGCATCGGTACGGTGAAGTGCTTGACGTCGATCTCCGAGGCCTCGACCGAATAGAGGTATTCCATGAAGAGCTTGGCGGCATTGGGATGCTTGCTGCCCTTGAGGATCCCGGTCGGCGCGATGATCAGGATGGCGTCGTCCTCCGGATAGACGATCGAGAGCGGGTTGCCGCGGTTGGCGCTGAACAAGGTCGAGCCGTCGGCGCCGGCCGCGACCTGGCGCTCGCCGGCATTCAGCGCGGTCACCGTGTCGTTGATCGAGCGGCCGATCTGCGGCTTGTTCTTCTCGAGTTTCTTGAAGTAGTCCCAGCCGTACTTCAGCTTCATGCTCAGCACCCAGGTGCCGACATAACCCGAGAAGCCGGGATGGCCGGTCGAGATCTTGCCCTTCCACTTGGGATCGAGCAGGTCGGTCCACTTCTTGGGCGCATCCTCCGGCTTCACCTTGGAAGAATTGTAGGTCAGCACGACGAAGCCGGCCGACGTGGTGTGGAAGTAGCCGTCGGGATCGAGGTTCTGGAACGCCTTGGCGGCCTTCGCCTCGTTCTCCGGCAGGTATTTCACGAGCTTGCCCTCGGCCTTGAAGCGCAGCACATGGCCGATGTCGGTCGTGGAGAAGACGTCGCATTCGGTCTGGCCGGCCTTGAAGTCCTGTGTCGCGCGTTGGTAGGCGACCTGCGCCGTGGTGCGGAACACGTTGACCTTGATGCCGTAGAGCTTGGTGAAGGTGGCGCCCAGCTCCTCGGCCGCTTCCGAGGTGTAGTGCGACGTATACCAGGTGACCTCGCCTTCCTTCTTGGCGGCGTCCTCGAGCGCTTTCATGTCGGCGCGGGCGGCAATCGGACCGAACGCGACCGCCACGGCAACGGCAAGGGCCCACTTCTTCATGATGTTCCTCCCGGAAGGCATTGTTTATCGTTGGCGCGGATAGCATCACACGAAGCGCAATGTCACAAGATCAAGGGTGGGGTTCCTACTACGACAAACTGCGCGACCGACCGCCGCGCAGAACATTGATCGCCGCGCTCGACGCATTCGGCGAACGCAAGGATGCCCTTGCCGTCGATCTCGGCTGCGGTGACGGCCGGGACGTCGTCGAAATTCTGCGACGCGGCTGGAGAGTCGTCGCCGTCGACAGCGAGCCCGAGGCGTTGCGCCGATTGATGGAGCGCGGGCTGCCCGGCAGCATCACGCCGATCCAGGCGCGCTTCGAGGACGTCCCGATGCCGATCGGCGTCGAGTTGGTGAACTCGAGCTTCGCCATGCCGCTTTGCGAGCCCGAGAAATTTCGCGAACTGTGGGCGCGAATTCGCGAGGCGCTGCCGTCCGGCGGCCGGTTCAGCGGCCAGTGGTACGGCCCGCGGGACAGTTGGGTCGGCCGGCCGGGCATCACCTTCCTGTCCCGCGACGAGGCGATGGCGCTGCTGGCAGGGTTCGACGTCGAGATGTTCGAGGAAGAGGAGGCCGACAGCACCACGCCGCGCGGCAAGCCCAAGCACTGGCACATCTTCCACATCGTGGCGCGGAAGCGATAGACTTCCGCTTTCCCCAGGGAGGCTCCCGCATGGCCGTCGCCGTCACCGCCGAATTAGCCAGGAAGGCTGCTCATCTTGCCTGGAACGATTTCCCCGACGACCTCGTCGAGCGCACCAAGCAGTGCCTGCTCGACTGGTTCGCCGTCACCGTTGCCGGCGCCCAGGACGAGCTGACCGACATCCTGGTGGGCGAGGCGATGGAGGACGGCGCCAAGGGCTCGTCGAGCCTGGTCGGCCGCAGCGAGAAGACCGTGCCGTCGGCCGCAGCGCTGATCAACGGCGCCGCCAGCCATGCGCTCGACTACGACGACGTGAACTTCGCCATGGGCGGCCATCCGACCGTGACCGTCGTCCCTGCCCTGCTCGCGCTCGGTGAGCAGATGGCAGCATCGGGCCGCCTGTTCGTCGAGAGCTTCATTGCGGGCTACGAGACCTCGGGCCGGGTCGGCCGGCTCGTCGCGCCCAGCCACTACCAAAAGGGCTTCCACGTCACCGGCACCGTCGGCTCCTTTTCCGCGACCGCCGCGGCGGGCCGCATGCTCCGTTTGACCGACGCGCAGCTCGCCGTCGCGTTCGGCATCGCCGCGACGCAGGCAGCCGGCCTCAAGTCGAACTTCGGCACGATGTGCAAGCCGCTGCACGCCGGCACCGCCTCCGAGCACGGCCTGCGCGCCGCCCGCCTCGCCGCCAGGGGCTTCACCGCGCGCGGCGACTCGCTCGAATGCGACCAGGGCTTCGCGCGGTCACAGAGCGATCACCTCGAGATCGAGGCGGCGCTCGCCGAGCCGCCGCAGGGCTGGCACCTGCGCAACAACCTCTTCAAACATCATGCCAGTTGTTACATTACCCATTCGCCGATCGAGTGCGCCAAGGACATCCGGCTGAAGAGCAACTTCCCGCCGGAGCGGGTGAAGAAGATCGTGCTGCGGATCGAACCCGGTGCCGACAAGGTCTGCAACATCCCGCATCCGACGACCGGGCTGGAGGCCAAGTTCTCGCTACGCCAGACCGTGGCAATGGCGCTGACCGGCGTCGATACCGCGAATATCGATTCCTACACCGCGGCCATCACGCAGGACCCGCGCATCAAGGCGCTGCGCGAGAAGACGGAGATCTCCTTCCAGCCCGACATTGCGCATTCGGTGGCCGAGCTGGCGATCCAGCTCGACGACGGCACGACCCTCGAAGCGACGCACGATTCGGGCGTGCCGTGGGCCGATGTCGCCAAGCAGCGCCGCGCGCTGGAGACCAAGTTCGACAGCCTGGTCACGCCGATCCTGGGTGCGGCCGGGACGCGCCGGTTGCACGACGCAATCGAGCGTATTGACTCGCTCTCCGATGTAGGCGACTTGGCGCGCGCCGCGACGAAGTAGACGCTTAGGAGAAGCCATGTCGGACAACTTCAGGGCACGGGCAAAGCTCGTGCCCAAAGGGAACCGCTATGAGGATTTCGAGCCCGGCCGGGTGTTCAAGCACCATTGGGGTCGGACGATCACCGAATCGGAGACCACTCTCTTCACGACGCTGACGCTGCATTTCAACCCGCACTACTACAACGCGGCCTACGCGCGGGCGCACGGCCATCCCGGCATCGTCGCCAACCCCTTGCTGGTCTTCACCACGGTGTTCGGGCTGACGGTCGAGGATCTCAGCGAAGGCGGCGGGCCTTTCCTCGGCGTCAACCAGCTCAGCTATCACCAGCCGGTTTACCCGGGCGATTCGCTGCGGGCGGAGTCGGTCGTGCTCGATCGCCGCCTGTCGGACAGCCACAAGGGCTTCGGCATCGTCACCTGGCACACCACCGGCTTCAATCAGCGCGAGGAGAGGGTCATCGACTTCAAGCGCACCAACCTCGTTCGCCAAAGGACGGCCGCCTAATGCCCTACATCACCGAAGAGCGCCGCATGATCCAGGAGCAGGCGCGCGAGTTCACCCTGAACGAGGTCCTGCCGGTCGCCAACAAGCTCGATCCCGAGAAGGGCGACATCCCGATGGACCTGCGCGACAAGATGGCCGAGCTCGGCTACTTCGGCATCCTGATCCCCGAGCAGTATGGCGGCCTGGGCCTCGGCTGCTTCGAGTACTGCCTGGTCACCGAGGAGCTGTCGCGCGGCTGGATGAGCGTCGCCTCGCTGATCGCCCGCGGCAACCTGCTGATCGGCAGCCACATGATGAGCGAGGACCAGCGCAAGAAGTACCTGCCGCGCATGGCCAGGGGCGAGTTCCTCGGCGCCTTCTCGATGTCCGAGCCCAATGCCGGGTCGGACATCGCCAACATCTCCTGTCGCGCCAGGAAGGACGGCACCGGCTATCTGATCTCGGGCAACAAGTACTGGTGCACCTTCGCCGACGGCGCCGACTTCCTGATCGTCATCGCCCGCACCTCGGATGCGCCGGCGGGCAAGCGCCATCTCGGCCTGTCGATGTTCTTCGTCGAGAAGAATCGCGGCACGCTGCCCAAGGGCGTGAGCGGCGCGCCGATCCCCAAGATCGGCTACTTCGGCTGGAAGACCTACGAGCTCGCGTTCGACAACTTCCGCGTCGAGGCCGCCGACATGATCGGCGAGGAAGGCCAGGCCTTCTACTACGCCACCTCCGGCCTCGAGACCGCCCGCGCCCATACCGCCGCCCGCGCGATCGGCCTGGCGCAGGGCGCGCTGGACGATTCGATCCAGTACGCCAACGATCGCCGGCAGTTCGGCCGCTCGATCTCGGAGTTCCAGGCGATTCGCTTCAAGATCGCCGAGATGGCCACCCAGATCGAGGCGGCGCGGCAGCTCAACTACTTCGTCTGCGAGCAGATCGACACCGGCCAGCGCTGCGACAAGGAAGCGTCGATGGCCAAGCTGTTCGCCTCGGAGATGGCCGAGCGCGTCTGCTCGGAGGGCATCCAGATCCATGGCGGCGCGGGCTATACCACGCTGCACGCCGTCGAGCGCCACTGGCGCGACGCGCGACTCACCAAGATCTTCGAGGGCACCTCGGAGATCCAGAAGCGCATCATCTCGGACCGGCTGCTCGGCCGCGGGAGGAACTAGGATGAAGGTCTCCGAGCTGACCGGCACCGGCAACTATTTCGAGGACTTCAAGGTCGGCGACGTGCTGAAGCACGCGCGCGGAAAGACCGTCGAGCCGCTCGAGCAGGTCTGGATCACCAACGTCACGATGAACACGGCCGAGGCGCATTTCAACGAGCACCTGACCAAGGGCACCAACTACGGCCAGCGGCTGGGCTTCGGCGGCGTCACCATCTCGATGTGCATCGGGCTCGCCGCCCAGGACACCGCCGAGAACGCGCTGGCCGAGCTCGGCATGGACAAGATCCGGCTGAAGGGCCCGCTCTATCACGGCGACACGCTGTACTGCTTCAGCGAGGTCATGGAGGCGCGCGATTCGGACCGCGAGGACGCCGGCATCGTGCGTTTCAGGCACTACGGCGTGAACCAGCGCGACCAGCACATCTTCGAGGGCGAGCGCTGGGTGCTGCTCAAGCGGCGCACGCACTGGGGAGACAAGTGACTCAGTGGACCGCGGGCTTCCAGCCCGCTCATGAGCGCGCAGGATGCGCGCGGTCCATATGAGTGGCGCCTCCGTCCTCGGCGCCCTCGATGGCGTGAGGATCGTCGACCTCACGCAGATGCTGGCCGGCCCGTTCTGCACCATGCTGCTGGCCGACCAGGGCGCGGAGGTGATCAAGGTCGAGCCGCTGGACGGCGACCATACGCGGATCATCGGCCCCTACCATGTCGACGACAAGCTCAAGGCGTTCGGCGGCTACTTCGCCTCGGTGAACCGCAACAAGAAGTCGATCGCGATCGACCTCAAGAAGCGCGAGGGCTGCGAGCTGGTGATGAAGCTCTGCGACGGCGCCGACGCCGTGGTCGAGAACTACCGCGGCGGCGTGATGGATCGCCTCGGCCTCAGCTACGAGGCCCTGCACGCGCGCAACCCGAAGCTGGTCTATGCCACCATCCGGGGCTTCGGCGACCCGCGCACCGGCAAGAGCCCCTACGCCGACTTCCCGGCCTACGACGTGATCAGCCAGGCGATGGGCGGCATCATGGCCATCACCGGCCCCGACAAGGACACGCCGATGAAGGTCGGGCCGGGCGTCGGCGACATCATCCCGGCGATCACCTGCGCCTTCGGCATCGTCTCGGCGGTGCTGCACGCCCACAAGACCGGCAAGGGCCAGTTCGTCGATGTCGGCATGCTCGATGCCATCCTCGCGGTGTGCGAGCGTATCATGCACCAGCACTCCTTCGCCCAGACGCTGCCGGTGCCCGAGGGCAACCACCATCCCCTGCTCTGCCCCTTCGGCATGTTCCCGGCAAAGGACGGCTTCGTGACGATAGCCGCCCATGCCGACCAGCATTTCCCGATCCTGTGCCGGCTGATCGAGCGGCCCGAGATGGCGACCGATCCCAGGAACCTCACCGTGCAGGACCGCCGTGCCAACCAGGAGGCGATCATCGCCGCGGTGTCGGCGTTCACCAGGCAGCGCACCAAACAGGAGCTGCTGAAGCATCTCGGCGGCCAGGTGCCGTTCTCACCGGTCTATAACGTGCGCGACATCGTCGCCGACCCGCACTTCGCCGCGCGCGAGATGCTGCCCTGGGTGCCCCATCCCGGCCTCGACCACGAGGTCCAGATCGCCGGTGTGGCGGTGAAGATGACCGAGACGCCGGGCAAGGTGCGTCATCGTGCGCCGCTGCTCGGCGAGCACACCGACGAATATCTGAAGTCCATCGGCTGCAGCGCGTCGGACATCGAGCGCCTGCGCACGGACAAGATCGTCGCCTAGAGGAGAAGACCATGACCGACCGCCCCCGGCGCGCCCGCCGCGTCCAGCTCTCGACCCCGGGCTCGAGCGAGAAGATGATGCAGAAGGCGTCCGAGTCGAAGGCCGACCACGTCTTCCTCGACCTCGAGGATGCCGTCGCCCCGAGCCAGAAGCGCGAGGCCCGCAAGAAGATCGTCACTGCCCTCAAGGAGCTCGACTGGAAGGGCAAGACGCGCTGCGTGCGCATCAACGACCTCACCACCGAGTACGCCTACGAGGACATCATCGAGGTGGTCGAGGGCGCCGGTGAGCATCTCGACACGATCATGATGACCAAGGTCCAGACGACGGCCGACATCCTGTTCGCCGACAAGCTGCTTCATCAGATGGAGAAGAAGCTCAAGCTCAAGCGCCGGATCGGCCTCGAAGCTCTCATCGAAGAGGTCGAGGGCATGCAGAACGTCGACGCCATCGCCGCCTGCACGCCGCGGCTCGAATGCCTGGTGTTCGGCATGGGCGACTTCTCGGCCTCGATGGGCGTCACCAACAAGAACGTCGGCGAATCGGGCGGCTACCCCGGCGACATCTGGCACTATGCCCGCTTCCGCCTGGTGATGGCCTGCCGCGCCGCCGGCATCGACCCGGTCGACGGCCCGTTCGCCGACTTCAAGAACCCCGAGGCCTATCGCGAGGAATGCCGCCGCTCGATGATCCTGGGCTGCGTCGGCAAATGGGCGATCCATCCCTCGCAGATCGAGCATGCGCTCGAGATCTACTCGCCCAGGCCCGAGGACGTGGCGCGCGCCCGCAAGCTCGAGAAGGCCTACGCCGAGGCCGAGGCCAAGGGCCTGGGCGCGATCAACGTCGACGGCATCATGGTCGACGTCGCCTCGATCCGCATCCTGCGCAACACCATCCTGAACAAGGCCGACCTGTTCGGGATGTGACGGGCGAAGCCCGTCATCCCGACCGGAGCGTAGCGTAGTGGAGGGATCTTTTTTCAATCCCGTAGAGCCTTCGCAGTGAAAAGAGGTCCCTCGACTGCGGCGCCCTTCGGGCGCCTCCGCTCGGGACGACGGGGGGCTGTCGTCCCCGTGGCGAGCATGCTCGCCATCCAGGTGATGATCTCGCTGTCGGTGCTGTCGCTCGGCGTGATGATGCCGGCGGTCGCGAAGGATCTCGCGATCGACGCCAAGCTGGTCGGCGTCTTCACCGCCATCATCTATGCCGTGGCGACCGTCGCGGCGCTGGCGGCAGCCGGGCCGATCGTGCGGCTGGGCGCGGTGCGGATCTGCCAGGCGGCGCTGCTGATGGGGGCCATAGGGCTGGCGCTCAATTCGCTGGCCCTCGTCGCCGCGACCGTCGGCGCCGTGCTGTTCATCGGCGTGGCCCAGGGTCCGATCAACCCCGCCTCGGCCCACATCCTCGCCCAGCGCGTGCCGCGCGAATATTTCGGCATGGTCTTCTCGGTGAAGCAGACCGGCACGCCACTCGGCTTCGCCCTGGCCGGCATCCTGTTCCCCGCCCTGCTGCCGTGGGTCGGCTGGCGCGGCGCGAGCCTGGTTGCGGCCGGCATGCTGCTGCTCGCCGCGATTCTGGTCGAACCCCTGCGGCCGCAGCTCGATGTCATCACCGTCGAGGGCAAACCGCGCGGCGACATCTGGAGGTCGATCCGCTTCGTCTTCGGCCATCCGCAACTGCGCGTGCTCGGCTGCTCCGCCTTCGTCTTCGTGGTCGCCCAACACACCTTCACTTTCTACCTCGTCACCTATCTCTACGAGCATTGCGGCCTCAGCATCGCCCGCGCAGGCTTCCTGCTGTTCCTGTCGCAGATCGTCGGTTCGGTCGTCCGTCTGCTGAGCGGAGGCATGGGCGACCGCATGCCGCGCATGAAGCTGCTGGGCTGGACCGGAGTCGGCATGGCCCTGGGCTCGACCGCGACCGGGCTGCTCGGCTCCGACAGCCCGTTCTGGCTGATCGCCCTCGTCGTGATGGGCTACGGCTCGGTCGTGATCAGCTGGAACGGCACGTCACAAGCGGAGTTCGCCCACCTCTCGCCGCCCGGCGAGACCGCGGCGATCGCGGCCGTGCAAACGGCCCTCGCCTTCTCCGGCGCGGTGTTCGGCCCGCCGATCTTCGCGCTGATCGCCTCGGCCGCGAGTTATCGCTCGGCCTTCCTGGCCGTCGCCGTCTGCGTGTTCCTGAGCGGGATCTGGCAGCTCGTAGAGGCGCGGCGGACCTGACTAAGGCTCCTGCATCCCGGCGACGCGGACGATCTCGCCCCACTTGACCGTCTCCCGGGCCTGGAAGGCCGCGAGCTCTTCCGGCGAGCACGGGAAAGGCACGGCAAGCGTGATCTTGAGCAGGTTGCGGTAGGCCTCGGAGGCGACCGCCTCGCGGATCAGCGCGTTCAGCTTGTCGATGATCGGCCGCGGCGTGCCAGCCGGCGCATAGACCGCGTTCCATGGCCGCGACTCGTAGCCGGGCACGAACTCGGCAACGGCCGGATACTGTTCCAGCCCGGGATAGCGCTCGAGGCTGGTGACGCCGAGCCCACGCGCCCGGCCGTCGCGCACCGGCGGCAGGCCGGTGGTGAAGTCGCTGAAAGTGACGTCGAGGCGCCCGCCCAGCAGGTCGGCGATGACCTGCGTCTGGGCCTTGTAGGGGACCCCGAGCAGGTCGACCTTCGCCATGATCCGGAACAGCTCGGCCGCGCCGCGCGCCGACCCGTTGCCGCTCCCGAACGCGAGCTTGCCCGGCTGCGCCCTGGCGAGGGCGATGAACTCGGGGATCGTCCTTGCCGGCAGGTCGTTGCGCACGATCACCATCTGTGCCCCGCCCGACAGTCCGCTGATCGGCTCGAAGCTCTTCACCGGGTCGTAGAGCAGCTTCTTGTAGACATGCTGGTTGATCGCCTGGGTCGTCTGGGTGGTGACGAAGATGGTGTAGCCGTCGGGATTCGCGGTCGCGGCGGCCTGCGCGCCGATCTGGCCCTCGGCGCCCGGCTTGTTGTCGACCACTGCGGCCTGGCCGGTGAGCCGCGTCAGCTCGGCGGCGATCACGCGCGCCACGGTATCCGTCGCCGTGCCCGGCCCGAACGGCGCGATGACGTGGATCGGCCGGTTCGGGAAGTCCTGCGCGGCAATCGGCGCAGCCTGCAGAATTCCGACGAGCAGACAAACGAGCAAACGCATGATGGCACGAGCCTACGCTGTGCTAGCGTTGTCGCAAGCAAAACAAGGTTGGAGGAAGGTTATGCGGCGCGTGTTGATGCTGTCGGCGGTCGTGGTCCTTCTCGCCGGGCCGGCTCTCGCACAGAAGTCCGGCGGTACATTGCGCGTCAGTCATCGCGACAACCCGCCCAGCGCGTCCATTCATGAAGAGGCGACGATCTCGACCGTCATGCCGTTCATGTCGGTCTACAACAACCTCGTGGTGTTCGATCCGGACAGCAAGCAGAACCGGCCCGACCGAATCGTGCCCGACCTTGCGACCGGGTGGACGTGGGGCAACGACGGCAAGGATCTCACCTTCAAGCTGCGCGAAGGCGTGAAATGGCACGATGGCAAGCCGTTCACATCGGCCGACGTCAAGTGCACCTGGGACATGTTGACTTCGAAGGACTCGAAGCTGCGCAAGAACCCGCGCCGGTCGTGGTACTTCAACCTCAACGAGGTCACGACCAACGGCGACTACGAGGTCACCTTCCACCTCGGCCGGCCGCAGCCCTCCCTGCTCACCATGCTCGCCGGCGGCATGTCGCCGGTCTATCCCTGCCATGTCAGCCCGGCGCAGATGCGCACCCACCCGATCGGCACCGGCCCGTTCAAGTTCGCCGAGTTCCGCCAGAACGAGTCGATCAAGCTGGTGAAGAACCCCGACTACTGGAAGAAGGGCCGGCCCTATCTCGACGCGATCGAGTTCAGGATCATCCCGAACCGCGCGACGTCGCTGCTGGCCTTCATCGCCAACCAGTACGATCTCACCTTCACCGCCGAAATCGCGGCGCCCGCCTTGAAAGACCTGAAGGCGCAGGCGTCCTGGGCACAGTGCGAGTACCTGCCGACCAATACCCAGGCCAATTTGCTGGTCAATCGCGACCGGCCGCCGTTCGACAACCCCGATGTGCGCAAGGCCATGGTGCTGGCGATCGATCGCTCGGCCTTCACCGAGATCATCGGCCAGGGCACCAACCGGCTGGGCGGCTCGATGTTGCCGCCGCCCGAGGGCCTGTGGGGCATGCCGCCGGACTTCCTGGCGACCGTGGCAGGCTACGGCGCCGACCACGAGAAGCAGCGCGCCGAGGGCCGCAAGATCATGGAGAAGCTCGGCTACAGCGCCGACAAGCCGCTCAGGATCAAGGTCTCGACCCGCAACATCGCAACCTATCGCGACCAGGCGGTGATCCTGATCGACCATCTCAAGCAGGTCCATATCCAGGGCGAGCTCGAGCCGCTCGAGACCGCCGTCTGGTACAACCGCATGGCCAAGAAGGACTACACGGTCGGCCTCAATGTCCAGGGCGTCGGCATCGACGATCCGGACGTGGTGTTCTACGAAACCTTCCACTGCGGCTCGCAACGCAACTACACGAACTATTGCAATCCCGAGACCGAGAAGTTGTTTGACCAGCAGTCGCGCATGACCGACATCGAGGCGCGCAAGAAGCTGGTCTGGGAGATCGACAAGAAGCTGCAGGAAGATGGCGCCCGCCCGGTGATTCAGCACGACTGGGGCGCCACCTGCTGGCGGCCCGAGGTGAAAGGAGTCAAGCTGGCGGTCAACACGATCTACAACCACTGGCGCTTCGAAGACGTCTGGTTGGACCGGTAGTATGTAGCCCTCCTTCGTCCTGTGGGGAGGTGTCAGCGTCCGACGCTGACGGAGGCGTCACATCCGCCTCCGTCGCTTACTGGGAGGTAACCATGAAGCTCTACACGCATCCCGTTTCCACCGCGTGCCGCCCGGTGATGCAGTTCATCGCCGACAACAACATCCCCTGCGAGCTGGAGGTCGTCGACATCCTGAAGGGCGCGCACTACGAGCCCGCCTACAGCTCGAAGAACCCCAACCGCCTGGTGCCGATGCTCGAGGACGGCGACTTCCGCCTGACCGAGAGTGCGGCGATCCTGCGCTACCTCGCCGAGAAGATCGATTCGCCGGCCTATCCGAAGGACCTCAAGCAGCGCGCCCGGGTCAACGAGGCGATGGATTGGTTCAACTCCAATTTCTACAAGGACTGGGGCTATGGCCTGGTCTATCCGCAGCTCTTCCCGCACCACAAGCGGCCCGACGAGAAGACCCACGCCGGAACGATCGCGTGGGCACAGGACCGCTGCAAGACCTGGCTGCAGGTCCTGAACGATCACTGGCTGGCGGGCAACAAGAAGTATATCTGCGGTGACCAGATCACCATCGCGGACTATCTCGGCTCGGCGATCATGAGTATTGGTGAGCTCATCCATTGCGACCTGAAGAACTATCCCAACGTCCAGCGCTGGATCGGCAACGTGAAGAAGCAGCCGAACTACGAGAAGGTGAACGAGGTTTTCAACGGCTTCCGCGCCTCGACCGAGGGCAAGACCTGGGCGACGGTGTGAGGACACGCACGCGACTGCATGAGCACACAAGGAGAGCAGCCATGATCAAGGGACTGCATCACAACGCCTATCGCTGCCGCGATTCGGAGGAGACGCGGCAGTTCTACGAGGACTTCCTCGGCCTGCCGCTGGTCAACGCCTTCAAGATCGAGACGACGATGACCGGCCGTACGACCGGCACCGGCGTGCTGCATTCCTTCTTCCAGCTCGACGACGGCTCGTGCCTCGCCTTCTTCGAGGCGCCGGACATGCCGTTCGAGTTCAAGGAGCAGCACGACTTCGACCTTCACATTGCGCTGGAGGTCGAGCCCGAGGCGCTCGACCGCATGTTCGCCAAGGGCAAGGCCGAGGGTCGCGAGGTACGCGGCATCTCCGATCACAAGTTCATCCGCTCGATCTACTTCCGCGATCCCAACGGCTACGTGATCGAACTGACCGCCAAGGTGGCCGGACGCGAGCGCGACATGGATCCGACGGCGAACCATGCACGCGACATCCTGAACCGCTGGCAGGTCCACAAGCGCAAGGCCCACGCCGAGACGGCCGCCGCTTCCTGAGCCCGCGGCGGGCTGGCCTCGTCCGCCGGAGGAGACACCATGCGCGCATTCGCCTGGGCGGCCGCGCTGCTGCTCGCCGCCTCTCCGCTTTCGGCCCAGACCGTTCCGCAGTTCCAGGTCGATCCGTCCTGGCCCAAGCCGCTGCCGAACAACTGGCTGCTGGGCCAGGTCGCGAACATCGCGGTCGATTCCAACGACCATGTCTGGGTGCTGCAGCGCCCGCGCACGCTGACCGACGACGAAAAGGGCGCCACCCTCGAGCCGCCGCGAAGCAAGTGCTGCGCCCCTGCCCCGTCCGTCATGGAGTTCGACGCCGACGGCAACTTCGTCCAGGGGTGGGGCTTCCCCGATACCAAGCCCTGGGTCGTCAACGAGCATGGCCTGTTCGTCGATCGCGCGGGTTCGGTCTGGATCACCGGCAACGGCAACGATGACAGCGCGATCTACAAGTTCAGCCGCGACGGCAAGCTGCTGCTGACGATCGGCGTCGCCGGCCCGACCGGCGACAGCAACGACACCACCCGGCTCGGCCGGCCGGCGACCGTGCAGGTCGACGAGGAAGCGCACGAGCTGTTCGTCGCCGACGGCTATGGCAACCGCCGCGTCATCGTGTTCGATTCCGGCACCGGCGCGTTCAAGCGCTACTGGGGCGCCTACGGAAAGAAGCCGAACGACGACAAGCAGGCGGCCTACAGTCCGAGCGCGCCGCCGCCGCAGCAGTTCGCCAACCCGGTGCATTGCGCCACGCCTTCGCGCGACGGCTATGTCTACGTCTGCGACCGCACCAACGACCGCATCCAGGTGTTCAAGAAAGACGGCACCTTCGTGACCGAGTGGTTCTACGAAAAGGCGACTTTGGGCAACGGCGCGGTGTGGGGCCTGGCGCTGTGGCCGGACGCCAACCAGACCTACCTGCTGAACAACGACGGCGAGAACAACGAAGTGCGCATCCTGCGCCGCAGCGACGGCCAGGTGGTCGGCAGCTTCGGCCGCTCCGGCCGCCAGGTCGGCCAGTTCCACTGGGTGCACGCGCTGGCGATCGATTCCAGGGGCAACGTCTACACAGGCGACGTCGACACCGGAAAGCGCATCCAGAAATTCAGGCCGGACGCCACCCCGCGCTGAAGAAGATTTCTATTCGACCGAAAATAAAATCCGCCTTCGCGGAAAGCTCGAACACGACGGCGACATCGTGCGGGAGACACGGCAACCGCGCCGCCATGCGGGCCCGGTTCGATGACGGCTTCCGGGCAGGCCCGGCGATCATAACCGCACGCGGGTGCGTCCAGGATCGGTAAAATCGCGGTTTTTCCGGCATCCCGGGCTCGGGGTGCCCCGCACGTGCTCCGGACAGGCCAGCAGCGGCGTCAGCAACACGACGTGCCGAAGCGGATCGCGCGCCTCGTCGATCGCAGAATCGATGGAAACGGCAAAACCCGCATGGGCATTGGCCCTCGAAATTCGTGCGCGAATCCTCGCAATTCATCGCGGCCATTGCCCAGAATAGGTGATCGGGGGTGCGCCAAGTATTCTGCCCGGCATGAAAACTGCCGAGCCAAGACGTTCATCGCGACGGACGAAGGCGTGCATCCCTGCGAGGGGTTTTCCGCGCGGGGGCGGGAGGGTGCGGGCAGAGTGGCAGGAACGGCGCAAAACGCCGGCCCGGCTGCAACGGATCACTGCCACGACGCGTGGCAGTGGCTGGCAGTCATGACAGAGGAAGAAGCGCTAGCCGATTCTTCGACGGTACAGCGAGATCAGGCGCTCCCAATGACGCTCGGCGGCCGGCTTGTCGTAGCACCAGCGCTCGGGGAAGGCGAAGCCGTGATGGACGCCCATCTGGATCTCGAGCTCGCCGCCGTTGCCGGACTTGTCGAACAGCGCCTTGAGCTCCTTGACCATCTCCGGCGGCGCCAGCTCGTCGTGCTCGGCGCAGGAGATGTAGAGCTCGCCCTTCGCCTTGCCGAGGGTGAGATGCGGGCTTTCGACCGCATCGCTCACCAGCCACGTTCCGTAGAACGAAGCGGCAGCCGCGATGCGGTCCGGGTAGCGCGCCGCCGCCGCCAGCGAATACGGCCCGCTCATGCAATAGCCGTGGGTGCCCACCGGGCCCTTCTTCGCCTCCTTCTGCGTGTCGGCATGGGCAATCATGGCGGCAACGTCGTCCATCACCGGCGGGATGGTCATCTTGGTTCGCACCGCCCGCATGCGGGCCTGCTCGGCGCTGCCCTTTTCCAGCACATCCGGGCCGTATTTGGTGTCCTTGCCGGCGCGGTAATAGAGGTTCGGCAGCATCACGTAGTAGCCGACCGTCGCCAACCGCCGCGCCATGTCATAGAGTTCGGGCCGGATGCCGGGTGCGTCCATCAGGAACAGCACGACCGGATGCGCTCCGCGATCGGGATGGACGATGAAAGTCTCCATCGCCCCGTCCCGCGTGGCGATGTCGCGAATACCCTCGATCATGGCGCTGCTCCCGCTTTGCCGGCATGCCAGCACCTTGCTAGGCTCGACACAACCAAAAAGCCCATGGGAGTGAAGCGATGAAGCGTAGTGTGTTGAGTGCTCTTGCGTGCGTCTTGTCCGCTTTGGGGGCGCCGGCGTGGGCGCAGGTTTCGGACGATTCAGTCAAGATCGGCGTGGCCACCGACATGGCGAGCCTCTATGCCGACATCAACGGACCGGGCGCGGTCGTCGCCACCGAGATGGCGATCGCCGACTTCGGCGGCACCGTGCTGGGCAAGAAGATCGAGCTCGTCACAGGCGACATCCAGAACAAGGCCGACGTGGCCGCTTCGCTGGCCAGCCGCTGGTACGATGCCGAGCATGTCGACATGATCATGGGCGCCGGCGCCTCGTCGTCGTCGATCGCCATCCAGGGCGTCGCCGGCGAGAAGAAGAAGATCTTCCTCGCGCCCGACCCCGCCTCCTCCGACATCACCGGCAAGCTCTGCAACCCCTACACCGTGCATTGGGTCTACGACACGTCGGCGCTGGCCAACGGCACCGGCTCGGCGGTCGTGAAGTCGGGCGGCAAGACCTGGTTCTTCCTCACCGCCGACTACGCCTTCGGTTACGCCCTGCAGCGCGACGTCGCGACGGTCGTCACCAAGGCGGGCGGCACGGTGCTCGGCGAAGTGCGCCATCCGATCAACACCTCGGACTTCTCCTCCTTCCTGCTGCAGGCACAGGCCTCGAAGGCGCAGATCATCGGTCTCGCGAATGCCGGCGGCGACACCATCAACTCGATCAAGCAGGCGTCCGAGTTCGGCATCGTCAAGGGCGGCCAGAAGCTCGCCGGCCTGCTGGTCTTCGTGTCGGACGTGCACTCGCTGACGCTCGAGCGTGCCCAGGGCCTGCGGCTCACCGAGGCGTTCTACTGGGACCTCAACGACAAGACCCGCGCCTTCTCCAAGCGCTTCGCCGAGAAGTTCAAGGGCCGCATGCCGACCATGGTGCAGGCGGGCTTCTACTCGGCGACGCTCGCCTACCTCAACGCCGTCAAGGCCGCCGGCACCGACGACGCCGACAAGGTGATGGCGCAGATGAAGTCGACCAAGTGGGACGATCCGGTGTTCGGCAAGAGCTGGATCCGGCCCGACGGCCGCAACATGCACGACATGTACCTGTTCGAGGTCAAGACCCCGGCCGAGTCCAAGGGCCCATGGGATTACTACAAGCTGCTGGCCACCATCCCGGCCGAGGAGGCCTTCCGGCCGATGGACCAGGGTGGCTGCCCGATGGTCGCCAAGAAGAACTGACGGAGGAGCGCCATGCCTGACGGTTCGAACATCTATGCCGGCGTTGCCGGCTACTTCGGCAAACCCGATCACACCGGCAAGGCCGGCGTCTTCCAGCGCGCCGCGAAAGGTGGCGACTGGAAGCACGTGCTCGACGGCGTCGAGGCCTACACGGTGTTCGTGAAGCCGGACGATCCGGACGTGGTGTTTGCCGGCACCAACGACGGGGTGTGGCGCAGCACCGATCACGGCCACAGCTTCAGGCGCACGGCCTTCCCCGACAAGACGCAGGTCTGGTCGTTCATGGTCGACAGCCGCGACCCGAAGAAGATGCTGGCCGGCGCCTCGCCGATCGAGGTCTATCGCAGCGAGGATGGCGGCGGGAGCTGGCGCAAGCTCGCGACACCCAAGGTCGGCGCGTACTGCAAGGGGCCGTTCGCCTCGCGCGTGATGCGGTTCGCGCAGAATCCGAAGAAGCCCGAGGAGATCTACGCAGCGCTCGAGATCAACGGCGTGATGCGCAGCACCGACGGCGGCGAGACCTGGACCGACTGCAGCGCCGGGCTGATCAAGCTCGCCGAGCTCGAGCACCTCAAGAGCAAGATCGTCAGCGACACCACCGCCGAGGGCATGCTCGACGGCCATGCCATCACGATCAATCCGGCCGATCCGGATTGCCCGATCGTGGCGTTGCGCATGGGCCTGTTCCGCACCACCGACCACGGCCGGACCTGGCAGGACATGGACGTGAAGCGGTTCTCGCCGGTGACCTACGGGCGCGACGTCAAGGTCTCTACGGCCGAGCCCAACACGCTCTACGCCGCCCTGTCGGTCGCGGCTTCGAGCCACGACGGGGCGCTCTATCGCAGCCAGGACAACGGCAAGACCTGGCAGCGCTTCGACAAGGTCCAGGTGCACGGCACCATCATGTCGGTCGGCCTGCACGCCACCGATCCCAACCAGGTCTATCTCGGCGCCCGCTACGACGGCGAGATCTTCGGCACCCAGGACGGCGGCAAGACCTGGCAGGCCATGCCCCTGCCCGGCGAGGTGCAGCACATCTACTCGGTGGCCTGCGGCTGACTCTTTCGCTGGGGGCGCGTCACTCCGTGGCGCGATCATGATCATGACGCGCCACGGAGTGGCGCGCCCCGGCAAAAGACACCACCATGCCCGCCCGCATCCGCTACTACGGCTGGTCGGCGCTGTCGATCGAGACGGACGACGGCGCGCTGTTCTTCGACCCGTTCTTTCGCCGCTACTGCGGCGTGCAATGGTTCGACATCGGCGATTTCCGGCACGCCAAATACATCTGCGTGACCCACGGCCACGAGGAGCACTTCCTCGACGTGCCGGTGATCGCCCGTGAGACGAACGCCATCGTGGTCGGCTCACCGTCGGTATGCTCGTTCCTGAAGTGGCGGCGCGGTATCCCGACCGAGCGGCTCAGGGCGATCGATCCGAAGGTGTTCGGCACCCTCGCCCTGCCCGGCTTCAGACTTTCGGCCTTCCGCTGGCAGCACCGCGACATCAACCTGCCGAGGGCGCTGAGCCGCGCCCTGTTCCATGGCAACGCGACGCAGCTCGCCTGGGCATGGAGCAGCGCCACCCGCGCGCCGTTCTACTCGCCCTACACCGGCTTCCATGTCGAGCTGAGCGACGGCACGACGATCCTGAACTACAACGAGGGCTTCAACACCAAGATGACCGACGCCGAGATCGCCGATCTCGGCCGGCGCCATCGCACCGACATCCTGCTGGCCGGCATGCAGCTCGACTTCATCGCCGACGTCGTGCGGGGCGTGGCGGCGCTCCGGCCCAGGATCGTGGTGCTCTATCCGCCGCACGAGCACTTCCACGCCATGATGGGCGCGGTTTCCGAGCCGTGGCCGAAGTTCGCGGCCGCGCTGCGCGAGCGCTTCCCCGAGATCGAGGTCCATACCGCCGAGCCGGGCTTCGCCCTGGATGTCGGCCAACCGCAGAGTGTCGGCGCATGATCAGCTTCCGGCCGTCGTCTGCCGCAAGGCAATCGGGGCGAAGGAATAGTGTAAGTGTTGTTGCTTCCCGGCGTCGGGCGCTGGCGCCGGGCGCGCATCTGGTCGATCCTCGGGCGCATGAAACCGGTCACCCGAGGACTGATCACCAGCATCTTCTGGCTGGGCCTGGCGCTCGGCTTCACCGGCGCGCTGTCCAAGTTCCTGCAGAACCAGCACGTGGTCGAGACGCGCTAACTCTACTGGACCATGATCTCGACGCGCCGGTTCTTCGGCTCGCGGACACCGTCCCGGGTCGAGACC